>NZ_JAHKPW010000032.1:0-117659 GCF_018860755.1 Colwellia sp. D2M02 | reverse complement strand
TTTCAATTTGTTAAATATCTCTTAAGCCGAGTTCAGGTTATTTAACCTAACTTCAGGCTAGGTATTTGTTTGATGGGCTAAAACATCTAAGCCTAGTTGCTTTAATAACTCGACCAGCTTTATTAGTGGTAGACCAATTAAGGTATTAGGATCATCTCCTGCAAGCTTTTCGAATAAACAAATCCCTAAGCCTTCACTTTTAAAACTACCGGCACAGTTAAATGGTTGCTCAGCATTTATATAGTTCGCAATATCTTGCTCACTCAACTGTTTAAAATGCACAATAAAGGGCTCAACTAATGACTTTGCTGCTTTCGTGTTGGTGCAATATACACAGAGTCCCGTATAAAAGGTAATCGCTTTGCCACTAAAACTACTAAGCTGCTTTACTGCATTGTCATAATTATGTGGCTTGCCAATAATTTGCCCATCGCATACTGCCACTTGATCACTACCAACCACCAGGGCGTTGCTGTAGTTTGAGCTTACCGCTTTTGCTTTTTCAATAGCTAAACGTTCAACCAGTTGTTCTGGTAGCTCATTAGTTTGTGGGCTTTCATCTATATTTGGTTTTGCACACTCAAATGGTAAGTTAAGTTTCTCAAGTATTGTTTTTCTAAAGGGGGAGGTTGAGCCTAAAACTAAAGTTTTCATGAAAAGCCTATATCGGTTGTAATATTGTTATTTGTTGAGGAAATAAACAAAAAATTATTAATTACTGTTATTATTGGGGCTATCTTGAGCTTTTAAACGAAATAGTGCAATTTTCTTTTGACAGTTGCTTATAGTGGCTATATCATGCGCGACCTATGCAGAATCTTAAGCTTCCAATAACAATTAGTCCAACCCGCAGTGCTCAACGCAGACTTGTGTGTCAAGGTGTGTTTAAATTGTCGGCAATGACTAGACTGCTCGCTGAGTGCGAAAGCAATAGTGAGCATGTTCAAGTTAGTGTTAAGTTTGATGTTGATGAACGTGGTTTGACAGTTTTGTCAGGCACTGCCTCAACATCGGTTGCATTAACTTGTCAGCGCTGTAATGGTTCTTTTGAGCATTTACTTGAAGTAGAGTTTACTTTTAGTCCTGCAAAAAATGCCGAGGCTGCTGAAAAAATTCCGTCATATTATGACGTAATAGAATTAGATGAAAATGGTGAAGTCAACTTGCTAGAACTTGTGGAAGAAGAGTTAATTCTTGTTATTCCATTAATTCCTAGGCATGAACTTAAAGATTGTCCAGCTGATGCTGATACAGTTTGGGGTGAATTGCCGGAAGAGCTAGAGAAGCCGAATCCATTTGAAGTATTAAAACAACTTAAATAGTTAATTTATTTAACTAATAACCGATTTAGGAGAAACTCATGGCAGTTCAAAAAAGCAAAAAGTCTCGTTCAAGACGTGGCATGCGCCGTTCACATGATGCATTAACAGCAGAAAACTTATCTGTAGATCCAGTATCTGGTGAAACGCACCGTCGTCACCACGTAACAGCTGATGGCTTTTACAAAGGCGTTAAAGTAATCGCTAAATAAGCGATTACATTTTTAGGCTTATCTCGTTTGAGCTTAAATGATGTCAAAAATCTAACGTTATCGTTAGATGTTATGGGGGGCGATAAAGGCCCCCTTATAACAATTCCCGCAGCAATAATGGCCATTAAAAGTCATCCTCACTTGCATCTTATCTTATGCGGCGACCCTCAAATTATAATTCCTATTGCGGCACGTTATGGCATGCCTGCAGAAAAACTTGAACAACACCCCCAATTAACGTTATATCCGACAACACAAGTTGTTGAAATGGACGATAAACCAGCCTTGGCTATGCGTACTAAAAAAGACTCTTCAATGCGTAAGTCTTTAGATTTAGTCCATCAAGGCAAAGCGCAAGCTTGTGTTAGCGCAGGTAATACCGGCGCATTATTATCCATGGCGCACTTCGTCTTAAAGAATTTACCAGGTGTTGAACGACCAGCATTAATTTCGGCATTACCGACCCACGATAAAAATAAACATGTCTTTATGTTAGATCTTGGCGCTAATGTTTTTTGTGATTCGCATGTTCTCTATCAATTCGGTGTTATGGGCTCAGTGATGGCCGCACAAGTAGATGGTATCGAAAATCCACGTATTGCTTTATTGAATATGGGGGAAGAGTCTATGAAGGGCAGTGATCATATTAAATTAGCGGCAGTAGAGCTCACAGAGAATAGTGCTATTAATTATGTTGGCTTTATTGAGGGCTGTGACATTTTTGCCAATAAAGCAGATGTCATTGTTTGTGATGGTTTTGTCGGAAATGTGGCTTTGAAAACCTGTGAAGGGGTTGCTCGATTAGTACATAAACGCTCTAAATCCATATTTACCGCTAATGTATTAACTTCACTGGTTGGATTTTTCTTTAAATCTAGCTTTAAAAAGCTGTTTAAGTCGATGAACCCCGACCAGTATAATGGCGCAAGTTTGATAGGATTACGGGGAATTGTGGTTAAAAGCCATGGTAATGCCAATTCAGCTGCTTTTTTAGCCGCGATTAGAGAAGCCATGAAAGAAGTTGAACGACAAGTTCCTGATAAAATTAAAGCGACTTTAGAGCAAGGTTTATCTGTTAACGAACAGTAAGAAACAAGTCATGCCTAAAGCGTTATCTACACGTTAATTAGATAATAAATAAGAGAATAACTTAATATGCAAAATACATTAGCATTCGTGTTTCCAGGTCAAGGCTCTCAAACTGTAGCTATGCTCAGTGATTTTGCTGAGCATGATATTGTACAAGCAACATTTCAAGAAGCATCACAAGCACTTGGTTACGACTTATGGCAGTTAGTGTCACAAGGTCCAGTAGAGAAACTTAATCAAACGAATTTTACACAACCTGCTTTATTAACAGCGAGTGTTGCTTTATGGCGCGTATGGCAAGCAGAAACTGCTATTCAACCTGATATTATGGCTGGACATAGTTTAGGCGAATATTCAGCACTGGTTTGTGCAGGAGTGCTTTCTTTAACTGATGCAGTTGTATTGGTTGAAAAACGTGGCGAATTTATGCAAACAAGTGTGCCAGAAGGTGTTGGCGCTATGGCAGCTGTCATTGGGTTAGAAGATGACGTTATTATTAATGCATGTCAGCAAGCACAAGAAAGTGAAGTGGTATCAGCCGTAAACTTTAACTCTCCGGGTCAAGTGGTGATTGCAGGTCATAAAGCTGCTGTAGAAAGAGCTGGTGTTTTATGTAAGGCAGCGGGTGCTAAACGCGTTTTACCTTTACCTGTGAGCGTACCATCACATTGCGCATTAATGAAAGATGCCGCCGATAAACTTGCATTAGAGTTAGAAAAAGTGACGTTCAATGCACCTGCTATTGCAGTGGTTAACAATGTTGATGTTGCCACTGAAACCTCAGCACAAGCGATTAAAGCAGCCTTAGTTAAACAGTTATATTCACCAGTACGTTGGAGCGAAACAATTACATTGCTTGCAAACAACGGGGTAACAAAAGTCGCAGAGATTGGTCCAGGTAAAGTATTACAAGGATTAAATAAACGAATTGTTAAGTCAATTAGCTCAGTAAGCTTTAATGATAATGCGTCATTAGCACAGCTAAAAGAGTTAGCGGACAGTTAATTAGTAAAACCATTAAATTGAGAAAACTCAATTTATTTTAGAATAAATACAATAGGTATAATTTATGTTTTCATTAACAGGTAAAGTTGCATTAGTTACAGGTGCTAGTCGTGGTATTGGTAAAGCTATTGCTATGCAATTACAAGCATTAGGTGCAACCGTTGTAGGTACAGCAACATCAGAAAATGGCGCTGAAAAAATTTCAGAATATTTAGCGCAAGGTACAGTGCCGGGTACAGGCTTAGTACTTAATGTAACAAGTGATGAATCAATAAGCGCTATGTTTGATGCGATAAAAACAGCACATGGTAGCATCGATATTCTTGTTAACAATGCCGGTATTACTCGCGATAATTTGTTTATGCGAATGAAAGATGAAGAGTGGAGTGATATTATCGAAACCAACTTAACGTCAGTATACAAAGTCAGTAAAGCGGCTATTCGCCCTATGATGAAAAAACGTACTGGCCGTATCATTAATATTGGTTCAGTTGTTGGTACTATGGGTAATGCGGGACAAGTTAACTACGCTACTGCAAAAGCAGGCTTATTAGGCTTTACTAAAGCATTAGCCCGTGAAGTGGCTTCTCGTGGTATTACCGTTAATACAGTCGCACCAGGTTTTATTGATACCGACATGACACAAACACTCACAGATGAGCAAAAAGAAGGCATATTTTCACAAGTTCCAGCTAATAGACTAGGAAAACCTGATGAAATTGCGAGCACTGTTGCCTTTTTAGCGTCAGATGCTGCTGCTTATATTACTGGCGAAACTATTCATGTGAACGGTGGTATGTATATGGTTTAACCCTTTAAAAATAAAGGGTTGAAAGATGGTCTGACAGGTTGGTTTTATCTTTATTTAATACCTCAACAGGTTAGACCAGAGAAAAAATTAATATTAGATGCTTGCATGGCAAGCTTTTGACGAATACACTACACGCAATTTGAAAAAATGCACTTTCAGTAAAGGAAAAAAAATGAGTACTATCGAAGAACGCGTTAAAAAAATTACTATCGAACAATTAGGTGTTAGCGAAGCAGAAGTTAAAACTGAATCATCATTCGTTGACGATTTAGGTGCTGATTCACTAGACACTGTTGAATTAGTTATGGCGTTAGAAGAAGAATTTGATACTGAAATTCCTGACGAAGAAGCTGAAAAAATTACTACAGTTCAAGCAGCTATCGATTACGTTACTGCAAACCAGTAATAGCTGAGTTAGTTCATTTTATTGAACTTAACTAAAATAAAAAGCGGTATACTTATTTTAAAGTGACCGCTTTTTTTGTATCTACTCATATATTTCGGAGGCACCAACGATGAGACGCGTTGTAGTTACCGGTATTGGTGCACTTAGCCCGCTAGCCAATACAGCAGAAGAAACCTTTCAAAAATTGCTATTGGGGCAAAGTGGTATTAGCAATATTGAACATTTTGATACGACTAATTACACCACTAAATTTGCAGGTTTAGTTAAAGGCTTTGATGTTCAACAGTATATGGAGAAAAAAGAAGCCAAAAAAATGGATCTTTTTATTCAGTATGGTGTTGCTGCAGGTGTACAGGCTTTTAATGATTCAGGTCTAGCGATCACAGAACAAAATGCGCCACGTGTTGGTGTTGCTGTTGGTTCGGGTATTGGTGGTTTAGGTTTAATTGAAGACAATCATACTAAATTGATTAAAGCTGAAGGTAACCCTCGTAAGCTTTCGCCATTTTTTGTGCCATCTACCATTATCAATATGATTTCAGGTCACTTATCGATTATGTTCGGTTTGCAAGGTCCTAATATCTCTATTACTACAGCTTGTACTAGTGGTGTTCATAATATTGGCCATGCAGCACGAATGATTGCTTATGGTGATGCAGATGCTATGGTTGCTGGTGGCGCAGAAAAAGCGTCTACTACATTAGGTATGGGCGGCTTTGGCGCTGCTCGAGCGTTATCTCGTCGTAATGATGATCCACAAGCAGCATCTCGCCCTTGGGATAAAGACCGTGACGGTTTTGTTTTAGGTGATGGTGCAGGTGTTATTGTACTTGAAGAGTATGAACACGCTAAAGCTCGCGGTGCTAAAATATACGCTGAATTAGCTGGTTTTGGCATGAGCGGTGATGCTTACCACATGACTTCACCTCCTGAAAATGGCGATGGTGCGGCGCGTGCTATGCAAAATGCCATTAATGATGCCAAAGTAGATATTACTAAAATTGGCTATATTAATGCTCATGGTACCTCAACACCAGCGGGTGATATTGCAGAAACTAATGCAGTTAAAACTATTTTTGGATCGCAAGCTAAGCAAGTTATGATGGGATCGACTAAATCGATGACAGGTCATTTACTTGGTGCGGCTGGTTCAATTGAAGCGATTTTTAGTATTCAAGCATTGATGCAAAATAAAGTACCAGCAACGATTAATTTAGATAACCCAGGTGAAGGTTGTGATCTAGATTATATTGCGGGCAGTGCGCGTGATGTGAACCTTGAGTATGTTTTATGTAACTCATTTGGATTTGGTGGCACAAACGGATCACTTGTTTTCAAAAAAATATAATCTTAATATAAAGTTAAGATAATTATCTTGAACTCTTATCTAAAAGCCTGAATACTTCTTTATGCGTTATCATAAAAGTCTTCAGGCTTTTTTATTTCCGACTTTACAGTAAAAGGTGTTATGAAATACTGCTCAATTAACGGTGAAAAAATTAATCATATTGCGATTACTGATCGTGGCTTAGCCTATGGCGATGGTATTTTTACAACGGCTAAAATAGTTGCAGGACAAGTGTTATTGTTGTCAGAACATATTGAGCGGCTAATTTTAGGCTGTAAGCACCTTAATATTTCTTCTCCAATTAAAACTGAGCTAGAACATGAATTAGTAAGTGCTGCTAGCGGGTTTTCATCAGGAGTACTTAAAGTCATTATTAGTGCTGGTAGTGGGGGAAGAGGCTATTCTAGACAAGGTTTAATTGCCGGTTCAACACAATTTATTGTGATGGTATTTGATTTCCCTTCACATTACCCTCAACAAGCTCAAGAAGGGTTATCCTTAGGCATTAGCCAACAACAAATATCTATTAGTCCTATGCTTGGCGGCATTAAACATTTAAACCGTTTAGAGCAAGTGCTTTTACGTACAGAGCTAGACCAGCGTGTAGAAGATGATTTAGTCGTACTTAATACGCTTAGCGAGGTTGTTGAAGCGACAAGTGCTAATCTTTTCTATTGGCTTGATAATAAATTACACACACCGGCTTTAGGTTATTCAGGAGTTAATGGTTTAATACGTCAGACATTATTGAAGCATAATACTGATGTTGTGATCAAAAAAACCTCTTTGGATGATCTTAAAAAAGCAGAAGCAATGTTCATTTGTAATTGTGTTATGGGTATTATGCCAATTAACCAATTTAATAATAGAGCACTACCATTAAACCCGGTACAAGCTTTTATATCAACAACAAATGATTTGAATATTTACTAACTTAGTTTAACTCAGCCAGTTTACTAACCTGGCATATATAAAGGTAATAGTGTGCTTAGAAAAATAATTTTGGTGGTATTGTTACTTGGTTTAAGTGCGTTAGTCATTGTTAGTTTTAATATCAAGCAAGCGATGCAACAATCACTACCTTTATCGACGCCGCAACTATTAACGGTTGTTAAAGGCAGCTCGGTTAATAGCTTTAGCAAACAGTTAATATCACTAGGTTGGTTAAATAACAGCTTTTATTTGAAAAGCTACGTTAAAATCTTTCCGCAATATGCTCATATCAAAGCGGGTACTTACCAAGTTACGCCACAAACCAATTTACAAGAGTTATTGGCTTTATTAGTCTCGGGTAAAGAGCATCAGTTTACTATTACGTTTATTGAAGGCAGTACATTTAAAGAGAATTTAGCATTGTTAAAAGCTGATGCGCATATCACTCAAACATTAAATGGACAAGCTATAACCGATATAGCACAACTACTCAATATAGAACATGAAAACCCTGAAGGCTGGATATTTCCAGATACTTATGCTTTTACCTCAGGTACAACTGATGTTGCATTGTTAACCCGCGCTTATAAAAAAATGGTAAAGCAATTAAACCGATTATGGCAAACGCGTGCTCAAGGGTTACCATATCAATCAGCTTATGAAGTGCTTATTATGGCCTCCATCATTGAAAAAGAGACCAGCCATATACCAGAGCAGCCGATTATATCGGGGGTGTTTCTGAATCGCTTGCGTAAAAATATGCGTTTACAAACAGACCCTACAGTCATTTATGGTTTAGGGGATCGTTATCAAGGCGATATTACCTATGCTCACCTTCGTGAAAAAACCGCCTATAATACCTATAGAATAAATGGCTTGCCGCCAACACCAATAGCTCTGCCTGGCTTGACTGCATTACAAGCAACAGTAAACCCAGCAGCAACAGATTATTATTATTTTGTTAGTCAAGGTAATGGACAGCATACTTTTAGTCGTACGTTAAGTGAGCACAATAAGGCGGTGAAACGTTATATTGAACAACAAGCGTTAAAAAATAAAAATTAATATTAAAATATAGTATGCTGTTATTTAAATAAAAAAATACGCTTTTTGTTATTTATGCCTCCAAGCTATTAATTATTGCCTATTTATAATTGTATTGTTATTTAGTTGGAATATAATTGCGCACACCTTGATTTTGCTCACATTAAAATAAAGTGCCTGCTTTACTTATCGTTAAAGTGTATTTATTACCTCAAATACAACTCTCGGGTAAGGTTAATACTGAGCAATGAAATAGAGTTATTAAGACACTCGCCCCAAATTAGAGAATAATTTTGAAAAAATTTATATTAACCATAATGCTTTTAATGGTTTCAATGCCATCATGGGCCTCAGCTGCAGGTGAGCTAAATTTAACTACCAGCTTAGCTGGGTTTACTGCACTTTCTTTATTTTTCATCGCTTACTTATTAGTTATTGGTGAAGAGTTTATTCACTTACGCAAGTCAAAACCCGTGTTGGTCGCCGCAGGTATTATTTGGCTTATTATTGGCTGGGTTTATACACAGCATGGCATTCCAACTCACGCAGAAGAAGCATTCAATGAAAATCTTCTTGAATATGCACAGCTATTACTCTTCTTATTGGTGGCAATGACTTATATCAATGCCATGGAGGAGCGTGGTGTTTTTGATAGTCTACGTGTTTGGATGACCTCTAAAGGGTTGAGTTTACGCAGCTTATTTTGGGTAACGGGTATCTTAGCTTTTTCTATTTCATCTTTTGCGAACAACTTAACTACCGCGATGTTGATGTGCGCTATAGTGCTTAAAGTTGCGCCTAATGATAATAAGTTTATTAACATTGCATGTATTAATATTGTTATCGCCTCAAATGCCGGTGGGGTATTTAGTCCTTTTGGTGACATTACAACGCTAATGATTTGGCAGGCAGGTTTAGTTAAATTTGAGCAGTTCTTTGTGCTATTCATTCCCTCATTAGTAAACTTCTTAATTCCTGCTTTGATTATGAGTTTCTTTATTTCTAATGAAAAATCTGCCCCTATCCTTGATGAAGAGTTCATCATTAAGCGTGGGGCTAAACGTATCATCTTTTTGTTTGTTTTAACCATAGCTACAGCGGTTATGTGTCATAGCTTTGTTAACATGCCACCAGTATTAGGCATGATGATGGGGTTAGGTTATTTGAAATTTTTAGGCTTTTATTTACGTCGCAGTTTACCGCGCTCATTAAATAAAAAGCGTACCTTAGCTGAAATAAATAACGATGAAAAAGCGTTAAAAAGACTAGGTAATATTGTTCCATTTGATATCTTTGACAAAATAGCGCGTGCTGAGTGGGATACGCTACTATTTTTCTATGGTGTGGTCATGTGTGTCGGTGGGTTAGGTTTTATGGGCTATTTAAGCTTAGTCTCTGAGCTACTTTACAGTAATTGGAGTCCAACCTATGCAAACATTGCAGTAGGCGTATTATCAGCGATTGTTGATAACATACCGGTAGTCTTTGCGGTATTAACAATGAACCCAGCGATGGATTTACAACAATGGCTACTGGTTACTATGACCGCAGGTGTTGGTGGGAGTTTATTATCGGTTGGCTCAGCTTCAGGTGTTGCACTAATGGGACAAACTAAAGGCAAATATTCTTTTATTGGTCACTTAAAGTGGAGCTGGGTTATTGCTCTGGGCTATGCCGCGAGTATTTATGTTCACTTTTTAATAAATGGCTAAGGGACATTGTTCATTAAGCCTTTAGCTTATTGAACAGGCTACCCACTAAAGCTCCGTTGAGGTATATTCAGCGGAGCTTTTTTATTGGCTATTTAGCCCCGTTATCAAAATTATATAGATATTTGGTTTGTTAGACTTATTTATATGAATAATAAACTAAATAACGGTAATATATAGCTCGCTAATATATATAGCGAATTAGCCGCTTAAATATGCAATAAAAAATACCCAGTTCACACAAAAAAGAAGACGTTATGAAAAAAGGTTTTATGTTAGTTTGCGACGGAAGTAACGGCGCAGGTAAAACAACAGTAATTAAAAAAATTGAAACGTATTTAACTAATAAAGGTTTTGACGTTCTCCTAACGCGTGAGCCTGGTGGAACTCCTATTGGAGAAAGAATTAGAAGTATTATTCTTGACCCCGACTCATCTGAAATGCTTGATATAACCGAACTGATGTTATTTGGTGCTGCTAGAGCACAGCATATACAAGAAAAAATTGTTCCAGCGTTAAACCAAGGTAAAGTGGTTGTTTGTGATAGATTTGATGCTGCTACTATTAGCTTTCAACATTACGCACGGGGGATTGATATCAATATTATTAACCAAGTTAATAATTTAGCTTTAGCGGGCTTTTCTCCTGATATGAATATTATTTTAGACTTAGACCCTATCATTGGGCTTGAGCGAGTAAAGTCACGTGGTGATGGTTTAGATAGAATGGAAGATGAAAAACTCGACTTTTTAAATAGAGCGCGAGATGGCTACTTGCAACAAGCTAAGGCTTGTCCTGAAAAATTTACTGTTATTGACGCTTCACAAAGCCAAGAATCTGTAGCGAACGAGGTGATTTCGGTACTTGAACAATTAATCAAGCAGCATTCAAGGTAACGTTGAAAGTTACTGATAATTTTTAGTCGTGTTTCTACAAGGTTTAGCTATGATCTCGAATAAAGTAATTCTAACTCAGCAGTTCATTCAGCAGCGGTTACCTCACGCAATATTAATTACAGGGGCGCAAGGAGCAGGTAAAAAAGAGTTAGGGGAATGGTTGAGTCAGCTATTATTATGTCAGTCTCCTCAAAAAGTGTTTGTAAATGATGATCAGGATTATTATTTACAAGCGTGTCGTACATGCAAACATTGTCAGCTGAAACACAGCCATAGTTATCCTGATCACTTAATGTTAACGGCGCAAAATACCAGTATCGGTGTGGATGATGTCCGTCAAGCCAATTATTTTTTAGAAAAAACGGCACATATAGGTCATTATAAAACCTTATTAATCCCTCATGCTGAAATTATGACGGTGGCAGCGGCTAATGCTTTGTTAAAAACGTTAGAGGAGCCAACCAAACATAGTATTATTATGCTGTTAACACATGACAGTGATATGTTACTACCTACTATTATTAGTCGTTGTCGCTTAGTACATATTCAGCCGTTAGTTGGCGATAAGCTGCTCAGTAAAGTTAATTATCCTCTTAATGACGAAAATGCTAACTTTGTAAACCTAACGCACCTTCCTGAATTATCTAATGAAAGTACTCATCAGGCATATAAATTGTTTAAGCATGAATACTTAGCGCTACTTAATCACGAAAAAAGCGAGTCGACATTATTGACACTATTACAAGATAATAGTGAAGCATTACGATGGTTAGAAAAAATTACAACCAACTTACAACGTGACCTCTCAGTAAATGCAGATACATTGTTTTTAACAAATAAAGGTATTTCAATACAGTCACTGTATGATATTTATCAGTTAACCATTAAAGCGAGTAAAACTATAAAGTTATACCCTCAAGGGAATAAAGCCTTTATACTTGAGGAACTATTAATGTCGATTACGCAAATTGTTACTTCGTCACTTATAACTGAACAAGCGAAAGACTAGGGGGTCTTTGTGGTACCATTATCTATTGAGTTTCACTCGGAACGTGACTTATATTTAGCTTTTATGCCATTTTTAAAAGAAGGTGGTATCTTTGTGAGAACACCACGACAGTACGAGTTAGGTGCTGAAGTTGAACTACATGTTTTATTACCAGATGCTTTAGAGCCTTCTACCGTTAAAGGGGAAGTTTGCTGGTTAACGCCTATTGGCGCACAAAATGGCACACCTCCAGGTGTTGGCGTTAGCTTTCTCGATGATCCTGAAAAAGTGCGTCATCAAATCGAACAAATAATTGCACGACAACTAAATTCATCTGAAGCGACGTTAACCATGTAACGGCCCTTCCATTAAAAATTTTTACTAGCACTATTTTTGTTTAATCATTTACGATTAAATTTAAACCGACCATATACAGGGTACTTCGTTGTTTATTGATTCTCACTGTCACTTAGATCGCCTTGATCTTTCGCTTTATAATAATAATCTTGATAATGTGTTACTTAATGCAACTCAAGCAGGTGTTTCTAAACTGCTTTGTGTAAGCGTTACTTTAAGTAGCTTTTCCGATATGGCTGAAAAAACAGCACATTATGACAATGTATTGTTAACCTGTGGGGCACACCCTTTAAATCAAGAAGATGCAATAGATACCGAGCAACTACTTTCCTTATCAACCAATGACAGAGTAATTGCCATTGGTGAAACTGGTTTAGATTATCACTATGCACCTGAAACCAAAGCATTGCAGATTGACTCATTTAGAAAACATATTCAAGTTGCTAAAAAGTTAGGTAAACCCTTAATTATTCATACCCGTGCAGCCCAAGAAGATACACTTGCTATTATGCGAGAAGAGGGCGCTGATGAAGTTGGCGGAATTCTACATTGCTTTACTGAAAGTTGGGATATGGCAGAGCAAGCTTTAGCATTAGGGTTTTATATTTCGTTCTCCGGTATCGTTACTTTCAAAAATGCAACCGAGTTACGTGAAGTTGCCGCTTTAGTACCCGATGATAAATTTCTTATTGAAACAGATTCTCCTTATCTTGCGCCAGTGCCTTATCGGGGGAAAGAGAATCAGCCAGCTTTTGTTGTTGAGGTGGCCAACCACCTTGCGAGTATTCGTGGTCAATCAGTTAAAACTATTGCTAAACTCTCGTCTGATAATTTTAATCGCTTGTTTTCCTTAACAGTTTCCAGTTAATTGCGCGCGTAGCGTTTATGCTACTTGACTGATGAAAATATAAAAAAAGCCCATAATCTTCATTATGGGCTAAACAATGGCTCAAGGGGTTCGAGCCGTGCGCTAATTAAGGTAACTTAGCAATAAAAACATGTGCGAGCATCCATCTATTGATAAGGCAAGTCTAACGTTACATAACTGTAACACTTCCTCACCTCATGTAGTTAAGTGTAGTGTAACTATGAGAGAACGCTAATTTTTTTACAATAAATACCCTAGTGTTTAACATGTTGATTTTATTTTAAAATATTTATTGTATTATCTGAGGGGGTAATGAAACTAGAATCTTGTACACAAGCTTGTATGAATATATAAACGGCTTATGTACAAGATATTCACAAGGGGTTCTCGTTAATCTTTCGTGGTAGTTAACAAAGATAAACTATCTAATAAAGCTAAGCTTTCTTCGGCAAAACCAACACCAGCTTCAGTGTAAAAATTGAATACTTTATCAATACCGTACTCTTGTAGTTCAATACGCTCATCTTCATAACGCGCAACCGCTGCAATTTTTCCTTGGTACTTAGCCCCTTTGAGCTGGGTGGTGATGTTCATTGCATCTTGTACGGCAGGTAATGCTAACAATACTAATTCAATTTGTGATAAGTCGATACTCTCCCAAAAATGTATATCTTCAGCATCGCCATAATAAGCTTCTATGTTTTGCTCATTCAACCAAGTGATTTTTTCTTTGTCAGCATCTAGACCCCAAGCGTGGCTTTCGCTATGGTTATTAATAGCGCGATAAGCCCCCATGCCGACTCGACCCATGCCTATAATTACGATGGGCCTTTTACAAGGTTGGGTGAAAATATCTTCTTCAAGTTTAGTGTCTCTTTCAAACTGAGCAAGCAAAGGACGGTACTTTGAAAATATCACGTGTGAGAAGCTGTAAATAACGGTTGTAAGAATAAATGACAATGATACAGCTAGTGCTAATATAACTAACCAATCATTACTTAACCAGCCAGCGCTAACACTTAGCGCACCAACAATTAAGCCAAATTCACTAAAGTTACTTAATGATAGCGCACTTAAAAATGCACTTCTGCATCGCATTTTTAATAATGTAAAAATGCCATAAAACAAGGCAAATTTTATTGGAATTAATAGCATTAGCATACTGGCTAAGCCTAGCATTTCAAGTGTTGGTACCGCAGTGAAACCAATAGATAGGAAGAAACCAATTAAAAATAAATCTTTAAAACTCATTAATGCTTTGTTAATTTCAGTGGCTTTTTGATGAGAAGCGAGAAACATGCCGATAATGAGCGCACCTAAGTCGCCTTTAATATTAACCAATTCAAATAACTCATAGCTGCCTAGCGCAATGAAAAAACCCGCTAATGGAATTAATTCACCATGACCGACATAGTTAATCATTCTATTAATGAGCGGCTTAATTAAAAATAAGCCAAGTAGTGAAAATGCCCATATAGAAGGGGTTTTACCTGTAGCTACTACTAAAAATGCAACAGCAACAATGTCTTGTATAACAAGAATACTAACGGCTAGCTTGCCATGGCGAGTACGCATTTCACCATTTTCTTCTAATAACTTAATAACACATACTGTACTACTAAAGCTTAGGGCAAAGGCGATTAAGGTCGCAGTAATAATATCTAATTCACTAAAGTAACTAATTGAAAATAATGCAAAGAGTTTAAAAATACTAATACAAGCGATGATCCACGTAAGCGTGTGTAGTGAGCTGCCTAACCATACTTCGGTTTTAAATAGGTTTTTAACATCAAGCTTTAAACCAATAGTAAACAGCATTAAGGTAATACCTAAGTCACTGAGTAAGGTTAGGCTGTCATCAGATTGGTAGCCCATCATGTTTAATGCAAAGCCAGCAGCAAGATAACCTATTGATGGAGGTAAAGAGGTGCCTTTGGCAATTAAACCGCAAATGAAAGCAAAAGAGATCCAAATAAAATCCATAAAACCTGTATATCCTCAAATAGAGTTAGTGAAAAGATGCGTTAAAGCATGATAGATATAGTAGCCGTTTAACAAGTCACTATGATGTTATTACATTATATAAATTTAATGATTTTCAACTCATAAATAATTACTTGTAATGAATGAATTGTACCTTAAAAAAGTGCTTTTAGGGTAATTAAAAATGAATAACAACAAGGTGATAGCGATACCTGACACCATAGTGAACTTAGTGGGGTGAGCGGGATTATTACTACTTTAAGTAAATAATCGATATAGTTAACTACCTGTTTTTCATGTATATTGACAGTATAGTATTTTAAGGAAAATAACCTCATGGTTTTACTCTCAAATAACAATTCGCTGGTAAAAGGCTTTGTTACCGTCGCTGCTATTTTTATTATTTTTGCGGGTATTAAAACCGCCGCTAATATTTTAGTTCCTTTTCTTTTATCAATTTTTATTGCCATTATTTGCAATCCCCTGATTAAAAAAGCAAGTGACTATAATATCCCTAAGGCGATTTCAGTCATTACCGTTATTGCTATTTTTGTTGTGTTAGCACTATCACTCACGGGGCTTGTCGGGCAATCATTGAATGAGTTGTCGCAGCATATTCCACATTATCGAGAGCAGCTAAAACAGCAGTTTGTTTGGCTAACCGAGTTTTTTAGCCGTTATGATATTCATCTATCTATTGATATTTTTACTGAATATTTTGATCCCGCTGCAGCAATGGGGTTAGCAGCAGATATGTTGAGTGGTTTTGGCTCAGTTATGGCTAATTTATTTCTCATTATTTTAACGGTGGTGTTTATGTTGTTTGAGGCCTCATCGTTTCCTAATAAAATTCATTTTGCGTTAGATGACCCGCAAATGCGTTTAAAGCAAATAGAGCGTTTTTTATCTTCAGTGAATAATTATATTGCGATAAAAACCTTAGTAAGTATTGCTACGGGTTGTATCGTTTCCTCAATGTTATGGGCGTTTGGTTTAGATTTCTTCTTGCTTTGGGGGGTGCTAGCTTTTTTATTAAACTACATACCTAATATTGGCTCAATCATTGCTGCGGTGCCCGCGGTAACATTAGCTATATTACAACTTGGCATTCCTGAAGCTGGTTTAATTGGCCTTGGCTACATTATGATAAATATGGTGATGGGCAATATTATAGAGCCACGTTATTTAGGTAAAGGGTTAGGTTTATCAACATTAGTGGTTTTTCTTTCGTTAATATTCTGGGGCTGGTTACTGGGAACTGTGGGTATGTTATTGAGTGTACCATTGACTATGATCTTAAAAATAGGGTTAGAAAACTCACCTGAAGGGCGTTGGTTAGCGGTATTATTAAGTGATGAGCAAGAAGTTGATGAAAAGGCTAAACAAGCAGAAGCATTACTTATTGGCTCTGAGAGTAGTTAAGATAGTGTGATGCTAAATGTTCACATAGAGCTTGATTTTTAGCTACTTTGAGTGAACAACGCAGTAGCGAAAAGCTTTATATTGCGTTGTTCAGAACATTCGGACTTTACAGTATTTAGTTGACGAGGCTATTACGTTAATTAATACTTATTGTACGGTTGTTGAGTCGGCAAGGCGCGATAATTCGTTAATACGTTGCTGACTGAGCAAAATATAACATTCTTTATATGCTAACCCAGCGCTGATATCCGGTGAAATAGCTAAATACTGCCAACGACAATTGTTTTCTCGATAGGTGGTAAAGTTATTTTGCGAGCGTTTAAACATGTTTAGCGCAGAGTTTCTACCTTGAACTAACGCTTGCTCTTCTAAGTTAAATTGATGCAAATTTAGCCATGTTTGCATCTCTTTATCAATAACGTGAGTGGCTTTATCTAAACACTGTGATATTGCTTTTGTTGTAGCGTTTTCTTTGAGGTTGTTACGGCACTCTTCTACAGGGCTGGCGGCATAAATCAACGGACT
This sequence comes from Colwellia sp. D2M02, assembly GCF_018860755.1. Classification (GTDB taxonomy): domain Bacteria; phylum Pseudomonadota; class Gammaproteobacteria; order Enterobacterales; family Alteromonadaceae; genus Colwellia; species Colwellia asteriadis. The sequence goes on along the minus strand of NZ_JAHKPW010000032.1, from coordinate 100,744 downwards.
TGCTAATAGGCTTAACAGCAAACTACTTGTGGTTAATGCTTTCATAGTAGCGTTATTAAAAAACATGGTTATTTTACCTAAAATTAATAAGAATAAAAACGACGTAACCTAGATAGGTGCTCGTATGGAAAGTACTACCGAATACTTAAGCAGGTAATACTTTCTTATAAGGTTTTACGGTAACTTTTTCATATACCCCAGCTGCAATATAAGGATCTTCATCTGCCCATATTTGTGCAGCTTGTAGATTGTCAAACTCTGCAACAATTAATGATCCTGTAAACCCTGCGCTGCCTGGATCTTCACTATCAATAGCAGGGCATGGGCCAGCTATTAACAATTTACCTTGAGATTGTAGCGCACTTAACCTCGCTAAATGCTGTTCTCTTACTGATAATCGTAATGGCAGTGAGTTTTTAACGTCTTCACTATATATTAAATAAAACATGGTAGCTCCTAAAGGGATTATTGTTCTTTGTTAAAGCGTTCTGGCTATTTCTGGTGATTCTTCTGACATATATTTATTAAATAAATAGTATTGAAACTATGGCAGACCTAAATATCATAGCGGTTAATCCTAGCCTCTAAATCATAGCTATAAGCAATATAAAGGGTTAAATCGGCAAAAAGTAGACCTGACTCAGTAAATTTGTTCCAAATATAGTCAGATAACCTCATTGATTCATTGGGTAATAGTTTAATGATATTATGCTTGAAAATAAAGTTACTGATAATTTACGCTAGAGAAAAATAAATTAACAATAATTATCCTCGGTTTAATCAAAGTATCGTCTTGTAAATAAATGGTTAAACAGCCAAAAAACGACCAAGCTAAATACAATCTAATGTTGAGTAGGTATTTGCTCTTTTCTTTATACGATAATAAATCATTTTCAGGGCCTTTACGCCAATAAGAAAGGTTGTTGCCCAGTAAAGATCATCAGTGGAAACACTCAAAAAAAATAAGTGCATATAATGTCATGGTTACAGTGTTTTTTCGCTAATTTTAACGAATGACGTCTTAATAACCAAGAGTATAGTTTTTAACTTTATAGTTAATAAAAAGTAGAGGGGGTTATTTAATTTAAAACTTTTAAATCCGGACAACTTGCATTCAAAAAAATCTGTCATATGCTTAAAACTAATAGATAAAATAACAAATATATGGATATACCCTGCAAATGATAAAACTCCCTAGTGATTTAACGATTGCTCAAGTCAATGAGTATCAAGCTCAAATATTGCCCATAATTGAAAAAGAAAACGCTATTACTATTGATGATAGTGATCTTACGCGTATTGATACCATAGGAGTGCAATTTATCTTAGCGGTGGTCACTTACATTATTGCTCAAGGTAAAGAAATTATTTGGCAATCTAAATCACCTATATTACGCGACAGTATCAAACAGTTAGGTATTAGTGATGCTATTTTATTGCAATACATAATGGATTAAATAGCAACATTAAAAGTTAGCATGATGTTTATTTATAGTAATAATAATGAGGAAGACTAAATGACTACAGTTTTAGTTGTCGACGACTCTAATTCAATTAGAGATATGGTAAGTTTTACCTTAAAAAGCGCAGGGTACCAAACTGTAGAAGCTAAAGATGGCCGAGATGGCTTAACTAAGGCTCAAACAGGACGTTTTGATTTGGTTATTTCAGATGTCAATATGCCTAATATGGACGGTATATCTCTTTGCGGAGAATTACGCAAGCTGCCTAACTTTCAATTTACACCAATATTAATGCTTACAACGGAAAGCTCTACCGATATGAAAATGCGTGGTAAATCTGCAGGTGCTACCGGTTGGTTGGTAAAACCATTTAATCCGGAAAAGTTATTAGCGACCATTAAACGTGTCGTTAGATAAATAAACTGAGCAAGCACCTGATGAGGAATTTGTTATGAGCGTTGATTTATCACAATTTATCCCTAGCTTTTTAGAAGAAAGCTTTGAGGGGTTAGCGTTAATGGAAGCAGGTTTGTTAAACCTTCATCCAGGTGATAATGAAACCATTCACTCTATTTTTAGAGCCGCACACTCAATTAAAGGCGGAGCAGGTACTTTTGGTTTTAATAATGTTACCGAGTTTACTCATTTAGTTGAAACCTTACTTGATGAAATGCGAGACGGACGCCGAGAAGTTAGTTCAAGCGATATTGAAATACTCTTAGAGTCAGTAGATTGTATACGCTTGTTAATTGAAGCTGCTCGAGATGAGCAAAGCTATGATAAAGAAAAAGTAGCTAAAACATCAACTCGGTTAAGTGAAACTCTGGCAAATCATCCAAGTACCTCAAATGCTACCTTAAGAAATGATGAGTCAGTAAACAACCATTCACCTGGAGTTGACTCAACCATAAGTGATGCTCCTAAAGATGAAGGTGCTTTGAGCGAAGCTCCTGTGAAGAACCAATATAATATTAACTTTATTCCTGAATTAAGCTTAGCTAAAACAGGTAACGACCCACTATTTTTATTTAGTGCCCTTGCAGAGTTAGGTGAGTTAACCGTTTTTGCATCTACGGCTGAATTACCAGCCTTAACCGATATTGATGCACAAGAGCTTTATCTTCATTGGAATATTTTGCTTAACTCTACCGCTAGTATTGCAGATATTGCTGAAATATTTGAGTGGGTGGAAGATGAATGTGTTTTAGACATTACATTGATCGAAGAAGCGCAAATTAAGACTGAAAGCCATCAAGACCTAATATTAGGCAATAACCCTGAAGTTAGTTTATCTAATAACGAGAGCCCAGCAGAAAAAATAGTAGAAGTATCTTCTGAAACTACGTTATCCCTCGCCAGTGAAAACCAAATAGAAGTACCAGCGGTAAATAATAGCACTATAGAAAAAGAAGCCATAACGAGCAAACCTAAGAGTAAAGCAGATGCTGGCTCTATACGTGTAGGAGTTGATAAAGTTGATAGCTTAATCAACCTCGTTGGTGAGCTTGTTATTACGCAATCAATGCTTTCTGAGTTGGGTAATGATTTTGATATCAGTAAAGTTGAGCGTCTTACTAATGGCTTAGAACAGCTACTACAAAATACGAAAGAGCTACAAGAAAGCGTAATGCGTATTCGTATGTTACCTATCAGCTTTGCTTTTAATCGTTTTCCTCGTTTAGTTCATGATTTAGCGATTAAAACAGGCAAAGAAATTGAGTTAATAATCAAGGGAGAGCAAACGGAGCTAGACAAAACGGTCATGGAGCAAATAGGCGATCCGTTAACTCACTTAGTACGCAACGCTGCTGATCATGGTATTGAATCTCAAGAAGTCAGACTTGAAAACGGAAAGGCAGTCAAAGGAGTCATTAGTTTAGATGCTTATCATCAAGGTGGAAATATTGTTATTGAGATAAGCGATGATGGCGCGGGCATTAATCCTGAAGTTATTTTCAAAAAAGCCGTTGAAAAAGGGTTAATTGATAGCTCAGTTACGTTAACTGACGCACAAACTTATGACTTGCTCTTTGAGCCCGGCTTTTCAACAGCGGCAGCTATTACCGATATTTCTGGTCGCGGAGTAGGTATGGATGTTGTTAAGCGCAATATTCAAGCACTTGGCGGTCGTATTCAAGTTGACTCTGTGATTGGAAAAGGAAGTACATTTAAAGTTAATTTACCGCTAACTTTAGCCATTCTAGATGGGCAGCTAGTGAGGGTTGGTACCGAGGTTTATATTATTCCTCTCATTGCCATTGTTGAATCTTTACAGATCGATGACAAGCTTATCAATAGGGTTTCAGGCGACATGGTTCTTTATCGACTAAGAGAAGATAATGTTCCAATAATTCCTTTATATCAAATATTTAACCTAAAAGCAGAGAAAAAAGATTTGCATAACGCGTTACTTGTGGTGGTGGAAGCTGATGGGCAAAAAGTAGGCTTGCTAGTTGATGATTTATTAGCACAACAGCAAGTGGTTATTAAAAGTTTAAAAGATAATTACCAGCAAGTTGATGGTGTGTCTGGCGCTACTATTTTAGGCGATGGCTCTGTGGCAATGATATTAGATATCTCAGGTATTATCCATATGGCACTGGAGCGTGCGCAACAAACACAAACCCTTTCTAGTTATAGCGTTGCATAGGAGCGTTACTGTGAATATTCAAGCAATGGCTCAAGAAATTCCTCCTGAAGGAGAACATAGCCTTGAAGGAATTGATTTTATTATTAGCGGTGATCAATACCTAACTTTTTTACTAGCAGACGAACAATATGCAGTTGATATTTTATGTGTAGAAGAAATTCGTAGCTGGGAAAAGCCAACAATCATTCCTAATGCCCCTTTATGCATTAAAGGTGTTATTAACATGCGTGGCGTTATTGTTCCTATTGTTGACTTACGTATTAAGTTTCATGTTGGTGAAGCAGTGTATTTAGATACAACAGTAGTAATCGTACTAACATATCAGTCGGAAGATAAATCACGCACCATAGGGTTTGTTGTTGATGCAGTTTCCGATGTGCTTAATGTAGAAGAACAAGAGATTAAACCCGCACCTGCCTTTGGTGGTAGTGTAGCACAACAATTTATTGAAGGGTTAATTAATAACGATACTAATATTGTTACGTTATTAAATGTTGCGCAATTACAACAAATAGAGCGACATGCTTCGTAGTACTCATGGATATTAAACTTTTTATTTAACGCATTGAATAGGACTGACCATGGTTGATCAAGAGCAAGAGTATTTAACTTTTATGCTTCAAGGTGAAGAGTATGGAGTTGATATTCTGTGTGTTCAAGAAATCAGAGTATGGAGCTCAGTAACACAACTTCCTAATAAGCCAGATTATATTAAAGGTGTCATTAATTTACGTGGCGTAATCATCCCCATTCTTGATTTGAGATTACGCTTTGGGCAACCCCCGTTAGATTACAACGAACAAACTGTCACTATTATCCTTAGACAACACAGTCATCAAAAAACAAGTGTTGTTGGTATTGTGGTTGATGCTGTTTCAGAAGTATATAAATTTTCTAATTCAACAATCCGTAATGCACCCGACTTTGGTAATAACATTGATCGTTGTTTCTTAAAAGGGCTAGCGGCAGTCGACGATAAACTAATTATTTTACTCGATAGTGAAACGCTACTCAATGAAGACGATTTATACTGCATAGAACATCAAAAGCCAGAAAGTCTAGAAGAGGTTACATTACTGCTTGATAGTAATGACTGTACCGATAAGCAAATAATAAAAGTATAACGATCACTAAGTAAACAAGACTAATTTAATAAAGAGAGCACAGTGTAGAGTGGAGAAGTATCTACACCTTAATGATGACATCATAGCCCCGAGGAACGTAGCTTATGACACCCAAGCAAATCAATTTAATACAGCAAAGTTGGCAAAAAGTATTACCCATTTCGGAGCAGGCAGCAGATATATTCTACAATACACTATTTAAAATGGATCCGTCATTAAAAGCGCTATTTCCAGACGATATAACAGAGCAAGGGAAAAAACTCATTACCATGCTCGACAGCGCAGTTAAGTTACTTAATAACCCAGAAAAACTCATTCCAACAGTACAAAAACTTGGTGTAAGACACCTTAATTATGGTACTAAACGTGAGCATTACGACACCGTAGGTGCAGCTTTATTAAAAACCCTAGCTGAAGGGCTAGGGAATGAGTTTACACCATCAGTTAAAAAAGCATGGTCAGAAGTTTATAACCTGTTGTCTTCTACTATGGTAGAAGCGGCAGAAAAAACAAAAGTAAGTAATAGCGTAAAAGGGGTTACTATGAATATGGCTACTGAAAAAAGTGACTTATCGATACAAATGCAAGGTGCATTAGATCAATCAGCGACAGCCTTTATGATGATTGATAGAGACTTTGTTGTCACTTATGCCAATCTTGCTACGCTTAATTTACTTAAAAAGCATGAAAGTACTTTTGCTGAAAATTGGCCTGGTTTTGTCGCGGATCCTGAGGTTATTATTGGTACCAATATAGATAGTTTTCATAAAAAACCAAGCCATCAGCGCAAGCTATTAGATGATCCAGACAACCTACCTTATAAAACTGATATTAAAATTAAACACTTAACTTTTGAGCTTAATGTCAGTGCTATTCGTGACTCAGCAGGTGAGTACATAGGTAATGCACTTGAATGGCAAGATGTTACCGAAGCGAGAGTTCAAGAAAATAAAGCGGCACAATTGCAAGGTGCTATTGATCAATCCGCTACGGCGAACATTATGATCGATAGAGACTTTACTATTACCTATGCTAATGAGGCAACCTTAGCATTATTAAAACAGCATGAAAGTGTTTTTGCGGATAACTGGCCCGGATTTAAAGCAGACCCTGATATTATTATTGGAACCAATATAGATAGTTTTCATAAAAATCCCGCCCGCCAACGTAAGTTACTTGAAGACCCTAGTAACTTACCTTACAAAACTGATATTCAGATTAAACACCTTACTTTTGAACTTAATGTTACCGCAATTATGGATGCTAACGGTGAATACATAGGCAACTCACTGGAATGGCAAGATGTTACTACGGCAAGAGAAAAATCAATTGAAGTGGGACGTTTAACTTCCGCAGTTGAGGGTATGACCACTAACTTAATGATGGCTGATTGTGATGGAAATATTGTTTATGCCAACCCTGCAGTTATTACTATGCTGCGCCGTCGTGAAGCACAACTTAAAACAGTATTACCATCATTTAATATAGATACTATGATTGGTACTAATTTTGACTCGTTTCATCAAAACCCATCCCATCAACAGAACTTATTAGGCAATCCCGCTAATTTACCTTATACCGCTGAAATATCAGTAGCGGGTCTATCGTTTCAATTAATTGCAATGGCGTTACGTGATGAAGAAGAAAATCATGTTGGTACTGCTGTTCAGTGGGTTGATTTAACAGAGGAAAAGGATGCGCAAAATCAAATAGACAGTCTTATTAATGATGCAATTTCCGGTAAGTTAGATAGCCGTATAGATACACAAGAATATCAAGGTTTTATGAAAGTACTAGGTAGTAATATCAACAACCTAATGGATGCTATTGTTGAGCCTATTAATGATGCTATTAACATTGCGCAATCGCTAGCAGATGGCGATCTAACGCAAACAATGAGTAATAATTATGGTGGTGAATTTTTAGCCCTAGCCAATGCGATGAATGGCTCTATCGATAATTTAAGTAACATGGTTGAGGAAATACGCAGTGCATCAACGAATGTCTTTGATTCTGCAAGAGAGATAGCAGAAGGCAATAATGAACTTAGTCACAGAACAGAGTCACAAGCATCAAGTTTAGAAGAAACAGCATCTGCTATGGAGGAGTTAACCAGTACCGTACAACAAAATGCAGAGAACTCAACTGAAGCAAGTAAGTTAGCTAACTCCGTAATGGATAAAGCCAGTAATGGTGGAGAAGTCGTTCGTAACGCCATTACTGCAATGAGTGATATTAATAAATCGAGTAAAAAAATAGCCGATATTATTAGTGTTATTGATGAGATAGCATTTCAAACAAACCTATTAGCGTTAAATGCTGCCGTAGAAGCGGCAAGAGCTGGTGAGCAAGGTCGCGGCTTTGCCGTTGTAGCCGCAGAGGTGAGAAACTTAGCGCAACGTTCTGCTGGCGCAGCCAAAGAAATTAAAGGGTTAATTAATGACAGTGTTGAAGCTGTTGGGCAAGGAACTAAGTTGGTTGATGAAACGGGGCAAACCTTTACAGAGTTAGTTTCCTCAATAGAAGAAGTCAGTAAAATGATCAGTGATATTGATAGTGCAGGTAAAGAACAATCAGCGGGAATAGGGGAAGTCAGTGCAGCAGTAAGTCAAATGGATGAAATGACACAACAAAATGCTGCCTTAGTTGAAGAAGCTGCAGCATCGAGTAAGTCAATGGAAGAGCAATCTCAGGCGCTGCTGGAGCAAGTCGCATTCTTTAATAATGGTAATCAAGAAGAAGACGTTGAACCAGCACCTCGAACTATAAGAAATAACCGAAATAATAGACCCGCACCTAGCAGTAACCAAAGACCTGTATCAAGAGGTAATCGTGTCAATAAAGTTGAGCGCAATCGAGCTAAAACAGTGAATGATCAAGAATGGGAAGAGTTTTAACATTTCTTTTGTCTCAACAGTAAATTAGATGCCTTGCAACGAGCAAGGCGAAATTATAACTACATTGAGAGCAATGTATGAGCGATCGACAAACTGATAATACAAGTAATGTTAACCGCAATATGGCGTGCCAATTATCAGACAAAGATTTTGCGTTTATTTGTCAGTTTGTTTATCAATCAACAGGTATTGTACTCAACGAGAGTAAACGAGAAATGCTGTATCGTCGCCTTACTCGTATTATTAGAGAGAGAAAAATAAATAGCTTCACCGATTACTGTCAACGCTTAAAAGATAGCCCAGCTCAAGAGAAAGACTACTTTATTAATGCGATAACGACAAATTTAACGAGTTTTTTTCGAGAAAAGCATCATTTTGATTTTATTACTGAACACGAGCTACCCTTGTGGCTTAGTAATAAAGTTGCACAAGCGAATGGGAAAAAACGCTTAAGAATATGGTCATCAGCGAGCTCTACGGGTGAGGAGCCTTACAGTATCGCCATGACATTAATGGAGGCAATGAAACCTCAACTATCACAATGGGATGTAAAGATACTTGCAACAGATATTGATAGTAATGTCGTAGCTACAGGAAAGCAGGGAATATATGACATTAAGCGTATAGAAGATATCGATGAAAACCTGAAAAAAAAGTATTTTTATCAGGGCTGCGGTCAGAGTAAAAACAGTGTAAAAGTGCATGAAAGCTTAAAGAACTTAATAACCTTTAAACAGCTTAATTTATTGGATGACTGGCCAATGAAGGGGCCGTTTGATGCTATATTTTGTCGAAATGTCATTATTTATTTTGACAAAAAAACACAGCTAGAACTCTTTTCTCGTTATTACGAAATGTTAGCACCAGGAGGCGTTTTCTTTTTAGGGCACAGTGAAAACCTAGGAAACTATCAACAATATTTTGAGAATGTCGGTAGAACTATTTTTAGAAAGTCACTGTGAGTTTTACTCATGGTTAAATTAAGGAGGCATAAATGCGGCGTTGTGATTACCCCGAAGTTAGCCAATGCATAGCGCAGTGTTTACCTGAGTTCTCCCAAATAAATCATTACTGGGATAAAGAAAGATCTCGGGTGGTCGCTAAAATATTGCCAGGAGAATTTTATATGACCTCTGACAATGTCGCTATAGCAACAACGTTAGGCTCATGCATTTCTGCCTGTATATGGGATGATAGAGCGCATATTGGTGGAATGAACCACTTTATGTTGCCGTTAACAAGTAAACAAGCGCATGAAGTAAACTGGGGGCAGAGAGATAAAAACGCTGATGCCACCCGTTATGGTAATTTTGCAATGGAGCATTTAATTAATACGATTTTAAAAGCTGGCGGTAGAAAAGTTAACCTTAGAGCTAAGATTTTTGGTGGCGCTAGAGTCATCAACCAATTATCAGACGTGGGTCAAAAAAATATTAACTTTGCTTATGAATACCTTGAACAAGAAGGCATAGATATTGACGGGGTTGATGTAGGTGATATTTACCCTCGTAAAGTGGTATTTGAACCTTATAGTGGGCGGGCTTTTGTAAAGAGACTGAATACGCTGCACAACGATACTATTATTCAGCGTGAAAACGATTATAGCAGTCAAATTGACCATGATGATGTTAGTGGTGATGTTGAGTTATTTTAAATGAAGCTGGAGAATGGTCATATGGAAATGATAAAAGTGTTAATTATCGATGATTCATCAGTTATTAGACAAATTATAAAAGCTTCATTAGCTGATTGTTCGCAAATAAAAGTCGTTGGCGAGGCTGAAAACCCTTTTGTGGCTAGAGATCTTATTAAGAAGCTTAATCCAGATGTATTAACCCTAGATGTAGAAATGCCCAAAATGGATGGGATCACCTTCTTGACTAACTTGATGCGTTTACGACCTATGCCGGTGATAATGTTATCAACATTAACAACTAAAGGAGCCGATATAACCTTACAAGCTCTTGAGTTAGGGGCAATAGATTTTATTGCAAAGCCTAGTGTTGAAGAATTGATAGCAACCCGGTCAAGCTTTGGCGAAGTATTGATTAATAAGATAATCCAAGCGGCGCAAATTGATCAAAAAAATTTCAAACTATCTGATGCTATCCATAATAGCGCAGATATGCAAAGTAGTGATATTCATCGTGAGAGCTCTTCAACTGGCAACTTTCAAGAGCAAAGTATGTCATCTCCTATTTTACCTTTTTCAGGTGTCAAAGAGTCAAAACATATTGTTGCTATTGGCGCCTCTACGGGAGGGACCGATGCGATAAAGAAAATACTTATAACGTTACCTAAAAACGCCCCTGCGGTTGTTATTGCCCTTCATATCCCTAAAACATTCAGTTTACGTTTTGCTGAACGTCTTAATCGCTGTTGCCAAGTTGAAGTACATGAGGCAATGCATGGGCAAAAAATTAAACAGGGGCATGTGTATATTGCCCCAGGTGATAGGCACTTAGAAATAGTCACTAAAGGTGATGCATTATTTTGTACCTTAACAGACACCCCAGAGGTGAATAGGCATAAACCTGCTGTGGATGTTTTATTTAACTCTCTTGAAAGGAATGCTAAAAATACTCAGGCTATTCTTTTAACGGGGATGGGGCAAGATGGCGCTCAAGGAATGCTGCATTTAAAAAAATTGGGTGCCCGTACCATAATACAAGATAAGGCAAGTAGTTTAATTTGGGGGATGCCAGGCAAAGCTTATGCAATATCAGCGCATAGTCAGCAGGCTCCCTTATTAAACATAGCCCACGAAATTCTCAGCTATGCAAGCTTGAGTCAGTTAGCTATGCAACAGACATTAGCCAAATATATAATGGAGAAAGAGGTATGAGAGAAAACAAGTTACTGTTACCTATCGCGATTTCTATTTCAGCCATGATATTAGCTAACCATGTCTTTTTAAGTAGCGCTAGTTTTTTTTATTTACTTTTGTTCGCACTTCTATCGTTACTTATTTTTTTAACTTACAAAGAATATACTGCCATTGCATTAACTAGCCCCTCAAATGAGTCAAAACACTCAGCGGTAGAAAGTAAACTTATTCATAATGTTATTTTTGAGTTACAGCAGTTTCTCCATCAAGAAGTTAACATTATTGAAAATGAACTCTTAAGAACGAATACCCTTGTTAATGATGCAGTGGTAGGGATTTCTAATAGCTTTAAATCGTTACAAACGCTAAACGAAGAACAACAACAGATGATTAAGGTGTTGTTATCCTACTCAACGAATAAAGATAACGATAATGGTATTAATTTAGAAAAATTTGCTTCTGATTCAAATAATACGCTAGAAGATTTCGTAAATACTATTATTAATACGAGTAAGCAAAGCCTTAAAACGATGAATTATACTGATGATATGATTCAACAATTCGACGGTATCTTTCAATTGTTAGCCCAAGTCGAGGGTATAGCAAGTCAAACAAATCTTTTAGCCTTAAATGCAGCCATAGAAGCAGCACGGGCTGGTGATGCAGGACGCGGTTTTGCTGTGGTAGCAAATGAGGTACGTGCATTGTCCGTTGGCTCTACAGAGCTTAATGAGGATATTCGAAATAAAATTAATGAAGCTAAAGATATTATCGAAAAACTGCGAATGTCTGTTGAAGTAATGGCATCTGCAGATATGACACCCACGCTTGAAGCAAAAGATAAAATGAGTGTCATGATGGAACATGTTGAAACCGCTAATAAAAAAACAAATGAGCGAGTTGATGAGCTTAGTGCTATTTCACCTCAAATTGTCGAGGCCGTTGGTTTAGGTATTCGTTCTTTACAATTTGAAGACTTAACACGCCAGTCATTAGAATCATTACAAATGAATGTATCAAGCATTCATTCTATTAGTGATGTACTTGAGGGGTTTAATCGTGATTCTAATAACGATATTCAATTGCAATTAATGAAGCTAAAAGAAAAATGTCAGCAAGTGTATCAGGAGACAAAAGAGGCAGAAGATAGTCGTAGCGTAAAGCAGTTATGTATGGATGAAGGGGACGTTGATCTTTTTTAAAAGCATGTAATAAGGAATATATATGACAGTTTATAGTAAAATCTCAGAAGATGGCAAGCAGCTAACAATTTCAATCGAAGAACGTTTTGATTTTTCGTTACATCAACAATTTAGGGCGGCATATCACGATAATGTTACACCAGACTTAACCTATATATTAGATTTAAGTAAAACAGATTATATGGATAGTTCGGCACTTGGCATGATCTTGCTATTAAAAGATCATGTGCAATTACATACAGGTACACTAATTATTGATAAGCCTAATGATACGGTTAATAAAATTTTAGAAATAGCACAGTTTCATCGACTAATGACAATCACATAGCAGTATATAAAACACGAAAATATAGAGGAAAGTGTTTATGCCAAGCAGTAAAAACCTTGTGTTAATTGTTGATGATTCAAAAGTCCAGTGTAAAGTGTTATCAGCTTTACTAGAAGAAGATAACTATCGTGTTATTGTTGCAAATGATGGTGCAACAGGTGTAGAGATGTTTATCACGCATCAACCTGATTTGGTGTTAATGGATGTTAATATGCCAATAATGAATGGTTATGAAGCAACTCGGCGCATAAAAGCAATGTCGGGGGTCGGTAATTTGGCTCCTTTAATGTTTATTACTAGTATGGGTAGTGATGAAAGCTTTATTAATTGTGTTGAGGCAGGTGGTGATAGTATTTTAGTTCGACCCTTTTCGTCGGCAGTATTTAAAGCCAAAATAAAGGCGCTGCAACGTATTAGTGACTTAGTTGAACAAGTAAAAAGTTTACAGCATGAACAAAAAAATGATGCTGAACTCGCAGAAAAAATGATGTCAGAAGTCATTGAATCTAGAAATTATGGTCTCGATAGAATAGGAATTATCAAAAAGCCCGCAGCACTATTTAGTGGTGACATACAATTAAGTGCTTTATGTCCTAATGGCAATATTCATGTATTACTAGGTGACTTTACCGGACATGGTTTACGTTCATCTATCGGCGCAATTCCAATCACAGAAACCTTTAGAGTGATGACTAAAAAAGGATTTTCAATTTCAGATATTATTATGCAAATCAATAGCCAGTTATATACCTTATTGCCTGGCGACCTTTTTTTTGCTGCAGGTTTTGCGTGTATCTCAGAGCATGAGAAATCAGCCTATGTACTCAATGCAGGCCTTCCTGATGCATACTTGTTTAATGAACAAGCTGATATTAAGCATCAATTTAGCTCTAAACACCCCCCGTTAGGAATATTACCCGAAATATTGTCAGATGTTCAGCTGGATATTATTAATATTCACCCACATGATCGACTTGTTTTTCTAACAGATGGCATTATTGAAGCACGTAACCAAGAAGGGGAATATTTTGGCTCACAGCGTTTTGAAACGGCTGTAAAAGAGGGGGTTATAGAAGGCGATATAGCAAAAAACATACAAAAAAAATTAGCTGATTTTTGTAAGAATACAGAACAAGAAGATGATATATCACTTGTCGATATTCCTTGTTGTAGTTGGGTAAATAATAACGATATTACGGTTATATCATCAAATTTATCTGACGAATTGAGTGAACTCGATAATAGCTTATCGATACCATTAGCATGGTCTTATCATTTACACCTTACAGGTAAGCTACTCAAAAATACTAACCCGATCCCACTTGTGATGAATCAGATTAATGATCTAGAGGGGGCTGGTGAACATTGGCAAAGTTTATACACCATTTTGACAGAACTATTCGTTAATGCATTGGATCATGGTGTATTAAAGTTAGACTCAGCATTAAAAAACTCTCCCGAAGGGTTTAGTTCTTATTTTAATGAGCGTACACAACGGTTAAATTTATTACAAGAGAATAAGCAAGGTAACGCGCATGAAGACTTTGTAAGAATCAGTTTGCAATATTACCCGTTATTTCAAGGGGGAAAAATGCTCATTAAAATTAAAGATAGTGGGGTGGGTTTTAATGTTTTAAAGGTGATTAAAACCAATAGCCAACTATTAAATACAGGCATGAGCTTAAGTGGGCGAGGAATAAATATCGTTGATCAGCTTTGTGACACTTTAGAGTATCAAGAAGATGGCACCTTAGTGATAGCAAGTTATATTTGGCGTAATAAACAAGTATTAGATTAAACAATGATTTATTTTAAGAGTTCTATACTCAATTACAGGAATTAAGTGATAAGGATATAACTATGCACAGTGTATTAATTATTGATGATGATATCGAGTACTTAAGGACGTTAACGCAACGGTTATCGAGTAGTTTCGATGTGAAGTATGCCAATAGTCTTGACGTTGCGGATGATTTATTAAAAGAAAACATTCAATTTGATGTGGCAGTTGTTAATGAAAATGTTGGAGGGCAACATGGCTCCGATTGGATTGCAAGAACGAAAATAAATGGAATGCTCTTAATGTCATTTGTTTTATATTCAAACAGTGCTTCAGAAGAGGTTATATTAAAAGGTTTAGAATGCGGTGCGGATGATTTTTTATCGCAGCCTTTTTCATTGTTAGCATTGCACTCGAAATTAGAAAAACTAGTCAATTATCAAGATAAAATTCATCATTTTGAAGACGAAATAAAATCAAAAGATAGTATTATCCATATTTCAATGGCCCAAGCCTCTAAATACGGCAGCTGTATGCAGTTAACCTCTAAGTTGAATCATTGCTTTACCTTAGAGCAGATTCGCGATGAAGTTTTTACGTATTTTCATAATATGGGGTTACATGGCTGTATAGCGTTTTACCCTTTAAACGAAAAACCTAGCTTTTATAGTGCTCAAAAAGCACTGTGTTCCCCGGTTGAAATAGATGTTATGAAGCTTTTAAAGGTCAAGCCACGATTATACCAATTTGGCTCCCGTACTATCTTCAACCACCAGTTGGTGTCGCTGTTAATTTTAAACTTAGAGGAGGGGACTGTTGATACTGATATTTATATTGATGCGTTGGCATCAGTTATTGAGTGTATTGGTGCAAGAATGGCCTTTATTACTTATAAAAACTCGCTTATTGAAGTACAAGAGCAAATTAAACAAGCGGTGAAATCAACTAAAAAAATGGTTGGGGTTTCTAAACACCATCAACAAGAGGTTATGAACGATATTGTTCAAAGAATGGGAACAAGTTTTCATATTTTAGATATGACACAAGTTCAAGAAGACTATTTAACAGACTTAGTGCACGGCGCTTTAAAAAAGCATAGCCAAGATGATATGAATTTTTTAGAGGTCTCAGCATTACTTGACCAAGCATTAGTGAGTGTAGATCAATTACAGCAATTAAATGTTGAACAAACGGCAACGGCTTGTGACAGTGAAATAGATGATGAAGATGAATTATTTTGATTACTTGAGTACTGCTCAGATGAACGTCTTTGTACAAATTGATATTGTTCATTAACTTATATGCTAAAAAAGTCCATCTATTTTATAATAAAGACTGATTTTTTTACTCGTAGAACGCCATTTATATGGTACCTTTAATTATAAAATATGATAAATAGGAAAGTTAGCGTGAGTAATATTGAGCACACTATTCTCGTTGTCGATGATGCTAAAGATACTCAACTTATTTTAGAGTTTGATTTAGCTGCTGCCGGTTATCAAGTTATTGCTTGTGATAACGGTCAAGCGGCTATCGATATGTTAGAAAGTGAGGAAGTTGATTTAGTTCTATTGGATATGTATATGCCAGGTTTATCTGGTTTAGAAACACTTAAAAAAATTAAGCAACAAGATAAATATATAAACCTTTCTATCATTATGCTATCAGCATCAAACGATGAAGATGAGGTTGTTGCAGCATTAGAATTAGGCGCTGCTGATTATGTTGTAAAGCCTTATGTCACTAAAATACTGTTAGCACGCATAAGAACAGCTATCAAACTAAAAGAAAAAACAGAACAACTTGAGTATTTAGCTAAAACAGACTTTTTGACAGGTATTCATAATCGAGGGAGTTTCTTTGAGTTAAGTACAAATGCACTGAGTGCTACCGACCGAGCTACACAGCCTTTAGTGATAGTTATGTTAGATATTGATCACTTTAAGCGGGTTAATGATAACTATGGGCATGATGTGGGTGATAAAGTCTTAGTGAGCTTTGTGGAGTGTTTAACAAAGCACTTTCGTGACTATGATATTTTAGGGCGTATTGGTGGAGAAGAGTTTGCTGTTTGTTTAACAAATATAACAACAGAGAAAGCACATCTTGTGTGTGAACGATTACGCAAAGCTGTAGAAAAACTTACAATAATTGCTGATGATATAACAATTAATATTACCGTGAGTATAGGCATAACGGCTGCGCAAGGGAAAATTTTATCAATTGATGCGCTATTAAAACAAGCTGACGATGCCTTATACTCTGCAAAAGAGAGTGGCAGAAACCAAGTTATAGACTTCACTGAGCTTGATGAAAAGGTGATTAATAAACTGAATAGCGATGAAGGTGAGGTGAACATCAATGCAAGCCACACGATAGAGTTAGCTCAACATCACTTAGACTCTCATGAAGAAGGCGAAATTATGTCACAAGAATCTATCACCATCGATGGAGTAGATAGCCAGGTTGGATTAAGTAATGTGCTCGAAGATGAAGCACTATTTAAAGAAATACTGGTAATGTTTTATCAAGATCATGTAGATGACGTGAATAAGTTACAAAGTGCTATTGATAACCAAGACAAGAATACGCAAAAGCTACTTGCTCATACGCTCAAAGGTGTATCGAGTTCGGTAGGAGCAATGGTGCTATTTGAGAAAGCAAAAGCGTTAGACTCAGCAGTCGATAACAATAATAATGATGATATATTAGCTACTTTACTCCATGAATTATCATTAGAATTTACAAAGGTTATGACAAGTATTAAAAAGAGTTTAATATGAGAAGGTTAAGTTAAACGAATACTTATTAACCCGAACTCGGGTTAAGAGATTTAATAACGTACTAATATTAAAATAATAATTCAGATATTCTACTTTAGCTATAAATTTCAGCACTAGCGAGGTGGGTGGGTTTGTGCATCAATAGCGAGCCTATTGCAAGTGAACCTATTATCCTGAGCTTAGGTTTATTCGTTACTCATCAATAGTAATACTAATATTCGTGATAGGAATACAACAACAAGGCAATATTTCATTTTCCCCAATAAAGGCGAGAGGCTCACCTTGGGGATAACATATTTCACCTGAGTTAAGCTTTACTCGACATGCTCCACAAAAGCCATCTCGACAATGAAAATGTACTTCCACATTGGCTTGCTCGAGTGATTCAAGTAAGGTTTGCTCTTGTTGATAGCAAACCTTTTTTTCTTGAACCGATATTTCAAGTGGTGAATTAGGAGCAGATGTACTTACAGTCTTTGAGGAAGCTTCGCTCATTATTGACATAGAAAAAAGTGATTACAAATCAAAATTGTTAAAGTCATCAGCATGTACAGAGGAGTCAACCTGACCAACCAAATAACTTGATATTTCAGTCTCTTGAGGAGCAACTTGTACATTATCACTGACCAGGTACGAGTTCATCCATGGTAACGGGTTACTTTTTATATTGAATTGAGTCTCAAAACCTATCGCCATTAAGCGCTGATTAGAAATGTACTCAATGTATTGATTAAGTATTTCTGCATTTAGGCCAATCATTGAGCCATCTTTAAATAAGTATTGCGCCCATTCTTTTTCTTGTTCAACCACATCCAAGAATATTTGCAAACCTTCACTACGTAGCTCTTGACTAATGACTTGCATTTCAGGGTCATCTTTACCTGACAGCCAGTTATTTAATATATGTTGCGTACCGGTTAAATGTAAGGCTTCATCGCGTGCAATTAGCTTTATTATTTTAGCATTGCCTTCGAGTAACTCTCTTTCTGCAAAAGCAAACGAGCAAGCAAAACTTACGTAAAAACGAATTGCTTCAAGCGCATTCACAGAACATACCGCTAAATATAAACGCTCTTTTAACTTACGTGTGTTTACTTCAATAGTTCTACCTTCAACCTCGTAACTACCTTCACCTTGTGACTGAAGTAATTGTGTTGTGAGGATCACATCATCAAAGTATTTAGCAATACTACTTGCACGCTTTAAAATAGCTGGATTGACAATAATATCGTCAAAAACTTCACCCGGGTTAGTAAATAAGTTACGCAGTATGTGCGTATAAGAGCGAGAGTGAATAGTTTCACTAAATGCCCATGTTTCAACCCAAGTTTCTATTTCAGGTAAAGAAACTAGTGGCAATAATACCGCATTTACTGAGCGTGCAGCCATAGAGTCGAGTAAGGTTTGATACTTAAGATTAGAGATGAAAATGTGCTTTTCAGACTCTGTTAAGCTCTGCCAATCAGCTCTATCTTTAGAAACATCAACTTCTTCTGGACGCCAAAAAAATGAAAGTTGTTTCTCTATTAACTTTTCAAAAGCACTATAACGTTGTTGATCATAGCGAGATACATTGACACTATTACCAAGAAACATTGGCTCAAGTAGGGCGTTATTGGGTGTTTGATTAAACGTTGTATACGTCATTTTTCATTCCTTGCGGTACTACAGTTGTAGTCACTAAGGCCTAACGATTAGGTTAGGCCTTATTTTTATTAGTATAAAGTAATTAGCTTGCTATATCTTACAAGCGCCGCCAGCACAGTCATCATCTTCAGCTTCTACGTCATCATTAGCACCGTCTCGAGTGTTATGATAATACATGGTTTTTACACCAAATTTATAAGCGGTTAAAATGTCTTGTAGTATTTGTTTAACAGGGACTTTTCCTCCTTCAAATTTTGAAGGATCGTAATTAGTGTTAGCAGAAATAGTTTGATCGACAAACTTTTGCATAATACCAATAAGTTCAATGTAACCTTGATTATTTGGAATGTTCCACAGTAATTCGTAGTTATCTTTTAACTTTTCGTATTCAGGAACAACTTGTTTCAGGACACCATCTTTACTTGCTTTAATGCTAATAAGCCCGCGTGGTGGCTCAATACCATTGGTAGCATTAGATATTTGTGATGAGGTTTCTGATGGCATTAATGCCGATACTGTTGAGTTACGTACACCGTATTTTTTAATGCTCTCTCGCAGCGTTTCCCAATCAAGATGAAGTGGCTCACCAGTAATAGTGTCAATGCTACGTTTATAAGTATCAATAGGTAAAATACCTTGAGATAAACGTGTTTCATCAAACTTAGGGCAAGGACCTTGCTCTTTAGCTAATTCATTACTTGCTTTAAGTAAGTAATATTGAATCGCTTCAAAAGTTCGGTGAGTTAAGTTGTTGGCACTACCATTTGAGTAATAAAGACCATTTTTAGCTAAGTAATAGGCGTAGTTAATAACACCTATACCTAAAGTTCTACGTGCCATGCTCGCGCTTTGTGCTGCTGCAATAGGGTAGTCTTGATAGTCAAGTAAACAATCAAGTGCTCTAACAGCTAAGTCAGCTAAATCTTCTAGCTCATCAAGAGAGTCAATAGCGCCTAAATTAAAGGCTGACAATGTACATAGGGCGATTTCACCTTCTGCATCATTAATGTCATTCATTGGCTTAGTCGGCAGAGCAATTTCTAAACATAAATTACTTTGACGAATAGCGGCTTTAGTTGGCTCAAATGGGCTATGCGTATTACAGTGATCTACGTTTTGTAAATAAATACGGCCTGTACTTGCACGTTCTTGTGCAAAAAGAGTGAATAGCTCTATGGCTTTAATACGCTTTTTACGAATAGAGTCGTCATTTTCATATTGAACATATAATGCTTCAAACTTATCTTGATCTTCGAAAAACGCGTCATATAAACCAGGTACATCACTTGGGCTGAAAAGGGTAATCGAGCCGCCTTGAATTAAACGTTGATACATCAGTTTGTTAAACTGAACACCATAATCTAAATGGCGAACACGGTTTTCTTCAACTCCGCGGTTGTTTTTAAGTACCAGTAAACTTTCAACTTCTAAATGCCATAACGGGTAAAATAACGTTGCTGCTCCACCACGAACACCACCTTGAGAGCAACTTTTCACGGCAGTTTGGAATAATTTGTAAAATGGAATACAGCCAGTATGGAAAGCTTCACCATTACGAATAGAACTACCCAACGCGCGAATTCTACCTGCGTTTACACCAATACCAGCACGTTGAGAAACATACTTAACAATAGCGCTTGATGTGGCATTAATTGAATCTAAGCTATCACCACATTCAATAAGCACACAAGATGAAAATTGACGAGTAGGGGTTCTTACACCCGCCATAATTGGCGTAGGTAATGATATTTTAAATTGTGATATTGCGTGATAAAAGTTTTCAACGTAAGTTAATCTTTTTTCTGCTGGGTACTTTGCAAATAAACAAGCAGAAACCAGTAGATATAAAAACTGTGCGCTTTCATATATTTTGCCATTTACACGGTTTTGTACTAAATACTTACCTTCTAGCTGTTTTACGGCAGCATAACTAAAAGTCAGATCACGACTATGATCTAAAAAGGCTTCCATTTTTTCAAAGTCAGCTTGGTTATAATCATTCAGTAAGTGCGCATCATATTTCCCTAGTTCAACCAAGTTCACCACATGGTCGTAAAGCTTTGGCGGCTCAAACTGACCGTAGGCTTTTTTACGAAGGTGGAAAACGGCCAATCGGGCAGATAAATATTGGTAATCTGGAGACTCTTCAGAAATTAAATCAGCAGCAGCTTTAATAATAGTTTCATGAATATCTTCGGTTTTTATACCGTCGTAAAACTGAATGTGTGATTTTAATTCAACTTGTGATACTGAAACTTGTTCAAGCCCTTCAGCTGCCCAAGCAATAACACGGTGAATTTTTTCTAGGTCAATAGGCTCTTTTTCGCCATTGCGTTTGGTTACAAAAATTTTATTTGTCATGAAGTACCTGTAAAGCGATTATTGTTATTATCTGCCAAGTTGTTTTAGCTAGTAAGATGAATGTTGAAGTGAACAACTTATCGTTAGCAGCTCCCGAATAAAAAAACCTACGCGTTGTCCTTATAAATCATGCTTGAAAAATCATGCATGAGAAGAGGAGTACAAAATAACAGCTGAGCAGAGAATGCACAATATCTAGGGTTTTTTATAATTACAAACACAAGATAATGAGGTTTGGCTGTTTTTGCAAGAGATAAAAACTGTTGATTTTGACATAGGTTTTTGCTGTTAAAAACCGTGTTAGTGTTAACTAACCTAGTACCGCAATTTGATTTAGTTATTTAGTAAAAGCAACGATTATTTTTAAAAAAATTATTACTTTTATTTGCAAAAAAATATTTTTATCTTGAATTGCAATTATTCAATTGAAAAATAAAATAGTCTTATAATTCAATCTAATATAATTTATTGCGATAGGCGGTTATTGTTTAGACAAGTTGCCTGTAAATAGAACATTTATATAATTTCACTGTCTATCGCATTTTATTTTTATGTAGTAAGCGATTAAAGCTTTTTACAACACAATATATAGTTCACATCTAAAGACGGTATTAGCTTATGGTTTTGAGTTATGGGATTGTAATGAATACCTGCGGCATCTATACATTGTAATTCAAATGACTCTGCCCAAGTTATTAATTGAGAAGGTCGAATAAACTTATCGTGGTCATGGGTACCATCAGGCACTAATTTGAATAGCTTTTCTGCGGCCACAATAGCAAGTAGGTAAGCTTTAATGCTTTTATTAAGCGTCGAGAAAAAAACTAAACCACCAGGTTTAACTAAAGCAGCACAAGCATTTATGATCGAGGCTGGGTCTGGAACATGTTCAAGCATCTCCATACAGGTGACAACATCATAACTTTGTGGGCTTTGTTGTGCTTTTTCTTCGGCTGTTATTTTTTGGTAGTCAATTGATAAGCCTGCTTCTAACGCATGAAGTTTTGCAACATTAAGAGGCTCGGCCCCCATATCTATTCCCATTACATTAGCGCCAAGTTTAGCAAGAGACTCTGTTAAGATCCCGCCACCGCAACCGACATCGATGGCTGTTTTATCAAATAAGCCGTTAGTAGATACTTCAGCGATATGTTGATTAATAAATTGCACTCTTAACGGGTTAATTTGATGTAAGGGCTTAAAGTCGCCATTTACATCCCACCATTGGCTGGCGACTTTTTCAAATTTTGCTATTTCTTCGTGATTTACATTTAAGTGCGGAGTAGTTTCAGTCATGATGGAAAAAGTATTAAGATAATTTATCTTAAGTCTAAACGAAACTACTTTTTAAACAAAGCAAATAGATCAAGATAACTCATAGATTGATGCTTTTATATTCACTTTAAAAAAGGTTTACAACAGCGATAAAAACCATAGAATAAAAGCAGTATGGCATTAACCAATTCTATGCTAACATGCCGCGTTGATTACTTTTTTAATCTGTTTATATAGCAATAATTAATATAACAATAAAAAATATTTAAAATATTGTTTAAATAACGCTTTATTAATAATAAAGATACTTTTAAACGAAAGAATTTAGTTAAGGGATACCATCGATTTATGACCGATCTGGCCAAACAAATAGTTCCAGTTAATATTGAAGATGAACTGAAAACCTCTTATTTAGACTATGCGATGAGCGTAATTGTTGGGCGTGCTTTGCCTGATGTTCGTGATGGGCTAAAGCCTGTACATCGTCGTGTACTTTTTGCCATGGATGTTTTAGGCAACGACTGGAATAAAGCTTATAAAAAATCAGCACGTGTTGTTGGTGATGTTATTGGTAAATACCATCCTCATGGCGATACCGCTGTTTATGATACCATTGTTCGCATGGCTCAACCTTTCTCCTTAAGATATATGTTGGTTGATGGCCAAGGTAACTTTGGCTCTGTCGATGGTGATAGCGCTGCGGCAATGCGTTATACCGAAATTAGAATGGCTAAAATTGCTCACTCAATTTTAGCTGATTTAGATAAAGAAACGGTGGATTTTGTGCCTAACTATGACGGCACAGAATTTATTCCCGCGGTTATGCCTACACGTATACCTAACTTATTGGTTAATGGTACGTCAGGTATTGCTGTTGGTATGGCGACTAATATTCCCCCGCACAACTTAACCGAAGTCATTAATGGCTGTTTAGCGTTAATTGAAAATAGTGATATCACTTTCGAAGAATTATTAGAGCACATTCCAGGTCCTGATTTTCCAACCTCAGGTATTATCAGTGGTCGTGCTGGTATCGAAGAAGCTTACCGTACGGGTCGTGGTAAAATAAAAATTCGTGCCCGCGCAGAAATTGAAGTTAATGAAACTTCAGGTAAAGAAACCATTATAGTTCATGAATTACCTTATCAAGTAAACAAAGCTCGCCTAATTGAAAAAATGGCTGATCTTGTTAAAGAAAAACGCCTTGAAGGTATTTCAGCATTACGTGACGAGTCTGATAAAGACGGTATGCGTATGGTTATTGAAGTGAAACGCGGTGAAGTAGGAGAGGTTGTTTTAAATAACCTGTACAAACTTACACAAATGCAAGTTTCATTTGGCTTAAATATGGTGGCCTTAACTAATGGCCAGCCAAAAATATTTAATCTAAAAGAAATGTTAGAGGCGTTTGTTTTACACCGTCGTGAAGTGGTTACTCGTCGTACTATCTTCGAATTAAGAAAAGCACGTGAGCGTGCTCATATCTTAGAAGGTTTATCGATTGCTTTAGCGAATATTGATCCAATTATTGAATTAATTAAGAGCTCAAGTAACCGTAAAGAATCAGAAGAAAAGCTTATTGCGCAAGGTTGGCAATTAGGCAATGTTGCTGAAATGTTAAGTGCCGCTGGTAATGATGCAGCTCGTCCTGAATGGTTAGAGCCAGAATATGGTATTAGAGACGGCTTATATTACTTAACAGCTGAGCAAGCCAAGGCAATTGTAGACTTACAGTTATACAAATTGTCAGGCATGGAACATGAAAAGATTCTTAGCGAATATAAAGCGTTATTAGATCTTATTGCTGAATTAATGCATATATTGGCAACACCAGCACGCTTAATGGAAGTTATTTGTGAAGAGCTTATTGCCATTCGTGATGAGTTTGGCGATGAACGTCGTACAGAAATTACCAATGCTTCACATGATTTATCGTTAGAAGATTTAATTTGTGAAGAAGATGTTGTAGTAACTTTATCCCATGAAGGTTATGTAAAATATCAAGTGTTAAGTGATTATCAAGCGCAGCGTCGCGGTGGTAAAGGTAAAGCAGCAACTAAGATGAAAGAAGAAGACTTCATCGAGCGTTTATTAATTGCCAATACTCACGACACAATTTTATGTTTCTCAGATCGCGGTAAATTATACTGGTTGAAGGTTTTCCAATTACCGTTAGCAAGTAGAACAGCTCGTGGTCGACCGATTGTAAATATTTTACCATTAGAAGCTGACGAACGTATTACTGCTATTCTGCCGGTGCGTGAATATGCTGAAGATAAATATATTGTGATGGCAACGGCTTCAGGTACAGTGAAGAAAACACGTTTAGATGCGTACTCTAATCAACGTGCTAACGGCATTATTGCGCTTAACTTACGTGATGACGATACGTTAATTGGTGTCGATATTACCGACGGTAATAACGACATTATGTTGTTCTCTGATGAGGGTAAAGTGGTTCGCTTTAACGAAAAAGTACGTGATAGCGAAACAGGTGAAATTAAGATTGACCCTGAAACAGGTGAGCAGCGCTGGGCATTAAAACCTATTGGTCGTACTGGTACTGGTGTTCGCGGTATGAAGCTTGAAGGCAACCAAAAAGTTGTTTCATTAATTGTACCTAAAAATGACGGTGCAATTTTAACCATTACTGAAAATGGTTTTGGTAAGCGTACAGATTTAGCTGAGTATCCAGCGAAGAGTCGTGCAACAAAAGGTGTGGTATCAATTAAGGTAAGCGAGCGTAACGGTAAAGTTGTTGGCGCGGTTCAAGTTGAAGATCTTGATGAAATAATGCTTATTACTGATAACGGAACATTAGTTCGTACTCGTGTTAATGAAGTAAGTGTTATCGGTCGTAATACCCAAGGTGTTCGCATGATACGCACTGCTGACGATGAACATGTTGTTGCCTTACAACGTATTGATGAAATTGAAGCGCCTGATGATATTGACGAGGCTTTAGATGCTGAGGTTACTGACGGTGAACAAGCTGATGTTCCTGTAGAAAGAAACTCTGCTGAGCATAATGCACAGCAGGATACAGAAACAAAAGCAGAAGACAACAATAACGAATAGTTGTCGCAGAACATTAACAAGGGCGGCTAATAACCGCCTTTTTTAATGTGCATTTTTAGGGGATTTAGCGTTGAGGTATTACCTCACGCCGTTGTTTAAATTTTTAATTAGGAAATTGAAATGTCAAAGGTTTTTAATTTTTGTGCGGGACCTGCCATGTTGCCCGCAGAAGTTATGGCAACAGCACAACAAGAATTTATTAATTGGCAAAATACGGGTAGTTCGGTGATGGAGTTAAGTCATCGTAGCAGCATTTATATCAAAATGGCTGAAACGGCTGAAGCCGATTTACGCGCGTTAATGTCAATTCCTGATAATTATAAAGTACTTTTTTGCCATGGTGGCGGTCGAGGTCAATTTTCTGCTGTACCTTTAAATTTATTACCTGTAGGTAAAGTGGCAGACTATATTGTTTCAGGATCATGGTCAAAATCAGCAGCGGCGGAAGCTAAAAATTTTGGTAAGATCAATACGGTTGATATAACTAAAGAAGTTGATGGCAATACTACTGTTTTACCCGTAAAAGAGTGGCCATTAACGCCAGATGCTGCGTATGTACACTACTGTCCTAATGAAACCGTTAATGGCATTGAAATTAACGAACTACCTAACACTAATGGTGTACCAATTGTTGCTGATATGTCATCAACAATTTTATCGCATGAAATAGATGTTAGTAAATTTGGTCTTATCTATGCTGGTGCGCAGAAAAATATAGGCCCTTCGGGCTTAACTATCGTGATTGTTCGAGACGACTTATTGGGTAATGCACAACATGCAACGCCTTGTATTATGAATTATAAAACGACGGCTGATAATGATTCTATGTATAACACGCCACCTACATATGCATGGTACCTGGCTGGTTTAGTCTTTAAGTGGCTTAAAGCCTACGGCGGTGTAAAAACGATAGAAAAAGTGAATAAAGCTAAAGCTGAATTGTTATATAAGGCGATAGATGGTAGTGATTTTTATACCAATAACATTGCTGAGCAATATCGCAGTAAAATGAATGTACCATTTTGGTTAACTGATGAATCGCTGAATGAGCAATTTTTACAAGAAGCTGAGCAAGCAGGGTTAACCGCACTAAAAGGTCACAGAATCGTCGGAGGCATGCGTGCCAGTATTTATAATGCAATGCCAATTGAAGGCGTACAAGCATTAGTCGAATTTATGCAACAGTTTGAAAAGAGGAATAGATAAGGTGGAGCAACTAACATTAAACCCAATCAATAAAATTAACGGTGATGTTTTTTTACCGGGCTCTAAAAGTTTATCTAATCGTGCATTGTTAATTGCATCGCTTGCAAAAGGGGTTACTAAAATCACTAATTTATTAGTGAGCGATGATATTAATCATATGCTAAATGCGCTCACAAGCCTTGGTATTGACTATAAACTTAGTGATTGCGGTACAGAGTGTACGGTTGTCGGAAATAACGGTTTTTTTAACAGCCAAGCACCATTAGAGTTATTTCTAGGTAACGCAGGTACCGCAATGCGCCCATTATGTGCAGCACTTGCTGCAAGCCAAGGTGAATATATCTTAACAGGTGAGCCTCGCATGAAAGAGCGCCCCATTGGGCATTTAGGCGATGCTTTAGTACAGTTAGGTGCTGATATTGAATATTTAGAAAACCCTGGTTATCCGCCGGTAAAAATTAAAGGCAAAGCATTAACAGGCAATGCTGTAAGTATTGACGGTTCAATATCTAGCCAATTTTTAACCGCAGTACTAATGATTGCTCCGTTGTTATCAACAGATACTGTGATTAATATTGAAGGTGAGTTGGTTTCTAAACCTTACATTGATATTACTCTTGATATTATGCAACGTTTTGGTGTTAGCGTACAAAACAATGATTATAAATCTTTTACTATTATTGGTAATCAAACATATCAAGCTTTAGATAAGTATATGGTTGAAGGTGATGCCTCATCAGCGTCTTACTTCTTAGCTGCTGGAGCGATAAAAGGTGGTGAAGTTACAGTGCATGGTGTTGGTAAATTGAGTGTTCAAGGTGACAAGCATTTCGCCGATGTTCTGGAAAAAATGGGCGCAGAAATTCATTGGAATGATGAATCAATTACCGTTATTGGTAAGCCGTTAACTGCGGTTGATATGGATATGAATCATATTCCTGATGCCGCAATGACAATTGCAACGACCGCGCTTTTTGCGAAGGGCACAACAAGTATTCGCAATATTTATAACTGGCGAGTAAAAGAAACCGATCGATTAAACGCCATGGCTACCGAATTAAGAAAAGTTGGCGCCGAGGTAGTTGAAGGTGATGACTATATTTCTATCACACCACCAACCTCTCTGAAACATGCAGAAATTGATACTTATGACGATCATCGAGTAGCGATGTGCTTCTCTCTTGTTGCCTTAAGTGATACTGCAGTTACGATCAATGATCCTAAATGTACGGCAAAAACATTCCCTGACTATTTTGACAAGTTAGCTCAAGTTTCTTGTTAATTATTTTACAGAAAAGCATTTATACGCGATTTTACTAAATAAATCCCGTATAATGCCGCCGATTTTCGATGTTAGGAGAAAGAAGTATGCAGGAAAGCATTCCAGTTATTGCCATTGATGGCCCTAGTGGCGCAGGTAAGGGTACCGTTGCGAGACTGGTTGCTGAGCAACTAGGCTGGCATTTATTAGACAGTGGTGCAATCTATCGTGTATTAGCAGTAGCAACGCAACATCATCAAGTGAGCCTTGACGATGAAGAGCCTCTAATTCCTATGGCAGCACATTTAGATGTGCAATTTAAAATTAGTAGCCAAGGCGAAAGTAAAGTTATTTTAGAGGGCGAAGATGTTACTCACACTATTCGCACTGAAGAAATTGGTATTTTGGCCTCTAAGGTTGCCGCGTTTCCACGTGTCAGAGAAGCATTACTCCGCCGCCAACGTGCCTTCAAAGTATCACCAGGCTTAGTTGCCGATGGTCGAGATATGGGAACAGTTGTTTTTACAAGTGCTCCCGTTAAAATCTTTTTAACCGCTAGCGCAGAAGAACGTGCGCAGCGAAGATTTAATCAGTTGAAAGAAAAGGGCTTAGATGTTAAAATCGGCCGCCTTCTGGATGATATACGTCAAAGGGATGAACGAGATAGTAACCGAAAGGTTGCCCCGTTAGTACCTGCAGAAGGTGCGTTAACTATAGATTCTACTGACCTTTCCATTGAGGAAGTGGTTAATAAAATACTTTCATTCTCGGATGGAAAGTTAACATAAATAACCTATTCTTAATTAGCTAACTTTGTACTGCTATTTAAGTAATTTAACAAATGTCTACTGTAAGGATGCACTGGACACTTTTAACAACCCCATGAAACAATGACGTTGAGTGGATTAATAACTGAGTTTATAAGTAAGTTATGACTGAAAATTTTGCGCAACTTTTTGAAGAAAGTTTAAAAGAAATCGAAACACGTCCAGGTTCAATTATCCGTGGTACTATCGTTAAAGTAACTAAAGATAACGTAATCGTTGATGCTGGCCTTAAATCTGAGAGTGTTATCTCAATTGATCAATTCAAAAACACTGCTGGTGAAGTAGAAGTAGTTGTTGGTGATGAGATTGATGTTGCATTAGATGCAACTGATGACGGTTTTGGTGAAACAATCCTTTCTCGTGAAAAAGCAAAACGTCACGAAGCTTGGCAAGTGCTTGAAAAAGCATATGAAGAAAAAGAAACTGTTATCGGTGTTATCAACGGTAAAGTTAAAGGTGGTTTCACTGTTGAAGTTAGCAACATTCGTGCTTTCTTACCAGGTTCATTAGTTGATGTTCGTCCAGTACGTGACACAGCTCACCTTGAAGGTAAAGATTTAGAATTCAAAGTTATTAAGCTTGATCAAAAGCGTAATAACGTCGTTGTTTCACGTCGTGCTGTTATCGAAGCTGAAGGCAGTGCAGAACGTGATGAATTACTTGAGTCATTAGCGGAAGGCCAAGAAGTTAAAGGTATCGTTAAGAACCTTACTGATTACGGTGCATTCGTAGACTTAGGTGGTATTGATGGTTTACTTCACATTACAGATATGGCTTGGAAACGCGTTAAGCACCCAAGTGAAATCGTAAATGTTGGTGACGAGATCCAAGTTAAAGTATTGAAATTCGACCGTGAGCGCACTCGTGTATCTCTAGGTATGAAGCAATTAGGCGAAGATCCATGGGTAGCAATTGCTAACCGTTACCCAGAAGGTTCTAAACTTTCTGGTCGTATCACTAACCTAACTGATTACGGTTGTTTCGTAGAGATCCAAGAAGGCGTTGAAGGTTTAGTTCACGTTTCTGAAATGGATTGGACTAACAAAAACATCCACCCATCTAAAGTTGTTAACTTAGGTGACACAGTTGAAGTACTAGTATTAGAAATTGACGAAGAACGTCGTCGTATTTCTTTAGGCCTTAAGCAGTGTATTGCTAACCCTTGGGAAGAGTTTGCTAAGAACTTCAACAAAGGTGATAAAGTTTCAGGTAAGATCAAGTCAATCACTGACTTCGGTATCTTTATCGGTCTTGACGGCGGCATTGATGGTTTAGTTCACTTATCTGATATTTCTTGGAATGGCGGTGAAGAAGCTGTTCGTGAATATAAGAAAGGCGACGAAATCACAGCTATCGTTCTTCAAGTTGACCCAGAGCGTGAACGTATCTCTCTAGGTGTTAAGCAAGCTGAAGACGATCCGTTCAATATGTACCTTGCAGATAAGAAAAAAGGTGCTATTGTTACAGGTAAGATCACAGAAGTTGATGCTAAAGGCGCTACAATTGAGTTAGCAGAAAGTGTTGAAGGTTACTTACGTGTAAGTGACATTTCTGTTGACCGCATTGAAGACGCATCTACAGTATTAACTGTTGGTGACGATGTTGAAGCTAAGTTTATGGGTGTGGATCGTAAGAACCGTACTATTAGCTTATCTATCAAAGCGAAAGACCAAGCTGAAGAACGCGATGCAATGGAAAACTTAAACCAAGTTGAAGAAACTGGTTTAAGCGCTATGGCAGCAGCATTCAAAAACGCTAAAAACTAATTTATCCTGATAAA
This sequence comes from Colwellia sp. D2M02, assembly GCF_018860755.1. Lineage (GTDB taxonomy): Bacteria > Pseudomonadota > Gammaproteobacteria > Enterobacterales > Alteromonadaceae > Colwellia > Colwellia asteriadis. The sequence continues at coordinate 70,255 of NZ_JAHKPW010000032.1, read as the reverse complement.
GGATAACTAGCTTTGCAAAAGAGTTGTAGTAAATACAACTGGTGAGAAGAGTGTTATTTATTTTATAGATATGGCTCTTCTCTTATTTTAAACTCCATTGGCCGGAGCTAACTTTTACTCTAGAGTAAAGCTGTACGGTGCTAGGTAACTACTGAGAGGTCTTATGACTAAGTCAGAACTTATTGAAAAATTAGCCGATAGATTAAGTCATTTATCAGCTAAAGATGTGGAAAAATCTATAAAAGAAATCTTGGAATTAATGGCTTCATCTTTATCTAAAGGTGAACGCATAGAAATTAGAGGTTTTGGTAGTTTTTCATTACATTATCGTGCACCTCGTGTTGGCAGAAATCCAAAAACAGGTGAATCAGTTGAGTTAAGTGGTAAATACGTACCTCACTTTAAGCCTGGTAAAGAGTTACGCGAAAGAGTTAATCTTTCCGCGGCATAAATTGCAAACTAAGATAAAAAATTAGATAATAAACGGCATGTTAACCCATGCCGTTTTTTTTGGTCTTTACACTTATAAGGCGAACCTACGTGCGAGTTTATCTAACACTATTTATTATTTTTATACTATTGGCTATTGCTTTTGTCTTCGGTAGTCAAAATAGTCAATTAATAACCCTTAATTATTTAATTGCCCGTACTGAAATGACAGTTGCTGCAGCTGTTAGTATATTTACAGGTATCGGCTTTGTACTTGGCTTATTAGTTACACTATGCTGGCGACTAATCCGTCGTAGTAAAAAAGCGTTCACTAAAAATAAATCTCAAGAGACCTAATGATAGAATTACTTTTCTTATTACTGCCTGTTGCTATGGCTTATGGCTGGTTTATGGGCCGAAATAGCATTAAACAAAATCAGCAAACAGCCAAGCAAGACCTATCAATAAAATATTCTACAGGGTTAAATTACCTTTTATCAAATCAACAAGATAAAGCGATAGATTCATTATTAGACGCGTTAAAAGTTGAAGACGATAGTGTGGAAGCCCACTTTGCTATGGCTAATTTGTTTAGAAAGCGTGGTGAATTAGACCGAGCGTTAAAGGTGCATGAGCACCTTGTCAGGTTGAACCATTTACCAACTAAAGATAAACAACAAGCGGTATTTGAGCTAGGTAAAGATTTTTTAAGTGCAGGACTCTATGATCGCGCTGAAAAAATGTTTTCAAAGCTACTTAAATCAAAAGATTACGGCGTTAAGTCACTAAGTTATTTATTACAAATTTATCAATCTACTAAAGATTGGCAACAGGGGCTTAATCATAAAAAAACGATCATTAAGCTAAATGATAAAAGACAATTACATACTTTAGCTAATTTTTATTGTGAACTGGCAACGAGTGCTTTTGCTGAAGATAAATTTATTGAGGTGATCGAGTTATTAGAGCAAGCGCTGAGCTTAGATCCTAACTCTTGTCGCGCCAACTTCTTAATGGCAAAAATTTATGAAAATCATGAGCAATGCCAATTAGCTTGTCAATGTTACCAAGCTATTTATCATCAAGATAAGGATTTTTTCCCAGACGTTATTGATTCCATGAAAGCTTGTTACACTCGTTTAGATGCACTGGATGAGTTTTATGCTTTTATTAAAAAGGTTTATGATGAAACTGCGGGGTCAAGTGCATTGATTTGCTACTTAGAGCATGTGGAAGCAAAACACAGTAATAAAAAAGCTATTGAGTTTATTCTTTCTGCATTAAAAAGAAGACCAACAATTAGAGGTTTTCAACATTTTGTTAACATGCAAAAGAATCAAGAAAACGAAGCAGAAAATAGCACTAGTTTAGGTTTGATTAAAGAGTTAATTAGCGAGTATTTAAAAGTTAAACACAGGTATAATTGTCACAGTTGTGGTTTTAATAGTGCAACCCATTATTGGTCATGTCCATCATGTCATGAGTGGGAACAATTGAAACCAGTGCGGGGCCTTGAAGGCGAATAAACAGTATCTTCGTTGTTAATTAAATTACGTTATTATTTGAAAAATAAAATTAAATCTTTGATATGTATTGAAGATATTAAGTACAGAATACAAAGGAAAAAACATGAACGATCCAAAAGTAGTAGTTGCGTTAGACTTTGATAAAAAGGCTGATGCTTTATCATTTGTTGACCGAATTGAACCAAGTGATGCTCGTCTGAAAGTTGGCAAAGAAATGTTTACTTACTTTGGTCCTGAGTTTGTTAAGCAATTAACAGGGAAGGGCTTTGATGTTTTCTTAGATTTAAAGTTTCATGATATTCCAAATACTGTCGCCAAGGCAGTAACGGCGGCGGCAGACTTAGGGGTCTGGATGGTAAATGTACACGCTAGCGGTGGTAGTCAAATGATGACCAAAGCAAAGCAAGCGTTAGATCTATATGGTAATGATGCTCCATTGCTGATTGCGGTAACGGTACTTACAAGTATGAGTGAAAATGATCTTCGTGGTTTAGGTATTACTAAATCTCCTGCTGAGCAAGTTAACTTTTTAGCAAATTTGACCAAAGAAAGTGGTTTAGATGGTGTGGTTTGTTCAGCAATGGAAGCGGAACAATTAAAATTATCATTAGGTAAAGAGTTTAAATTAATCACACCAGGGATCAGACCTGTAGGCTCTGCTCAAGATGACCAACAGCGTATCATGACGCCGAAGCAAGCAATTGATGTTGGCGTTGATTATCTAGTGATAGGCCGCCCGATTACTAAAGCACAAGAGCCACAGTTAGTACTTCAACAAATTAATGCTTCAATTAAATAAGTATTTAGCTAATGATGTAAGAAAGTGATTAAGACTGAATTGCTAATTCGTGTTTAATTTTTTTCATAAATGAGCGTTATTTTCAAATTTTAGGCATAAAAAAGCTAGGATAAACCTAGCTTTTTTATATTATTTTTTCGAGTAATTACTTTTCGTAATTACTGATAAAGGCAACTAAATCTAATACCTTATTAGAGTAACCAATTTCATTATCGTACCAAGATACTACTTTAACAAACGTATCTGTTAATGAAATACCTGCATTTGCATCAAATACTGAAGTACAAGTTTCACCAATAAAGTCATTCGAAACAACTTGATCTTCGGTGTAACCTAAGATACCACTTAATTCACCTTCTGCTGCTGCACTCATCGCTTGACAAATTTCAGCATAAGTTGCTGGCTTTTTAAGGTTAACGGTTAAGTCAACTACTGAAACATCTGGCGTTGGTACGCGAAATGCCATACCGGTTAGTTTGCCGTTTAATTCAGGGATAACTTTACCAACCGCTTTAGCAGCACCTGTTGATGAAGGAATAATGTTTTGACCAGCACCACGGCCACCACGCCAGTCTTTAGCTGATGGGCTATCTACTGTTTTCTGTGTAGCAGTTGTTGCATGAACTGTAGTCATTAAGCCATCTTGAATGCCCCAGTTATCATTTAACACTTTAGCGATAGGCGCTAAACAGTTAGTAGTACAAGAAGCATTTGATACAATATCTTGGCCAGCGTAATCATTTAAGTTAACACCACAAACAAACATTGGTGTATCGTCTTTAGATGGCGCACTTAATACAACTTGTTTGGCACCAGCAGTAATATGTTTACGTGCGCTCTCATCTGTTAAGAATAAACCGGTTGACTCTACTACAACGTCAACATCGATTTCATTCCATTTTAAGTCTTCAGGGTTACGCTCTGCGGTAACACGAACAGCATTACCATTGACAATTAACTGACCGTCAACAACATCAACAGTACCTTTAAAACGACCGTGTGTTGAGTCATACTTCAGCATGTAAGCCATGTATTCGATGTCCATTAAGTCGTTGATACCAACAACTTCAATATCGTTACGCTCTACAGCTGCTCTAAATACAAAACGACCGATACGGCCAAAACCATTAATACCAACTTTAATTTTCATCTGGGGAACCTCATATAATCATTATGTAGTAAAATTACATCATTTTGAGAATATTACAAGCTAAACATGGTAAATATGACTAAAAATTTCACGATTATTGAAATAATTAGTACAATACTGGTTTAATGGGTCATCCTAGATTAATAAATTTTAATATTATTATGCTTAATCCATGATCTACACTTTGTTGAGTGGCTCGTGCATGATAGAATGCGCGAAATTTTCGAGGATACTTAGCTTTTCTAGCTAAATAATTGACTCCTGCCTTATTAAAAACAAGGAACATACTTTATGACACAAGATAAAATTCTGTGTGACATTGGCTTTATTGGCTTAGGTGTAATGGGTAAAAACCTAGTACTTAACTTAGCTGATAATGGCTTTAACATAGCGGCTTTCGACTTAAGTGATGAGAAAGTTCAAGCAGTTAAGGCTCAAGACGAAGCTGAAAATACAACAGGTACACCACGAGTGTATGGCTGTTCGTCTTATACTGAATTATTATCGCAATTAAAAGCACCGCATTTAATTGTATTGAGTGTTCCAGCGGGGGCACCAGTTGATCAAGTATGTGAAAACCTTATTGGTGCTGGCATTCAGCCAGACGATATCATTATTGATACTGGTAACAGCCTTTGGGTTGATACCGTTGCTCGCGAACAAAAATATAAAAGTAACTTTTTACTCTTTTCATCAGCTGTTTCAGGCGGTGAAGTTGGCGCTCGTTTTGGTCCAGCCCTAATGCCAAGTGGCTCTCCTTATGCGTGGGCTCGTGTTAGACCAATTTGGGAAGCTATTGCCGCTAAAGTTGACCCTGCAACAGGTAAGCCTTTAGAGCGTACTCAACCTGGTCAGGTTATTAGTGAGGGCGAACCCTGTGCGGCTTACATTGGGCCAGCAGGAGCTGGGCATTACGTTAAAATGGTTCATAACGGTATTGAATATGCTGATATGCAAATCATCTGTGAAGCTTACCACGTTCTAAAATCTGGCTTAGGTTTAAGTTGTGATGAAATTGCTGATATTTTTGAAGAGTGGAATAATGGTCCGCTTGATAGCTATTTAATGGAAATATCAGTTGAAGTATTACGTCATAAGTCGTCAGATACTAATACACCCATTGTTGAGTTAATACTTGATAAAGCTGGCCAAAAAGGTACAGGGCTGTGGACGGCTATGAGTAGTTTAGAAGTAGGTTGCCCAGCACCTACTATTGCACAAGCGGTATATGCTCGTTCAATCTCTTCTTTTAAAGATTTACGTACGCAAGCTTCAACACAATTGCAAGGTATTGAGGTATCGCCAGTTTCTGATGCAGAAAAAGCACAGCTTATTGAACAACTCCATGATGCTATTTACTGTGCAAAAATGTGTGCCTATGCACAAGGCTTTCAGTTAATGAAATTGGCAGCGAAAGAGCACGGTTGGACGCTGGACTTTGGTAGTATTGCTAAAATTTGGCGTGCTGGTTGTATCATTCGTGCAGCATTTTTACAGTCAATTACAGAAGCATTTGACCGTAATGAGAATTTAGAAAACTTATTACTTGATGACTTTTTCACACAGCAGTTAGGTGAAAGACAATTAAACTGGCGTAAAGGTATTTGTTTTGCAACGATGCAAGGTATTCCTACAGGTGCACTTTCGTCGGCGTTAGCTTATTATGACTCAGTAAGGTGTGAAACATTACCTGCGAATTTATTGCAAGGTCAGCGTGATTTTTTTGGTGCACATACTTTTGAAAGAACAGATAAGCCTGCAGGTAAAAAATATCATGTTGAATGGTCAACAAAAGATAGAGCAACAATTGCAATAGATAGCTAAACTATAAGTTAACTTTATTAGCGGCTGTTATTAACAGGGGTTGCATATGTCAAATGATGAAAAATACCGTGATAAGCTTTCAGTAGATGCTTTTAAGGTGTGTCGTTTAGCCGCTACAGAGCAGCCATTTACGGGTAAATATAATGATCATTGGCGAGTAGGAACATATGTTTGTGCTTGCTGTGAACAGCCTTTATTTATCAGTGAAACTAAGTTTAATGCTGGCTGCGGCTGGCCAAGTTTTTTTCAAGCTCTTGAGCATAAAGTTGCCTATATTGAAGATAATAGCCACGGTATGCAGCGTACAGAAATTCAATGCCAAAACTGTCAATCTCATTTAGGTCATGTATTTAATGACGGACCAGAGCCTACAGGCCAACGCTATTGTGTTAACTCATTAAGTTTAGATTTTATTGAAAATTAATGATTGATATTGAGTATCAAAAAAGCCTAATAAATAATTATTTATTAGGCTTTTTTGTTTCTAAAGTTAAAAGTTCAGCTATCGCTAATATCTAGGAGTAGTAAAGCTACCAGCTAAGATATTATCAAGTGTATTCATTGCGACTTCATCTAAAAATTCATGATCTAATTGATAAGCTTGTTGGTATTGCTGTAATGTTTCGACCACCCATTTATCAGGGGTTTCTTGTGCCAATTCATAGGCTTTAAGCCATATATAAGCTTGTTTGTACTCTTTTTTATTGGTGAAAATAGTGGCTAGTGTTTGCAAAGTTTCCACCTCAAGCTCTGTTTGTGGTTGGTGCAATTCTAAAGAACGATAAAGTAATCGCAGGGTTTTTTTAGGCTCTCGTTTCACATAATAAGTTGCTAAATGATACTGATCTATTGCGTTTTCTAAGATAGGTGATCCCTCAAGCGCTAAAAATTTTTCTAATGCTGTACGATTTGCTGTTCTTGACCAATGATAATACAACAGGTGAGGGTGTTCAGAGCTTGCCGTTTCATCAGTAAGGGCTACTAAATGTGCTTTCGCTTTTAGTAAGTGATTTTTTCTCATTGTCGTTTTTTCTTTCAGCTTTATGTGCTGAATTTGAGAAGCTAAAGCCATACATTTAATATAACTTTCATAAGCGAGTAGTAGCGTAAACTTTTCAATATCAGCACTGGGTTTGTTTTTTAAGGCGATACGAGATAAAGAAACATTATTACGTTCTACTTTACACCAATTATCTTTACCAAAATCGTTACATATTTCAGTGTTCTCTTGGCATAATTGCGCCAAGTTAGGGCTATTGTCACAACCAGCTATGGTTAATGGTAAAAAGATAATAAAAAATCTTAATTTCATTTTAATCTCTGTGTTCAGTGTTTATAAAAGTAAATAAACCATAAAATTATTTTTGTAACCTATGGAGAAATGTTTCATAGTGAATTACAATGCGCGTGTGATTTAGTACTACCCCATTTATCCGCTATTATTTAACAGGTAGTAGGTATTATCTGCTAATAATAGACTATTGTTCAATTGACTGTAATAAAAGGTTTAATCAATGACTTCTCATCTTGAGGAAATTTACCAAGCAAGCTGGCAAGAGCGTCAAACGTTCGCTGAAAATATGCAACCGATTATCGGGCAACTCTTTAGAAATAAAGGCATTGAAATTTCAGTATACGGTCGTCCATTACTGAATGCATCGCCAATTGATATCATTAAAGCACACAAGTCGGTGGCTTTACATGAAGAGAGTAAATTACGTTTACGTGAAAGTTTTCCATTTGTTAATGCTATTAATAACATGGATTTGGCGCCTGCGCGTATTGATGTGGGTAAGCTTGCTTATCGTTACCTGTATTTAGGCGAAGCAAACGATTTATCAATTGAACAATACCTAGAGAAAGAGCTGACTGCGGTTAGCCGTGATAATACCGGCCAGCAAAGCCAAGATATTGTTTTATATGGCTTTGGCCGCATTGGTCGCTTGTTAGCGCGCTTATTAATAGAGCAAACTGGTCCTAATGCCAAATTAAACCTTCGTGCTATTGTTTTACGCCCAAGTAAAGGTGAAGATGATTTAGCTAAGCGTGCAAGTTTGTTACGCCGTGATTCTGTTCACGGTGCATTTAATGGCAGTATTACTATTGATAATGAGAACAATGTTATCAAAGCGAATGGCGCATTTATTAAAGTTATTTATGCTAAATCACCAGCCGAAGTTGATTATACTGAACATGGTATTAATAATGCGTTAGTTGTTGATAATACAGGTATCTGGAGTGATGAAGAAGGCCTAGGACAACACCTTAAATCTAAAGGTGTTGCTAAAGTTTTACTAACCGCTCCTGCTAAAGGTGATATTAAAAATATTGTCTACGGTGTTAACCATGACATGATTTTAGCTTCAGATAAAATTGTTTCAGCCGCAAGTTGTACAACAAATGCGATTACACCTGTGCTTAAAGCACTAAATGATGAGTACGGTATTAAAAATGGCCATGTTGAAACTATTCACTCGTACACTAATGATCAAAACTTAATTGATAATTATCACCCAGCGCCACGTCGTGGTCGTAGTGCACCACTAAATATGGTTATTAGCACAACAGGTGCAGCTAAGGCGGTAGCTAAAGCATTACCTGAGCTAAAAGGTTTATTAACAGGCAATGCTATTCGTGTTCCTACGCCTAATGTTTCAATGGCAATTATGAATTTAAACCTTAATAAAGCGACAGACAAAGAAGCGCTAAATGATTATTTACGCAATATTTCTTTAAAGTCAGACTTACAAAACCAAGTAGATTATACCGCTTCAAGTGAGATTGTTTCTACTGACTTAGTAGGCTCTCGTTATGCTGGTGTTGTTGACTCGCAAGCAACAATTGTTGATGGCGATCGTGCCGTATTATATGTTTGGTATGACAATGAGTTTGGTTATAGTTGTCAGGTAGTTAGAGTAATGCTTGCAATGGCGGGTATTACCGTACCAACATTGCCATCAATATAAAACAATAAATTAATTGTTACTCTTTAAGCCCATCAGCTTTGTTGATGGGCTTTTGATATTTTTAAAGGCATAAAATTTGTGTTATTAAGCCTAATTATAAAATTTATTAAAAATCGCTTAAGTTTACATTTTTCCGGCCGATAGAGAATAACAGTTTACTTTAACGAGGGTGTTTTTATGTCAATAACTATTGGTGGCTCTGCAAGTTCAGTACAAACAAATACAGATACAGGGTTTGCGCTTAAAACTGCCAACTTAGCGAAAAAACAACAAGAGCTAGAAGGGCAGATGGCAATTCAAATGATACAATCTGCTAGTATTGATAACGTTGCCCCTGCGTCTGGCAGTGTAGGTAGTAACATTAATATTAAAGTGTAACTACTATTAGCATGAGCTAAATGCATCGCGCAGGTTTTGGTAAACCTGCGTATTTTGTTGCTTGTTTTGCGGGCCCATCAGGAAATAAACGGTATAAATATCGGCTACTTGCTTTTTCTTCGCCAAACTCACTTTTCATTGCTTTTGTGAGCGCTCTAATTGCGGGTGAGGTGTTGTACGTTAAATAAAAGGTACGAACAAAGTTAATAACCTCCCAATGCTCATCACTTAGCGTGAACTTATCATTTGTTGCCATAACCTCTGCTAACGCTTCAGACCACTGTAAATGATCAAGTAAATAGCCTTGTTTATCGGTGGCGATTTCTTGTTTGTTAAATATTAATGTTATTGCCATGTTATTACTTTATCGTGGGTAAAAGTTAAAGAAACTAAATCTTCCATCGTTATCCCTTCAATTGTTTGAGGGGCTATTATTGCTCTAGCTTGTGCGTGATCTTGCAGTACCTTTATCGTTAACTTATTTTCTTGAGCGAGTAAATTTGTCGTTAACGGGTGGCTAAGGTTGTAACAACCGTCATCACAAAAAATAATAGTGTCATTGCTTTGCGCAATAGAAAGGCATTGTTCAAAGTCAGAGCGGTGAAATGCAGAGCTACGAATAAGGTGTAAAATACTCACGAATTAAAACCTCAGTATTTGTTGGTGCATTGCTAAATGTTTAGCAAAGGTTTCAGGCGGTAAGACTTGTACATTATCAATATGAAAGCTTTCACTTAAATTACGTACCGTTAATGACTCTTGGCAAATATAAATGTCTTCAATATCGTAGAATTCAAACGCAGAGAATGTTTTCAAATAATCTTTAGCAGATATCTTCTGTGGGTTTTGCTGATCAATTAATTGATAAACGCCATCACCTTGAAAAAATAGAGAAACGCCTTGTTCAAACGATGCAAAAATTAATGCTACATCGAGTGATTCTTTACCTAAATTACGATTATAAGGTGCGCTACTATTAATTATAGCTAATAGGTTAGTTGTCATTGCTACTCATATTACCTTGTAAATTTGTATTAGAATTGAACCAAACGTGTACTGTTTGTTGTTAGGGAGACTAATTCACCTAAACCTGAAACGGTGAATATTGGATTAATATTAATTGCACTGCCTTCACTTAATGCATCGCAGGCAATACCGCGTTTTTCTGCTGCGGTAATACATAAATGTAGTGCTAGCCCAAACTCCTGATGTAATTGCGTTAATTTTGCAACCGCTTGATACTCATCGCTCGCAATGTGTATATTGCTATTGGCGTGCAAAGCACCGTCTTGATAGAAAAAAACACCCACTATATTAACATTTAAGCGTAATGCTGCTTCTATGTAATCAATAGCCGTTACTGTTAAATTGCTATAGGGTGGAGTGGTTATCAGTACAGCCAATTTATCCACAAAAATTCCTAATAAAAAGTAGCTAAAAAAAAACCTCGCAAAAGCGAGGTTTATTATTATAAAGCACTAGCGTACAGATGAAAGTAGCTTAGTACATTATTTTATTAGTCATCACTACCTAATACGCCTAGCAGGCTTAATAGGTGAACGAAGATATTATAAATGTTCAAGTATAATGAAATAGTTGCACGAATGTAGTTACGCTCACCACCATTAATGATTCGGCTTGTATCAAACAAAATCAAACCAGACATAATCATAATTACCGCTGCACTCACGGCAAGTGATAATGCTGGGATTTGGAAGAACATATTAGCAATACTGGCAACCACTACTACGATTAGGCCAACCATTAAAAAACCACCCATAAATGAGAAGTCTTTTTTGCTTGTTAGTGCATAACCCGATAGGACGAAAAAGATCAATGCGGTACCACCAAGGGCTTGCATGATTAATGCACCACCATTTGGCATAGCAGCATAAACATTTAACATTGGCCCTAAAGAGGCGCCCATTAAACCAGTAAATGCGAAAATCCAGTATATACCGCTAGCAGAGTCAGCTTTCTTGTTAACAACAAACATTAAGCCAAAAGCGACTAATGTCATAACAAGTGCAGCGATATGTGATAGGTTCATCGCCATAGAAATGCCAGCAGTAACAGCACTGAAGGCGAGAGTCATTGATAACAACATGTAAGTATTTTTCAATACTTTATTAATTTCTACAGCAGAGCTTTGACTCGCTGTTTGAAAATTCATATTAGATTGCATAAAACTTCCTTAGGTATTTAATTCTAATTATGTAAATAAGGTCATTTTAGTTAAGTTCAAGGTTTCTCGCTTTTATTAACATAACGCCTTATGACATATTATGGCACGGTGTTTTTTAAAATACTATGATTACTATAACTTACTGAGCCTTATAAATTGTTTTCTTTTGTAACAAAGCGCTTATTCAATTTTATTACTTTATCGTGTTGTAATTTATAGAATAAATTAACAATAACAACCTTGAGTTTAGGTTTGAGTTATAAAGGTTGAATTAAAGCTGATACCGCCTCCTTTCTATAGCAACTGTTTAAATGGTCGTTAATTAACCCAGTTGCTTGTAAATGAGAGTAAAGCGTCGTTGAACCTAAAAACTTAAAACCTCGTTTTTTTAACTCCTTAGCCAAAGCATTACTAATCTGGGAGGTTGCAACGTAGTCCTCAGCGCTTTCAATGTTATTAACAATAGGGGCGTTATTAACATATGACCAAATAAAGTGCGTAAAGCTGCCAAACTCTGTTTGAATTTCTATAAAGCGTTTTGCGTTATTTATCGCTGCTTCTATTTTTAAGCGGTTTCGAATAATTGCAGCATCTTGCATTAAGCGCTCAACATCTTCTTGGTTAAACTTAGCAACAGCTGTTACGTCAAAATCAGCAAACAAGCGGCGATAGCCTGCTCGCTTTTTGAGTATGGTATACCAACTTAATCCAGCTTGAGCAGACTCAAGTACCATAAACTCAAACATTGTTTTATCGTCATAAACGGGAACGCCCCATTCTTCATCATGGTATTGGACGTAATCAGGTTTCGATAAGTCGACCCAAGGGCAGCGACAGAGGGGTTCATTTTTCATCTGGACTTCCATATTCTTTTACGCAATGACTTGCATTTGTTTTTATTAAGGCGGCGTGTTGCTAATTACTTAAATAAATACCTTACGCTAAACATGCTAGAGAGTGAACCTTTTAACGCGTTAAATGCCGTACTCAATGAACGGTTCCGCAAATAATTACGCTAGCGTTAAGTGACAGGTAACAACCTATTACAAATTACCTTTTTGTATAGCTTGTTTTTACTCCTCTTGTCGATTGAATTTTAATCACTAGATGAGCGCGAAATAAAAAGGATATTTATAATGAAAAGTATATATAGAGGAATAATTATGTTAACGCTATTAGTGTTAGCAATGTTTTCGTATGGTTTGGGTTTTGCTGAAGGGGCGGTAATATTTGTTGTTATCGGTGCTTTATTTGAAATCGTTTTTTGGTTGGGCGTTTTTCGTTATAGTCCTGCAAAAATGAATAGTAAGCCTAAACATAGTTAAAAGAGTTACTTTATATTTAAGTTACATACCCTGCAGGCTAATATAACGCCAGCCTGCGAGTATATAACAATATAACTATGCTTTTTCGGGTAGAGAAAAAGCAATATGTTGATGTAATCTTACTAATAACTCTTCTTGTTCAACAATCATGTTGAGCTTCTCAGAAAAATCTCGTAATGCTTGCTCAATTTTATTCACAAACTTACCATAGCCATGAGCGTTTTTATCGAGTTCACTCGCAACGAAAATCAATTGTGCGGTATCAACTAGTTTAGCTGAATCCCATTTGCATGTATAACCACCACTAGTATGAGTGGGGTTATAACCGAGCATTAAGAGTTCGCCATTGGTGATCACATTTTCATCTTCGCCTTTACGTACAATTGGCACTAAGCCATTAGCTATAATCGCTCCATTGTGTAAATTATGCTGTTTAGCACTTTGGATAAAAGCATCAGCGATCAAGTTATATAATGGGTTGTAACGTTCATACTCATTTTCATCTGGTGTTGCTAGTGAACGAACTCGATGATTAATAGGGAAGTCAACAACGGCATAAGTGAGGGCGTCAGTATTTTGCGGTAATGTATATTCATCTGCCATATATCTTTCAGAGATAGCACGAAACTTATGAGCTTGACTCCCTTCAACCCCTTTACTTTTAGCAAATAAATCATAAGTTAAGTGTTGATGGTCACTAACGCGACATAAACTTGTATCGAGTGCTATTTCTGTAGTGAATTCGCTAATGGCTTGGGCGACTAAACGATGAAATTTTGCTGATTGCACACGAATATCTTCGCCACTAGATAAAAAAACTAACGTGATTTTTTTCGCTTTATTCTGGCCATTATAAAATGAATTCTGGCTAGTATGATATTTAGGGTTATAGAGAAATAATACTTGCTGCTTAGTTTGTGATACCACTTTTTCAGGGCTAAACCGTACCCGTGCAAACTTATCATTAGCAATAAATTGTGCATTCTCAATAGCAAGATGGCTGGTTATATTAAAAAATATCTCGGAGAGCTTTTGGTATAGCTTTTCATAGGGGGCATTGTTATTTTCATCAATAAGGTTGCTATATTTTGCGAGTAACTCATCAGTTAATGGAATTTTTGCCATTAAATATTGGTTTTCTCTTGCTGATGTTGGGATATAAACTTTGTGTTGTGTGTTTCGCATACGAGATAAGGGCATTAGGTCACCTGTAAATATTGTGTTGATTTTATTGTGTTAGCTTTGCGTGCAGTATACTGTGCGCGTAAACAATGAAATATGATGTAAATCAATATTAAAGCTGGCATTATGTTAAAAAATGTAACGCTATAGAGTATGCCAAATAGGCAAGTAGTGTATGACTAACGTGTTTGGAGAAGTGGCAATGAAAAAAATTAAAAATGAAGCAGAGTTATTGAAAAAAGCACTGATTATTGGTGAAAAGTATGCCATCAACCGAGGATACGAGTCATTCAAACCAACCAATTCTGCGAAAGATAAAATAGAAAGCCTGTATCGTTTATTAGTTAATGACAAACTTATTCATCCGTTACCTGTTGAAAATGAAAATCAATTAAATATGCGACATAAATTGGCTTTATGGATTGCTAAGCAGTTACCTGAAGGGCATGCGTTATTAAAATAGACTTACCTCAATATTATGGATTAAAAGGGGGAGGTTTAGCCTTTTTTATAACGAGTATTGCTCTACTTAGAATAAATATTCTAAAAACGTAAATAAAGAGGCATTTTTTCATAGTATTCGGCTGTTAAGGCTGCTAGATTAATCGTGGGATTACTTTGGAGAGTTACCTATGACATACATGCGATATTGCTAATGGCATGTATACACACTTATTAATAAAGCAGTAAAGAGAGCAGAACATGTACCAAACTGACGATGTGCGCATCAACAAAATCAAAGACTTATTACCCCCTATCGCATTACTGGAACGATTTCCAGCGTCAGAAAAAGCCACTCAGTCGGTTGTTGCTGGTCGTGCGGGTATTCATAATATATTAAATGGTAAAGACGATAGACTACTGGTTGTAATTGGTCCTTGTTCTATTCATGACCCTAAAGCAGCACTTGAATACGGACAACGTTTAGTCGCTCTACGTGAAAAATATAAAGACACGCTTGAAGTCGTTATGCGTGTTTATTTTGAAAAACCACGTACAACAGTCGGCTGGAAAGGCTTAATTAATGACCCGTTCATGGATAATAGCTTTAAACTTAATGAAGGTTTACGCTTAGGGCGTAAATTGCTCCTTGATTTAAATGAACTTGGTTTGCCTACCGCAGGTGAGTTTTTAGATATGATCACACCACAATATATGGCTGATTTTATGTGTTGGGGCGCTATTGGCGCACGCACAACTGAATCACAAGTGCATCGTGAGCTTGCTTCTGGTTTATCATGTCCTGTTGGTTTTAAAAATGGTACCGATGGCACTATCAAAATAGCAATCGATGCAATTGGCTCTGCCGCCGCATCGCACCACTTTTTGTCTGTGACTAAGTTTGGTCATGCAGCCATTGTTGAAACAACAGGTAATACCGATTGTCACATTATTTTACGTGGTGGTAAAACACCTAACTTTGACGCGAAAAGCGTGCAAGCAGTTACTGAGCAATTAGCATCAAGCGAGCAAAATACTAAAGTGATGATTGACTTTAGTCATGCTAACTCGAGCAAGAAATTTGAAAATCAAATGCTCGTGTCAACAGATGTTAGTGAGCAAATTAGCCAAGGTAATCAAAATATCTTTGGTGTTATGGTTGAAAGTCATTTAGTTGAGGGCAATCAAAGTTTGGTCAATGGTAAAGCTGAAGTTTATGGACAAAGTATTACCGATGCTTGTATTGGCTGGGCTGACACTGAAACTTTATTAGCGCAATTAAGTGCTGCTGTAACAAACCGCAGAGAAATTACTGAATAAATAACACTAATGTAAAATAAAGGCATTGCAAATAAATAATGACTTAGCACAATAACTCAGTATTTTTTTATGTTTTGAATAATATCATTACGTTGTAATTCATGGTAAAAAACCTAATTAGTTTATTATTAATTAGGTTTTTTTGTTTATGTCGCCAGTTTTATCTCCTTCAGAAAATCAACAAGTTATCCAAGACATTTTAGCGACAATCGAATCAGTCGTTTTAGGTAAACCTCAAGAATGTAAACTTGCGCTAGCCTGCTTGTTAGCACAAGGGCATTTACTTATTGAAGATTTACCTGGCATGGGTAAAACAACACTTGCTCATATGTTAGCGACTACTTTAGGGTTAAGTTACCAACGTATTCAATTTACTAGTGACTTATTACCGGCTGATGTAGTGGGTTTTTCAATGTTAAATCATACGGATAATAGCTTTGAATTACACAAAGGTGCTATTTTTAATCAAGTGGTTTTAGCTGACGAGATAAACCGTGCTAGCCCTAAAACACAGTCAGCTTTACTTGAGGCTATGGCTGAAGAACAAGTCAGTATTGATGGTGCTACCTATGAGCTACCGAGTCCATTTTTTGTCATTGCAACGCAAAACCCACTATCACACTCGGGCACTTACCCATTGCCAGAGTCACAACTTGATCGCTTTATGATGCGCTTATCACTAGGGTTTCCTGACTTAGCAGCAGAAAAGAAAATTTTACTCAGTCATAACGGGAAAAACAAAACGCTCACCAAAGCGCCAACCGTAAATCATACCGCAATTATTGATCAAGCGGGGTTATTAGCCATGCAGCAAGCAGTACAAGAAGTGACAGTTGCCAATGATGTGCTTGAATATATTATTGCCTTAAGCCATATAAGTCGCAGTGCTTATGTTGATAAACCTTTAACCGCTCAGCAATCAAATAAAACAGGTAGTTTAGGTGACTTACATTGTAATCCGTTATCACCACGCGCATCTAAAGCCTTGTTAAGCGCCGCTAAAGCTGTCGCTTTTATTGATAACCGTGACTATGTACTACCAGATGACGTACAAGCGGTTTTTTATGTGGTGTGTCAACATAGGTTGGAGCAAACCCCAACGCAAATACTGAGTCAACATGCTCAAAAAAATAGTATTGCGCAGCGTATCTTAGAGCAAGTTGATGTCTTGAATCCTTTGGCTTACTAACAAATGACACTTAAAGAAAATGCACTAACATGGTTTACACAACGAGCAAACTCTTGGCTTACTAAACGTATCCCTGCAGCAAACTCTCATACGCTTAGTAATCGTAATATTTTTATTTTACCTACGCCTTTTGGTATTGCTTACTTAAGTTTTGTCTTGTTGTTGTTTTTACTTGGCACTAATTATCAAAATAACATTATTTTGTTACTGAGTTATTTATTAGCGAGCTTTTTTATTACCGTCATGATGCATAGCTTTTTAAATTTCTCAAAGCTCAAAATTACAGTACCAGTAAATCAGCAACATCAATTGGGTTATGCTGGGCAACCCCTTTATTTTCCGTTAATAATTAGCGCGGTTAAAAAACATTACCACGTAAATTTTCAACTTAAATCGTTGCCACCCCAATTAAACTTTGATGATCGCAAAGCTTCATTAGCGTGTTGTGAAAAAGGCGATAATAGTCGACAGTTGCTAATTATCGGGCAGCAGCGTGGGGAGTATTCACTAGGCCGAGTTACTATTTATAGTGAATACTCGTTTGGCTTGTTTAAAAGCTGGAGCCAACTCGACTTTGCCCAGCATGTAACCCTGTACCCTAAACCTAAGCGCATAGTTAGTAAGCAATATGCTTTATTAAATGATAAAACTGAGCAAGGAGAGTCTATCTCACTTCGAGGTAACCGTGGTATTGATGACTTTTCAGAGCTAAAACATTTTGTGCGTGGTGAGTCTAAGGCACGTACTGCCTGGAAGCAGTTAGCGAAAGGTCAAGGTCACTTTACTAAGCATTATCAAGAAAACCATGGTGGATTACTGTGGCTTAAACTAAGTGATATGCCAGCAGAAAATATAGAAACACAATTGAGTTATTTAACTTTTTTAGTAAACGAGTTAACCCGAACAGAGCAAGTTTTTGGTTTACAATTAAATAGCTCACATAGTGAAATTTTACCTAATAGTGGTAGCAGCCATCAACAACGTTGCCTACAAGCCTTGGCGCGTTTTTAGTTATGTCATTATTCTCATTTTCAACCAACAAAAAAGTAATCGCAACCAAACCTAAAATAGCGCATTTTAGCTTATCAACTCAAAATTCTTGGTTATTGTGGTGTTGCCAATGCATTAACATTGCTTTGATTAGCGCAGAGCTTAGCTCATGGATGTTGGCGATAATTGCCTTATCGTTTGTTTGGCAAGCGCTGTTACTCAATAAAAATGCCACGAGCCATAAACTATCGAGCGATAAAAAGAATAGTCAATCTAAAAAGAAACCCGATCACCATATTTCACCAGTCTTTTTAGGTTTTTTTGCCATTGCAGGTTGTTTAGCTATTACGCTAAGCGCGCAAGGTTTAGGTGTGCTACTGAGTATGGTGCATTTACTTAGCTTTGCTTATGCATTAAAAGCATTTGAGTTAAAAAGTCGTCGAGATTTTTATCAGCTGTTTTTACTGGGATTATTTTTGGTTGCTGCGGCACTTATCTTTAAACAAGACTTAAGTTTTGCATTAATTGCGATGGTCGCGCTGGTGGTAAATTTAGCTGTTTTATTGCAGTTTTTTTCTAGGGCGCAAGCGGTGAGTAATACATTGAAAACGGTATTATTATTACTTGGGCAAAGTATGTTCTTAGCGGCAGTATTATTTATAGTATTCCCACGTTTATCACCATTTTGGCAAGTACCGCAGGCAAATTCAGCGACAACTGGTTTATCTGATACGGTGCAGCCGGGCGATATTGCTAAGCTTGCTCAGTCAAGTGAGTTAGCATTTCGGGTTAACTTCAGCCAAGGAAATATTCCTACCTATTCACAACTTTATTGGCGAGCGATGGTGTTAGAGGATTATGATGGTAGGGCATGGTCTCGAACGGCACCTGATCCTGCAACAGTCAGTCATGATAACTATCAGCTTGAGGCGATAAACAAACGTTTATTTATGCCCAATACATTCAAAGAAAGTGAAAAACTGAACTATCAAATTATTACAGAGCCAAGTTTTCAGCACTGGTTGTTTGCCTTAGCGCCAGCAACCAGTAAAGATAACAGCTTACTATTATTACCTGATTACACCATTCAAAGCCGAAAGCTGCTCAGCCAAGCGAAAGGTTATCACCTTGACAGTTATCTTAATTCGCCTCTGGAAGTCAATATTGCGCAAGAGAGAAAAGCACAAAATTTAGCCCTACCAGCAAGGAGCAACCCTAGGTTAGTTCAATTAGCGCAACAACTAGCCCAACAATACCCTGATAGTGAACAGAGGGCGCAAGCCGTATTAACGCAAATACGAGAACAGCAATATTTTTATACATTAGAGCCACCACGTTTATTAAATAACAGTCTTGATCAATTCTTCTTTGACACGAAAGCTGGCTTTTGTGAGCATTATGCTAGTGCCTTTACGTTTATTATGCGCGCTTCTGGAGTGCCAGCTCGGCTTGTTACTGGCTATTTAGGTGGTGAATATAATAATTTAAGTAGTGATGGCACTACTAACAGAAGTAATGAAGCACAAGGTGCTCAGCAAGGGCATTTAAGTATTTATCAATCAGACGCACATGCTTGGTCTGAAATTTGGGTCGAAGGAAAAGGGTGGTTAAGAGTCGATCCTACCGCTGCGGTTGATCCTATGCGCGTTAATTCTGGATTTTCAACACAATTACAACAACAGCAATTGGCATTAAATAACAACTTATTGAGCTTTAATCACCTCAAAAAATTTGCTTGGTTAAATGAATTACGTTTGCGTTTTGATGCACTCGATTATCAATGGACACGCTGGGTTTTAGGTTATTCAAATGATAAACAGCGTGATTTATTACAGCAACTTTTAGGAAAAGTTCAAGCATGGAAAGTTGCCTTAATTATTATTGGCGCAATGGCGATATCTATTGCGCTTGTTTTTGGTGTTATGCTTTTAATTAACCACCAAAAGAAGCAAAAACGTGCATTGTCGCCGTGGCTAGTACTGTATCAAAAAGCATTATTAATCTTAGCCAATAACGGTTTGGAAAAACCAGTGAATGTTACACCTCAAAAATTTTTACTGATATTAAAAATAAAATATCCTGAATTATCATTAGCTTTCGCTCGTGTTAACGCTAGCTTCACACGTTTGAATTATCAAGAACTAACAAGAGAAGAGCAAAAGAAGGAGTTTAAAAAGCTGCAACAACACTACAAAAACTTTATTAAAGCAACCAAAAAAATATAAATTTTTTTTATTCATATATTTGAAACAATTACTTGATAATTTCAAGTTCACGGTAAAAACGGACTTGTTTCGAGGGATAATTTTTACTAGGTTTAAGCTATGGATTCTAGAAAAAGATAGGAAAGTAACAGCCCGTAATATTCTTAACGTAGTTAACGATGGAGTGTTTTGTTATGCCGAATGTACCCAGTGATTATGACAATGTATTTGAGAAAAAACTCAGCTTACCAGAGCAACAAAAAATGGCGGTGCTTGTTGCCGTTATTAGTTATTTCACCTTAATTGGTTGGATTGTCGCTCTTGTTATTTATGACAAACATCAATCATCCTTAGCAAGCTTTCACTTGCGACAATCACTAGGGTTGATCATTACCGGGGCTTTATTATCCTTGGTACCATTAATTGGTTGGGCACTTGGTATTGGCGTATTATGTGCTTGGTTTATGGGGATTTATAGTGCAATAAAAGGTACTAAGTATGAAGTTCCCCTACTGGGTAGCTTTTATCAACACAGTATCGACTTTATTCGTTAAAGTTAATTCAATAGTATAATTGAAAGGTATAACTCAAAAGTATAATTCAAAGGTATAATCGAAAGGGGAGTAAGGAATACTCCCCTTTTTTAGATCTGTAATTATGTCGTGTGTTTACTCATGATATAAGTTCAGGTGATGCGTCGTCATGATAAAGATTATAATAATGTCCTTTTTTTAAGAGCAATGCATGATGCGAGCCTTGTTCAACTAATCTCCCTTGGTGCATCACCAATATATCATCGACTTCACTAATACTTGATAAACGATGCGCAATAATAATCATGGTTTTATTTTTACCTAATTGCGCCAACGCTTGCTTAACAAACTTTTCGGCGGTGTTATCAAGTGCTGAAGTTGCCTCATCAAGTATAATAATTGGACTATCTCTTAATATCGCGCGCGCAATAGCAATGCGTTGACGTTGACCACCCGAAAGGTTTCTGCCATTTTCCCCGACAGGAGTTGCTAACCCTAACGGCATGTTATCTGCGAAGGTAAGTACATTCGCCTTTTCAGCCGCCATTTTAATATCTTCATCAGTAATAGCGTGATGACAGCCAAAGCGAATGTTGTTTTCAAGGGTATCATCAATAAGCACAATGTTTTGTGATACTAATACGCAGTGTGCTCGTAAAGAGCTTAGCGTATATTCTTCAATAGCAATGTTATTAATAAAAATACTTTGTTTAGGTGCTTGGTATAAACGTAGTAGTAATGAGGTTAAGGTACTTTTACCGCTACCAGATTCACCGACTATGGCAATGCTTTTACCAGCAGCAATAGTACAAGATAAATTGTTGATAGCTGCCTTCACTTTACTTTCAGTGCGTGTTTCAGCATTTTTAGCAGTATTATAAAGATTATTCGGGTAAGTAAACGAGAGTTGATTAAAGCGAATAGTAAATTGCTCACCACGTAAGGTTAAAGTACCGTTATCTTGCTCTACCGGTTCATCTAGTAAAGTAAATAAGCTTTGTGCGGCAGCCAAGCCTTTTTGTAATTGCTGATTAACATTAGTGAGCTGCTTTAGGGGCTTTAATAATGATGCCATTGCTACGAGCACTAAGGTAAATGTTCCTGGTGTTAAGCTGTTGAGTACCTGCTCAATACTTGCTAATAGTAAGACGCCAGCTATTGCAAAAGAGGCTATGAGTTGAATGATTGGGTTGTTTTGGGCGCTCGTTGCAGCAAGTTTACAGTGTTGTAGACGATTTTTATTATTAACCTTAGCAAACTGTGTGCATATTTGTGTTGCGGTATTGAGCAGTAGTATTTCTTGTTGATTTACTATGGCTTGTTCTGTAGCGCAGCTTACTTCACCCATACTTACTTGTAGTTGGCTACTAATACGTTTGAAACGTTTGGCAACTCGGTTAATCAGTAAAGTAATAACAGGACCTATTATTAAAAAAATAGCGCTGAGTTGCCAGCTGTTATAAATCATCATGCCAATGAGTACTAAAATGATAATGCTTTCTCTGACGATGATGACACCGCTTTTAGAAATGGCATGTGATATTTGTTCAGTGTCATAAATGAGTTTTGAAATGATACTACCGCGACTGTGACTTTCATAAAAGCTACGAGGTAAAACCAGTAGTTTTTCAAAGGTTTGTTGTCTTATACAGTAAGTAATTTTACTGCTCATATAGGCGATGGTGTAATTAGATATAAAGCTGGCTATACCGCGAAATAAAAATATCAAAACGACTAAAATAGCGCCAATTTTTAAGGTGTCACTATTAGCATTACTTAACCCGTTATCAATTAAAGGTTTAATAAAGTAAATCATGCCTGCATCAATGGTGCTGAATAGGCATAGCCCTAAAAATGCAATCGCAATAAGTTTTGTATGAGCGCGGTAATAGCTGAGTAACCGTAATAATTGACGACGATTACTATGTTCATGAGAGGTTGTACTTTGTTTATTGGTAGAATTCATTGTTATTACTTTTGTGATTTAGCTTCTAATACGCCAACGGTTATAAGACCAATACCATTGGCTTGGATATTGTTGAATGATTTGTTCAAAGCGTTGATAAATAATGTCCATAAGATCTTCGACGGATTTATCTTGGTTTAGCTGAATTTCACTATTGTTGCTGCTTACAATTGTTTCAAAAAATACACTAATACTGCCATCGGCTTGATAAACAGAATAAGCAAGTAATAAAGGCTTTTTGCTCAACTTAGCTAACATTACTACGCCAGACGGTGCTTTAGTCGTTTGTTTGAAAAAGTTAACCGGAGTTTGATTTGCATATAAATCACAGTGTAATGAAATATAAGCATTACTAGTTGTATGCTTTAACAGCTGCGCAAAGGCGTTGTTGTCATTTTTATTAATCGCTGTAATTTTTGCTTTAGCGTAAAATTGTAGGCCTTGCTCAAGAAAATCTGGCACATTAGTTAACGTTACAGACTGCCCTGAGAACTTATTTATAGCTAAGGGGACGGCTTCATAACAGCCTAAATGCATTGTGGCAATACAAGCACCTTCTCCTGATTGTAAAATTTCAAGTGTTGCTTCATCACAATAGATTTCAGGGTCTAGTTGATCAAGCCATAAAGACTCCGCTACGCCAAATGCACAGTTAGCATAGGCATCAAAGGCAATTTGTTTCATTTCATTAAAACATAAGTCAGGTAAAGCCCGTTGAATATTATTAATAGCGCGAGAACGTGTTTTTTTAGCGCAATGTAAAATGAACCTACCTAGTTGCTTAATGCTTGATTTTCGCACTTTAGCGGGCAATATACGTAATATGGTAATTAACATTTTTGCCAAAACACTGAGCAAAGCATGCTTTAGGTTTACCGTTTTTTGTTTTTGCTGGGTCGATGCTTTAATTGGCATGTTTCTCAACCCAAGTAATAAATTGGCAAATATTGTGGGTACTTAGCTCAAAAGCTTCTTCTAACGGTAACGCTATATTGAATTTCTGCTCTAAATCGAGCATCAACATCATAAAGTCAAAAGACTTTATCGAAGCAAATAAGCTCATTTCTAAGTCAATGTCGTTACTATGAGTTTTCTCTTGAATAAAGTTGATAATGGTTTGTTTTACCAGCATATATACTCCAATTTCTTTTGATATTTTTGTGATTAATTATTTTTTAAGCTAAATTCAGGTGTTTAACGAACAACTGCTCTTTAGAGATACTTTAGTGAGGTAGCTCAGGCATCAGTTAGTAGCGTTTTTAATTGCTTTACATCAACTTTTCCGCTGAGATTTCGAGGAAGATGCTCCGTGAGAATAAATTGGTCAGGTACCATGTATAGCGGTAACTTTTCGACGCAGTACTTTCGAAGAGATTTGCTGTTTAACTGTGAATGGTCTATTACGTGCTTTGCGACTTCAATAAACGCAACAATATGGTTACTTTTAGCGCTTGAGCTTTTTGACATCAATTTTACTGTTGCCCAACTGATGTCTTGATGAAAACTCAATAGGGCTGCCTCAATTTCTGCCGATTCTACGCGGTGACCCGAGACTTTAAACTGGTGATCATTACGGCCATGAAAAACAATATTATGCTGCTCATCTAAATAAACCATATCGCCGGTTTTATAAAAGCGTGTTAACGCTTGTTTTGACAAATTGTCTCGTTGTAAATATGTGTTAGACAATGAGCAGGTAATGAATGATTGTGCGGTTTTTATATCATCAGCCCAATAACCTGAAACCAGCTGTTCTCCAGCTAAATATAGCTCCGCTAGTGTATTTTTTTGACTTACTATTTGGTTATCTTTCACTAGCACTGCGATGACATTATTAAGTGGCTTACCAATAGGCACTGAAGCTGATAATGGTATATCGTCAAGGTTTAATTCATAACTCGTCGCGGTTATCGTGCACTCGGTAGGGCCATACAGGTTTATTACTCGACTGTTATGTGCGCAGTGCTGCCATTTTAAAGCTTGGCTAGTTAATAGTTTTTCGCCGCCAAAACAACTAATGCGCAGGTCAGGTAATTGCTCAGGTGTTAACTGACGCAATTTATCCATAAAAGATAACGTAGAAGCAACCGCTGAAAATACCGTTAATTGGTGCTGTTTAATGTAGGTAATAGGGCATAACAAATATTGGTTAGGTACTACATACAATGCCGCGCCTGTTGACCAACAACTGAACATATCGTGAACGGATAAATCAAAAGACAATTCAAAAAATTGACTGACTCTGTCATTAGCATTTAACTGCAATAATTTATGTAAATTAAATAAATGCCCTGTAATATTATTATGACTAACCGCAATGCCCTTAGGCACTCCTGTACTACCTGAAGTAAACAAAATATACGCAGGATGTGAGCCACAAAATGCAGCTTTGTTAGTCAGGGGCGGTTCTATTTTACAAGGCACAATTGGGTTTTCTTGCGTAATATTAACAGTGCGGTGGTGCGAGCTTTGTTCAATACTATGTAACCACTGCGGCGTATCACGACCTAAATACACTACCGTCATTGGTTGAGAGTGCAATAATAATTGGCTCGGATCTTCTCCAGCAGCAACCAGTAAAATTTTACAGTTTATTTGCTTTAATATTGAACAGTTTCTTTCAGCAGGCTGCTTATTATTCAATGGCACGTAAGCGGCGGTAGTTTGTAAAATGGCGAGAATACCTGCGTACATTTGCCACTGTTTACCACCATAAATAGCAATGGGGTTATAGTGCGTATTTAAAGGTAATAAATATTGTGACCAGTGTGTGGTAATGTTTAAGAGTTCTTGATAGCTAAATTGTAACTCTTGACCGTATTCTGTCGTACAAAGCGCGATATTATGTGGATATTGTTGTGCTGATTTATAAAAAGTGTCATGAAATAAGTCCATTTTTTTACCTAAGATTGTCAGTAGCGCAATAATTGAATAGCGCTACTATAGGTAAAAGCTTGTTGAGCGACCGTTGTAATTGTGTCGTTACCCTGTAAGAAATCTATAGCCAACTGTGAGTAATTGTAATATGTGCTGTTTGCTATCAATGCAATATTCCTTATAAATAGCGCACTGATTTTACTAGTGTTCATGGTATCGATGTGATTAAATTTACTTTCTTTGTTATGTATTATTCTGCGCGTAAGGCTTGCTCTTGATTTACCTCTATCCTGCAAACAAAATGGAAAATTTGTTGCTTTTATTGAACAAGATTTCTGAAATTTCTCCCCTCGGTGTTTTTAATCAAGATGTTATTGTGGTGCAAAATGCAGGTATGCAACATTGGCTGAACTTAGCATTAGCGAATGAGCGCGGAATTAGCATGAATATCCGTTACGCGTTACCTGCTCAGTTTCTCTGGAAGTTAATGCGTTCGCTGGCTAGCGAAGAAAAGGTTCCAGACCAATCTCCCTATTCTAGAGAGGTGTTAGCGTGGCGAATTTACCACCTGTTAGGTCTTGAAACTGTGATAAAAGATGATGATTTTATGCCAGCAACACGTTATTGGTTAGCGGATGTAGATCATATAGCTGAGCAACACAACGTTGATAAACAAGCCGCATTAAAACGTTATCAATTAGCCCGACAAATGGCTGACTTGTATGAGCAATATTTAATTTTTAGACCACAGTGGTTAAGTGCATGGCAACAAGGTGATTTTTCACCGACATCACCTTTTGCATTAGCATTAAATAACGAAAACCAAAGTAGTGAACAGCAACACAACCCACTTCAAGAGCATAAATGGCAGGGACGGTTGTGGCAATTATTAACCCAAGAATTACCTTATGATCCTGTAGCGTTAATGCGTGATGCCATTGCTAATATGGCAGATAAAAAAGCAATTATCCCAAAGCGAATTAGTTTTTTTGGTTTAAATACCATGGCGCCGATGTGGTTAGACTTTATTAATGCGCTGAGTGAACATGTTGAAGTACACTTTTTTCACCTTAATCCGTGTTTCTCTTATTGGGGTGACATTCAAAGAGAAAAACAAGCACTGGCTAAGCTAAGTCATTGGTCGGCCGATGCAGAAAACGAGCAATGCTTTATTGGTAATCCTTTGTTGGCAAACTTAGGTCAACAAGGTCGCGAATTTTTGTCGATGATTCAAGGCTACAGCACCGTAGATATCGAGTTATTTGAAGAGGCTCATGCTATCACTCATGCAGTAGAGCCAGCGGCAGGCTCCCCATCGCTTAACATTCTCCAACAACTACAAAATGATATTTTAACCTTAAGTGATGCCCGCGAAAATAGTGCGAATAGCATAGGCAATAGCACAGAGGGTAACAATAACCTGAATACCCACGATAACTCTATTGTTATCAGTAGTGCTCACAGTGCGCTGCGTGAGGTACAAGGTTTACATGATTATTTACTGCATCAGTTTAATGAAGACCCGAGTTTAACCCCAAAAGATATACTAGTGATGTGTCCGCAAATAGAGCAGTATGCACCCTATGTAAACGCGGTATTTACGCGGGGTTGGCAAGATGTTGGTGACGATGTGCCACCGCTACCGTGTTCAATTGCCGATAGAAGCGCTAAAGACAGCGACCCACTGGTTGCCGCTTTTACTGAATTACTGGCATTACCTGACAGCCGCTTTGGCGTATCACAGTTACTAAGCTTCATTCGTTTACCTGCCATCAGTCATAAGTTTTCTATCAGCGCTGATGACTTAGATAAAATTACCTTATGGCTTGATGATGCCAGTGTACACTGGGGTTTAGATACACGGCATAAACAGCAGTTTATTGGTGAGCAAGCAAGCAATAGCTTTACTTGGCAACAAGGTTTATCGCGATTATTACGCGGGTTTGCTTTTAACGATAGCGAGCAAGTCTATCAACAACAATTATTACTAACACATGTTGAAGGTGATGATGCCATTCTGTTAGGGCAGCTCATGCTCTTTATTGAACAACTGCAACATTTTAGCTTACAGTTAAATACACCACGTAGCGCCGTGCAATGGCAAAGTTTCCTGTTAGGGCAGCTTGACACGCTCTTTAGCCGTGTTGATGATAAATTACTTAATAGTGAAGCGAGCATTGCTATAATTGAGCAGGCGATTGCTGGCTTAGTGGAGCATTGCCAGCATGCACACTTTGAAGAAGCTTTGCCATTAACAATTATTGTTGACTACCTGAATAATCACTTTAGTGAAGGCGATGCCAGTAAACAGTTTATGGTAGGGCAAGTGACCTTTTGTTCAATGTTACCAATGCGTAGCATTCCATTTAAAGTGATTGCGGTATTAGGCTTAAATGACGGTGAATTTCCAAGGCAGCGACAACCGCTTGGCTTTGATTTAATGTCGTTAACCCCAGTGGCATTAGGCGATAGGTCTCGTCGAGGCGATGATAGATACCTCTTTCTTGAAGCCATTATTTCTGCTCGTAAGGCACTGTATTTAAGCTTTCAAGGACGCAATATAAAAAATAACAACGAGCGTCAACCGTCTATTGTACTTAAAGAGTTAATGGACTATTTAACGCAGGGGTATGGTTATCAGTTTTCAGACCATGATAAGCGAGACCTCAATCAATTACCGATGCAAGCGTTCAGTCTTGATAATTATCGCAGTAATATCAACCCTTGGCCGAGCTTTGATAGCCGCTGGTTAGCCTTAGGTCTAAATGAACAGCAAAGTAGCCTTGTTACTGAGCAAAGTAATGCGCAACTGTTGAGCAGCATTGAGATACAAGATCTTAATAATCACCTAGTGCTCTCAACAGAACAGTTGATACGTTTTTTTCAACACCCAGCACGCCTTTTTGCACAGCAAAACTTGAACCTTTATTTTGATAATGACAGCGTAATGCTAAACGACGTTGAGCCATTTGAATTTGATCGTTTGCAAAGTTACCTTGTACGCCAAGCATTGCTTGAGGGCTGTTTATCTACGCAAGAAACTACACGTGCTGATAACACTGCCGCGGTA
Source organism: Colwellia sp. D2M02 (assembly GCF_018860755.1). GTDB lineage: Bacteria > Pseudomonadota > Gammaproteobacteria > Enterobacterales > Alteromonadaceae > Colwellia > Colwellia asteriadis. The sequence goes on along the minus strand of NZ_JAHKPW010000032.1, from coordinate 41,901 downwards.
TTACAACATGCACAGTTAACCGGTAAATTTCCTGATTTACCGACAACACCTGGCGTGTTAGATGAATATGTACAAGACACTTTGATTTTTAGCGAAGAAATCCGCAATCATGGCGTTGATAACCCTAAATTAATCGATGTGAGTTTACCGTTAGCACTGTTATCGCCCTTAGCGATTGAGCTAACCCTAAACACTAAATTACCTATTAAAAATAATAAATTAGTGCATTACCGCAGTTCAACAGCTAAAGCCAAAGACCTTTTTACCTTGTACCTTAATCAATTGATATTACAAGTTTTGCAAGAGCAATCGGTCGGGATAAATGAAACACTGTTAGCGGTTGATGAAAATCTCGGTATTTATTTTAATACGAAAACTCAAAGTGTTGAAAAATATCAGGTGAGTGCAATTGAGAGTCCAGTCGCTAAACTCAAACAATTAGTCAGCTTTTTTATCCAAGGACAACAGCAGCCATTGTTGCTTAACGGCGAATTAGCGGCAGCTGTTTATGCTAAAAAATGGGGTAAAGTAGAAGAGTTTACCCAAGAGCGATTTGAAAGCTTTTGGCATGGTGATATCAATATGCGAGGCTTTGCTGAAGACCCTTATATCAGTTACTTTTGGCCAACATGCCCCGAATATAGTCAGTATGAACGTGATTTAGTGGCGGTTTATGACGATATTTATAACGTGGTTGAAAAAGTTAAATCAACTACAAAAAAAGCCAGTGCTAAAGGAGCTAAATCATGAGCTTAGCGACATCTCCTGTACTTAATTTGAAAAATTTAAATGCCGCAACCCTTGAACTGAGTGGTAAGCATTTAATTGAAGCGAGCGCAGGCACAGGCAAAACTTACAATATTACCCGTATTTATTTACGCTTATTGCTTGAGCGAGAGCTGAAAGTTGAACAGATTTTGCTGATGACTTTCACCAAAGATGCTACTGAAGAATTACGTGGCCGTATTGACAGCTTTTTACGTGAAGCATTAAGTAATTGGCAGGGGTTATGTGAGTCACAAGGGAGTGATGGTGAATTTTTTACCCGTTTGAATACTACTATTGATGCCGATAAACGGGAGTTTTTATTAAAACGTGCGCTATTATTTTTAGATGAAGCGGCCATTTTTACAATACACGGTTTTTGTCAGCGGGTCCTTAATCAATATGCTTTTTCAAGTGGCTTGCCGTTTAATGCCAACATGGCTGCAGATACGAAAGAGATCATTTTACAAGCTTGCCAAGATTGGTATCGCCAACTCGCAAAAAATAACAGTGAGCAATTTAGATTACTTGCCAATTTTTGGGCAACCCCAAGTAGTTTTTTGTCGAGTTTTAATAAAGCCATCGGTCACAGTGGTGAAATTGCCTTAATTGATGTTAACGAGATTAAACAACAATTCTCTGAGCTGGCGCGGCAAGCTAAAACTGACTTAGCTAGTCATAATGCTCTATTAGAAACCGCACTTATCTTAGTGAAAAAAGGGACGGAGCAAGAAACAAGGCGTAGTGAGTTGGCGCAGTTAATTTTATGGCTTGAGTCGGTCGTTGAAACAATGGAGCAAGAGGTGACCGATGAGCCAATTGCACTGGGTAAAATGCCAGATGCTTTTTTTGATGGCAAGCGCTACGGACGATCTAAGTTTAAAGAAGAGCTGCTTGTTGCTTTTGACAGTGTAAAAGCGGTTAAAGAGCAGTGTAAAACCATTCACAATAAAATAGATAAAGCGAAAGCATATCAGTTAGTGCGCTCGGGTATTTATCAAATGCGAGCAACAATTATTGAACAAAAACAACTGTTCAATATGCTCGACTTTGACGATCTGATTAATACACTCGCACAATGTTTAGCCAATGACGAGCAGGGCGTATTAGCCGCACAATTGTTAGCGCAGTACCCCGTGGCGTTAGTCGATGAATTTCAAGATACCGATCCTAAACAATTTGGTATTTTACAAGCACTGTACTACGGAAAAAAAGCAACTCAAGCCAATGCAGGGTTGTTTTTAATTGGCGATCCTAAACAGGCTATTTATGGCTTTCGTGGTGGGGATGTTTTTGCCTATTTAAGTGCTCGTGCTGGTTGCGATTATCATTGGTTAATGGATACCAATTGGCGTTCAACCCCTGAAATGATTGCGGGTTATAATCAAGTTTTTGTGAGTAAACATAGCTCGATTGCAGCAGGTGAAGATAATAGCGAGCAAGCATTAGCTCAAGATCAAGTGTTTGGTTACGGTATCCCTTATTTACCGGTGCTGGCGGGTAAAAAGTCGTCAATCAAACCGCAAGAGTCAACAGTACTTGATAGCAATAAAGCGCTGCAGTTTATTCATTTTTATGACGAAGAAAACGACAATGACAAAGTAGGGCAAAGCTCGCGTACTTATTTGGCCAGTTGGTGCGCAGCAGAAATAAGTAAACTCCTTAGCGTGAATAATCAAGATAATAACTCCGCTGAGAAAATAAGACCTAAAGATATTGCGCTATTAGTGCGAGATGGCGCTGAAGCGCGTGAAATTAAGCAAGCATTACAACATGCCGGGCTTGATAGCGTTTTTATGTCTGATCGCGCTAATTTATTTTACAGCGCTCAAGCAGGGCAGTTATTAAGCTTGCTTAAAGGCATTTTGCTTGTTGAAAATGAACGTTTGTTTATTGCTGCGCTTGGCTCGGGCTTACTTGGCTTTAGTGCCGATAAACTTGCAGCACTACAACAAGATGAGCAAGCTTATCAACATTTAAAATTTGCTTTTGTTGATTATCGTCAGCAATGGCAGCGTCAAGGTTTTATTACCATGGCCATTAATTTAATGCATCAGCACTTTATGGTTTTTGATGATGATAAAGATCGGGCATTAACTAATTTACTGCATTTATTTGAGGTGCTGCAAGCGGCAAGTCAACGTCATCACCAAGGACAAGAGCTGTTGTTCTGGTTTGAGCAACAATGCCGTTTAGATAATCCTGAAACTGAAGCCGAATTACGCTTAGAAAGTGACGGTGATTTAATTCGTATTATTACTCAACATGGCTCAAAAGGCCTAGAGTATCCTTATGTCTTTATTCCGTTTGCAACTCGTCATAAAGACCCGATGAAATTTGGGCCTAAATCGGTGAGTTATATTGAATATCATGATAGTAACGGGCAATTAATTTTAAGCTTAGATGGCTCAAAAGCAGCGAAACAGGCAATGGCTGAAGAGGCCTATGCTGAAAGTATTCGTTTATTGTATGTGGCGATAACTCGCGCAGAAAAACGCTGTTATGTGCTAACTACGGGGTTTGAAAAGTTTCACTTATCCCCATTAGGCAATACTTTAAAGTGGCGTGAAGATGACAATATCATTACCAATTTACAATCACTTAAAGCGCTTTGTCCCGATGCTATTGGCATTACCGAATTAAGTTTTTCAGCGCTAGCGGCGAATAACCTTATTAATAAAGACAATGCTTGCCTTAACAAGACTAGTTATGACGAGCAAAATCCACTACAAGCTAGCCGTTTTACTGGAAATATTGAACGAGATTGGTGGTTAAGTTCGTTTTCAGCATTAACCCGTAACATCAGACACAGCGGTGTTTCAACTCCTGACAGAGATGCCGATCTTTATGTCAGCAGTGAAACAACCGCAGTATCACAGTCTATTCGCTTTAAGTTAAGTAAAGGCGCACATAGTGGTAATTTATTGCATGATATTTTTGAGTTAACTGATTTTAGCCACGCTAATTGGCAAGAAAGTATTAAGTGGCCTTTAGTTAAATATGGTGATTTAAATCAACAAGCTAATACACAATTTAGCGAAGATGACTTAATCACTTGGCTTGATGATGTGATCGCTGCGCCGTTTATTGGCGAAAATGAAGATATTGAAAATAAGGGGAGCTTGTCGAGCTTAAGCTTAATACAAACTATGCGAGAGAGTGAGTTTTACTTTCCAATGCAAGGGGAAGACAGTAATGCGTTAGCTAAAATACTCACCGAGCATAGAAAAATAAAAACAGCCACGACTTCAGCTAACTCAGGTGACATTAATATTGCCAGAGCTGTGCAATTACCGAGTTATAAAAAACTCTCAGGTATGATGCATGGATTTATTGATTTAGTGTTTGAACATCAAGGTAAATATTACCTTTGTGATTATAAATCGAGCCATTTAGGAGACAGGTATAGTGATTATCAACCTGCGGCGTTATTAGATAATGTGCAAGGTAATTACTACGATTTACAGTATTTAATTTATGCCTTGGCATTGCATCGTCATTTACAGCAATCGTTACCCGATTACCAACCTGAAGCACACTTTGGTGGAGTCTATTATTTATATCTTCGTGGTATGACCGCAAACCCGCAGCATGCCGGCGCAGGTATTTATTATAGTGCGGTAACACCACAGGAGTTAACATTGCTTGATCAATTATTTTCAGGTGAAAAAGCTCAGCATAGCGGCACGCCAGTAAACAAAACAGACAAAACAGACAAAAATATAGCAAAGGCCGAGGAAAGCACTGATGAATAATGTTTATAGCAGCTTTGCACAAGCCAAACAGAAAATTCACGGCCTTGAAGCTATCGATTACTTTTTTGCCAAAGAAATGGTACAAGCACTAGCGAGTAATGACAGTGTTCATCGCAAAGAACAAGTGAATACGGGTGACAACCATAGCGACAATGACCGTTTAATTACTCATATCTTGTTGGCATTAAGTGAGAGTTTGCGCGCAGGGCATACCTGCTTGCCATTAAGTGAGCTCGCTAATAAACACTGGGGTTGTGCCTATGATAATTACGGAGAGGTTAGTCATTCAGGTGTTATTTTTCCTGAGTTAACGATATTAACAACAACTATTACGGCATTAGCGCTATCACCTGAGCAACAACAACCCATTGTTTTTCATCATGGTAATTTATATTTGCGTCGATATTTTCAGTTTGAGTGTGAATTAGCGCAAGATATTTCAATGCGTATTGCTACGCGCTCAACCTTTAGTTTTGATGAGATTACTGAGTGTATTAGTGGTTTATTTCCAGAGGATAATTTAAGCGAAACTAGCAATGATGTTAATGATATTGATTGGCAAAAAGTTGCAGTGGCCAATGCTATTAACAAAAACTTCAGTGTGATTGCAGGCGGACCTGGCACAGGAAAAACCTATACGGTAACTAAATTACTGGCGGCGCTGGTTATGTTGCAGCCAAGTAATGCGTTATCATCAAGCGAGTTAAGTATTGCGCTAGTTGCGCCAACAGGTAAAGCCGCACAGCGTTTATCAGAGTCTATTGTTAAAGCAGTCACAGGGTTTAGTGAATTAATTGCTAGCGATGTATTAGCAAAAATTCCTAGTAGTGCACAAACTATTCATCGCTTATTAGGGGTTATTCCTAATAGTCCTAATTTCAGACATGGCATTGATAACAAATTGGCTTATGACGTAGTACTAATTGATGAAGTATCTATGGTTGATTTACCTTTAATGACACGTGTGTTTCGTGCTTTAAAGCCCAACACTAAAGTTATATTGTTAGGAGATGCCGATCAGTTACCGTCAGTGGCAACAGGAAGTGTTTTAGCTGATATAGCGCCAAGACCTCATGGTGGGTTTTCAACACAAAATTGTGATTACTTAGCGCAAGTTTGTCAGTTAAAGGGAGCTGTATTAAGACAAGCTTTTTCTCAGTTCAATACTGAGCACTCAACAAACCCTAATGACTATTTGACTTATTTACTTAAATCTCGACGTTTTGACGGCAAAGGCGGTATTGGTTTATTAGCCAGTGCAGTGATAAAAGGTGACTCTCAAGAGAGCTGGGGTTTATTAACGGAGGCTAAAGCTAACAATTCTTCACAATTAGCATTAGCCACAACCGAGTTGTCAGCTTGGTTAGCACCGTTAATTAAGCAGTATTTCCAGCCTATAGAGCATTGCGAAAATGTGAGTGAAGCCTTTAAGTTACTCGCGCAATTTCGAGTGTTATGCGCGACGCGTCAAGGTAGCTATGGCGTTGAAGCGATTAACGACTATATAAAACGCTACTTAGGTAAAGCTTTTGTCAGCCAACATAGTGAGCAGCAAGGCTTATATCACGGGCAACCGATAATGATCAGTGAAAACAATTACCGTTTGGGACTTTATAATGGTGATATTGGCATTATATGGCGAGTTGATGATGAAAATAATAGTAATAGCCATTTAATGGCATGCTTTGAAAGTAGTGACCAAGCACAGCCTATTCGGCGTATTCTGCCGTCACGTTTACCGAAATATGAAACAGTTTATGCAATGACAATTCATAAAACCCAAGGGAGTGAATTTACCCATGTTGCGATGTTATTAAGTGAAACTGGTGTTAGTCATGGCTCTGATAAGGCAAGAGAGAGTAAATTACTGTCGCGCGAGTTATTGTACACTGCCATTACACGCGCTAAACAGCAGATCACCGTGGCAAGTAACCAAAGTACTTGGCAGCAAGGGGTTAATGCTCAGGTTAAAAGACACTCAGGACTATCGCTTAGTTGCAGTGACTTTGACTAAGATCAGTCTAATAACAATTTAGTCATGATTTATTGTGCGTTAATTACCTAAATGCCTGATATAATTGCGGCTTGCGATAAAGCGATAGTTAAAATAACTCGCGTTTTATTTTTGAAGAGTTCAGGTTAGTCACTAGCGTTTAAGGTTTAAGGTTATGCAATTAAAAGATATTGATAAAGCACGTTATAAAAAACATTTAAATATTGTCATTGTTGGTTTTATCAGTAGTTTATTAATACTATCTCTGATTTTTGGTCAGCTGCTGATTGCACTTTTTTCAACCGTAGAGCAAAACGTGATTGACCTTGCAAAAATTACCGCAGAGCAAGCACCAGAGGGGAGTAATTTTAAGTTTAATTTAATTGGCGTTGTGCTAGCGTTATTTGTGAACGCAGCTATTTTACACCGCGTGAAAAATAGTGATTTTTTCAACGAAGTTTATTATGTGTGGCAAATTAAACAGGTACAAAACCTTATTTATCGTAAGCTAAAAAAGATCAAAGCCGCGGCGAAAGAGAGTGATGAACAAGCATTACGTATTTTGTTTTACTATTACAACAGCATCAAGCAGTTATATATTTTAGATGACAATACCATTACTTTATCAAGTGTTGAGAAAAATTTACAAGATATCACTGAATCAATTAATGAGAAAAATATTGATATTGACGCGCTGCCTTTCGATAAAGCAATGCTGGCGGATTATAAGTAATAGCCCTGAGCTTTTAATGACAATAATTTATACTGAGTAGCTGAGGAAATACGGTTGTGGAATCCATTTTAATTTTTTTGATTGTTTTTTATTTAGTCGCATTTGTTTATGATAAAACTATTGATAATGAAATTAAAAACAATCCGACTTTAGCTAGTACGTTAACTGAATTTAAATATTTTCATTCATTTCAGTCACGACCTAAAGCGCTGAGTGCGGCATTAAGTTTTCAATTCAGGGGAATTTCAACGATGTTGACACTCGTTGGTAGTGTATTTTCACTGATGATGTATTTGGGGTTAGCGTTTGGTATATATTTCATTACGCAAGCATAGCGCTATATTTGGTTTTACAGTTATTGAGTCTACAGAATAAAAGGAATTCACCGATGAAAATTCTCGTTTTTTTAGGGACGGTTCGTGAAAGCACACCACCTAAACCAGCACGTCTTGGTGTTAGAGTTGCTAAAGCGAGTCTTAACTGTTTACACGCTCGCTTTGCGGAACATGAGATTGAGCTAATTGACGCGTTAGATTACCCTTTAGAGGCTATTTTTAAGCCGCACTTTGCGTATGGAAGTAATCAAGCGCCTGCAGCCCTTAGTCGCTTAGCTGAAAAAATAGCCGCAGCAGATGCTTTTATTATGATCAGCCCAGAATATAATCATTCAATGAGTCCTGCGTTGGCTAACTTACTTAATCATTTTGGCAGCTCTTTGTTTGCTTATAAGCCTAGCGCTATTGTTACTTATTCAGCTGGGCAATGGGGTGGTATGCGAGCGGCGGTTGGCATGCGCACCTTTTTGGGTGAATTAGGCTGTCTGCCGGTCTCTGCTATGATTCATGTTCCTAAAGCGCAAGATGTCTTTACACAAGAAGGCACATTACAACCAGGTGAAGAGCAATCTTCGTGGTTTGATTATTTCTCTCGAACATTCGGTCAACTTGTATGGTGGGCACAGGCGGCCCAAAAGCATAAGAGTGAAGTTAACCCGAACACTATGGTGAAAGACTTTAAAACATCGCCTGCTGAGCGCAACGCACCTTAGCATACCGAGCAGCAAAGGGATTTTCTAACTTTGCTGCTTTATGTTAACTACCTTGTATTAAACACCTTGCATTAATAGGTCAGCTCATTTACTGCTCATGCCCAGTAATATTCTAGACCACCATTTTGATATTTATTTGAGATAACATGCCTGATTTTCTTCTTTCGCAGGTGCTTGCATCAATTACCTTAATTATTGAATGCTATGCAATGCAGCACAAAAATAAAAATACCATTTTAGCGTTGCTGTCAGTGAGTTGTTTTTTTAATGGTATTCATTATTTTTTATTAGCTCAGCCGACTGCGGCTTTCATTTTCTGGTTTTCGAGTATTCGATTTTTAATTTCTATTAAATGGAAGTTTCAATGGATTTCAGCATTATCCATTGGGGTTAGTTTATTAATTGCGTGTTATACCTATATTGGCTTTTTAAGTGTGATTGGCTTTATGGCGACGGTTTTTATTACCATTGGCTCATTTACTAAAAATGATAAATTACTACGTATTATGATGATGGTAGGCGGCTCGTTATGGCTTCTACACAATATTATTTTATGGACACCGGTTGGTATATTAGTAGAAGCAATTTTCGTGGGAAGTACAGCGATTGGCTTTTATCGTTATTATATTAAAGATAATGAAAGCAATGCTACTGAGCCAAAAATAAAGAACTAACTTAGCCCAAGTTTAGGTTAAATAAGTGATTTTACCGTATTGTGGTTGGCGTATTTGCCGGGAGCTACAGTGTTTACCCCTTTGAAAAATAAGAGTACATTTAATTGAAAGATATCGATTTATTTATAGAAAATTGGGCAGGTAAGAGTGCTATGGTGCCGATAAGTCACCAAGATATTATTGAGCTTGAAGCGCAACTACAAGTTGCTTTACCTCAGGCATATAAATATTTACTGACTACTTATGGTTTAGTACGTACGCCCAATGTACTGACAAAAACTTGTGACTTAAATGTTGAAGTAGCAAACGTGCAAGACTTTTTAAGTGTTGAAGATGTTTTATCTCTTTCAAAGCTTTATGAGATGACAGGCATGCCAACCGGGCATATAGTTTTTGCTTCTGATAGTGAAGGTAATATGTTTTGCTTTAAAAAAAGTGAGTGTGATCTTCAGCTTAATGATGTACCAGTATGGTTTTATAATCAGGCGTTATGCACTGTTACTCAAGTCGCGCAAGGATTTGTACCTTGGCTAATACGTTTTAACACTGCTCATTTATAAGTATTATTTTTTATACGTATTATTAACTTTATCGTTGTTTAATGGGGTATTCACACCCCATTAAACTTTCATAGCTGTTGTTAACTGTATAAGTCATTAACTGTGTAAGTCGTTAAGCTTCTAATCCAAAAGGGTCGTCAACTGAATGTGATGGCGTGGTAAACCACACAGGACCGTTTTCATCCATATAAAAATGATCTTCTAAGCGAACACCAAATTGATCAGGAATAACTAACATCGGCTCATTGCTAAATACCATGCCGGTTTGTAATTTTGTTTCAGTCCCTTTAACTAAATATGGCCATTCGTGAATATCAAGCCCACAACCATGCCCCGTTCTGTGTGGTAAACCCGGTAGTTGGTAGTCAGGTCCATAACCGTGTTTTTCTAATACTATACGTGCGCCATCATCGACATTTCCACAAGGAGCATTAAGTTTAGCTTCATTAAACGCATTAATTTGTGCATCTTTTTCAACTTGCCATGCTTTGCGTTGCTCAGGGGTTGCCTCGCCGTAAGCATAAGTGCGAGTAATGTCAGAATTATAACCTTGCACTAAACAACCCGTGTCAATTAAAACCCAGTCATTTTCTTGTAAAATTTGCGGATCTTTTACGCCATGTGGGAATGAGGTGGCTAAACCAAAAAGTACAATACAAAACGAAGAGCCTGTGGCGCCAACCCGTTTATGGGCTTCGTTAATAAACTGTGTAACCTCTACTGTACTGATACCAGGCCTTAAAATACGGGCTGCTGCTTTGTGTACGGCAATTGTCATATCTTTCGCTCGTTGCATTAAAGCAATCTCTGCGCTCGACTTTATTTGACGACACAATGCGGTTATATCTGAAGCGTTGGTGTAAGTTATATGTGGTGCTGCTTTTCTAAAACCATCAAACACAAAAAAAGGAGCTGATTCATCAATGGCAATATTACCTGTGCTAATGTTCATCTCTGTTAGCACATGAGCAAATAGCGCATAAGGGCTCTCATGCTCATGCCAGCCGTGAAAGTTACCTTGTATCAACATGTGATCACGTAAAGAGCCTTCTTCAAAGTGCGGTGCAATAAATGCTAGCTCACCTTTTGCAGGTAAAATGGCGCCAACTAAACGCTCACTCTTATACCACTTTAACCCGGTAAAGTAAGTTAAGTTAGTTCCTGCATCTAAGTACATCGCCTGAATATTTTGCTCGAGCATATAAGTTTGTGCTTGCGCGATACGGGCTTTAAATTCATCGAGAGAAATTGCGCTAATATCTGTGGTCATGTCAGATAATTTATTGAGTTCAATTTCAGGGGTAGAGCCGCCAACACCAAGTGTCATAATTAATTCCTTATTGTATACAATATGTAGAATGTATCATTTAGGGTTAGTGAAATGAAAGCTTGTTAAGGTAACAACAAGGGAATATGCGATGAATTGCTAGATTCTTAAAAATAAGAAATAAAAAAACCAGCAAAAGCTGGTTTTTTAAATTTATCAACCTCGAGATAACTCAAGGTAATTATAATATATTATCTAGCGCGGAAAATAATGCGGCCTTTTGATAGATCGTATGGTGTTAATTCAACCGTTACTTTATCACCAGTTAAAATACGAATGTAATTTTTACGCATTTTACCTGAAATATGAGCAGTGACCACGTGGCCGTTTTCTAGTTCAACTCGGAACATAGTGTTTGGTAAGGTATCTAATACCGTACCTTGCATTTCAATATTTTCTTCTTTCGCCATGGGGCGCTAAACCTCTAATGTTGTGCAAATTAGCCAAAACATAATAACGAGATTGCTAAAAGTCATGACCGATAAAAAAAGCTGCGCGAATGATGCCTAATTGCTTGGCTAATGTAAAGCATTGTGACCATTTATTTGTCAATTTACTGGTTATATGTCGTTAATTCTCGTTATATTGCCATCGGTCGTTAATAAATCGCTCATGAGGGTGGTAACGATTTTTATAATTCATTTTTTGGCACTCATCAATTTGATATCCCAAATATAAATAGGGAAGTGCGCGCTGCTGACATATTTCTATTTGAGTTAAAATAGAAAATACGCCTAAACCGTGTGCTTTAAATTCTGGATGATAAAAGGTATATACCGCTGATAGTGCATTACTTAAAACATCGGTAACCGCCACGCAAATGAGTTGCTCTAAGTCATCTTCAATGAGCCAGGTTTCAATAAAGAGTTGTTGGGTTAGCTGGCAACTTAAAAAACTTCTAAATTGCTCAATATTGGCTGGAAACATTGAACCGTCGCTATGGCAGGTATTAATGTAGTTTTCATAAAGAGGGTAATAGCTGTCTTTTAAAGTGTTCGACTCTTTAATGATAAAATGACTATTACGCTTTTTACTGCGCCTTTGGCTTTTAGATGGTGTAAATTGGTTGACTAAAACGCGAATAGACTGACAAGCGTTGCACTGTAAACAATGGGGGCGATAACTTTGCTCACCACTGCGTCTAAAGCCTTGCTCCATTAACCATGAATAGCTTTTGTTATTCTGTAGTCGTTCATCAACGGCAATTAATAATCGCTCGTTTTGCTCGGGTAAATAGTTACAAGGAAACTCTTGGGTTACCCCTAACTTAAAACTGGTGTTATTCATTGATAATAGGCCAATTCTCTACTGCTTTATTAAAAAATCCGCTTTGTATATAGGCTTTTTTTATAATGCCCTCTGCTCTAAGTATGGTTAAGCCTTTAGTTAAAGCAAGGTATATATTTTTGGCATCGGGATGTTGTTTACTTATGACAAAGTGACGGCTACCCGGTAATTTTACGCGCACATTAGGAATCGGTTTAAAAGTGAAGCCGTCTTGCGTAAAGGATAAATCTGGCGTGTTATAAAATGGTGCCAGCATAAAGTCGGCTCGACCTTTTACCAGCATTTTTGTCATTAGTGGGAATTGCCCCACATGAATCAGACCTGCTAGGTTCATATCGCAAAGTGCTGCCCAATCAGTTTTCCAATTACGGTTAGATACGGCAAAAAGGCTTTGAATGTTGGGGGGGGATGATTTTAATAAATGTTCATTTTTTTCATAGACATATAAACCCGCGGTAAACTCGCCTTCTTGAGTTAATGGCGGGCTGATAAAAAGGTTTTCTTTATTTTTAATGTCAGCGTACCAAGAAGGGGTTGCACTAAGGTGAACTTTACCCTGGTTGATGAGTTTTATTCGGCGTTGATAAAAATCAACAGAGACGAGTTGAATAGGAGCGTTATAACCGCCGCGATGCAGTGCTTGTAATAATAAAACCTGTTCAACAATATCCCGATAAGCGTATTTTCCTGTAAAATCGGTAATTGTTAATGGGTCACGGCCATTAACAAAAATGTCAAAACTTTTTTGCCCACCATGATGTATGCCAATTAATAATGGTGAAGAAGAAAACGCCTTATTGGGTATGAATACGATAAGAGAAGCGATAAGTATCAAATAAGCTTTTTGTATAATGATAATGTCATACTCCTTTAGCACAACCCTCTAGCATAGTGATAACGTTTTAGGATCCCAGAAGTTATTAGGCACTATAACAGACAGGGCTGTATCTTTCATCAGGGTAAATTCATCTCTACTTACTTCTATAGCGCCCATATCGGCTAAAAAGGGGTTGAGTAATTGACAGTCAATAAAGTCAATATTAATTTCGCTTAATAATTTTGCCAAGGCTACTAACGCACATTTAGAGGCGTTGGGCTGCGTATAAAACATTGATTCACCGGAGAAAAAACCATTAATAGCAACGCCGTATAAGCCGCCAACAAGTTTGCTGTGGTGATTGTTATTTTCATCTTGATGGTCTTGCCAAACTTCAATTGAATGGGCTAACCCTCGTTGATGAAGTGCAATATAAGCGGTTTGCATTTCATCGACAATCCAAGTGCCATCTTTGCGAAAGGGCGCGTCTGCACAAAGATCAATAACCTCAGCAAATTGCTGGTTTAAGGTAATACGATAAGGAGACTTTTTTATAAACTTACGTAAAGTACGATTTATTTTTAACGTATCAATAGGAATAATCGCTCTGGGGTTAGGCGACCACCACATCAAAGGATCTTGTGATGAATACCACGGGAAAATACCTTGCTGATAAGCATTTTTTAACCGCTCTATGGATAAATCACCACCAAAAGCTAATAAACCATTGGGCTCTGTTAGGGCTAATTTAATAGGAGGGAAGCTTAGATCATTATCATCTAATTGATATAACATACGGCACTCTTCATACTGATATTGTTGATAATATTATGATTAACTTATTTTTATTGAGGTTAAGATACATGAAAACAATAAGGGTGAATTAAAAGTAAAACACCTTTAGATAATACACGGTAAAGCAATAAACGATAAACATAAAAAAAGAGCACGAAATGCTCTTTTTATTGAGTGAGGCTTACCAATATAGATATATAAGCCGCTAGTATTTGTTTTTTTTACGTGTAACAAGCACTAACATTCAATGCTTATCAACCTGAAATCAGGTTTATTAGCCTTTAGCGTCTAAATAGCGCTCAGCATCTAATGCTGCCATACAACCTGCACCCGCAGAGGTAATTGCTTGACGGTAAATATGGTCAGCGACATCACCTGCAGCAAACACACCTTCAACACTGGTTTGTGTCGCATTGCCTTGCGTACCACTTTGAATGGTTAAGTAGCCATTTTCCATCGCTAATTGATCTTTAAAAATATCTGTATTTGGTTTGTGACCAATTGCAATAAATACGCCTGCTACATCAATTTCTTCAGTAACTTCTGAATTAGTTTCTTTTAAGCGTAAACCAGTAACACCCATGTTATCGCCTAGTACTTCATCAAGGGTACGATCGGTGTGAAGAATAATGTTACCGTTTTTAACTTTTTCGTATAAACGATCAGTTAAGATTTTTTCACTGCGGAAAGTATCACGACGGTGAATTAAATGAACTTCACTGGCAATATTTGATAAGTAAAGTGCTTCTTCAACGGCAGTATTACCACCACCAACAACAGCAACCTTTTGGTTTTTATAGAAAAAACCATCGCAAGTGGCACAAGCTGATACACCACGACCCATAAAGGCTTCTTCTGAAGGTAAACCTAAGTATTGTGCTGATGCACCAGTACAAATAATGAGAGCATCACAAGTGTAGCTGCCGTTATCACCCGTTAATTTAAATGGACGTTCACTGAAGTCAACATTGTTAATGTGATCAAAAACAATTTCAGTATCAAATTTTTCAGCATGCTTTTGCATACGATCCATCAAAGCTGGGCCGGTTAAGTCGTCAGCGTCGCCAGGCCAGTTTTCTACGTCAGTTGTCGTTGTTAATTGACCACCTTGTTGCATACCGGTGATCATTACTGGATTTAAGTTAGCGCGGGCTGCATATACTGCGGCTGTATAACCAGCAGGGCCTGAGCCTAAAATAAGTAGTGGACAATGTCTAACGTCGCTCATGATTACTCCAAAATTTTTATAATGATTAATTTTTAAATTTGTTCTTAAGTAACATCAAGTAACCCAGAAACTGACTATATTTAAAGCCAACAGGGTATTTTGATGAATAAAGTTACTTTAATTGATTGGGATGATAAGGAAATAAAGCAAGGGGGTAAATAGCCAGTTTGTTATATGCTAAACAAAAAAAAACGCACTTTTGCTCAAGTGTAAGCAAAAGTGCGCTATTTAGCGTGATAATTATTCAACTGAAAAATTTAGCGGTGAAGGGTTATCACTTATTTTACATATTTATTAAGCATTTAATGCTGTTGCAGGAGCAACGTATTCAAAGCCTAAGTTTTCAGCAACTTCTCTAACCGTTACTTGGCCATTAATAACGTTTAAGCCATTTAATAAATGAGCATTATCATTAAGTGCTTGCTTGTAGCCTTTATTCGCTAACTGAATAATGTATGGTAATGTCGCATTGTTTAATGCAAAAGTAGAGGTACGAGGCACAGCACCTGGCATATTTGCTACACAGTAATGTACAACATCATCAACAATAAAAGTTGGCTCAGCGTGAGTTGTTGCGTAAGAGGTTTCAATACAACCACCTTGATCAATCGCTACATCAACAATAGCAGAGCCAGGCTTCATGTTTTTAATATGCTCTTTAGTAACCAATTTAGGCGCTGCTGCACCTGGAATTAATACACCGCCAATGACTAAGTCAGCTTCTAATACGTGCTTTTCAAGTGCGTCAGCTGTTGAGTAGATTGCTTTAATTTTGTTACCAAATTGTGCATCAAGTTTACGTAAAACATTTACATTACGATCAAGAATAACTACTTCAGCACCCATGCCTACTGCCATTTGTGCCGCGTTATTACCAACCATACCACCGCCAATAATAACTACTTTAGCTGGCTCAACACCGGGTACGCCACCTAATAACATGCCACAACCGGCATTTGATTTTTCTAAAGCTTGTGCGCCTGCTTGAATTGACATACGACCAGCCACTTCAGACATTGGTGCTAATAATGGTAAACCACCGTTAGCATCGGTTACTGTTTCATAGGCAATACAAATTGATTTGCTTTTCACTAAATCTTGAGTTTGTGGTAAATCAGGTGCTAAATGTAAGTAAGTGAATAAAATTTGACCTTCACGTAACATAGCACGTTCTACTGCTTGAGGTTCTTTAACCTTTACAATCATCTCTGCTTGGGCAAAAACGTCACTTGCCGTTGCTAAAATTGAAGCACCAGCTTCAATGTAATCTGTGTCTGTAAAACCAATACCACTACCAGCATTCGTTTCAATAATAACACTATGACCGTGATTAACTAATTCACGAACGCTCGCAGGTACCATACCAACACGGTATTCGTGGTTTTTAATTTCTTTAGGTACACCAATAATCATACTAATCTCTCTTAAGCAAAGTTTGTTGTAGCATATTATGCTAAGCACATGAGAGTGCCTGTAATATTTGCGACTAGTATAGTGATATATTTGTAGAATAACCTGTCGTTATTTAATTTGCTTCGATATATAATGCTGCAACAGTCCATTATTTTAGAGTTATATAAAAATGAGTATCACTATAGGTAAAAATATCGATCGTATTGATAAAAACATTCTTATTGAATTACAAAAGGATGGCAGGTTGACCAATGTTGAATTATCTAAACGTGTCGGTTTAAGCCCAACGCCTTGCTTAGAAAGAGTTAAGCGTCTTGAAAAAGAAAAATACATCACCGGTTATCGCGCCACTCTTAATCCTATGAAGCTTGATGCTGCTTTATTAGTGTTAGTTGAAATAACCTTAACTAAAACCAGCCCCGATGTTTTTGATGAGTTTGCCGCAGCGGTACATAAACTTGATGTTATTCAAGAATGTCACTTAGTTTCAGGTAATTTCGATTTTCTTTTAAAAACAAGAGTTAAAGATATGTTAGCCTATAGAGAGTTACTAGGTGATACCTTATTACGGTTGCCCGCAGTAAGTGCAAGTAGAACTTATGTGGTGATGGATGAAATTAAATCATCGAATATGCTGCCAATTAACCGTTAATTTGTTATTTTATTCCTTTCTTCTTATTAATTTTCCCGATGGTACGAATAATTGTCTTCTGAACTTGTAGAAAATAGTGATAACAGTGTTGCCGATATCAGCAACAAACAACTTTCTGGTGTACAGCGCTTGCTTGAGGCTGGCTTGTTATGTTTTAGCGCCTTTGCTTTATTTATGGTGTTGGCATTATTAAGTTTTGATCCCGCCGATCCCGGCTGGGCGCAAACTGGTTATCAAACCCCTGTACGCAATTTAGGCGGGGCAGTAGGGGCTTATTTATCAGATTTATTACTAAACTTATTTGGCTTAATTGCTTACACCTTACCTTTTGTTACTGCAATTGTTGGCTGGTTATTGTTTCAACGCTTTCATCAAGTTATGGCGCTGGATTATTTAACCTTAGGCTTAAAGCTTGTTGGTTTTTTCATGCTCTATCTTGGTATTACGTCTTTAGCGAGCATGAATTTTGATGATATATTCTATTTTTCTGCCGGTGGTATTTTAGGGGATGTAATCAGTAAAGCAGTACTTCCTTATCTTTCTTTTGTTGGTAGTACCTTATTATTTCTACTATTTACCTGCTCTGGTTTTGTGCTTTTAACGGGTTTTTCGTGGTTAAAGTTTGTTGATAGCGTTGGTCAATATACTATTGCCTCATTTAATTGGCTGTTAACGCTACCTGCTTTAATTAAAGAGCATTTTGGTACACAATATGACCATAGTAAAAACCCTACCGCCGACAGTGCTGAAGATGATGATTTCACATCAGATAGTAACAGCTTAAATAAATCGCCGCTTATTACACAAACTGACTCAAGTACAGCGGATAATAATGATGATTCAACTATACTGAGCGCAGATGATTATCGCTCACATGAAAAAAGTGAACCCTTTATTGATATTAATGAGTTGCTAACTGAGCCATTGGCGATGAATGTACAAGAGCATGTTAGTGAAGATGAAATTGCCGCGGCATTTACCGACGTAGAACAGTTACATATTGCTGATGATGAGGCTGAGCCTAAAACGAGAACCGCTACTAAAACTCCAGCCACAGCCAATAAAACATCAACATTTGAACAACAGTTAGACAACAGCAATGGTCAAGTTAATTTAGTGGTCGAAGAAGATAAATTCCAAGGGATGCCTTCCATTGACTTGTTAGATAGACCCGATAAAGCAAAAAATCCAATTAACCAAGAAGAGCTTGATCAAGTGAGCCGCCTAGTTGAAGCCAAGTTACTTGATTTTAATATTGTCGCTGAGGTCGTTTCAGTTTATCCAGGCCCAGTTATTACTCGCTTTGAACTTGATTTAGCTCCTGGTGTTAAAGTCAGTAAAATTACCAGTTTATCAAAAGATTTAGCACGAGCATTATCTGCGATTAGTGTCCGCGTTGTTGAAGTTATTCCAGGAAAGTCGGTTATCGGCTTAGAATTACCAAATAAACACCGTGAAATTGTTCGCCTAAGCGAAGTAATTTCATGTCCTGCTTTTGAAGAGGCAACCTCGCCATTAACTATGGTGTTAGGTAAAGATATTGCTGGTGAACCCGTGGTTGTTGATTTGGGTAAAATGCCACATTTATTGGTAGCAGGTACTACAGGCTCAGGTAAATCAGTGGGTGTTAACACCATGATTGTCAGCTTGTTATATAAATCTACGCCTGAAGACGTCCGTTTAATTATGATCGACCCTAAAATGCTTGAGTTAAGTGTTTATGAAGGTATTCCTCATTTATTAGCTGAAGTGGTAACTGACATGAAAGATGCAGCTAACGCGCTGCGTTGGTGTGTCGGTGAAATGGAACGTCGCTATAAAGTGATGTCTGCTTTAGGGGTGAGAAACCTGAAAGGTTACAACAAAAAAATTCGTGACGCTGAAGCAAGTGGACAACCTATTATTGATCCTACATGGCAACCAAATGACGGTTTAGACCAAACCGCACCGTTATTAGAGAAACTGCCAAGTATTGTGGTTATTGTTGATGAATTTGCCGACATGATGATGATTGTTGGTAAAAAAGTAGAAGAGTTAATTGCACGTATCGCACAAAAAGCACGTGCTGCAGGTATTCATTTGGTGTTAGCAACACAGCGCCCATCAGTTGATGTTATCACGGGTTTAATTAAAGCAAATATTCCAACGCGTATGGCGTTTCAAGTTTCTTCTGGTTTAAACTCCCGTACCATATTAGATCAACAAGGTGCTGAGCAGTTACTCGGAATGGGTGATATGCTTTACTTACCGCCGGGCACAGGTGTTCCTACGCGTGTACATGGCGCATTTATTGACGATCATGAAGTGCATGCGGTTGTAAAAGACTGGCAGTCTCGCGGCGAGCCTAATTACATAGATGAAATTCTTTCTGGTGAGAATGAGCAAGATATTTTATTACCTGGCGAGCAAGCTGAAGGTGGTGGAGAAGAAGAGCTTGACGCGCTTTATGATGAAGCGATTCAGTTTGTGACTGAAAAACGCCGCGTATCAATTTCAAGTGTGCAACGTCAATTTAGAATTGGCTATAACCGCGCAGCACGTATTGTTGAGCAAATGGAAATACAAGGCGTAGTCTCAACACCTGGACATAACGGTGCCCGTGAAGTATTAGCGCCGCCACCTGTGCGTGACTTTTAACTAACACAATTGAAATAATAGTTTGTACTACTTAGGTTTATTGAAGAAGGTTTATTAATTAGATGTCCCCAACACTTTTAAAAAAAATTCGTTTAGCAACGTTATTGAGCATTCCCGTATTAAGTCATTTTAGTGTACATGCTGAGGTAAGTGTTACACCGGCAACTAAAGACACAGCTATTGAGTCAGTGGCAACGCAAGTGTTAAATACTACGGACGAACGTAGTGCGCAAGATAAAGCAAGATTAATGGCAACCTTATCTGAATTAACGTATTTTAGCGCAGACTTTACTCAAAAAATATTTAGCGAAAGTGAAGAGTTATTACAACAAGGTGCTGGCACTTTAGCGATTAGTAAGCCTAATTTAGTCAATTGGCAAACGACTGAGCCCGATGAAACTATTATTGTTAGTGATGGTGAAACACTGTGGTTTTATGACCCATTTATCGAGCAGGCTAGTGCTTATAGTTTAGCAAAAGCTATTGATAATACTCCAATATTATTACTTACCAGTGATGAAAAAACGCTATGGGATAATTATCAAGTTGAACAAAAAAATGAACAATTTGTGATTACGCCATTAAATCAAGAAAGCCAGATTAAAAGCTTATCGTTACGCTTTAGCCGCAATGAGTCTAGCACAACGCAATTAAGTGAATTTTCATTTAAAGATGCAACAGGGCAGGTAAGCCAAATACTTCTAAGTAACTTTAATAGTACCGATGCGCCTAACGCACAATTATTCTCTTTTAGCTTGCCACAAGGTGTTAGACTTGAAGACAAGCGATAATCAGGGCGCTATTAATAAGCAACAGCAAAGTCAAAGTGGCTTATTTGAAGATGACTTATTCGATACATCTGAAAGAGACATGTTGCATGGACTTGAGGGCGTAGAGAGTAATCAAGCCAAGAAAATTAATGGTATTGAGCCTTCGCTAGATGAGCCCCAGGGGTTTATGCCATTAGCGGCTAAAATGCGCCCCAAAACACTCAAAGACTATGTTGGACAGCAACATATTTTAGCGCCAGAGTCACCTTTAGCTCAAGCTATAGCGCAAGGTCATTGCCATTCATTAATTTTTTGGGGGCCACCAGGCAGCGGCAAAACGACTTTAGCTGAGATAATTGCTCAGCATAGCGATGCCGATATTGAACGTGTCTCAGCAGTCACTTCTGGTGTTAAAGAAATACGTGCAGCGATTGACCGTGCAAAAATGCGTGCTAATGCTCAACAACGCCGTACGGTATTATTTGTTGACGAAGTGCACCGTTTTAATAAATCTCAACAAGATGCATTTTTACCGCATATTGAAGACGGCACCATTATTTTTATTGGCGCGACCACTGAAAATCCAGCTTTTGAATTAAATAAAGCACTCCTTTCACGGGCGCGTTTATATATTTTAAAAAAACTTACCAGTGACGATTTACGTTTAGTCTTAAGTCGTGCCATAGCGCTTTATCAACACGAGCAAAACTTAATGGTTTCGCTCAGTGACGATGCAGCTCAAAGCTTACTCAATCGTAGTGACGGTGATGCTAGGCGACTACTTAATTTGCTTGAAAACTGTGTTGATAGTCTTGATACAAGCGAGGGTAAGTGTCTTATTTCTGAAGGGCTAATAGCACAAGTTTCAGGCAGTAAAATAGCACTTTATGATAAAGGCGGTGATGCTTTTTATGATTTGATTAGCGCTTTTCATAAATCGGTTCGTGGCTCTAGTCCAGATGCTGCGCTTTATTGGTATGCACGTATACTCACTGCCGGTGGTGATGCACTTTATGTTGCCCGTCGCTTATTAGCCATTGCCAGTGAAGATATTGGTAATGCTGATCCAAGAGCTTTACAAATTGGCGTTAATGCCTGGGATACTTATCATCGTGTTGGTCCCAGTGAAGGTGAAAGAGCAATTGCGCAAGCTGCAGTTTATATGGCTCTAGCACCTAAAAGCAATGCCGTTTATGATGCCTTTAAAAAAGCAAAACGATTAGCGCAAGATACCTCACAACTTGATGTACCTAACCATTTAAAAAATGCAACCAGCGATATTACCAAAGGTTTAGGTCATGGCAGTGAGTATCGCTATGCTCACAATGAACCCAATGCTTTTGCCGCTGGTGAGAATTATTTTCCTGAAGCGTTAGCGCAAGGTGATAAATCATACACACAGCTTTACCAACCCAGTGAACGTGGCCTTGAAAAGCAGCTCAAAGAGAAACTGGAATATTTAGAACAACTTAATAGGAACAGTCATGAGCGGCGCTATTAGTAACTTTACTTTATACGCCTTTGTAGCCATTGGCGGAGCTTGTGGCGCTAGTTTGCGCTTTTATATTTCCCAATTAGTGTTAAATTGGCTAGGAAAAGGTTTCCCTTTTGCGACATTGATGGTTAATATCACCGGATCGCTCGTTATGGGCTTACTTTATCAACTGATAGAGAATGAAATTTTAGATATCAGTGTTCACCGAACACTCATCGGAATAGGTTTTTTAGGTGCTTTTACCACCTTTTCTACATTTTCATTAGACTCCTTGTTATTATTGCAACAAGGCGAGGTCGTTAAAGCAACATTAAATATATTTTTAAATGTTGTTTTATGTATTGGCGCAGCTGCACTCGGTATGTTTATTGTATCGTCACTGGCCAAATAGAGAAGTTAAGTTATATGTATTATTACTTAACTTGTCAGCAATTAACCCATTATTATAACTTTTCAACGATTAATGTGAACAATTATGCTTGATGCAAAACTGCTTAGAACAGACTTAGATAATATTGCCAGCGAACTGGCTAAACGTGGATTTGAACTTGATACCGCCACGTTAAGTGCGCTTGAAGAACAGCGCAAAGGTATTCAGGTTAAAACCCAAGAATTACAAAGTGAGCGTAACACTCGTTCTAAATCGATTGGCCAAGCGAAAGCGCGTGGTGAAGATATTGAGCCATTATTAGCACAAGTGAGCCAGCTGGGTAACGATTTAGATGCTGCAAAGACAGAGCAAGATGAAGTGCTTGCTAAAATCGATGCGATTGCTAGCGCTATTCCTAACTTACTTGATGAGTCAGTACCTTTTGGTAAAGATGAAGATGATAACGTTGAAATAAAGCGTTGGGGTACACCACGTGAATTTGACTTTGAAGTTAAAGATCACGTTGACTTAGGTTTTGGTGTTGCTAAAGGCTTAGACTTTGAAAGCGGCGCTAAACTTGCCGGTACTCGCTTTGCCGTAATGCGTGGCAATATTGCTAAATTGCACCGCGCTATTGCGCAGTTTATGTTAAATACTCATACCGAAGAGCACGGTTATCAAGAAATGTATGTGCCTTATTTAGTGAACGAAGACTCATTATACGGTACAGGGCAGTTACCTAAGTTTGGCGAAGACTTATTTCATACTGATTTATCAAATAAGAAATTATCACTTATTCCAACCTCAGAAGTACCATTAACTAATTTAGTACGTGATGAGATTGTTGAAGAAGCTGATTTACCTATTAAAATGACAGCGCACACACCATGTTTTAGAAGTGAAGCCGGCTCAGGTGGTCGTGACATTCGTGGTCTTATTCGTCAACATCAGTTTGATAAAGTTGAAATGGTACAAATTGTTAAGCCTGAAACATCAATGGCGGCATTAGACGAGTTAACACGTCACGCTGAAATTATTTTAGAAAAACTAGAACTGCCATACCGCACCGTACAATTATGTAGTGGCGATGTTGGTTTTAGTGCCGCTAAAACCTTTGATTTAGAAGTATGGTTACCTGCACAAAATACTTACCGTGAAATTTCGTCTTGCTCAAATATGGGAGCTTTTCAGGCTCGTCGTATGCAAGCACGTTATCGTAGCAGTGAAACGAAAAAAACAGAGTTATTACATACATTAAATGGCTCAGGCCTAGCAGTAGGGCGTACGTTAGTCGCAATTCTTGAAAACTACCAACAAGCTGATGGCAGTATTAATATTCCGACGGTATTGCAGCCTTACATGGGCGGCTTAACTTCGATTAAGTAGCTGCTAGTTAGCTGTAAAGCTTGAACAAGAAAGCGAATGCATTTTTATGTATTCGCTTTTTTATAGCTAAAATCGAGGTTTGTTAACTCGTTTATATTGCTCGTTAATAATGACGACAACAACAAAAATAATTGCTAACAGCATAAAACCATAAGGGAATCTCTGGTAGATACTGTGTATATCAACTAAATCAACATGTGTTATCACGCTATCCGCTGTAAATGACTTTATTTGAGAGTCTTTAATAATTTCGCCTTTGTGATTAATAATACCACTGGCACCATTATTGGTGACTCTAACAAGTGGCTTTCTATATTCAACACTACGATATAAAGCAAGAGCTAAATGCACATCACGACCTGCCGTGTTACCAAACCAGGCATCATTAACGGTATTGACAAGTACGCTAAAATTAGGGGGAGCTGCCGTATTATTCGGCTCAAGAGTTTCTTTGTTGAGATCATTCTTTTTAAGGCTATTGGCAACTAATTCAGTAAAAACCGCTTCATAACAAATTAACGGCACAATATTAATGGTTTTCTGCTCTAAGGCTAGCGTTAAAGTATATGTTTGTTTACCCGCGATATAGTTGGGAGCATTAGGAAATAAAGTTCTTAATATTGGTAGCTGTGCTTCAAAGGGTAAATATTCTCCAATGGGCAAAAGTTTTTGTTTTTTATATTGCTGTAAAAGCGCTTGCTCACTAATAAGCTCAACAGTATTGAAATAGCCTTGAACTTCATTGGTTATAGGGTTGAACATAGGCTCAATCGCTGTAATTAACAGGTTGTTATTTTTGATTACAGCATCAAAAGCGTGCTTATCTTGTGGATAATTTTTATAAGAAAGTGGGACAGGCATTTCAGGTAAAATAATTAAGTCGGTTGGCTCAGCGCTTACTACCCCAGCCAGTAGCTCTTGAATTTTAGGTAATGTTTGTCGCCAGTCATCGCGAGTACGCAGCGAAATATCAACATTTGGCTGCACCATTGCTATTGAAAGCGTAGGGGGTTGCTCTGTACTCGGCTCAAGTAAGTCATTTATTTTTACATAACCATAACCAACATTTATTAACCAACAACTTAATGCTACAGCGATACACTTAACACTAAGGTCGATTTTTTTACGCCAATTAATAATCGCAGTCGCCAAGAGAAAATTAACAAAATGCAAAAGAAAAAACACCAATGGCACACCACCAATATCAAGGAGTTGAATGTGTAATGGTGCTAAGTACAGTGCATGTGCAAGGTTACCAGGCAGTACATTAGGTATGTAGTTAACAATGACGGTAAAAGTTAATGCTGACTTTAATGCGCCACTGATTGAGTTTCCCCAATAAAACCGTGCGTGTAACCAGCAAGCGAGGGCATAAGGCAGCGCAAATAATACACAAAACCCAAAGATAAAAGGGATAACAATATTACTTTGACTGAAAGTGACTTGAGCTAAGCCATCAACTACCCACCAAATGCTGCACATCCAGCCAAGTGTCGCGGCAACTAAGCCGAGCATAAAAGCGTACTTACCTTGGGTATTATGAAGTGCGATCATTAAAGGGATCATAATAAACCAGGCTAAATGTCCATAACCCCCACTGGGAAACGCTAAATAAAATAGAGCGACGGTGACTAAAACAAGTAACAAATCTTTTCGTTGTTTACTCGGGCTAATGTTATTCTTTGATGTATTCGCTGATAATTGCTCAGACGTTTTATCTTCCACAATATGACTATTTGATAAGGAGGTAATGGCGGTAGGTTTATCGGTATGGCTCATTTACGTTTTTTATAAATGAAATAAATAACGAGAACAGCAAGTAAGTTTAGGCTAGGTGTTAAAAAAGGTACGCTAGCACTTGAGCCTGTTCCGCCGCCACCGCCACCTCCGGTAGCTAAAGCATTAAAGGTATACAGTAAGCAAAAGAGTAGACAAAACCAAGAGATCTTATTCAAGTGTTAATTTCCTTTTAACATATTGATGAATTAGATAAAAAATGCATATGACGGTAACGAAGTTAATACCTTGCCAAACATATAAATGATAAAATTCAAAGTTATTAATAGGGTGCTTTATTTCAAAAAATAAATGACTAATACGTATAATATTGAGCACTTGAATAAAACCAGCGCTGATGAAAAATATTAATCCCTTTATACGTACAATTTGTGAAAATGTCACAGAGGAAGCTGACGCAGATATTGATTTTATTGGTAAAGCGATAATCGCAGCTAATAAAGTGCCTATTAATGAGAGAGCAGTACATTGTGAGTCAACGACTATATAGCGCTGCGATAGTGAATGGATAATTTCATTTTCATTCAGTAAGACATCTCTTGAAAATAGCTGAGATAAATTTGCAGCGGCATAGGCAAGTGCTGTTTGAATACTATCGGCTAACCATGGTGTTTGATGTATTTGCCAAACTGTTAATTGAATAAGTACGGAACATAAGACGAAAACAACAAAGAAAGTTAGGTTGTTATCTTTTAATTTACGAACAAGGGGTGATGAACCCAAATATATTAAGAAGTGTTTGAATAGACTTAATTGTGGAACTTTGTTCGATAAGACCATTATATTCCTTGTCTATCAAAAGCAGGTTAGCGCATCGTTTCAGTTTATCTCAGTATAGTGGCGGAACCCTTTTTATGGCAAGTAATTACTTAATCAGCATCTTGTTTTTTAACCTTTATTTTTAAGTTAGTTTATAAATAGGGTTAAACAGCTGTAATTATAATGAGATGAGTTACATTAAATTATAGCAAGAGGCTTGTAATAAATTTTATTCATTTCAGGTCTATTTATTCGTCATTTCATTTTTTATAAAAGGTTTATACGTGCTACGTAGTTTTGCGATTCAATTAGTGATTTTTATTCTGGCATTTCAGTTACTTTCTTTATTAAGAGAAAGAAGTATGCTCGACACCGACTTACCCGTAACATCACTTAATACACCAGCACAGCATCATAATGAAAGTGGTGCGATTATGTTATCTACCTTAAACGGTGAACCTGTGGCTTTACAAGCACAAGGTAACACTACCGTACTTTATTTCTTTGCTCCTTGGTGTCAAGTTTGTCATGCCAGTATTGGTAATTTACAAAACTTATTTCAGCATAACGAGGACGTTGATGTGATTGCTATAGCGCTTGATTACACAAGTAATGAAGAAGTGTTGAAGTTTACACAACGACATCAACTTACTTTTCCTATTGCGTTAGGTGATGAGAAAACCAAGCAAGCTTTTGCTATTACCGGCTACCCAAGCTATTACATTGTAGATAAAGATAACGTTATAACAGCAAAGTCAATGGGCTATTCATCAGAGCTAGGGCTTTATTTACGATCTTTATAAGGTTCGATATAGTGATCTAAGTATTGTTTGTGTACACTATGACTTTCATTAATACTCTCGCAAGAAAACGAAAGAAGAGCCCTTATGCAAATTACTGATAATTTTGACAGCGGTAATATCCGCGTTATTGATGCAACTAATGCTAATAATATTCAATTAGAAATAAAACATGATCACCAATCAGAGTTTTATCAATGGTTCCATTTTAAGTTGCAAACCGATGCGCCAATTAATGGCGAACGTCAAGAGCATGTTCTTCATTTAAATAACGCTGGTAAAGCAGCTTACACCGATGGTTGGGTTGATTATCAAGCCGTTGCTTCTTATGATCGTGAGCATTGGTTTCGCGTGCCGACAGAATATGATGGTGAAAAGTTAACAATAACTTTAACGCCAGAATACGACTCAGTATATTTCGCTTACTTTGCACCTTATAGTTATGAGCGTCATCAAGACTTAATTCATAACGCACAAATGCACCTTGATTGCCAAGTTCAAGTTTTAGGTCAAACACTTGATGGTCGTGACATGACCTTATTAAAAGTAGGTGAAGAGGGCGAAGGTAAACGTAAAATCTGGATCACTGCGCGTCAACACCCAGGTGAAACTATGGCTGAGTGGTTTGTTGAAGGTTTATTAGACCGTTTACTTGACGAAGATGACGGTGTTGCTCGTGCTTTATTAAATAAAGCCGTATTTTATATCGTACCTAACATGAATCCAGACGGCAGTGTTCGTGGTCATTTACGTACTAATGCTTGTGGCGCAAACTTAAACCGTGAGTGGTTAGAGCCAACAATGGAGCGTAGCCCAGAAGTTTTCTTGGTACGTGAACAAATGTTAGCGATTGGCGTTGATATGTTCCTTGACGTGCATGGCGATGAAGCTTTACCAGTGAACTTTGTTGCTGGCTGTGAAGGTGTTGTAAATTACGATGCTCGTCATAAGGCACTTGAAGACAAGTTCAAAGAAATTATGGTCGCCATTACCCCTGAGTTTCAAGATGAGCGTGGTTATGCTAAAGATGAGCCAGGTAAAGCGAACCCAACGGTTGGCACCAACTGGGTTGGTAATCAATTTAAATGTTTAGCGTATACCATTGAAATGCCATTTAAAGATAATGATTTACTCCCAGATTACAGCGTAGGTTGGTCAGATGAACGTAGTAGCTTATTAGGCCGAGACTTCTTAACAGGGGTTTATCATATGTTGGATGACTTAAGGTAGTCAGCTAATATTATAAATGAAATAGGCGAATTCATAGTGAATTCGCCTTTTGCGTATTTATCTATATAACAATAAATAAAATAAGATGAGGAATTAACTTTGCAAGATTTTGTCAATAGTCTCAATGGAATTATATGGAGCCCAGCATTAATTTATTTATGTTTGGGAGCGGGGTTGTTTTTTACTATACTCACGCGTTTTGTACAAGTACGTCATTTTAGTGAAATGTGGCGACTGTTATTGTCTGGAAAAAGCTCTGAAAAAGGTTTGTCATCATTTCAAGCACTGTCAGTTTCGTTATCAGGTCGCGTTGGTACGGGTAATATTGCAGGTGTTGCAACTGCCATTGGTTTTGGTGGCCCTGGCGCTGTATTTTGGATGTGGGTTGTTGCTTTTTTTGGTGCTGCTACCGCTTATATTGAATCAACTAGTGCGCAAATATACAAAGAAGAGAAAGACGGTTTTTACCGTGGTGGTCCCGCTTACTATATTGAAAAAGCGATGGGACAAAAATGGTACGCATGGATATTCGCGTTAGCAACGATCCTTGCTTGTGGTGTTTTATTACCTATGGTGCAATCAAATGGCATTGGTGAAGCTATCACCATGGTATTTGGCCAAGGTAACTCTATTGATACCGCGCTTGGCGAGCTAAGTATGGTAAAAGTTTATACTGCTACAGCGATTGTTCTACTGTTAGGTTTTATTATTTTTGGTGGGGTAAAGCGCATTGCTCACTTTACTCAAGTGGTTGTGCCATTTATGGCACTTGCTTATATTTTAGTTTCTTTGGTGATCATTGGTTTAAGTATCGACCGTTTACCTGCGGTATTTATGCTTATTATTAATGATGCGTTTAACCCGATGGCAGGTTTTGGTGCTGCAATAGGTTGGGGCGTAAAGCGTGGTGTTTACTCTAACGAAGCGGGTCAAGGTACAGGCCCTCACGCAGCAGCCTCAGCAGAAGTTGATCACCCAGCACAACAAGGTTTAGTACAAGCATTTTCGGTGTACATTGATACTTTATTTGTTTGCTCAGCAACGGCCTTTATGATTTTAATTACTGGCGCATATAACGTTCATGGCATAGATGATGTGTTTTTAGTGCAAAATGTTGCAGCGACAGTTGCGGCTAATAGCCCTGCATATACTCAGCTTGCCGTTGAAAGTGTTTTTACAGGAGTGGGTAAACCTTTTGTTGCTGTTGCATTATTCTTCTTCGCCTTTACGACCATTTTGGCGTATTACTTTATTGCAGAAAATAATGTTTATTACATTCGAAGAACATTCAAAATTCCAGTACTTAACACCATTTTAAAAGTAGCGTTAATTTCAGCCACTTTCTACGGTACAGTTAAAGCTGCCGATTTAGCTTGGGGTATGGGCGATATTGGTGTTGGTATGATGGCTTGGCTTAATATTATTGGTATTTTAATTATTTTCTTTATGTCTAAGCCAGCACTGAAAGCGCTAAAAGATTATGAAGAACAACAAAAGCGTGGTGTAACAACCTTTACTTTTGATCCTAAAAAACTTGGTATCACTAATGCTGACTTTTGGGAAAAACGTATAGCTAAAAATAATAGTGATAGCGAGTCTAAACAAAAATAGTTAAAAAATATCGTTAAATTACATTGATATTAATCAAATGCCGCGCAGTAATATGCGCGGCATTTTTAATGGGGATTACTTTATATCTGTTTTAACAAATTGACTTTTTTATTACTTTTATCAATAGCATTAATTTAGTCTATATCGCTAGTGAAATAGCGTATGAGGTCAGGTATACTTAGTCGAATTTTTGTTATGTGCTTTAGCACTAATAACGTTATCACTACGACTAATATCTATTTTATGAGTAATTAAATGGCCGTAATAAATTGTCCAAGCTGTAAGAAAAAAATATCTGATAAAGCAAAAACATGCTCGCACTGTAATATATCGCTGAACGAGCTTGACTCAGAAAAAATGCAAACCATTGAAAAAATAAATCGCATTAATAAAAAGCAGCGATTAATGAATTACTCATTTATTGCTATGTTGCTTTTTTGTGGTGGCTTTCTTTTTATGTATTGGGACAACGTTGAGCCGGGTACATGGCAACATACCAGTGCTATGGTTTGTGCTGTTATCGGATTTATTCTTTATATTGTTATACGTGCTATGTTGCTTTTCACCAAACATAAAAAATAGTAGTCAGATTTGGAAAACTTATGAACTTATTAAATACAATCGACACTATGTCTGCAGATATGTATACACGTTTAAAGTGTGCTGCTGAAACCGGTAAATGGCCTGAAGGTACTGTTGTCGAAGAGAGCCAGCGAGCAATGGCATTACAATTAACCATGGCTTACCAAGCACGCCACCTTGATAATGACCAAATGCTAACTATTGGCGCTGATGGTAAAATTGTTGAAAAAAATAAGCGTGAACTAAAAGCAGAGTTTAGTAGCGCTAAAAGCGATGAAGAAATCGTTCCTTGTACCAAGCCAACTAAGGCTGATATTGCTTATTTTAGCAATAATGAATTATAGCGTTTTAGCGATGTAATAACTTTTCCCTTTTATATGTGAATACAATTCGATGATTTTCTCCTCTTTATTTAAAAGTAAACCTACTTGGCAGCACAAAGACAGTAATGTTCGAATTGCGGCCATTAATAACGATTTACACGTTCAAGATCCTACACACCACGATATTTTAATCAATTTAATCAATGAAGATAGCAATGAGTTAGTTCGCAGAGCAGCGCTAATTAAACTGAATAACTTTGATTATTTTTTACAAGCAAGCAAATATAACTCAAACGAAAAAGTTAAACTATTTTCACTTAAACAACTAACCGATATGCTGCTTGAACAGCAATCAGTACAAACAACGAGCGAGCCAAAACAGCAATTATCGACCGAGCAGAAAATTGCTTTTATTGAAAGTGATAACGCTCATAGCACATTATTAGAACAGTGGCTAAACCAAGAACAGCGAAGTGAGCTTGTTATTCCATTATTTGAGCAACTCAATAGCAAAAAACAAAGTAGCTTACTGCTAACGCAAACCTTTATTAAAAAGCAAAATGTGCAAGTACAGCAGCACTTATTGCACCAAATAGACGACAGCAAGCTATTAGAGAAGCTATTAAAAAAGGCGTGTGATGAAACTATTGCTAAAATAATCACTGATAAATTACAACAGCTTCATGAGGTTGCAGAAAAACCTAATAAATTGAAAAAACAGTTACAACTCGTTTTATCAAAGCTGTTAGCGTTAAAAGATAACCTGGATTATGGAACCTACCTCACTAAAAAATCAGCTTTAGAGCAAGAGTGGCAACAGCTAAGCACAGAAATGTCATGCTTAACTGCTGATGATAACACCGAGCTTACCGAAAAATATCAACTTATTTCTGCGCAACTTACAACAATTTATGCCGCTAAAGTAGAAGCGTTTGAACAACAAAAAATTGCTGATAAACTCGCGTTTGATAAACAACAAGCAAAAGCAAATTTTAGCAAACAAATAAATAACGCCAACCAAGCATTAACTACGGCAATATTTGAAAGCGATAGCTTTGATAGTGACAGCTTTTATAGCGATAAGTTAGATGAAACGAGCTTTTTAGCAACGCTTAAGCAGCTATCAACCGATATTAAACACTCCGTTTTGAATGAACAAGAGCAAGAGGTTTTCAGCAAACAGGTTACTCAGTTAAGAGAAAAACTAGGGCAATTACCTGATATTGCACAGTCGGTTAGTCAAGCAACAGCGTTAATTTCTCGTATTTCTCAATTAACTTTACCTGATAACCTACAGCAATTAAATGATCGCCAAGAAACCTATAATAACTGGTTAAACGACTGGAAAGTTATTGAGTCAAAAACAAAAGGGGTATTGCCGCAATCAATAAAAGACTCACAATTACAAATTGTTAGTTTATGGCAAGGCGGTTTAAAGCCTTTACAAGCAACCCAAAAAGATCTTTTCTTTCAAAACAAGAAAAAGCTTACCGACATTAAGCGCTTATTATTAGCGGGTAAATATAAAGTGTGTTTTGGTTTATTTAAAGGGCTAAAAAGTGATTTTACCTTATTGTCAGCTAAGCAACAGCAACAGCTACAACGCGATTATGACAATGTACACACACAGCTTGCTGAGTTAAGTGACTGGGAACATTACATTGCTACTCCTCGTAAGCAAGAGTTGTTAGCTGATATACAAAGTTTAGTGACAACACCATTAGATAACCCAAATGAACAAGCTGAAAAAGTAAAACAGTTCCGTAAAATATGGAATACGCTAGGCCACGCCGATGAAGCGGTAGATAATGAGCTAAACGAGCACTTTAACAAAGCTTGTGAAGAAGCTTTTGCGCCGTGTCGTTTATTTTACGCAGAGCAGGATAAGTTACGAGAGCAACATTTAGTGACTCGGCATAAAATTTTAGCTGATGCGCAATTATTGGCTGCTGAATTAACTGCAACCGATAATGCTAATCACGAGAGTGGTGAGCTCAGTCCGTCGCTTGATTTTAAAAAGCTGGATGCACAATTAAATAAATTACAACATAACTGGCAACACGCTGGAGAAATAGATCGTAACGAATATAAAAAACTGCAAGGTCAATTCAAAACGATTATTAAACCGATAAAAGCAGCAATTAGCGCCTTTCACCAACGCAACGTTAATGAAAAAGAAGCGCTTATCACTAAAGCAGAAGCCCTGTTAAATAGTGATAATGTTTTTACGGTTATTGAAGAAATTAAGCAGTTACAACAAAACTGGCGTAATGTTGGTTTTGCCGGTAATGCTAAAGAAAGCAAATTATGGCAACGTTTTCGTACTATCAATGATGAAGTTTTTGCCAAACGCGCACAAGAAAAGTCGACACAACAAGCGATGGTATCACAGCAAGAGCAAGCATTTTCAGAGCAATTGCAGCAACTATCCAGTGCGTTAGCAAATGGCACAGAGACAACGCTAACTGCTTTAAAGCAAACACAGCAACAAGCTCGTGATTTATTACAGCAAATTACCTCGCAGCGACCAGTGATCAAAAGCGTAGCTAATAGTGTTGAGCAGTTTATTAACGACTTAAAAGCAAAAATAAACACGGCTAATGAGAAAGAGCAACAGCGACAGTGGTCATCGGTATTTAGTTTATTAAACTCATTATGTGGTCAGTCAATGACTACCGACGAATTAGCGTTAACCGAACACTATCAAAGTATTTCAAGCTTCTGGCAAAAACGTTTACGTGAGCAAGTTACACTTAATGGTGTTGCTGATGCAACCGAGCGTTTTGAGCAAACTTTAGCCATTGAAATTTTAGCTAAAAAGCCATCACCTGCTGAATATAGTGAACAACGTATGGCAGTTCAGGTAAAACTAATGCAAGAACAAATGGTATCAGGCAGTGACGTTAACCTAACCGATTGTCTTGTTGAATGGTTACACTTAGGACAACTGAGTGAAAAAGATAGCGCATTATTAGCTCGTCTAAAAGCGGTTTACTGTGTTAGTTAAAACCTTAATATATTAACCTGAACTCAGGTTAATGTATTAAGTTACGTGAAAAGGTTAAGCGGAAAATAAGCGCAGCTAAAATTAAAAGCCCGAGTTAAAATCAGTATTTAATCTAAGCTCGGGTTAAGAGGTTTAATAACATACTAGCAAGACCGATTTACTTTTAAGCTAACGTGATAAAAATCTCAATTAGCAACGGCGGATAACTCACCCCGTAAATTCTTTGGCATTAATGCGCATATTTCATCGTAACTGTAATTTTTACTTAGTAAGTAGTGCAGTTTAGTAAGTGTTGCCTCTAAGGTCATATCAGCGCCACTGATCACGCCAGCTTCACTAAGAGCATTGCCTGTTGCATAACCCGACATATTTACGGTGCCTCTAATGCACTGGCTACAATTAACAACAATAATATTTTGCTGCTTTGCCTTAGCTAAACAATTGAGTAATGCTTCATCTTGCGGAGCATTACCAACTCCATAACTGCGTAAAATCAATGCTTTTACTGGTTGTTTAATAACATTTTCTACAACAGCACTACTAATACCCGGATATAAATGCACTACACCTATAGGTTGAGGTGTCATATAAGTCAGTTGTAGTGGCTCAATAGTCGTGGCGGGTGGAGCAACTTTACCAGCAACTAGTTTAATATTTATTCCTGCTTCTAATAGTACCGGCATGTTTGGTGAATCAAAGGCATTAAAGCCATCGGCATAAGCTTTAATGCAACGGTTACCACGGTATAAGTTATTGTTAAAGAATAAGCCAACTTCATTGATCGGGTAATTTGCTGCAATATAAATAGCATTGAGAACATTTACTTGTCCGTCTGAGCGTAACTGGCTTAACGGGATTTGTGAGCCGGTAACAATAACGGGCTTACTTAAATTTTCAAACATAAATGATAAGGCAGAAGTGGTATAAGCCATGGTATCTGTACCATGCAATACGACAAAACCATCATAGTCGTCATAATGGGCTTTGATATCTTCAGCAATACGCTGCCAGTCAGTTGGCGTCATATTAGAAGAATCAATCAATGGTTGATATTCATTAATGGTAAAGTCAGGCATTTCACTACGATGAAACTCAGGTAAACCGTTAATTGAGTCGGTCAAATGCCCTTTAATAGGCACAAACCCTTGAGTACTTTGCATCATACCAATAGTACCGCCAGTATAAGCGACATAAATTTTCTTTTTCATTGTTGTTATCGTATTTGAGCCCTACATACCTGTCATTATATCGTAGCTGCGTTAGCTATGGCTAATAAATGTAAAAAACGCGCTAAAATAAAAAGGCAGCTATGGGTTACATAACTGCCTTTAAATATTTTTAAATTTTGATGTTTGTTAGTGGTTTATAAGCTAGTACAAGCTAAACATAAGGTATATTTACCTTGTGGATCATTAAACTCATTAACTTGCTCTACTTGGGTTTTCAACATGTTAACGAGCACACCAAGACCTTGTTCGTTACTTGCTGTATGTGTTGCTAGCTCAACAACACTATTTGCTTGAGTGCCATTTAGCATCGCAGTAATGTTAGCTGCATTGCCCATTAACGCCTCCATAAATTTACCACGGGTAGAAGGTGTTTTTTCTATCAGTAAAGTGTCATAAGTGGTTAATTTGGCTAACGTCGCTGCAGCTACTACTGCATCATCTAAGGTACCTAACTCATCAACTAAACCTAAAGATTTTGCTTTTTTACCTGTCCAAACACGACCTTGAGCTACAGCATCAACTTGCGCTAAAGTCATATTGCGGTTATTAGCCACTAAGGTAATAAAGTCTTGGTAACCTTTATTAATTGATAATTGAAACAATTGCTTCATGCCATCGGTTAATGGGCGAGTAGGGCTGAAACCTGAAATGTCAGTAGTACCAACACCGTCGGTGTAAATTCCCATTTTGCTTAATGAATCTTCAAATGTCATCATCATCCCAAAAATGCCGATAGAGCCTGTAATGGTTGATGGAGCCGCATAAATTTTATCTGCTGGTGCAGAAATCCAATAGCCGCCAGACGCTGCATAGGTTCCCATTGATGCCACAACAGGTTTACCCGATTTTTTGAGTAACTCAACTTCTTGGCGAATAATTTCAGAAGCGTAAGCGCTACCACCTGGGCTATCTACACGTAACACAACCGCTTTAACGTTTTCATCGTTACGGGCTTTACGTAATAATTTAGCGGTACTGTCGCCGCCAATAGTGCCAGGCTTTTGCGTACCATCTAAAATAGTGCCTTTGGCAACAATAATGGCAACTTTATCCGCTGTTGTTGTTTTTGCTAAAGCAGCCTCAGTCGCTAGTGGCGAGCTGGTTACTTTATGGTAATCTTTATAAGCAATATGGCTGTAGCTATCGCCTTTTTTATTTTTGCCAACCAGTTCGGTTAACTCGCTACGCATTTCCTGACGAGTTTTTAAATGATCAACCCAGTTATTTGCTAAAGCATAATCAGCAAAGCTACTATTGGCTTTAGAAAACTTTGCAACTAAGTCGTCAACATTTTCATCAAAGTTATCAATAGCAAAACCACGTCGATTGGCAACATCCGTTTTATACTGCTGCCATAAATCGTTTAACCATAATTTATTGGCTTCTTTAGCGGCATCAGACATATCATCACGCATGAATGGCTCTACTGCTGATTTAAATGTGCCTACGCGAAAGATATGTTGATTAATTGCTAACTTATCTAATGCAGATTTAAAATACATGTTATAACGACCATAGCCTTCAATAAGCATAAAGCCTTTAGGGTTTAACCATATTTCATCGGCGGTGCTGGCTAGGTAATATTGATCTTGTGTGTATTGATCGCCTAACGCGATAATTTTTTTACCATCGCTCTTAAAATCGTTCAATGCCGCTGCAACATCTTGTAGCTTGGTTAAGCCAGTACGGTTTAGGCCTTGTAGTTGTAAAACTAATAATTGTACCCGATCATCTTTTTTCGCTTTTTCAAGAATTTTGACTAAATCGGCCAGTAATACTTCTGGATTTTCTTCTTGTTGCTCAAGCGCTTCATTAATGAATGTTTCCATTGGATCCACTTCACGCTTTTGCTCGACAATATCACCAACAAGGTTCAGAACTAGGGCGGTTTTTTCTGGCACAATTATTTGGTCTTCACTGCTGGCGATAACTGCAATAAAGGAAAATAGTAAGACAAAAAAGATTAAATTTAATATTAAGTTACGTGTAAAAGTAATACTGCGCCAAAGTGCTGAGAAAATCCGTTTAATGATGTTGGGTTTCTTATTCATAAGATCTCTTATTTTAAAATTATACCTAACCTTATAGTAACTTAATATTTATCAAAAGATAACAATCACTCACGTAAGTTTGTAAGTAATAATGATCTTATATTAATGAAATGAACTACCCTTTAGCGAGGTCTTAATCTATACGCTACTATTTAACTGTATATAAGAAGCTCCAATGATGAAATCTATTGCCACTTGTTATCAAAGCTTTATAGCAAAACTAAAAAATTTTGATGGTATACCTGCCTTAATGTTAAGGGCTTATTTAGCCCCTGTTTTTATTATGGCGGGCTTTAGTAAAACACAACTGCTCAACGATGAGGTGCATGGCGTTACCGCGCTAATGGCTGATCCTACAATTATTGCTTGGTTTGGTAATAGTGAATGGGGCTTAGGTCTGCCTTTTCCGGCATTACTGGCAAACTTAGTTATTATTGTTGAGCTGCTTGGTGGTTGGCTACTACTTTTTGGCGTGTTAACTCGACTCGTCACAATTCCTTTGATGTTTACTATGTTTGTGGCAGCTACAACGGTTCACCTTGATCATGGCTGGTTTGCTATTACTCCAACGAATAGTGCAATAAGTCCTGCAAAAGTATTAACTTGGGTTGGTATTGATAGCGCCAAGGCGAGTTTAGATAATAGTGATGAAGCCGCTAAGCGTTTAACGGCAATGAAAAATTTACTTGACGAAAATGGCAATACTGATTGGTTATATGAAAAAGGCAATATTGTGATACTCAATAATGGTGTTGAGTTTTCTACCACGTATTTCATTATGTTACTTGCGTTGTTTTTTATTGGTGCAGGGCGCTACACCAGTGTTGATTATTTTATTGTAAAGCGCCACTTCACCTCCGGTCAGGCTGATAACCCGAGCTCGGGTAGATAATTTAATGTGATTATGATGGGGTAATGTTGATAAACCAAAGACTCATGATGAATCTTTGGTTTATTCACTATTGTATTGATCATTAAGCGTTAACAAGTGCTCGTCTTTTTTTTATATAGCTGACAAACACATCACCCCAGTGATAAATGGCTAGGCCAAATAACACAAAGAATGCACCTAATACTAACTTATAGTGTAATGCTTCATCATTTAATAAGGCGCCTAATGACAGTGCTATTACCGGTGTTATTAAGGTAATAAGCGTTACGGTACTTGCTGATAACTTTTGTAGTACCGTAAAGTAAGCATAAAAGCCCAGTAGGGAGCCAAACACCCCTAAATATATAGTGGCCCAAATAGATTTGGCTTGCCAAAGCTCTGTATTAATACTGCCATCTAATACTAGCCAGCTGATAAAAAATAACGGTGTTGCTACACTTAACGCCCCGACAGTGGTTGCTAAAGGGTGTATCGCTAAAGAAACACTTTTTACTAAAACTCCACTTAAACTAAAAAAGAATACGGCTAAAAAAACAAAAACTAATCCTAAAATGCCATTTTCAGCTAAGGTAAAATTATCAGCGCAAACAACGCCTAAACCAGCTAGAGCAATAAACATAGCACTTTTGCGAATACTACTAATTTTAGGCTCAGCTAATATTTTACGCGCTAAAATAGCCGAAATCACAGGTGATAAACCGAAAACCAGTGATAACACGCCTGAAGATAAGTAACCCGCTGCTAGATAAGAAAACATCATACCGCCAAAAATGCCCAAAGCAGAGTAGCTATATAATGTGATGGCTTGTTTGTGCCAAGGTAAATTAATTTTTTTACTTTTAATCACCATAAAGCCGAGCACTAAGGCTATAAGCATTCGCAGTAACACTGCCATACTTGGTGGAATAGACTCACTGCTCCAAACAATCCCTAATGGTGTTGTAGACCAAATTAATAATACCGCTAAATAGGCTATTGGCACCGACATGGTTTTTCTCCTTGTTATAATGCTCAGCATGAACATTTAGTTAATAAATACGTATAACCTGACATCAACTTAGTACCTTTATTTAGCCGCCATATGTTGAGTCAAATTAAGTATTATTTTTTAACCGTAGGTTTCAAACAGGGTAGAGATGTTAGCGGTTTTATATTGTTTTTATTAGCTCCTCAATTAAGGTAAACAATCAAGGTAAAAAATGAAGAAAATAAAAAAGCCGCAACGTTTTAGTTTTGCGGCTTAAAAAATAATATAAATTTTATTCTTTTATATTTTCAATACTCCGCACTACAAGGCCAGCTTAATCGCCATTTATTGCTAGGTACACAGACACAATTAGCTAAGCGATCAGAGACGCTGAGCAGCATAAGTCGGTTAAGCATAGGTATTGTTGGCAATAAAGTTGTTAGCATTGGGCTATATCTTGATTGTTGATTGTTTGTATATCAGTGATTTTATACTGGCGATATGCACATACTAAGTCAAGCATTAAATAGCGGTTTTATGAGGATTTTTAATGCAGTTAATTATCTGACACGATACACTTTAGCTATTCTTTTCTTTCATTGTCATATGAAAGATAAACAGACTCTATATTTTATATTAAAGGCTCTTAAATGAACGCTATTGAAATGTTATTGCACCGTCAGTCGACACAAATGTTATGTCACCCAGCCCCTAAAGATAATGATCTTGATGCCATTTTATCTGCGGGAATGCGCGCCCCAGATCATGGTGCCTTAAAGCCGTGGCACTTCACTGTCATTACAGGGCAAGGTTTGCAACGTTTAAGTGAAGTATTTGTTCAAGCTACCCATGAAGAGTTAGCGGATGAAGATGAAGAAAAGCTGGCGCTTAAAATTGAAAAAGTCTCAAAAAAACCATTTCGCGCGCCAATGATTATTGTGATCAGCACCAAGTTTGTTGAGCATAAAGTACCAAAACAAGAGCAATTAGTTACTGCGGGTTGCTGCGCTCATGCTATGCAAATGGCGGCATATTCATTAGGCTATGGCGCTATGTGGCGTACTGGGGGTTTTGCTTATAACCCAACAGTAAAGAAAGCGTTAGGTATTAGTAATGATAATGAAATTGTTGGCTATTTATATATTGGTAGTCCAACTAAAGAAGCGGTAGTAAAACCCGCAAAACCTTATGAGGAATTCGTGACGTATTGGGATTAGTACTGACAATATGTTGAAGCGCGTTATTACATAGTGCGTTATAACCAATAAGCATACAAACAACAATCATAAAAAAGGCGACCAATGGTCGCCTTTATATAAGAAGCAAAGCTAATGCTTATTTTCTTAGAACGCTGCGTTGTTAGGCGTTCTTGGGAAAGGTATCACGTCACGCACGTTTTGCATGCCAGTAGCATAAGCGACTAAACGCTCGAAACCTAAACCAAAACCTGAATGTGGTACGGTGCCGTAACGACGTAAATCACGATACCAGCTGTAATCGGCTACATCTAAGCCCATTTCACCTAAACGGCTATCAAGTACATCAAGACGTTCTTCACGTTGGCTACCACCAATAATCTCACCAATGCCTGGTGCTAAAATATCCATTGCAGCAACGGTTTTACCATCATCATTTAAACGCATGTAGAAAGACTTAATATCTTTCGGGTAGTTTTGTAAAACAACAGGACCATTAAAATGCTCTTCTGCTAAATAGCGCTCATGCTCAGAGTTTAAATCTACACCCCAAGAAACGGCATTTTCAAATTGCTTATCACAGTTCTCTAAAATAGTAATAGCATCAGTGTAATCTAAGCGAACAAATTCTGTATTAATAACAGAGTTCAAACGGTCGATAACGGTTTTATCAACACGCTGTTGGAAGAAGGCCATATCATCTGGACGCTCATCTAAAACTGCTTTTAATACGTATTTAAGCATTTCTTCGGCTAAGTCAGCAGCGTCAGATAAGTTAGCGAAAGCGATTTCTGGTTCAACCATCCAAAACTCAGCTAAGTGACGGCTGGTATTAGAGTTTTCTGCCCTAAATGTAGGGCCAAATGTATATACTTTTGATAACGCGTTACAATAAGTTTCAACGTTTAACTGACCTGAAACGGTTAAAAAAGTTTCTTTGCCAAAAAAGTCTTTGTTGTAATCAACTTGACCATTTTCACTACGTGGTAAGTTTTCCATATCTAAGGTACTTACGCGGAACATCTCACCAGCACCTTCACAGTCACTACCAGTAATTAACGGTGTGCTGATCCAAAAATAGCCTTTACTGTGTAAGAAACGGTGCACGGCTTGTGCTAAACAGTTACGTACGCGTGTTACTGCGCCGCCAATATTCGTACGTGGACGTAAATGTGCTTGTTCACGTAAAAACTCAATGCTGTGACGTTTAGCGGCCATTGGGTAAGTATCTGGGTCTTCAACAAAACCTAATACTTCTACTGCGGTTGCTTGAATTTCAAATGATTGGCCTTGGCCTGGAGATTCTACCAAAATACCGGTAACTTTAACTGAACAACCTGTTGTTAATTTAAGTATATCGTCTTGATAATTATCTAGATCACTAGGCACTATAGCTTGAATAGCATCGAAACATGAACCGTCATGAACGGCTAAAAATGAAATACCGGCTTTTGAGTCGCGGCGGGTTCTGATCCAACCATGCACGGTAATACTTTCATTAACAGGGAATTTGCCTGCTAATACATCAGTAATTGCTATAACTGACATTTAATGACCTCTTATATTGTTATATCAAATAGTAATCAAATTTTTACAAATTTGCTTTTACTCTGAAAATGGAGTGATATGTTACCGTGACGTTGTGTAAATGCAACGCTTAATTGCCATGTTAGGGAAAAACTTAGTTTAATTGTTATATTAAACTAAGGGCTGTTGATTTTTCGCGGTTAAACTTTGTTCGAGATAAAAGCG
>NZ_JAHKPW010000011.1:2822-89771 GCF_018860755.1 Colwellia sp. D2M02 | reverse complement strand
TAAACATCTCTTAAACCGAATTCAGGTTAATTAGCTATTGGTTCACCAGCGTAGTGGTATTCAATTTTAGGTGCTAGGGTTGGATCCGAGTGTTCTTTAGAGGCAAAGGAAATATAATTCCCCGCGCGCATTATTCCTCGTAATAGTAAGCCATGATTACTTTCAGGGGTGATCTTCCATGCTTGAACTACTGGGGTTATATCTAAAGAAACCCACTCTCCTTCAATAATTGGCGCGCGCTTAATCAGCCCATTTTCTCCATAACCATAGTTACTCGTTAAATCAAGTTCACCGCCAGGTATAAGCCAGTCATTTTCAGTACTATAATCATGATCTAAATAATTATGCTCTAGCCACGTGACACCATTAGGTATGCCTCCCCAAATTCTATTGCCCTCAACCCATGGTTTATTGACTTCAAACGCTAATAACATTGGACTAGATGTGTAACTGGCTTGAAGGACGAACACTTTTAGGCTTGCTTTAAGTAACTCTCTTTCGACTGGAGCCAAAGATAAATCGGCTTTGATTAGTATACGACGAGCTTTTCCTGTGCCGATGTTTAACTCTTGTGAGCCACCAAAGTTCATTTTCTTTTCAGAACTGTTATATTGACTCACGGTTGCGTCAGCCTGAATCGGTAGTTCAATAGTGCTAAAAATAACGCCTTCGTCAATAGGAATATCAATATCGGCACTGAGAGCACTGGTGGTATCTGTCGCTTGATTGAAGCTTTCGGTAGTTGTGTCAGCAGCACCTAGTTTTTCATTAGCTAATACATTGGCCAATGCAGTTTGTTCTTCAGTGTAATCATGTTCATTACTGTAAGGTTTTGCTGTTGAAAAGACATTTTCACCCGCAACGCGTGCATTACATTCAGATACTAAGTGTTTGAATGATTTTTCATAACGCTGAGTGTTACCCGTAAAGTCTTTAGCTTCAATATAAATACTATCGTTATCTTGTAGGTTGCCAATAGCAACTTCAGTAGAATTATTAGCTTGATTGTTTAAAAGTAGTGCCAGGTTGCCGTTGATATTAACAGTAAGTTGTTCAATTTTTCCTGAGTCATCCCACCAACCCACAGTAAGATCGCCGCCTGCACAATTTCCACCGATAGAGCTGCTGACGGTAGGATGATATCGATCTAGTTTAGTGTTAAAAACACCACTATTAACATCCCTGTGCTGGAAGTTATCAATCCAGTGGCCAAATTTGTAAACCCACTTAGCTTCATCAGGTGAGTTGCCATTACAAAGAGGCTTTTGAGAGCCGTGAATATTGCTATGTCGAAATCCCCACTGTTCGTTATCGTAATCAGTTTGATATTTCTCTAAATCATTATCACGCCCATCAGTTCTTTTTCCACGAGCGGCCCACCAAGCAGGACTGCCGATAGCGCCTAATGCTTGATTAATAAATTTGCGCGCAATAAGCATATTGTAAGCATCTTGCTCGTTATTATAATTCAGTGCTTTTAAGGCGAGAGTATTTTCACTTATGGTTGAGTTGTGACAATCACTGCAATTACGATCAAATCCAGGCCAGATGTCAGCTACCCACTCTAGAGGTGCTATTGAGGCAAGGCTACTAATTTTTACTTCAGGGTTACATTGTGCGTCATAATCAATGTATGAGGTTTGCTCAACCATATTTAGCGCTTCATTTTGAGCTGAAAATGTTTCTTCAAAAGGTATCGCTTTGTTTTTTTCATGCTGATGACAGCCACCGCAATCTGTTCTATCTTCTTCGGGTTTTAGGGAGTGCCAACTACGAGTGTCGGTTAATTTAAGCCCAGTTTCACGATCTAACAAATGAAAATCGAAAGGCACGTTAGCAGGAATAATTGCTTTAAAAGATTGATCAACTTGATTGACGACAGAGTAAACACCAAGTAAGCGAGATGTCTCTTTTGTTTGTGAACCAGCTGAGCGGTAGCTTGCGTAAGAGTTTTTTAGCTTGTTTGAGGTTAAATTAATTGCAACTCCGAGCACATTTTCAGGAAGAAGGTATTCACAGAAATCATTTTGGTTTTGTACGCGCGTGAGTGGTGCTGATTGCTTAACCAGTTCTTGACGTTCAGAGTTATAGTCTTTATTTGCTTTATTTGGGCTAAATGGGGTTTTACCATCCCCTCCAAGCCAGCAGTCAAAAGGCTTACGATCAGTATTCCATAAAGCGGAGGTTCCAACTTGTGCAAAAGGGCTACCAGGGGTAATAGTAGTCGCTGAAGCAACCGCGGGCGCAGAATAAGTTTGTTCTTTATCACCACTTCTTTCTTC
The DNA here is from genome assembly GCF_018860755.1 of Colwellia sp. D2M02. Classification (GTDB taxonomy): domain Bacteria; phylum Pseudomonadota; class Gammaproteobacteria; order Enterobacterales; family Alteromonadaceae; genus Colwellia; species Colwellia asteriadis. Next base: position 87,489 of record NZ_JAHKPW010000011.1, on the reverse strand, counting down.
CCAAGTGATAACGGGTAACGGCCATAATAAATTAGCCGTTCCTGATTCATCTTCGATGACTTTTATAATGCCGGTATTAGCATTAATATTGATGGACTCAGTCGGGTCAAAGGCTTCTAAATCATTTCGAAAGCCGATATAGGATTCGTATACGCCTTTGCTTTTTTCTGAGTCTAAACCTCGGTTATTGGCGCTCGTTTTTGTATGCGCAAAAAAGAGTTCATCAGCCTTTCCGCACCGTGGAGTAGTGAATTTACCTAATAATATTCCATTATGGCTATCTGAAGGTAAGTCATGAATATCTACGCCTTTAGTTAATAATTTTGCACCAAGTTGACGAGGAACTTCTACTCCAGCATCTGGTCTATCGTAAGCGTTTAATCCTGCCATTGATAATTTCACACTATGTAGCGCACCAAAGCCATTGTTATTTAAGTTGTAGTAGCTCGTCGTAATAAGGTAATCGCCAGGGTTAGCTCCTTTACCTTTAACGCAAAAGGTACTGAGGTGCGCTGCTTCTGGGCTATTGCCATAGCCAAAAATAGGGTACCACTTACCTGATGATGTTAACCCTTGAATTTGCCAGTGACGGGCATCTTCTGTGGTTGCTTGATATGAAAATGCAATGCCATTTCGAAGCTTATTAGGGCTTAATGCTGATGTCGTTGTGTAATATTGAAATTGTTGATGGTTTTTTAAGTCGCCATTATCAGTAATATCAGCACTAAATAAGTTGAAGTTATGATTGGCATACCCCATAGCGAGATTGGCGTTACTGATGCGTTTTTTGTTACTAACGTAAATAAGCTTTAAACCGGTATCGGTGCGCATTTCTTCAGCGTGCATATAGACATTACCCCAGTTATGCGATCCTGTTTGTTTTAAGGGTAAATTCATCGCATCTTTATAAATATCAAACTCATTATTGTCATTTGTATTAGCGTATGTGAGCCTTTTAGTGGTTAATAACTCTGGAGCGAAGGAGTAGTCAGCTAATAAATCAACAAGGTTAATACTATAAATATCAGCGCCTAATTTGGGTAAGCCACTTTGGTATGTTTTATCGTCAGCATTATGAAAGTAACTGAAATAAACGGTTTTACCGTCTTCAGATAAATTTGGCTCAACGACCGAGCCTTGATTTAACATACCTGTAGGCGTGTCAATGAGTTGCTGTTGCAGGTGTATCTCTAAAGGAAATAGTTTTTTACTTTGGCCGTTAGGTAATAAAATCCATAACTCATTACCTCCGCTGGGGTTATTCGCACTGAGTACATCGGTGCCTAACTTGTATGTGCCTGTGACTCCACCGTAAGTATTATCAAATACTTTAATTGGAGCACTGACAAAAATTAACGGGTAGTCAGGTTGATAGAATTCTTCATTGTTTGCTGCATTGATTTTCGTTTTGAATGAAGTAGCTAAACTGGAAAAGCTAGTTACGCAGAGCGCTAAAAAAAATAATGAGTAAAGTGAGGGAGTCAGTAAAGGGTAAATGAATAAGAATGATTTATAGGTAAGCGTTTTAGTTTTTTTAGCGTTGCAACTCAGTTGACTATGCATGAAACATCCCATCCTAAAATGTAATTACAAACATACCTGTCACAGAAATACATCATCAGTGGCAACTGGCAATAATCCTTACTAGATTATTGGCAACCCCGCTGTCGTAGAGTACTCCTTAGACCGGTGGCTTTGCGTCCCTAACTTTCATTAGGTTTGCTTTATCAGTGTAGTCACGCATTCCTTGATAAGGCAAATACAGAAAAAACTTTTAATTACCGTTAATAGCTAACTTGTTATTGTTTCTATTATTTCAGGAGAATGAAAAATTCATTATTGGCGACTTTCAGAAATAAAAAGCAATAAAAAGGCCAGAAAAAATCTGGCCTTTATTGAAACAAATTATTATGAGCGCAATGCGCCCATTAATAGCGTTATGCTTCTTTTTTAGCTTTTAAGTTAGCCGCATGCGGTAATTCGTGTGCAGGCATTGGTTTATTGTCATGCTTTAGGTAGTTGTCCATCCAACGCATTAAACGTAAGCTGTAATCGTACTTAGCAGCAGCACGCTTATTACCATGGCCTTCGCCTGGGTAGTAAACTAAACGTACTGTTTTGCCATGTACTTTCATATAACGGTACATTTCCATTGATTGCGCAGGGTGTACACGAGGATCTGCTTTACCGTGCATAATTAATAATGGCGTTTCTGATTGCTCAACCCAATAAATAGGGCTGCGCTCTAAGTACCATTGCCATTTTTCCCAAGGGTATGAACGTGCGTGTACTAAGTGCATTTCATTTGAAATATCAGTAGTACCAAATTTCGATAATTGGTTAGAAATACCAACAAACATAACGCTCGCAGCAAAGTGCTTAGTTAGTTTAGTTGCACCCCATGCTGACGCATAGCCACCGTAAGATCCGCCCGTAATACCAACTTTTTTCTCGTTAACTAAACCAATATTTACTAAATGATTTTTTAGGTCAACTAAGTCATCAAACTCTTTACCTGCGTAATCATTTTGACCTAACTTAGAGTAGGCAACCCCTTTACCTGTACTACCACGATAGTTAGGGTGAAATACTGCGTAGCCTTGTGCTGCCGCTAATTGACCAGGGCGAGAGTAAGCGGTGATCCAACCATCTTTATCATGGCTTTCAGGGCCGCCGTGTACCGACATAATTAGTGGGTAACGTTGACCTTCTTTATGGTTTAGTGGATAAACTAATACACCGCCAATTTCTACGCCGTCACGTGCTTTTATCGTCACAATTTCTTGTTTCGCTAATGCCACGTCGTTTAACCACGGGTTTGAATTAGTTAAACGAGATGCTTTTTTACCGCGAAGCATAAATACTTCATTTGGGTGTTTCGCTGTATTTGCGCCTAAGGCAATTGTTTTGTCTGAATCTGAAATACTTAAACGACCCGCAATTAATTTGCCCGCTTTAACAACTTCTTTATACGATGTTTTACCAGGCTTAATTTTGGCGATAACAGATTGCGGACCTACGTTGGCAACTAAAAACAGCTCATTACGCTTGTTTGACCATTCAAAGTCACTTACATGACCTGCGAAGTTAGGTAACCAGTCAGTAACTTTACCTGTTTTAACGTCAGCTAAAAATAAACGACCTGTTGCTGGATCATGCTTGTCTTCGGCACCGTGGATAGCAATATATTTACCGTCATGAGAGAACTCAGCAGCGCCTAATTTACCTTCGGTAGCAAAAGAAACGTTAACCGTTTGCGTTGCTGCATCAACGATATGCCATTGCGATTTCATGTATTTATCGTCAATTAATGCGGTCGGCTGAGTTTTGACTAATAAATTTTTATTATTTGGCGAAAAGTGTACATCAGAAACATAGTGCTTAATCGCTAACGCTTCAGGGGTAATGGATTTTTCTGTTATCGCTAAATCAACTACATATAAAAATTGATCAGCTAAATCTTCTTCATAAATTTCAGCTTTAAAGCCTAAGTCAGTAAGTTTTTTAACTGATTTATCTTTAGCCTTTTTCGCTAACAGGGCAACCTTTTTATTATCGCTACTTAAGGTATAGCTGCTAATGCTAGTATCCTTTAGTGATAATACTTTTTGTGCTTGACCACCATTGGCCGCAATTTGATAAAGCGAGGTAAACTTATCACCGTTCATTTTCGATAAGAAGTAAATAAAAGCGCCATCTGCAGACCATTGAATGCTGCGAACGTTTACTTTACCGGTAATAAATGGGCGTTCAACACCCTCATCATTAACTAGGTGTAACTCACCCCAGTTTGATCCATCTTTTTCAACGTAAATTTCACGAGGCACAGAGCGAATAAAAGCAAATTCGTCACCACTTGGACTAACTTGCACTTGGCCAACACTTTGTATTGTTGCTAAGTTTTCAGCAGTAATAACTTTATCAGTTGCAAAAACTGATGCGCTTAATAAGCCTAAACTTACTGCTAAAGCTTGTTTTAAATAAGAGATTTTATGTTTCATTTATATTCCTAATATATACCTAAAAAGAGGCATGTTAGTGAAGTCTGTTCGAGTTTATGTTTTTTTGAGCGTTAAACCAATAAAAAGTGGAGTAAATTCGACGAAATGGAGGTAAATCGAGATTAAATAGATATTCAGGTTTTGTTTTTAAGCAAACTATTAGTATCAAGTGATAACCTGAACTCTAGCTGGATATATAGGATAACGGTAGACTTTTATTAGCAGTGAGTTTATTCTTCAATTTGTTGATGAACATCCTCATTTTTAAGGTGAAAATACATATGAGTAACAGGGTAGAATTAAGCAAAGGAGAGGTACTTTTTTCTGAGGGAGATACCTGTCGAGCGGTGTATGTAATTAATAGCGGCACAGTCCGTTTAAGCAAAGAAAGAAATGGTTTATCAGTAACAATTGCAACCCTTAACAAAGGTGACTTTCTTGGTGAAATGGCGCTATTAACAGGCAGAGATCGTTCATGTACTGCTACCGCCAATTCAGATGTTAACTTATTAGCTTACGGTGAAGCAGAGTTTAAAGCGTTATTAAAAAGCAATAACGATATTGCCTTGACTATTATTGAAGGTTTAGCTGAACGATTAGTTTATACAACAGAAAAATTAGTTTCCCCGTTAGAAATCTTATAATTATCAGTGTGTTAATTTGGTTCGTTAAGATCGTCTGGAAAGTGCAGTAATAATTTTCGGTAAGTTAGAACAAAAAAGACAGCGCTGGGCGCTGTCTTGGAGTATTAAGGTGACTTTTTACTGAAAGCGTTGCTGTAAGTAGTTAAAGACAGCACGAATACCAAACGCTTCCCCGCCAATTGGACGACCTGATAAGTTTCTAATATTAAAGCCCATAATATCAAAATGTAACCAATCAATATCATCATCAACAAACTTATCCAAATATAAAGCAGCGGTAATTGCGCCACCAAAAGGTACTGATGGGCAGTTGGTCATATCGGCAATAGTGCTACTTAATAAGTCATCATAAGCGCTATGTAATGGCATGCGCCATACGGGGTCACTAATAGCACTGCCAGCTTGGGTAATATCTGCTGCAATTTGGTCGTTGGTAGAGAAAAATCCTGGTAATTCAGTACCTAATGCAACGCGCATAGCACCCGTAAGTGTGGCGAAATCAATAATGAGTTCGGGCTTGTCGTTATTTGCTTCAGCTAAGGCGTCACATAATACTAAGCGCCCTTCAGCGTCAGTATTATGTATTTCAACGGTAATACCTTTACGTGTAGTTACCACGTCACCTGGGCGAAGTGCGTTACTTGAAACCGCATTCTCAACCGCTGGAATAAGTACACGTAACTTAACGGGTAAGTTATGCGCCATTATAAGGTGAGCTAAACCTAAAACATGAGCAGAGCCACCCATGTCTTTTTTCATATTACGCATACCAGCAGCGGGTTTAATATCTAAACCACCACTGTCAAAACAAACGCCTTTGCCTACTAAGGTAATTTGTGGATGGTTATCATCACCCCAAGTTAAGTCGATTAATCTTGGCTTATGTACGCTAGCACGACCTACCGCATGAATTGTTGGATAATTTTGCTCAAGTAATGAGTCACCAATAATATGGTTTACTTGTGCGCCAAACTCATCAGCGAGTTGTTGGGTTGCTTGTGATAAATGCTCTGGCATCATATCAGCAGCAGGTATATTAATTAAATCACGAGTTAATGCTGTTGCTTCTACGCATTTAATGGTGTTGTCGATAAGTGTCTGATCGTTAACGCCTAGTGAAGGAAAAGCGGTATTTTTGTCAGTTGAGAAGTACTGATTAAATTGATAAGCGCCAATTAGCCAACCAAAACATATTGCACTGTGGTGCGCTTTATCGGCATTTAAAAGGTACTGACCAGGAGGTAATAATTTAATTAACTCGCCACAAGCAAAATAATCATTCGCATCACTGACGACGAAAAGTGCTTGGTTTAATTCGCCTTGCTCGTTGGCAAATAATGCTAACCCTTGGCCTGAAAAATTGGTGTTAGTTAGCCAATTTTTATTGCTGCTACTTTGGGCGTTGACCCAGCCTTGGTAAGCGCTTTTTTCAATAACGAAAAGTGGAATACCTGTGTTGCTTGTTGTTAATAGTTTATTCATGAGCTTCCTTAAACTAACCGTTTTTATTTGAAACGATAAGGCAAATACATCTTTTGATTGTAACCTAAGATGGCTATAGAGTAAGGCGCTTCATCGCTATTATTATTAATTCGGATTTATGTTTTTTTACTATATTGTAAACTTATCTAAGCTTACTTTGAGTGTACTAAATATCAATTGTTTAATTAGCAGGCTAAATCTGGGTGTTAAGTATTAGCGAGACTCGAAACCAGCTTCAGATAGGTCTAATTGACCGATAGCAATGACCGCTTGTGTTCTATTTCTGACATCAAGTTTACGAAAAATGGCGGTTGCATGTGCTTTAATGGTCGCTTCTGAAACATTTAAATCATAAGCAATTTGTTTATTTAGCATACCTTGAGCAAACATCATTAATATTCGGTATTGTTGCTGGGTTAGGCTAGCAACGCGCTCTGCTATATCAATATCGGTATTATTATTTTGTGATTGCTCAAAAGTGTCTGGTAGCCAAGTATGACCTGATAATATCGTGATAATTGCAGTGTAAATACCATCGACGGGGGTTGATTTGGGGATGAAACCCGCAGCACCGTAATTCATGGCTTTACTAATAGTATCGTGATCTTCATGAGCTGAAACAATTACAACAGGAATTTGGGGGAAGTGGTTACGAACGTGTATTAGGGTATTAAAGCCATGTGCTCCAGGAATATTTAAGTCGAGTAATAATAAATCACTATTATTATGTGCATTCAGTTGCTCGTTCAACTCGTCAATGGTTTCAGCTTCAAGCCATTGCGTATACGTAAGTTTGCTTTTGAGTGTACCGAGTAATGCTTGCCTAAATAAAGGGTGGTCGTCAGCTATTATAATTTTTTCTGGCTGATTCATAGCAAATATCCTAAAAAATGATTACTCCATTCTAACGGAAATTCATTTAATAACAAATCATAGTTTGGATATTTATATTCAGCTTTACCATGAGTTGCTAAATTTGAGGTAAGCTTATGATTATAAAGTAAATATATTTTATTTTATAATGGTTGCATAAGTGTTTGGCTTGCAGCTATGTGTGGTAATTGTAGTCTCGAGTATTCATAAATATTTGAATTTTAGCTGAGTCTATACAGTATAAATGGTGAATGTAAGTACAAAAAAGGCCACTCAATATTGTTTATTTAATATTGAATGACCTTTTGAGACGGCATTGAATTAAGTATTTATTACACTGCAATAAATACTTACTTCTGCGGAATGTTTCCTAAAACAGCGACTAACAATTGCCAATATTGAGCAACGGTAGCAATTTCAATTTTTTCATCTGGAGAATGTGGAAACTTAATTGTTGGACCAATTGACACCATATCCCAATGTGGGTAAGCCGTTTTAAACAAGCCACATTCTAAACCAGCATGAATAACCATTACTTCAGGCACCTTATTAAATAGGCTTTCGTAAGTATCGCGCACTGTATTCATAATGGCTGAATCCGTATCAGGTTTCCAACCAGGGTAAGCGCCAGAAAATACTATATTTGCGCCTGCTAATTCAAATACTGATTGTACCGTACGCTGCGTTTCTAAACGTCCATCGTCATGTAAGCTACGTATTAACACCATGGCATTAAATTTGTTGCCACGCATGCGCATAACACCTAAATTTAATGATGTTTCTACTATGCCTTCAATATCATCACTCATGCGAATAACCCCGTTCGGACAAGCATTCAGTGCGCGTAAAATTGCCGCTTGAGTTGCTTTTGTCCAACATTGGTCAAAATCTTCAGGTGAAATTAATAGCATGTCGATATCGGTTTCGATTGCCCCTAGGTTTTGACGAATAGTGGCTAAATAATTATTTAACGCTGCTTTTAATGGCTCTACTTTATCTTTAGCAACCACAAAGCTGGCATTGGCTTCACGAGGAATAGCGTTACGTAAGCTGCCGCCGTTAAGCTCAGTTAAACTAATATCAAATTCATTACTCGCATCTAATAAAAATCGAACCAATAATTTGTTGGCATTAGCGCGACCAGTATGAATATCAACCCCTGAGTGCCCACCTTTCAAACCTGATATAGATAAGTTAAAAGCTTGATAGTCACTAGGCACTTCTTCAAAGCTTAAGTTGAAGCTTGCGTTGCCGTCGATACCGCCAGCACAACCCATGTAAATCTCGCCTTCTTGCTCAGAATCAGTGTTAATTAAAATGTCACCATCTAACCAGCCAGCTTCTAAACCAAAAGCGCCACTCATACCTGCTTCTTCGTCAATAGTTACTAACACTTCTAGCGGACCATGTTTGATATCGTCACTCGCTAAAATCGCTAATGCGGAAGCTAAGCCTACGCCGTTATCGGCACCTAATGTAGTACCTTCAGCCGTTACCCAGTCACCTGACTCAATCACATAAGGCTTGATCGGGTCGGTTAAAAAATCATGTGCAGTATCGTTATTTTTTTGCGGTACCATGTCCATGTGCGCCTGTAAAATAACACCTTTACAATTTTCCATGCCCGAAGTGGCTGGCTTTTTAATAAACAAGTTGCCAATCGCATCTTCTTTAATCGTTAAGCCTAACTCTTTTGCCCATTCTTGAATCCATAATGAGATCTGTTGTTCATGCTTTGATGGATGAGGAATGCTACAAATTTTTTCGAATAGTTGCCATAAGCTAGCAGGTTGTAAATGTGAGAGTGTACTCATTAAGTTTCCTATGTATTATTTATTCAGGACAAGTGTGAATTTAGGGCTATTTACTCGCCATTAAGAATTGCCATTGCTCATTAAAGTCGCTGCTCGGTTTTTTCTCAAATCCAGAGCGAACATATTGGCTAATTTTACCTTCAGCAAAGGCCACTAGCAAGTTAGCCAATGCTGCTTCGTTAATTGAAAAGGTTTTCCCTTCGCGTAACTTACGCTCACGCAATACTTGTTTAAATTGTGATTCAAGCTTTTCAAATAATTGATGCACACGCCCACGTAAGCGTTCGTTTTCACCCATTAAAGCATCGCCTGATAAAATGCGACAAATACCAGGGTTACGTTCAGAAAACACAAGTAATACGTGTAAAATGTGGTGACAGCGTACTAATGCTTCTTTGTGGTCGGCTAAAATAAGATTGATACGTGAGAATATGGACTCTTCAATAAAGTCGATTAACCCCTCAAACATTCGCGCTTTTGAAGGAAAATGACGATAAAGAGCCGCTTCCGATACGCCCACTTCGGCAGCCAGTTTGGCGGTGGTAATACGCTCTCCTGGTGAGCTTTGTAACATTAACGCGAGGCATTCTAATATTTGCTGCTTACGGTTTGGCTTTGCTTTTTTAGTTTGTGTGGCGACCATAAAAATATTCTCTTTTGTTATTATTAAATCCGTTAAATTGTGACATGCTTACGAGTATTTATTATTGTGCGTGCTTAGCTTGATAATGCTGATTAATCAGAGATACCAGCTGTTTGGCTATATTTTGTTTACTGGTTAAAGGAAGCTCGGTTTTATCAATTGCGCTAAATAATGTTAAGGCATTATCGTCACTATTGAACCCTTGTCGAGCCTTGGCGACATCATTAGCTGCAATTAAATCTAAATTTTTTCGCATTAATTTACCGCGGGCATATTGTTCAACATTTTGTGTTTCAGCAGCAAAACCCACCATAAAAGGTTTCTTTTTTAGTTGGGCAACATCGGCAACAATGTCGTGGTTTTTAACCAACGCAATTTGCATGTTTTCAGTGGTCTTTTTGATTTTTTCCGCGGCAATTTCAGCAACACGATAATCAGCAACAGCCGCACAAGCGACAAAGGTAGTACATCGTTTGGCATGTAATAATGCTTGTTGATGCATATCTTCAGCACTAATCACTTGAATAAGCTCACAGCCAGCAGGTGGCTTAATGGTGACAGGGCCTGATATTAAGGTGACTTTTGCACCCGCCCGTAATGCCGCATGTGCAATGGCATACCCCATTTTTCCAGAGCTGTGATTAGATATGTAACGTACGGGATCAATTGCTTCACGTGTTGGTCCAGCAGTAACAACCCAGTGTTGCCCTTGTAAATATTTTTCAGCAAAAAAATCACTACTTAGGGTCACTAAATCATCTACATCTAACATACGGCCTAAACCAACATCGCCACAAGCTTGTTCGCCAGAGCCTGGACCCCAAATATAACAACCACGCGCGGTTAATGTCTCGATATTGCTTTGCGTTGCAGCGGCGTGCCACATTTGTTGATTCATGGCTGGAGCAATGGCAATAGGCGCACTTGTCGCTAAACATAAGGTTGAAAGTAAATCGTTTGCCATACCAGCGGTAACGCGAGCAATAATATCGGCAGTGGCTGGTGCTATTATGATGAGGTCGGCCCATTTTGCGAGCTCAATATGACCCATTGCCAGTTCAGCTTGGCTGTCGAGTAAGCTATCTGAAACATGATTTGCTGAAACGGCTTGTAAGGTAAGGGGGGTTATAAAGGCTTTAGCTCCTTCAGTCATAACCACGCGTACATCGGCACCTTGTTCTTTCAAACGACGCACTAATTCAGGGGTTTTGTATGCGGCAATACCACCAGTAACACCTAAAACTATTTTTTTGTCCTGAAGAATTTGCATAAGCTGCTAATCTTAAAATAAAGCTAATAATAGCCTTAAGATAACATTTATTCGTTTATTTAAAAATAATTACGGCTAAATAGCTCACTAAAGATCAATGGAGAATAGCTGTTAATGTAAAGCAAGGAAGCCTACATGAAAGAAGAACAAATATTATCAACTCATGTTGTTAAAAACTGGCCTGAACTAGAACGTCCGCGAGAAAAGTTATTACACTTAGGATCAGCAAGTCTTAGTGATGCGGAGCTGTTGGCTATTTTTTTACGCACGGGAGTACAAGGTTGTAACGTGGTCGACTTATCACGACAGCTGCTAATAAATTTTGGCGGCATAGGCGCTATTTATCAGGCGAGTCATGACGAGTTTTGCCAGCATCATGGTTTAGGGACGGCAAAATATGTACAACTGCAAGCTTGCTTAGAAATGTCGAAACGTTATTTAGCTGAGCAGCTAATTCAGCAAGGACAACAATTGACGTCATCACAAGCAACGCGAGATTATTTATTGAGTGAATTACGTCATGAGAGTCGAGAAGTTTTTGCGGTCTTGTTTTTAGATAATCAACATCAGGTTTTAAAATTTGAACGTTTATTTTTTGGCACCATAGATGCCGCAGCAGTTTATCCAAGGGTAGTGGTTGAGCAAGCATTAAAGCATCATGCGGCAGCGGTTATATTAACGCATAATCACCCTTCTGGCATTGCAGAAGCTAGCCAAGCAGATAAGCTGTTAACAAGTAGATTAATACAAGCATTAGCGCTGTTAGATATTAGAGTACTCGATCATATTATTGTTGCAGGGCCTCAATGTTACTCCTTTGCTGAACATGGTGAGTTGAACTAAAAGCCAGTGATTGAAAATTTGATAAATCAACTAAAAACAATTACTTTTAATATTGAGGTTATTTCAGTATTGAAAGTTTTATAAATAGAGATCGTTTAGGTTTAATCTCCAAAATTAGACACATTGTGCAACCCTAATAAGGAACACTTATGACCGACAGTAGTAATGACGAGGTTGAGCGCCGTGGTTCGTTTCGACTAGATATGGAAAAAGAGTTAGTTGATATTACTTGGCTTGATGAAAATAATGTTGAGCGAGTGAAAAAAATTGCCTGTTTAGATTTTTCTCGAGGCGGTCTTAAATTGGATTGTGATGAAGCATTACCCGTTGCAACGCCAGTTACTGTTGTCTTCAAGTCTGCCAGTGCAAACAGTCAAAAGTTACGAGGCAAAGTGCTGCGTTGTACTAAACAAGATAGTGGTTGGTTTAACATTGCACTGATCTTGGAGTAAAAGTTAATTAAAAAGCGGTCTTAGCGCAGTTTTTAGATATTGAACTACAATTAATAGGTTAGCAACAATCAATCTCGGTTAAGGATGGTAGTGAAATGATGATACTTGTGGGTGGTGAAAAAGGGGGCAGTGGTAAAAGCTGCTTAGCACAAAACTTAGCCGTATACTTTGCTCGAAATAAAAAAGCGATTGTACTTATGGTTGATTGTGACCCACAACGAACCACTTCCGATTGGATACAAGCACGTAACGGTGATCCCTCTTTGCCGGCCATTAACTGTATTCAACTTTACGGAAAAATTCGTAACGACTTACTCAGTCTAGTTCAGCACTATGATTATGTGATTGTAGATTGTGGTGGTCAGGATAATTTAGCGTTACGAGCGGCAATGTCAGTTGCAGATCATGTCATTATTCCATTGCGACCTAAAAGACGTGACTTGAAAACAGTGCCCCACATGGAAGATATGCTTAGCACTTGTAAAATGGTTAACCCCAAAATGATGGCATCTTTTGTTATTACTCAGTGTCCAGCATTACCTAATCAAGCTGGTCGCATTCTCGAAGCAAAAGAAGTATGTAGTTCATACGGCATTAATGTATTGAATGCCGTTACATACAGTCGTAACATCTATGATGACAGTGAAGAACAAGGCTCGTCGGTTATTGAAATCGACCCAACAGGTAAAGCAGCACAAGAAATGGTGGCTATCGCAGAAGAGTTATTAGCTATGGAGCCGGATAATTCCCATGAGTTTAACTGATCTTAAAAAAGGTAAAAATACGAAAGTTAAGAAGCAGAACTTTACTATTGATGAGTTTATTGCTGACGCTGAAGATTATGCGAAAGGGGCGCCAAAAATAGTCAGTGAACTGCATCAGCAGGAAGCGCCTCGAAAACAAAGCCTGCAAGAAGCTATTAATGAAGCAAAGCGTTATGTTGAAATGACAGAGGCTGAACATAAACTTGCTAAGCAGGAAGAAGCTAAACTCGAAAAACGCTTTCGCCGTGCGACATTTACCTTAAGTGAAGACGCTATTGCTCAATTACATGAGCTATCAAAAGGCACAGATCTCGCCAAATCACATATTTTGCGTATTCTTATTGATGAACTATGCAATAAAGAACAGAATGAGCAATTAACAAAACTTCTCCAATCGAAAATCAGCTAAATAAGCTTTCTTTTTGCTGTCTTTTTATCCTTGAACGAGACAAATTTCATACGAAAAAAGTGTGCTGCAGCTTTTTTTTAGATCGCAATACCTAGCTAAGTAATTAATTATACTAATGAAAGTTTATTAATTCACTAATTTGTCATTAAGGCTAGCATTAATTAATTAGTTTCTCTATAATATGCCACCTTTTTCAGGATCCTAAGGCGACGGTCTTGGGGAAAATATAGCTCGAGCTGAAATTAATATTTGGAGTGACTCACATGTCTAAAGTTTGCCAAGTTACAGGCAAGAAACCAGTCGTAGGGAACAACCGTTCTCACGCAAGAAACGCGACTCGTCGTCGTTTTTTACCTAACCTTCAATCTCACCGTTTTTGGGTTGAGAGCGAAAATCGTTTCGTTAAATTACGTTTAACTCCGAAAGGAATGCGTATTATCGATAAAAAAGGTATTGATGTAGTATTAGCTGACATCCGTGCCCGTGGCGAAAAAGTTTAATAACTTTATTCTAAGGAAATTATTATGCGCGATAAAATTCGTTTAGTTTCTAGTGCTGGTACTGGTCATTTTTATACTACTGATAAGAATAAAAAGACTATGCCTGAAAAAATGGAAATCAAAAAATTTGATCCAACCATTCGCAAGCACGTAATCTATAAAGAAGCTAAAATTAAGTAATTAATTTGGTTTCAATTAAAAAAACCCGGTTTTACCGGGTTTTTTTATGCGCGCTATTTGAGATAAACTTCAGTATTATAGATATATTATCTTTTGGGGAATATGCTATGAAACTCTCACGCACAGGCTGGAATAACGTCATTATTTTTTCTGTGATGTTATTTATTCTATTAATTAACACCACTAATAATAAACTCTTCCCTAACGATGATGAAAAAGAGAGTGCCCAAGCAACAATTTTACCTGCTCAAAGTGTGATTTTAACGCTATCAATGCATTTCCCCAATAATACACAGGTTATTTTTGAGCGCGCGGGCTTAGGCTGGCAAGTGACTACTAAAGGCGTTATTTTAAGCTTTAGCGACCAGCAGGTAGAGCAAATTATTTTGGCTTGGCAGCAAAGTGAAGGTTTAATACAGGCCGACAATATTATTATTGATGAGCAATTAGCGATTAAAGTAAATATTGCCACAGCGGGTGGCGCGCAACATCAAAATTTTATGGTATATCCCTTAAATGACCAACTATTAGTATATAAACAAACTGACAACCTTTGGTTAGCTTTCCCTGTTGCCTTAACCAAACAATTATTACCCTATTAATCGAGCCTATATAAAATGCCAGAATTACCCGAAGTTGAAGTATGTCGTTTAGGGATCAGCCCACATATTATTAATCAACAAGTGACTAAGGTTGTTGTACGTAACGCCAGTTTACGCTGGCCTATTCCTGAGTCGGTGCAAAAAATTACTGGACAAGTAGTACAAGGTGTTGAAAGGCGCTCGAAGTATTTGCTGTTACGTTTTAGTACCGGCACTTTGTTAATACATTTAGGTATGTCAGGCACGATAAGAGTCATTGAGGCTGATATAGCTGTTGCTAAGCATGATCACTTTGATTTAGTTTTTGCACACGGCAAAGCATTACGTTTGAATGACCCAAGGCGTTTTGGTGCCGTGTTATGGTTTGAAAACCATATTGATGAGCAAGGGCTACTTACCAAGTTAGGTCCTGAGCCATTAAGTGATGATTTTAATTATGGTTACCTTTTTGAAAAGGCTAAAAACCGCAAAGTGCCAATAAAAACCTTTTTGATGAATAATCAGGTTGTGGTTGGTGTTGGCAATATTTATGCGAACGAAGCATTGTTTAAAGCGGGAATTTTACCTACGGTAAAGGCCTGTGACATTAGTGAAAAACGCTATGATCGGCTCACTGATATTATAAAGTCAGTATTAAGCGCTGCTATTAAACAAGGCGGCACAACCTTAAAAGACTTTACCCAAGCGGATGGCCGCCCAGGTTATTTCGCGCAGTCGCTACTTGTTTATGGCCGAGCTGGGCAGGAATGTTTCACTTGCAAAACAACATTACTTGAAGTGCGTCAGTCTAATCGCAGCTCAGTTTATTGCCCTAGTTGTCAGTTACCTTAACTGCTAGGGTTAAGGCTAACAGGGTTATAATTTAGTTTTCTAAAGCTGCTTTAACAATTGGGTGAACAAACTGACTTACGTCACCTTGATGCAAGGCAACTTCTTTAACTAATGAAGACGAAATAAAAGAGTTCTGCTCAGCTGGCGTGAGAAAAACACTCTCAAGTTCTGGTGATAAACGGCGATTCATATTCGCTAATTGAAATTCATATTCAAAATCAGAAACAGCACGTAAGCCACGAATAAGTACTTTAGCTTGATGCTCTTTGGCAAAGTTAACCAATAGACCTGTAAAGCCAACGACGCGTACATTAGGTAAGTCTTTAGTGACTTCTTCTAACATGGCAACCCGCTGTGCCAATTCAAAACGAGGTTGTTTACTGGGGCTTGCCGCTACACCAATAATAACCTCAGTAAATAGCTTACTAGCACGAGTAATGAGATCAGTATGACCATTAGTGACAGGATCAAAAGTACCTGGATAAATTGCGATTACGGCCATGAGTTATTATTCACTGTGTTGAGGTTATTATTTAAAGTAATTATTGTAATAGTGGAAGCTATCCACTGACAAGCCTTTCTGTTATTCATTGGCTAGTATTCAGTCGACAAGCAACAAAAATGAATAAATAATCATAAAATATGGGTGAAATCTTAAAGTATTTACTCAAAATACTTTATATCAACTGAATTTTGATAGTATGATTGTCTTAGTTTTAATCTAATTTAAGAAGAAGTAACCGCATGAAGACTCGCGATAAAATAATACAAGCCAGTATTGCATTATTTAATGAGCAGGGAGAGCGAAATGTTACCACTAACCATATCGCAGCGCACTTAGCGATTAGTCCTGGCAATTTGTATTATCATTTTCGTAATAAAGAAGACATTATTTTGTCTATTTATGAAGAATACGCACGTAGCTTATTACTTGAAACATTGCCAACAGTGTCTGCAGAAGTAAAACCTCTCGATTCATTGATTTTGTATATGGACTCTGTTTTTCAAACAACTATGAAGTTTAGATTTTTTTATAGTAACTTACCGGTTTTGTTAGATAAAAATCCATGTTTACGTGAAAAGTATGTTGAAGTACAACAGTCTATTTCAGAGCGAGTGAGTCAATTACTACTGTCATTACGAGCAGCAGATATTATTAACTTTTCAGATGAGGAGTTAGTGGATATTGTCAGTATATTACGTTTAATTAATACCTTTTGGGTCAGCTTTCATCAAACACAAACCATAGTGAATGAAGTTAATGATTCTGTATTTTACCAAGGTGTTTTGAAAATTTTGGTTATTCTACGTCCTTATACCCAATCACATGCGCTTGATGATCTAATGACAGCACGCGATATTTATCAAAAACGCTATCAAGAAGCTACTATAGCAGTAGAAGAAGTAGTTACAGCTTAAGTCTTTAATCACTTAAGCTATGCGGTAAGCTCGAAATGGTGGCTGTCTGGTCGCTCATAACCTTGGCTAACTGTGTGATAAAAGCTTTCTACACGTTGTGCTCTTTGTTGTACTTCGATAGTTTGTGTACCAATATTAGCATTGTTAGCATTGTTAGCATTGTTAGCATTGTTAGCATTGCTGTTTAAAGTTGCTTGACTTGGAGCTACAGCTTCTTGTGCGTTTAATGTTTGATTGATTAGTTCATCAAAGTCATTGTTTTGATTAGTTACCTGCGATTCGGATTTAAGCGTATTATTGGCAATGTTAATATCATTCTGTTTATTATTATTGCTAGTACTATCAGATTGATTATTCAGTAGCTCAGATTGCGCTTCTAAGATAATTTTGGTGGCATTGGCTGCAACACGAATATCTTGTGCTGAAGGGTTAGCAGGTGCTAGCGCTGCAGCATGTACTTGTTGCATCTTTTTAATTGTAGCTTGTGGGTTGCCTGAAACCACAGACAAGTCGACAGAAACCTCCCCACTTACGGCATACTTTTTTCCATCAGGGCCCACATCAAAACTATAAGAAGGAGCCCCTGTTGTTGCGCCGCCAACACTTGCATGAGCATTTTCATGTGCTCTTACTTCTTGATCTCGACTTGCTAATTGTCGAATAACTTTTTCATCGGCTGCCGCTTCTGCCTCAATATCATCAGCAATTTTTTTGTCTTCTTGCTTAGCGGCAGCTGCTTGTTGTTCTTGGTCCTTCTCGTCGGGATTCTGTTCACTTTGATCGCCGCCTTTCTCACTGACTTTACCAGCAGCAAGCTCAGCTTGTTTACGTAAATTAGCGAAGTCGAATTGTTCATTATTTTGTGCGGGAGTTTTGGCGCGATCTTTATCCGATGCGACCCCTTTTTCTGCTGCCGATGGGTTGGCGCTTGCAACTTGGGTAATGACTTCTCGGCGATTATTTTCACGACGCAATGTTTCCGTCGGTGGATTAACTACCGTCGGTGTAGAAAGTGTTGGAGCAGAAGGGGCAATGTTCATAGTATTTTAATAGGCTGATTAAGCGGTAACATCAATCAAGGTGCCTAAGCTCTCATCTGCACTTTTAATGACTTCTGTGGCAGCCTTAGCTTGGAATTCAGCAACTTTTAAATTAACAATAGATTGATTTAAGTCAGGCACGCTCTCTGGCTTAGTTGCTTGGCTAACGATATCGGTATTTACTTCAGCATTAACATTTTGAGTTTCAGCCTGCTCATTGCTAGCAAGGGTATTGGCAGCAATATCCGCAGCGGCTTTGTCCGCAGTTGCTCGAGCATTTTGAAAACCTTCAATACCTGAATTGAAAGACGATTGTATGTTCATAGACCGACTCCTATTAATGGTATATTACATTGTTTAATTATTAATCACTTTGCAGTAAAAGTAAAGCCTAACATCGGTTGAAACTCTTTAACTCGTGCTATTTAAAAAGTGCGCTACTAGCCAAGCTTTTAATACTTGATGAAAATCATCGAGATGTGAAATAAAAGGTGCGTGAGAGGCTTGCATAAACGTATGTTGCTCGCTCTTTGGCGCAAGGTCATTAATTAATTTAATGACCTTCTTAGGAACCAAACTATCGTTATTACCATATAAGCGTAAAAAGGGTTGTTTAATAGTTTTTAGTTGTATTCGCAAATCACTGTCACTTAATAAGTTCAGTGATTCATCTAAGGTTTTTTTGTTGGGTAAAGTGTGCGCCATAACTAATTGGGTGATGAGTTTTAAGTCTTGACGAATATGAGGGCTACCCATTGCTTGAATTTTTAGAAATCCAGTAATGGTTTTTGCAGTATCTTGCGCGAGTTGCTGATGAAAGCTAGTTAATACATGGCTTTTAATTCCAGGCCAAATGGTATTATTTTGCTGATATTCTTCCTCAACAAAATAAGGGCTACTAGCAACGGTAATTAATCCTAAAACTTTATTGGGGTGGTGTAATGCCATATGTGTTGCAACTAGCCCACCTAAAGACCAGCCTAAGTAAATAGCAGGTCTTGTTAGCGTTTTATTGAGCGTCTCACAAATGTTGCCCAAGCTATAAGGGGTTAAAGTTAATTCACTATTTTGCCCAAAGCCGGGTAAGTCAACGGTAATATACTCAAAAGGAGTGTCGTCTTGCGCTGATAATAGCTCAAGTAGCGGTTGCCAAACCCCTGAGTTTAGACCCCAGCCATGGATTAAAACCACGGGAACTTTATGCTCGCCTTTATCTTTACGTAAAGTATGGGAAGGTGTAGTGGTAAAAGCCAAGTTTTTTGCCATGCTTGTATTATGCTGCCTTGTTCAATGAAAGGCGTAGTTTATATCATACTGCTGTTTATCAAAAGGGCGTTTCCATGGAGTGGCAACAAGGTATTAGCACGATGACTAGTCGTGTTTTCTTGAGTTATTTAGCAAAACTAAAGCAGCAGCTATTTTCTTTAAGTAGTTGTGACTTGTGTGGTCTTGATATTATTACTGAAAACGACACTGAAAATGACGGAATAAATAGCAAGCAACAATATTTAATATGTCAGTATTGCCAAAATGATTTACCGTACTTTAAGCAAGAGTTAATTCATGGTGACTTATTAATGTGGCCAGCGGTTAACCATGCTTTGCCAAAGATAAAATTTGATCGGCTTTTTGCGTTAGCGCCTTACCTGCCTCCCTTTACTCAATGGCTAGCTCAGTTGAAGTATCATGGCCGTTTTGAGCTTGGGCAATTATTTGCGGTTTTATTGGCGCAGCAATGGCAACACTATGCAACTGAAATAGCCCCTGAGGTGGTGCTATCTGTACCATTGCATCTGAGTAAGTGGCAATTACGAGGTTATAATCAAGCGCATTTAATTGCTAAGCCTTTCGCTCAGGCTTTACAGCTTAAGTATTTACCTAATGCCGTCAGTCGAATTAAAAAAGATGAGAGTCAAATGGGGAAAACGGGTCAGGCGCGTCGAAAAAACCTCAAGAATAGCTTTAAATTAACGAATGACTTTAGCGATGTAAAACATGTTATTTTGATTGATGATGTTGTTACTACAGGCACAACAGCCAGCGAAATCAGTCGATTATTAAAAGCGGTTGGCGTTGAAACCGTCACTGTTGTCGCGGTTTGCTTAACACTACCTAAAGTATAAAGCAGCGAGAATTATTATTAATGAAAAGCGTTTTACGCTCATGAATGCTTTCTCTAGCTTTACGGTATAATGACTGAATAAACAAAAGCACAAAAACCATTGGCACATAACAACATTGCAGCGTAAAATAGCTATACTTGAGTAAAATAGTCAGGTACTTTTTTAAGCGATGTTTAAGATGAAACTTGCTCAAAAATACCGAGAGCAGAGAGAGTAGTATAATATGATTAGTATTTCAGAAAGCGCACAAAAACATTTTGTAAATTTACTTTCACAGCAAGCAGAAGGTACGCATATTCGTGTTTTCGTCGTAAATCCAGGCACCGCTAAGGCCGAGTGTGGCGTTTCGTACTGTCCTCCTGATGCCGTAGAGCCTGATGATATTATTTTACCTTTTGATGGCTTTTCAGCAATGGTCGACAGTGACAGTAAAAGTTACTTAGAAGAAGCTGAAATTGATTTTACCACTGATCAAATGGGCTCACAGCTTACGTTAAAAGCGCCAAATGCTAAATTACGTAAAGTTGCTGACGACGCTCCTTTATTTGAGCGCGTGCATTACTTTTTACAAGCTGAGGTTAACCCTCAGTTAGCGGGTCATGGCGGTGATTGTACTTTGGTTGAAATTACTGAAGATGGTTATGCCGTATTACAATTTGGTGGTGGTTGTAACGGTTGTAGTCAAATTGATGTTACCGTTAAAGATGGCATTGAAAAACAGCTTATTGATATTATGGCTGGCGAAATTAAAGGCGTTAAAGACGCGACTGAACATGAGCGTGGCGAGCACTCTTACTATTAATAGCGTACGTTAATCAGTATTTAACGGTTTCGCTGATGTATAAATTACTCGAAAAACTAGGTCAAAACCCCCAAGCTAGCTTAAGGCTATTCTTACGTGGTCTTGGCCTTTTTTGTGTCGCTTTAGCATTTATTG
Source organism: Colwellia sp. D2M02 (assembly GCF_018860755.1). Classification (GTDB taxonomy): domain Bacteria; phylum Pseudomonadota; class Gammaproteobacteria; order Enterobacterales; family Alteromonadaceae; genus Colwellia; species Colwellia asteriadis. Next base: position 66,662 of record NZ_JAHKPW010000011.1, on the reverse strand, counting down.
CGTTGGGCTATTTTCATCACCATTTATGGCAAGTGGCGGGTATTGTTACTTTGGTAATCGCTTGCTTAATTGCTGCATGGGGATACACAGGTATGTTTGCTAATCGTTGGTTGAATATTATATATCGCAACCAATCTAAAACAAAAAACTCAACAAAGTGGTAATTAATAATCATGCTACAGTTAATTAAACGTTATTGGTTGTTTATTACGTTAGTCTTACTTGCGACGATCGCCACCTTGTCATTATGGCCAGCTGCTCATTTACCGCAAGTACCAGGTAGCGATAAAACCCATCATTTTATTTCGTATGGCGCGTTAATGTTACCAGCGGCTTTAGCAAGACCTAAATACCTACTTTATATTGCTTTTGGCTTTGCACTTTTTAGTGGCGCTATTGAGTTAATTCAACCGTACGTCAATCGCTATGGTGAGTGGCTAGATATGGCAGCTAATGTTGCAGGTTTAGCTTGCGGTTACTTAGTAGCGCAAGTGTTGCTGCTTTGGTCGAATATCAAACAAGCTCAACCTCGTTAACCTCGCTCTTTCAATACTATGGTATGAAAGTGCCAAGCGAGGGTTATACCACGGGCTAACATAAAACCTAAAAAGGCCGCCCACAGAGCATGATTCTCATAAGCCTGTAACACAAACCACAGCGGGAAGAAGCAAGCAAAGGTAGCCACTATCATACTGTTACGCATCACTTTTGCCTGTAATAAGCCAATATAAATACCGTCGTATAAATAACACCAACATGAAATAATAGGTAATAGAATAATCCACACTAAGTAATCTTTAGCAAACGCGATCACACTGTCAATACTGGTAATTAGTGTTAATAAGTACTCACCAGCGACTAGAAATAGCACTGAGTATATACCGGCAAAAACAAGGTTCCAGAATAACGCTATGTGTACAGTTTGCTGTAATTTCTTTGTGTTTTTTTCACCATAGGCTTTACCTACCATGGCTTCTGCAGCGTTGGCTATACCATCTAAACCAAAAGAAATTAGCAGTAAAAAATTCATCAAAATAGCATTGGCGGCTACAACGTTATCGCCTAGTTTTGCACCCTGAAAGGTAATAAATAAAAAGGCGACTTGTAAACATAAGGTTCTAATGAGTATGTCGCGATTTAAACGAAAATAACTTAATAATGCCGAACGCTCCACTAAGGTCACTAGTGTATTTTTTTTATCTTGGCATAATTGAATAACCGTCGTGTTATAGCGCGATAAAATATAGAACAAGCCCAGCAACATGGTTGAGTATTCGGCTATAAGGCTAGCAAATGCTACGCCTTTTACTTGCCAGTTTAGGCCAAATACAAATAGCAGATCTAGGCCAACATTCACTAAATTAGCAGTGATTAATAGCCACATAACGGCTTTACTTTTTTGATTACCAATAAGCCAACCAAGTATGACTAAATTAGCTAAAGCAGCAGGCGCTCCCCAAATTCTAATTTGGGCATATTGTTTTGCATAAAACTGCACTTGCTCGGAGCCACCAGCAAGTGCTAAACCGACATCAATATAAACACTTTGGCATAGTACTAACACGACACCAACGGTAAAGGCGACACAAATACCACGCAGTAGCACCATAATATTACTACGAGTATTATCTTGGCCAAATGCTTGTGCACTAAGGCCTGTAGTAGACATGCGTAAAAAACCACATAGCCATACCACAACACTAATTAACATTGCGCCAATGGTGCTACCACCTAAATAATAGGCATGCTCAAGATGACCAACGACCGCAGTATCAACTAAACCAATTAAAGGAACGGTTATGTTCGATAGTATCATTGGTAGCGCTAGGGCAAATAAACGCTTATGTTGATCGGGATTACTAAATAATAACAATAAACTGTTCCTATTGGCTGGGCTTTTCAGTGTAAAAGCGTTATTTTACCCTATTCAAAATTATCCAGCTACGGACAGAGAAAATTATCATGACACGCTGCATTTTAACTCTATTTTTATTGTTCTTTCACTTGAGCAGCTTTGCTGCGGTTATATTGCAATATCATCATGTTAGTGATGAAACACCGAAAAGCACTAGCATTACTCCTGCGCAATTTGAAAAGCATTTGCAGTTTTTAAAAGATAATCATTTTAAGGTGGTCGCACTTTCGACCTTGGTTGAAGCTATTAAAGCCGAACAGCCACTTGAAGATAAGTTGGTGGCGATTACTTTTGATGATGCTTACAGTAATATTGCGACCAACGCTAAACCATTACTTGATAAGTTTAATTTTCCTTACACCATTTTTGTTAACCCAGCGGTCATTAATCGTAATGAAACTAATCCAGCTTCTAATTCTTTATCTTGGGCGCAACTTAAAACTTTAGCCGATGAGGGCGTTATTATTGCTAACCATGGTTATGAGCATCATTCACTAGCACGTATTCCGACAAGCGAAACTGAACAACTCACACAGCAGCAGTGGTTAACTCAACAGGGCACTTTATTGGTAAAAGCAGAAGCCATTATTAAAGAGAAAACTGGTCAAAGCTGGCATTATTTTGCTTACCCTTATGGCGAATATGATGTTGCGACTCAAAAGTGGTTACGCGAACTTGGTTATGTGGGTTTTTCACAGCAATCTGGCGCAGTTGGCTTAGCAAGCGACTTAAGTAGCTTGTCGCGTTTTCCTGTTTCAATGCCGTATGACAAAATATCGAGTTTACGTGATAAGTTAGGCTCGCTACCTTTAGCGCTTGGCTTGAAAGGCGAAAATGCCAACACAATTTATAAGTACGGTGAGCCGAAAAGTATCACCTTTAATGTTGAAAATGACGACTTTTATAAAGCAGGTTTAAACTGTTACATCTCGGGGTTAGGTAAGCAGGATATTACTTGGCATGATGATAGTAGTTTTAGCATCACCTTCAGTAAAGACTTACCCGTAGGGCGTGTTCGCGGTAATTGTACCGCGGCTAGTATTAGTGAACCGGGTCGTTATTATTGGTATTCTAAACCGTGGTTTATTCTAAATGAAGATGGCAGTTGGTATCCGCTATAACAACTATTGCTTACTCAATTTACCTATTGGCAAGCTAGTAAAGAGTAGCTGCGTTACTATGACGCTACTCTTTTGTGCTTTGTGTTGACGTTACTCAAATTGCGGGCAATTATCCAGAATTCAGGTTTATTAACCTTCTGCGACTTTTAACTCTTCTAATAAGTCATGTATTTCTGCTTTTAATTCTTTATCAACAATTTTATTGCAGCTAATTTTGGCCTTTTCTAAATGCTCAATAGCACTGGTTTTATCACCTAACTCTACTTTAAGTGCCGCAATTGAGTAACCAATAGATGAACGGAAATCTTTATCGTTAATCGTCTCCGCTTTTACCAACGCGTGCTCATATAATGTTACAGCTTCGGTTAAATCATCGGTAAAATCAGCGAGGGTTTCCCACTGTACCGGGTGATCTTTATCGGTATTTTCATGAGTTTCACATAGTTGCTTTAATTCAGCATAGTAGTCATCGAAGCGAGCTTGGTTTTTTTGTTGAACAGCGCCTAGTAAGTTAGCGGTATGCGCAAGTACGCTTTTATATATTTTAGTATTCATGGGTGCCTTTTAGTCGTTTAATGACATTTGTTATTAATAAGTGATTATATACCCGTTGTTATTTAATGCGTTCTTAAATACGTACTTTATTGATTCTAATTAACAATGAGAATTAATTGCGTTAACATGGTGGTCTCGTGATTTATACAAGAGTTCGTCGTGACACCTCCCTATACAGCAGAAAAAGTTTATCAGCGCTTTCAATCGGGCATCGAAAAAAGTTTAAAATCTAAAGTTAGTTGCTCTGCGGAACGAGAAGATTTAATGCAAGATTTTTATATTCGATTAATGCGTGTTGAGCATTGGCATACTATTGATAATATTGCTGGTTATGTTCAAACCATTATGAATAATTTAGTACTCGATTATTACCGTAAAACGCAACTACATAACAATGAAGTATTTTGCGAAGATTCGTTAATAAGTGATAATTGCACAGAGAAAACATTTATGCATAATCGATCTTTGGAGCAACTTCAGCACTGTATTGATAAGCAACATACTGAAAAAAAAGATTTATTATGGCGTTCAAAAATTCATGGTCAAAATTATGAGCAAATCGCACGAGAAAAAAAGCGTTCGGTGAGTTGGGTTGAAAAATCTATCGCTCATATACTCGCACAATGTAAACAAGCGCTACATAAGGAGCGTTAACGATGAATGAAATATTAGAAAAACAAGCTCAACAGTGGCTAACATTAATGTTATCTGAAAAAGTAAGTTTTACTGAACAGCAAGAGTTTATGCGCTGGATTGAGCAGTCATCGTTACATAAGACAACTTATTTTCGTTGCCGAGAAGAGCTATTTGCTAAGCAAAAACAGCGCGGTTACAGCAAACAGTGGTCTTTTAGTTTGGCGGCCAGCGTTGTATTGCTGGTTACTGCTATTATATTATTTTTGCCACCTAAGGTTTTAGAGCAGCAATACCAGTCGTACGCACAACAATCAACTTATACTTTACCAGATGGCTCGGTGGTTGAATTAAAACATAATACACATTTAAAAATAGCTTATTCGCAAGAACAGCGCTTTATTAAGTTACTTTCTGGTGATGCTTATTTTCGGGTAGCTAAAGATAAAAACAGACCATTTATTGTGCAATATAATGATCTTAATATAACCGCATTGGGGACGGAATTTTATGTAAGAACACATGCGCAGTTACAAATACAAGTAACAGAGCATAGTGTAAAGGTAGAGTCGTTAAATAATAGCGTACCACTCATTGTTCACGAGGGAGAAGGACGTAGGCGAATAAAACAACGATGGAAGTCATTATCAGCTGAGCAATTTAACTCAGGGTTGTCATGGCGTGATCAATTATTAGTTTTTTCTTCTGAGCCGTTATCGGTGGTTTTAAAAGAGTTTGAACTTTATTTAGACAAGCCAATTAAAGTGATAAATAGTGCTGTAATAAAAAAAGAAATATCAGGTCGCTTTCAAATTGATTCTATAGATTTGGCCCTTAACATGGTTGCAGAAGGTTTAGATTTACAAGTAAAAGAAATGCCTAACGGTGATATTTTGCTTTATTAAAGTGTAAGTAATAAAGCTCGTTTTTATCTGAAATTCGAATTACCTGTAAATTATTTTCAAATTAATTTACGGGTTTTGTTTTTTATATCGTTATTGTAAATAGTAATTGTTATTATTTATAGGTAGAAGTATGTCTTTATTTAAAGTATCCGCGTTAACATCCGCTTTGGTGTTAGCAAGTATGGCGGCGTTTCCTGCAATAGCCAATCAAACTGACGGCAGTTTGAATTACCAACAACAACGTATTAATTTTGATATTTCTACAGCGTCATTTAAAGAGGTTTTAACACAGTTTAGCCACGTGGCGGGTGTGCAGCTATTTGTTAAAGATGAGGCTGTAATAGGATTGTCTGCTCAATCACTGAAAGGGCAATACCAGGCCGCTGTAGCGTTAGATATATTATTAGATAACACAGGGCTAATTGCCGTGTGGAAATCGCCCAATGCAGTGATTGTGAAGAAAAAGCAATCATCAGCTAAGTCGATTGAAACATATGCTGCACCACAAGCGGCTTTATCGAATCAGAAGGTTCAACCAACAGAAGTGATCCAAGTGTCGGGTTCAAGAACACAGTTGGGGCTTTCAAGTATTTCAAAGCAAGCAACCTTTATCACAGGTGAAGAGTTAGAAAGCCGTTTTGGTACGAATGAGAATTTAGCACAAATTTTAGGAAAAGTTATTCCAGGTATGGCGCCATCAAGTCAAACTATGACTAACTTTGGTTTAACCTTACGTGGTCGTAACCTGTTAGTATTAATTGATGGTGTACCATTAAATACTAATCGCAATGTATCGCGGGATTTATTTAATTTAACCTCATCAGTTATTGATAGTATGGAAGTGGTTAGAGGCGGGAATGCTATTTATGGATCTGGTGCTACAGGTGGCGTAATGTACATTACCACTAAAGCTGCTCGAGACGATGGTTTACAAACACGCATTAAAATAAATAGTAGCTTAACTGAGCTTAATAGCGATGGTATTGGTTATGATATTGGTCAAAGTATTACAGGGCAGCATGAAGATTTAGCTTATCGAGTTGATTTTGACAGCCAGAGTCGCGGTGCATCGTATGATGCGAATGGTGATCGCTTAGCGCCAGAGCCAAGTCAAGGAGACTTATTCGATACACAGTCGTATAGTATTTTTGGTAAATTAGCGTACGCACTGGATAATCATCAGAGCGTAGAAACCAGCTTATTATGGTTTGATGCACAACAAGATACAGACTACGCTTCTGATCCTTCAGTTGCACAATTACCTTTATTAAGCGTACCTGCAAAAGTCAGAAAAGGTTTGGAGCTGGAAGAGCAAAACCAAGCAAATAACTTAGTGTTTAATGCTGCTTATCAACATAATGATTTTTTCGGTCAATTACTTAATAGCCAAGTGTATTATCGAGATTATCAAACGCGCTTTTACCCCTTTGATGGCCGACCTTATGCGGGTTGGGCTAATTTAGGACAAGTACACTTAGACACTGAAGTTTTCGGCGCTCGCTTATTGTTAAGTAAACAACAAGCAGAACATAGAATTAGTTATGGTATCGATATTAATGAAGAAAAAACGTCTATGCCAATTACTGCTTACGATCCTAATATTTTTGACCAATCAGAAGGCTTAGTCTTTAAAAGTATTGGTGATAAAACTTTTATGCCAGAGACTAAAACAGGCTCTTTAGGCGCTTTTGCACAATATACTTATACTTTTGATTTCGGCTTAAAGTTTGATGGTGGCATTCGTTATGAAAGTGTTGATGTGTCGTTTGATGACTTTACGACTCTTGGGCCACAAAGTGCTGTTGCTGGGGGGGAATTAAACTATTCAGATACACTATTTAATTTGAGTGTCGATTATCAGATTTCTGAAAGTTTTGGAGCTTATGTTGCCTTTAATCAAGGCTTTGAGCTTCCTGATGTTGGCTTACAACTAAGGTATGCTAATGAAAAATTCACTATTGGTGATAGTAAATTAAAACCTGTGACATCAGATAATGCGGAAATAGGTTTACGTTATTTAGATGAAAATACAACGTTTGATGTTGCACTTTTTCGCTCAACCTCAGATCAAGGGCGCGTTAAAACCGACGGTTTTGGTTGGAAGTTACGTCGCGATGAAGAAGTGATTGAGGGTGTTGAAGTAGAACTACAGCATTGGCTAACTGATAGCTTACAAATGAGTGTGTTTGCAGCATTAATATCAGGAGAAGAAAAAGTAGAGGCAGCTGAAGATTGGCGAGATATGAATGGCTTTAGAATTCCGCCATTTAAGAGTGGTTTTAGCCTAGATTATCAATATGACAATATCAACTTCTACGGACAAATAAACTATGTTGGTGCAGAAGACTACCGTATTGATGGTAAAGATAGTTTTGGTCGTCATAATGTGGACTCTTATATCACATTAGATTTAAGTGCCCGCATTCACTTTAGCGATAGTTTGGTTGAAGTTGCTTTAGAAAATGCCACTAACAATGAATACTTTCCTTTATATAGCCAGTTATTACGTTCAGGAAATAATACGAGTCATATACCTGCTAAAGGGGCTGAATTACGTGTTAGCTATCAACTTAATTGGTAAGTTCGAGAGAGTTGATTGTATAGGAGTGGTAAATGAGATAGCTAGTCCACTATAAGTAAACTTAAGCTGACTTCAGATTATATAGCGCTATTGTATTGTTGACGAAAATAAGCAAACGCTATGTATGTCTTTATAACTTTAAAGTAACCCGTAAATTATTTTCAATTAATTTACGGGTTTTGTTTTTTATATCGTTATTGTAAATAGTAATTGTTATTATTTATAGGTGGAGTATGTCTTTATTTACAGTATCCGCGTTAACATCTGCTTTGGTGTTAGCAAGCATGGCGGCGTTTCCTGCAATAGCCAATCAAACTGACGGCAGTTTGAATTACCAACAACAACGTATTAATTTTGATATTTCTACAGTGTCATTTAAAGAGGCTTTAACACAGTTTAGCCATGTGGCGGGTGTGCAGCTATTTGTTAAAGATGAGGCTGTAATAGGGTTGTCTACTCAATCACTGAAAGGGCAATATCAGGCCGCTGTAGCGTTAGATATATTATTAGATAACACGGGGCTAATCGCCGTGTGGAAATCACCCAATGCGGTGATCGTTAAGGAAAAATTAGCTAAACAAACGATTGAAGCTGAAACAGGTTTAATAACTAATGACGATGCGGTTGTGAAAAATACACTTGAAACTATTGTTATCACAACGGATAGACCAAGAAGCTTTGCTGCCAACTATGTACAAGCAGGCACTTTTCGCAATAGCCGAGTTTTAGATACAGCATTAACAACGAGTATTTTAACTAAAGAGTTACTAGAGGCGCAGCAAGCTTCATCTTTAGCAGATGCGGTTAGAAATACTGCAGGGGTAAGTTATGCACAAATTAATACGGCAATTTATAGCAATTTGGCAATTCGTGGTATTCGTTTAGAAAATAATACTAATTACCGCTTGAATGGTGTTTTACCTTTATCTAACTACATACAAATGCCGTTAGAGAACAAAGATAGAGTTGAGGTGCTTAAAGGTGCATCAGGGCTATATTATGGTTTTGGCTCTCCATCGGGTGTTATTAATTTGGTAACCGAAAGAGCTTACGAAAATAAGGTTACAGCAGAGGCTTTCGCAAGTAATCACGGTAGTTTAGGTGTAAACGTAGATATTGAAAAAACCTTTGATAATTCAGGTGTACGTATTAATTTAGTAACTGCCAATGAAGATCTTGGTGTTGATAGAAGCTCAGGTGATCGTCATTTTGCTTCTATTGGTTACGATTTATCGTTAAGTGAATCATTACGCTTTGAATTTGATGGTGAATATATTAGTAGGGATATTACTGAGCAGACAGAATATTACTTATTAGCGAATAGTGATGGAGAGATTACTTTACCTCCTTTATTAGAGCCTTCCACTAATCATGGTGCTGAGTGGTTTAAGGCTGAGGCAGAATCATATAATTTACTAGGGTCACTCACTTATGATTTTTCTGAGTTTTGGCAAGGAACATTTGCGGCTGGTCGTTCGTATTCAATAAATACTAGACGCTACTCATCATTTTATGGTTTTGATATCGATTCTGGTAGTGGCGGTAAAGTCGCATTATCAACTTTTCCTGAGACTGAGTATGATAATAAGGTTGTTGATATTAAATTGTCAGGTGGCTTTAATACTGGAGATATTTTCCATCAAGTTATTGCAGGAGGTTCTTTAAATACCAGTAATGCAGTGATCCCCGAAAAGGTAAAGCAAGGGGCGTGGTCTCAAGACTTATACCATCCTGAAAATATCGCAGCCGTTGATACACCACAACGCACCGTAAAAAATGAAATAGATAAAGAACAAAAAGGCTTATATTTAGCGACACATTCACAAATAACGCAATGGCTAGCATTGACTTTAGGTTACCGTTACACCGATTACAAAAATGAAAGCTTTACGAGTGATTATTATGACAAAATAGGCTCATTATCGGGTAGTATTTTAATTCAGCCCACAGAAAATTTGACATTATATGCTAGTTATATTGAAGGGTTAGAGGAAGGTGGTTTAGCACAAGGAATAGCTAAAAATGCAGGGGAAGTATTACCTGCTGCTGTGAGCGAACAGCAAGAAGTAGGGCTTAAATACCAGTCTGAACAAGGGCTATTTTTTACCGCAGCTTATTTTGATATTGATAGGGTTTCAGCTTTTATTGACCCCGTAACTAACTATTTTGTGCAAGACGGTCGCGCGGTTTATCAAGGAGTTGAGGTGAGCGCTTCAGGTGAGCTAACCGATAACTTATCTCTTATGGTTAATGCTACTTATATTCACGCTCAGCAGGAAAAAACCAGTAGTGAGCTACTGACATCAAAACGTATAGAAAATACTCCAGAGCACACTGCCTCAGTATTTATTAAGTATAATATGCCTAGTATTGAGGGTTTAAGTGTTACCGCAGGTGCATTCTATACGGGTGATCGCGCTGTCGATGCTCTCAATAGTGCTTTTGCTGATAGTTATACGTTGTTTGATATAGGTGCAAACTATCAAACAATGTTACTTAATCATCAAGTTGAGTTTAGCTTATATGGTCAAAATATAACGAATGAGAAATATTGGGCGGCAACAGGCTCTCGTTTATTAGCGCAAGGTTTACCTGGCACAATTAAGCTAACAATGAGTATTCAATTTTAAACGAATGATGTTATTAATTGGTAGTCGCTTTGCTTAATCTAAAGCGACGATTTTTTTAAAATCGGTTAACACTTGCTCAGTGTTAATACTGGGGACTTCACCTAAGGCTTGCTCTGGTTTGAAAATGGCAGAAATTTTACCGTCAGGATTAATTAAAATGAGCGAGGCACTGTGATCAACCCAGTAATTTTCAACATTGTTAGCATTATCATTGGTATCGTCAGTGATAGCGTACATTAATCCTAAACTACGGGTAAACGGGAATAAAACATTATGTTCGGCACGGAGCGCTTTAAACTCGGGATTAAAATAAGCAATATATTGAGCAAGTTTTTCTTGGCTATCTCGTTTGGGATCAGCGGAAATAAGCAAAACTTGGCTGTTATTGGCGATTTGTTGTAAGTCATCATAAATAGCATTCAGGCTTTGTAAGGTAATAGGGCAAACATCAGGGCAGGAGGTATAACCTAAAAAAGCGAAAGACCAATGATTTTCTAGAGCACTATTTGCAAAGCTATTGCCGTCTTCATCGGTAAGCTCAAACGCTGGGATAGTTCTTGGTTCTTGGTAGTACAATGCATAATCGGTTGACTCAGTGGTAGCAAGAAACTGAAAGGCAACTGCGCCAATGCTTACTGAAACTATAATGGCAATGGCGTAGAGCATTTTATTCATGAAATTATTCTCAAGTTAATTGTATCAGTGTCGGTATAGTGATTTACCACTAAACTGTTGTTAGCTAATCGCCATTAAATAATGATCGGCAAGTAAGGCAATAAATAGCAACATTAAATGCACAATAGAAAATTTAAAGGTTGCCATAGCGGTGTCAGCTTTTGCATGAAATTTCAATTGCCATGCATAAGCAAAAAAAATCGTATTAAGAATGCAGGCTGATACTAAATAGAGTATATCGCTCATACCAACTAAGTAAGGTAATAAGCTTACTACAAAGAGTAGTACCGTATATAACAGTATTTGAGTTTTGGTAAATTCCACCCCATGCGTTACAGGTAACATAGGGATATTTACTTTGGCATACTCATCTTTACGATGAATGGCCAACGCCCAAAAATGAGGTGGTGTCCAAGTAAAGATTATTAATACTAATAACAACGCATTGCCAGAGACTTCGTTGGTCATGGCGGTCCAACCCAATAATGGCGGAATAGCGCCAGCTAAACCACCAATCGTAATATTTTGCGGTGTTGCTCGTTTTAAGTACAACGTATAAATAAAGCTATAACCGACTAAACCAGACAAAGTTAAGTAAGCTGTTAATGGGTTGACTAAGCCATATAATAACGCAAACCCTATAACCGCTAAACTTACAGCAAAAGTAATGGCGCTTTGTGTTGTTATTTTTCCTTCAGGTAAAGGTCGGTTGTGTGTGCGTCCCATCACAGTATCAATGTTTTTATCGACAATATGATTAATGGCGGCAGCTGCTGAAGAAAGTAGCCCAATACCTAGCATAGCGGGAATAAGAACTTGCCAAGGCAAAGCGCCGGGTACCGATAAACTCATACCGACTAGCGCTGTTAACACTAATAAAGCGACGACTTTCGGCTTGGTAATATCATAATAAGCGCGCCAGTTTTTTATATGGCTTAGTACCCTGTTTTTATTGGACTCACTGAGGGTAACAGGCATGGTTTCAGGAACACTTTTAACTAATGCTTTATTAAGGTTTGAATGAATTAATCTACTCATGACAACTACCTCGTGAGTGTTGGGTGAGCTGATATGCTAATGAAATCAAACTTAACATTAACAAGGCGGCAACTAAGTTGTGTGCAACCGCAACATTGAGCGGTAATTTAAACCAAATATTACTAATACCTAAACTGACTTGGGTCACCAAAAATAACACCAACACGGCGCAAGATATTTGGACTTGCCGTATGGGGTATTTTTTTAAGGTGGCGATAACTAGCCATAGCAAATACAGGCTAGTAACAATAGCGCCTAAACGATGCACGACATGAATGGTGAGTCGTTCGTGGTGGTCTAAGTGACCAAATTCATAACTTTTTTGTGGTGGAGGCAATAAAGTAAAAGCTTCTTTGAAATTAAGTTGGTTTTGCCAGTCTCCTTGGCAAATAGGTAATTCAATACAACTTAAGGCTGCATAATTTGAAGAAGTCCAACCGCCTAACGCAATTTGCATGGTTAAAATAACAATACCGACTATGGCAAAGCGTTGGTATGAAGACGTTTTTTTAATTTGAGTTGCGGCATTGGAATTTATTGTTACCGCTTTATCACTTATTGCTGCTTCAATTTTCTTATTGTATAACTCAGGGTTGAGCTTTAAATATAAAAGAAACAATAAGCACAGTGTGGTGAAACCACCGAGTAAATGCCCCATAACAATCACGGGCATTAACATTAAGGTGACCGTCCACATACCCAATGCAGCTTGAAATATAACCACGGCTAAAGCAAGTAAAGGCAATAGCAAAGGTGTTTTTGTTGATGTTTTGTGTTTTATTCTCAGCTTTATTGAAATAAAAGCAATGGCAACAATAAATAACCCTAACGCACCAGCAAAATAGCGATGGATCATTTCATTCCATGCCTTTTCTGGCTCTACTGCTCGTTCAGGGAACGCTTTCTCTGCCGCGGCTATTTGTTCACTGGTTTGTGGTACATCAAGTAAGCCATAACAGGTTGGCCAATCAGGGCAGCCAAGCCCAGCATGTGTTAAACGCGTATAAGCACCTAAGCCAATCACAAAAATGGTTAATACGATACTTATTAACACTAAGCGACGTAAGGCGATAATATTGTTATTTGCAGAGTTTTCCATACTCAACCTACCTTAGAATACTTAAGGAGTTTTTTCATGTCGGTAATAATGGCTTTACCTAAACGTGTTTGTTGCGTTGAGTCGCTTTGCGCTTCTGCTGAGGTGTTTGCAGAATCAAGTTGGCTTGCCGTATCACCATGAGGGTTGTAACTTAAAATAATATTACCTAAGGGATCAGCAATAACTATTTGCGTTGAGCTTATATGCTGTAACGCTTGTTGAGGCATTGGCATAATTTGCCATTGGCTTTTCGCTAAACGTTGAGATTGCTCTACAGAAAACTCATGTTGTTTTAATGCCACGGGAGTAATTCTGGGCATTTCTTTGCCTAAAGCGACATAACTATTGTGTACAGTTTCTAGGGTTTGCTGACAACTTTTATGACATTGCGCCGGTAGTAAATACATAATAAGCCATTGGTGTTCAAATTGACTTTGCTCAATACCTAAATCGGTTAAGGTGAGACTTTTATTAATTAACTCTCCTTGGTTGGTTACACCAAACTCTAACCACTTCTGCTCTAAGGCTAATTTTGCCAAAATAACGGGTAAGGCAAAAACCACCAGCAATAACAGTAAACTTTGTCTGTTTCTGTTGGGCTTTATCACCATATCAGTCTCGGGTGACATATTAATATTAGTCATATTTAATGGCCTCATTATTTTTATTATAAGCGTGTTTTGTTGGAGAATTGTTCTTGAGAGCTTTTGTAACCGTTTTAGGCTTTGTATGATTAGTACGAGAGAATTTAAGCCATAGCATTAATAACAACCATGTGACCGCTAAGCCTGCCCATTGTACGGAGTAGCCAAAATGTTTGGCTGGCGGCATCACAACAGCCTGCCAATTTTTTAAATAACCTAGCTTTTCTTGTGCATCGACATAAATTACAAAAGGTAAAATAGGCTCATTAAGTAAAGTTGAAAACTTATTTAATTCTATTTGCTGTATTCTTAACGGCCAACTTGCCTCGGCGAAGTGTTGCGCTTGTAGCATAATACCGGTTTCAACCAAGCGTACATGACCTGTAAATTGATATTGACCTGTAATAGCTTGAATATCAGGTAATTCTTGGCGGTTGATGGAGCCTTTTACCCAGCCTAAGTTAATTAATGCACTTACATTTTCGCTGCGTAGTAATTGCAGCACACGATAACCTAAGGTGCCACTTTCAACTTGGTTGTCTAGCAAAAACAGCACATGATTATCAAAAGTTCCCGTAATGCTTACGGGGTAATCATTAAGGTTTTCGGAGGCAGGTAAAGCCAATAGCTGTGTTAGAGACAGCGGATCATTTTGGCTAAGCTGTGTTATGCGCATTAAACGTTGCTCTTTTTGTTGACCACGATCGTATTGCCAAATACTTAAACGTACTAGTATGCTAAACACTACTAAGGTAAATATTAGCCAAAGTAGTGTTGTCATCCATGAACTTTTAGCATCATGCGCTCGTACTACCAAAGACGTGCCCCACTAAATAATATATACAAAAATAAACAGCATAATCCAGACAACATCAACAAAATGCCAGTACCAGTTAGCGGCTTGAAAGGCAAAGTGATTTTTTGGCGTGAAGTGTCCTTTAAGGACTCTAAACCACATAATAATCAGCATGATACAACCCAAGGTAACGTGCATGCCGTGAAAGCCCGTTAGCAAATAAAAGCTATTACCATAAACACCACTGGTTAAATAAAGGCGCATTTCTTCAGAATAACCGTGGGCGTATTCTTGAATTTGGAAAAAGATGAATGCGATACCCAGCAAAATAGTAATACCGAGCCATACTTTTAGCTGACGGCGATTGTCTTTCATTAAGGCGCTGTGAGCAAAATGAGCGGTAATAGATGAGGTGAGTAATATCACCGTATTAATCAGCGGTAAACCATACCAACCCATTGCCGTTGTTTCAGTGCCTCCAGGGGTTTTTAATAAGGGCCAAGCGGCAACAAAGTCTGGCCATAATACCGCGCCAGTTTCAGCATTATTACCAGCCCCACCTAACCAAGGCACAGAAAAAACACGCAAGTACAACAGTGCGCCAAAAAAGGCGGCAAAAAACATCACTTCAGAAAAAATAAACCAGCTCATACCTTGTTTAAAAGAGTGGTCCATTTGATGAGAATATTTACCCGCTAATGATTCATTCACTACATCAGTAAACCAACCAACTAACATGTAAATAATTAAGGCGATACCTGCTAGTAATAGATAAACGCCAAAACCGCTTTGATCTTTTGACAAGTCAGTGACATAGTTTCCCGCACCCACGGCAATCATAAATAAAGCAATTGCCCCAACAATAGGCCAATGACTTTGGCTAGGTACATAGTAATTTTCGTATTCTTTATTAGTCATTTCATATCCCTTTTCAAGGTATTATCTTAGGATGATTTTTTACCAATATCGTACAAAGTATAAGAGAGCGTTAAGGTGCTTATGTCGCTGGGTAAGTCTTGATCTACATAAAACTGCAATCCCATTTCAACCTCTTCACCTGCAGCTAGCGGTTGATTAGTGAAACAGAAGCATTCAATTTTATTAAAGTAATTAGCTGCCATTCCTGGTGAAACCGAGGGTACAGCTTGGCCTGTCATGGCGTGATCTGCTTTGTTTTTGGCATAAAATTTTACAAACTTCATTTCACCAGGATGAACATCAATGCTATTGATCACAGGTGAAAATTGCCAAGGTATGCCTTGCGCATTGCGAGTAATAAACTGCACTGTAATTGTGCGAGACTCATCAACTCCGTTGGCATTGTAAGTGGCTGCAGTATCGTTAGTTTTGCCATTAAGGCCGGTAATATCACAAAAAACATCGTACAGAGGCACCAAGGCAAAACCAAAACCAAACATAGCGAGCACCACTAAGCTGAGTTTTTTAACGGTTTTGCTATGGCTTACTGTTTCAGACATTAGTGTTCGTCCTTATATATTCCATCAATATCGGCTTGTGAAGGTGGTGTAGTAAAGGTGTGATAAGGCGCAGGGCTCGCTACTGTCCATTCTAGACCATCGGCACCATCCCAAGGTTTTGCTGGTGCTTTTTTTCCACCTTTAATGCATTTAATAATTACGGCTAAAAAGATGAATTGCGATAAACCAAAAGCAAAACCACCAATGCTGACCCATTTGTTAAAGTCGGCAAATTGCAACGCATAGTCAGGAATTCTGCGCGGCATACCCGCTAAGCCTAAGAAGTGCATCGGGAAGAACAGTAAATTAACTGAAATCAATGAGCACCAAAAATGCCATTTACTTAAAGTGACGTTGTACATATGCCCTGTCCATTTAGGCAGCCAATAATAGGTACCAGCAAAAATAGAAAATAACGAGCCAGTCACTAAGACATAATGAAAGTGCGCAACCACAAAATAAGTATCATGATATTGAAAATCGACAGGGGTCATTGCTAGCATCAAGCCTGAAAAACCACCAATAGTAAACAAAATAACAAAGGCGATAGAGAATAACATTGGCGTTTCAAAGCTTAATGAACCGCGCCACATGGTTGCGACCCAGTTAAACACTTTTACCCCAGTTGGAACGGCAATTAACATAGTGCAATACATGAAGAACAGCTCACCAAAGAGTGGCATACCAGTAGTAAACATGTGATGCGCCCAAACAATGAATGAAAGTAAAGCGATAGACGCTGTGGCGTAAACCATTGAGCTATAACCAAATAAACGTTTACGGGCAAAAGCTGGAATAATAGTAGAGACAATACCAAAGGCAGGTAAAATCATAATATATACTTCGGGATGACCAAAGAACCAGAAAATATGCTGAAACATTACTGGGTCGCCACCACCAGCGGCATTGAAAAAATTGGTACCGAAGTAAGTGTCGGTTAATAGCATAGTAACCACACCAGCGAGTACAGGCATTACGGCAATTAATAAATAAGCGGTGATAAAAAAAGTCCACACAAATAATGGCATTTTCATGTAGGTCATGCCGGGAGCACGCATATTCATTATGGTAACAACGATATTAATAGCCCCCATAATGGATGAAATCCCCATAATATGTACGGCAAAAACAAAAAAGGCGGTACTACCGTTAGAGTAGGTGGTTGAGAGCGGTGCGTAGAAGGTCCAACCGAAATTAGGTGCGCCACTTTCCATGAAAAAAGAAGCGAGTAGAATACTAAACGCGAAAGGTAAAATCCAAAAACTCCAGTTATTCATACGTGGTAATGCCATGTCTGGCGCACCAACCATCATAGGTAGCATCCAGTTTGCAAAGCCAGTGAACGCTGGCATTATTGCGCCAAATACCATAATTAAACCATGCACTGTGGTTAACTGGTTAAAAAAATCAGGTTCAACTAATTGTAAGCCAGGCTGAAATAGCTCTGCCCTGATAACCATGGCAAAAGCGCCACCAGTTAAAAACATGATAAAAGCGAACCATAAATAGAGCGTACCAATATCTTTATGGTTGGTGGTGTATAGCCAACGCTTGATACCTGTCATTTTGTGATCATCATGGTGCTCGTCGTGGGATTCTTGTTCTATAACGTCTGTAGTCATTTTATGTCCCTTACTTCGCGCTAGCAGCAGTATCAATGGCTGCAGGTTGTACTAAATCACCGGTATTATTTCCCCATGCATTGCGTTCATAAGTAATAACGGCGGCTATTTCTGTTTTGGTTAATTGGCTACCAAAAGCAGCCATAGCAGCATTTTTCTTGCTCCCGTTAAGTACTATGTCAATATGAGCCGCTATATCCCCTAACACCATAGGACTACCTTTTAGTGCAGGAAATGCGGGTGGTAATCCTGCTCCTGTAGGTTGATGACAAGCAACACACGCTTTCATATAAACGTTTTCACCCATTGTCATTAATTCCTCTTTACTGTAGATCTTAGTGAGGTCTTCGGTCGCAGTATTGGTAACCATGGGGGCGTCGACTTTTTTGTCGCTAGTGTCAGTGATGGGGGTTGTTACTGCCTCGAGCGTTGTTTCATCGTTAGCTGTTGAGCTATCCGCTGCAGATTTCACTTGAGATGCTTGTACAGCATCGCCAGTATTGTTACCCCAAGCGTTGCGCTCATAGGTGACAACAGCAGCGATTTCTTTCAAGCTTAATTGTTTACCGTAGCCTTGCATGCCAGTACCAGCTTTACCATTAAAGACTATTTGAATGTGCGTATTAACATCGCCAGTCGCAATGGAGCTATTTTTAAGAGCAGGAAAAGCAGGAGGTAAACCTGCTCCCGATACTTGATGACATGCTGCACAATAAGCGACATAGGTTTTCTCACCTAAGGCCATTAATTCATCCATTGAAGCTTCTGCGCTTAGTGAGGCTTTTTCAGCATCAGCTGCTTGCGCTATTAACTCGTGCTGTTCATCAAGCCATAATTGGTAATCTTCAACAGACTTTACCTCGACAACAATGGGCATAAACCCATGATCCTTACCGCATAATTCGGCACACTGACCACGATAAATACCTGGCTCGTCGACTTTGGTCCATGCTTCATTAATAAAACCAGGGTTGGCATCTTGTTTAACTGCGAATGCAGGCACCCACCATGAATGAATAACATCGTCAGAGGTAATTAAAAAACGTACTTTTTGGTTGGCGGGAATAACAAGGTGTTTATCAACTTCTAATAAATAATTTTCACTTTTATCAGATTCACCTTGATGGTTTTCATATTGCTCACGAGGCGTCGATAACACAGAATAAAACTCAATATCTTGATCAAAGTATTTATAATGCCATTTCCATTGTGAACCGGTAATTTGAATAGTAACGTCAGAATTATCGTTATTTTCCATAGCGATAAGTGTTTTAGTTGCGGGAATTGCCATAGCAATAAGAATAACAATAGGGATAGCGGTCCAGAGTATTTCTACTTTAGTACTTTCATGGAAGTCTGCAGGCTTTGCACCTTTAGATTTTCGGTGAAACGCGATAGACCAGAACATAATGCCAAAAACTATAACGCCAATAGCGGTACAAATATAGAGCACAAGCATATGTAAATCATATACTTCTCTACTTATTTCGGTAACACCTTGGGTTAAATTAAGCTTACTGTTTGCCCATGTTGAATTACTAAATACACTTAGCCATAGTAGCCAAGCTAGGTTACGTCTGCTCACTCGACATCTCCTTTCTAATGCATAGAAAACAGAATTGCAGCAATGTAAATCACGGCCCACTGAACTGAATATCTGTTAGTTTTATTATTATTTTATAAACTAGCTAGTGACGAGAGCTGATAATAACAATCTTCGATGAGAGAGTATTAGCGCATTAACGTCTTATTCTTTTTGTTCGTTTTTTATGCGTTATTTGTATTATGAATACGCTACATTTGATTGTAGGTCAATATAATTTATAGAACAGGAATTGAAAAAAAACCATTTAATTCAATAGAGTGTTAACTCTAAATAGTCTTCATTAGTAGGAGGTACGAGGTTTGAGCTGAGGTTTAATAAACTAAAGAGCCAGTAAATAAAGATCAAAAGAATTTATTGAAATTTATTTACTGGCTCTTTATTAATAGTGGCGCGGTTTTTATAAACTAGAGTTACATCCAGTTACCGTTGCGTATTACACCAACAGCTAAACCTTCAATACTAAATTGCTGTTGTGTTAAATCAACTTTAATCGGGGAGAAATCTTCATTTTCAGCATGCAAGTAAACAATATTACCCTCGCGCTTAAAGCGCTTAACGGTAACATCATCCTCAACACGAGCAACAACAACTTGACCATTTTGCACGTCAGTTGTTTGGTGAACCGCTAGTAAATCACCATCTAAAATACCAATATCTTTCATGCTTTCGCCGTTAACACGTAGTAAGTAATTGGCGGGCGGATGAAAAAGGCTACCATCCATTTTGTAATGATCTTCAACATGCTCTTGCGCTAAAATAGGCTCGCCTGCGGCAACACGGCCAATAAGTGGTAAACCCGCTTCTTCCATAATTTCTTCTGTTAAACGGATACCACGAGAGGTACCTGCTAACATTTCAATGTAACCTTTCTTTGCAAGGGCTTTTAAATGCTCTTCGGCAGCATTAGCTGATTTAAAACCAAAAAAAGTCGCTATTTCAGCCCGAGTTGGTGGCATACCAGTATCAGCAATTTTATCTTTAATTAAGTCTAATATTTGTTGCTGTCTTTTAGTCAACGAAGGTAAATCGAGTATCGAATTCATTATTATTTAGCCTGTAAATTTACACAGTGTTACTGTTAGTATATACAGGCTGTGTTTAAAGGCAAGTGAGTTGCATAAAAATTGTAGTGTTTGTATATGAAGGCTAATGTTTAAAAGTTCATTAAATATGCACTCTTAAAGGAGCAGTTGGTATATTATTATTTAGATCTTTGATAGTTCTAGCATTTTCTTTCTAATGCGTTGCCAGCGCTTACTGTCCTCAATATAAAGCCAAATACATATGCTAATTAAGGTTGATATGAGTAATGTTCCTATTAGGCTGAACGCTTCTAACGAATGAAATAACATTATTGTGAAGAGTAGTAACATAGGTGACAAACATAAGATGGCTACTGCATATGTTGGATGGTGAACGGCTTTTCTCGCGTCTTCAAAAGCATATTTACTCAACACTCTCTCTTTGCCATTAAAGATCATTGATGTGATGAGAATAATAGGGGAGTTATTAAGGGTGCCATATTCTCCATTTATTCCTGAGACTTCTAGTGTATATTCTTTTCCTGTATGAACAGCTCTTTCCCAAAAATAAGGCAATACGACGATATATCGTTTACCATTTGGTAGAACAAAATTGTTTGATAACTCTAACTGGCTCAGTAGGCCTTTATTAGGGCGCTCTACGAATAGCCTCCCCGTAATAGTTGATAAAGTAGGGTATATAGGAGAGAAAAGGCGCAGTGTTCCAACCCTTATTGCCCAATAAAACGCAAAACCACTGCCAACTATCGCTAAAACATATTGGAGTATCCCTGGCATCCAATTACCGCCAGCGCTTATATATCCATATAAGCATAAAACGATAGATAGACAAAGCCCTGCATATAAGAGCTTGGTAAAAAAGAAATTAATACGAAATCTTCTTAATCGAGTACGCAAAAATAGTTTTTCAATATCTGATAGGCTACGCATTATACATCCCTGTAAATTGATTATTTAAGCCGAGTCGGGGCTACTCTTTTCAAGTTGTATCAGTCTTATTGTTTCTAACCTTGCGTATAAGTGTTCGGTAAAAAAGCCATGCATTAAAAAGCGCTGCCCTAAGTTCCAAGGGCCAAGCAAATACTGAGGATATTTGTTATAGGCTAACTCAGTTAAGTTAGGCTCATTAATGATGCGACCGACTCTGATCGCGATAGATTGATCTAAATTAAAGCCATTAATTGCATCGCGATACTCATCTTTTTTCAGTAAAAAACAAAATAAGCACATAAATAAAGCATGCGACGTTTCAAAGTCGAGTATTTGCGTTGATCTTCTTTTGATATGAAAGTCGTCCATATTAATTGGCTGCCAGCTGTCCCAAGTACATCTCGGTAAAATGTCGTTGTTTGAAATTGGTGCCTGACTTTTTCCTAGCTTGATAAAACAGTCGAATAGCTCTTGGTCGTGATCAACAAAGGTACTATTGAGCATATCGTTAATGGTTTTTGGGTAAAGATTAACGCGATGTTCGTGCCCTGTATTTTCCGATAAAAAGTTTAAAATATTCGATTCAGTAGCAAAGTGCCTAAGAATTAAAAGGTTGGCTTCAGGTGAAACAAAATAACGACAAAACCAGCAAATAGTTTTTTGTAAAAAGTGATGGGCGCTAAATTGAGGGAAAGGTAACCGTTTAATAAACCATACAATATGCAGCAGTATTGCAAAAAAAAGCTGTAATAATGGTCTTAATACCCAGCGAAAGCTGTTATTGAGATCTGTCATCCATAATTGCGTGGCAACCTCTTCTATCGGCAGAGAGTCATCATTGCTAATGGCCTGTAAATAAGGACTGACTTTTTTAGCCATTATCAACCTCCTCTAATTGCAGTTGATACAATTTAGCGACGACTTTTGCGGTGCGTATTATGTCGTTAACCCGCTCAGGCGATGTTGCTACGCGATCAATCAGACGGTAAAGCGCTTGTAAGTGATTTTCATCGTTTTCACCGTGGTAATCCATAAAGGCAGTAATAGTATTTTCAAATGAAAATTGCTCATTAATACGTTGTGACCATTTGCTGGCCATTTTGTTACCTAGACCTTCAATAATCCACATTGCACCAATTAAATCAACGGGGTTGGGTTGGCTTGCTCGGTACATTAAAAAGCCATGTAGTGCCTCCGAGCCTATATTTTTACTGGCTGCTTGAATGTCGGTTAAGGTTCCACCTGTTGCTACATAATCGTTTTCAAGTATTAGGTAATCACGATGCTCTTCTGTGGCGTGGCTAATGACGGTTGACCTGACATCAGCATATTCGCGATCAAAGCTTGAGGCACAACGGCTGATCCAGCGTGAGCCTTCAATGACTTGTTGGCGTAAATTAAGTAATAAGCTTTGATAATCTTCAATACTTAATCGCCCTTGCTCTAAGCGTTTTATAATAGGTACTTGCGTGATGGCTAGATCAAAATCGAACCAGACTTTTAGCAGTGATTGTAAGCAACTTTGTCCTAGCTTGGTTAAGACTATATTATCCATTATTTATTACCCTACAACAGTTAAGTGCATGTACGCACAGTTAAAACGACCACTTTCGGGAACCATGCAAAAAAGTGTTTCGCCAGCTTTTAGCTCATGAGTTTTAATGAACTCATCTAACATAATAAAAATTGATGCACAGCCGGTATTTCCACGTTGATAAAGGTTGGTATACCATTTTTCTTCAGCAATACTCGCCCCTGAAACTTCTAGCATTTCAAAAATTTTATTTTTGAAATATTTTGATGAAAAGTGACATAACACATGGTCAATTTTATGAGGGTCAACGTGACCTTGTGCAATTAACTTTAAAAAACCTTGTACGCCAACAGCAACAATATTGTCGAGTAACCTAACATCTTGGCGTAATAAAAGTGCGCCAGCTTGTTCTGCTTCGCCATAGCTTGAGTAGTCTTGCCATGTTTTTTGCTCTTCATCTTTAGATTGTCCCACCGACATACAAACAGGAAAAACATTGGCGTGTGAAAAACTTTTAATCCAATCAATACGAAGGCTACGGCCAGTTGGTCGAGGCTGATTTTCTAGTAATAATGCCCCTGCGCCGTCTGATAGCATCCACCGTAGAAATTCAGCATTAAAATCTACAGCTTGATCGGTAACTTGTTCATAACGGCTGTGTTTGAATAATCGTGAGGTAAGTTCACTAGCAATGACTAAGGCGTTATCGCTATCTTGACACCTTATATTATTAAAGGCGGTTTTAAGTGCCATCATGCTGCTAGAACATATGCCGTGGCTTGTGTGTAACTCTACTTCAGAAAGGTTTAATGCGGCTTGTACCATGCTACCAAAGCCAGGTAAAACCATATCTCCTTGACTGGTTGCACAACTTAACATTTGTATTTTGGCTGGAGCCAAGTAGCTTTCGTCAATACAATTCATACCCGCATTGGCGGCCATATCACTATTTGAAATTGTGGTTTGCTGTTGATCATTAATGGCGTAATGACGCTGTAAAATGCCATTAGAGTTTAAAATTTTTCGCTTTAAGCGACTTTTCTTACCGTGAATTAAACCTAATACCGATTCAATCTCTTCATTATTAACGGCTTTGCCGGGTAAGTAACGGCCAGTACTATTTATATAAACCTGCACTTAAATTCCTTCTTTAAAGTGCGCTTTTAAACAGCGCAAATTTTCTTCAACGTAGGGAAAAACACAAAGTAACGCCATAAATGTTAAGTAGGCGGGTAAGTAAGATGAAGTACCGTGCGGCTCACTAACTAAGGTTAGTGACATATTGCCAGCCCAATTAAAAGTAATAAGCTGTTGAAATTCAGCCCAATTAATAACAATAATTGAAATTAACATGTACAGTGGTAATGAACCAAGGTAGGTGTGGGCGTGCATTTCCCAGATAGATATTTCACGTTGAGGGGCGGCGTAGCGCACATCGCAATGAGCGACGATTTCGTGTGAAATCCAAGTAATAATACAAATAAGTAAAATTAATACATTTACGTCATACAATAAGCAGAGAATGATGGGAATACCCATTTGTATGCCCATTAACGAATGCATTAACGACTCTTTAATGCCTGAGGTTACTTCAATTTTGGTGGCTCTGTGGCAACACCAGTCAGCAAAGCCTGCAATACCCCATAAGGGTAAAAATAGGTAAAGCATTACATTGATGAGTAGTGCAGAAGTGTCCATTTCTATTTGTCCTTTATTATTCTTTTAAATTATTCAGTTACGCTTTTAATAACAAGTGAGTAGCTGCGCTATTGCTTTTGTATTTTATCCCTTTTGGTAAAGTATCCAAACAATGCCTACCCCTGCAGAGTAGCCAATAACGTCATTGACTAAAGGGCTATTTTCTTGCTGACTACCGTGCAACGAGTATGCACTTATATAAGCAGCTAGCCATAGCTTTTTGTGTTTCCATACTAAGCCGGTTGATACATTAGTGCCGGCATAACCGCCATTGGCATTATATGCACTGCGAGTAGCTGTTTGATATTGACTGTCTACGCCATAAAAGTAATGCGCTAACTCATCATTTGCGGTATTAATATCAAGGGCGTTAGCCCATTCAAGGGTGCTGTTATCATTAAAGCTAAAGGTTTTTTGATGTGCCAAGCGTAAACCAGTACGCCAACCAATATCATCAAAACCTCTGAAGTCGGTTGCGATAACTTTACGGGTGTATAGCTCCGCTAATAAATAATCATCACTGTTAGGTTTTCCTTGCCAGTAATGCTTAATGGATGGTCCTAATTCAAATGACCAGTCAATATCTGGCATATTTCGACGGGTTTTATTATCGTCACTATTCACAGGAATGCCTGCCGACATTGAAATATCTAAATACCAACCGTTATCTTGCCATAACCAGCCCGTTAAACCTTCTCGGTCGATAGAGAGCTTTTCACTTTCATAATGAAAATAAGGTAGTGGCACTACATAGGTTTGATATTCATTAGAGCCAGGATAATCGGCAGTATGTAGTGAAAAAGCACCAATGCCTAATTCAACTTTACTATTCGCGTAAACAGCAGGGCTGATAATGTTGCTTAGCATAATAAAACAGAGTGTTAGTAAACGATTATTCATTGGTCCAACGCTTAAATATTAAAGAGGTATTAATACCACCAAAGGCAAAGTTATTCGACATAACATAGTCAGTATTAATCGCTCTATTACTGTCTTGAATATAATCAAGTGGTGCACATTGTGGATCGATATTAGCTAAATTAATGGTTGGTGCAAAACTGTTGTCATTCATCATGTTAATACATGCCCAAGCTTCAATTGCACCACAAGCACCTAAGGTGTGACCTAAATAACTTTTAAGCGAACTAATTGGCACTTTTCCCAGAGCATTATAAGTGGCTTGTGACTCAGCAATATCACCTTTTTCAGTTGAAGTGCCGTGAGCATTAACATAACCAATTTTTTCAGCGCTAATATGTGCATCTTCAAGAGCAAGCTCCATTGCGCGTTGCATGGTTTCTGCTGTAGGTTGTGTTACATGGTTGCCGTCTGCATTGGAGCCAAAACCGACAATTTCAGCTAAAATAGTGGCACCTCGTGCTTGCGCTGAGGAAAGCTCTTCAAGTATTAACGTGCCAGCACCTTCACCAATTACTAAACCGTCTCGGTTTTGATCAAAAGGGCGCGGTGTTGCTTTAGGCTTTTCATTCGCAATACTGGTTGCAAATAAGGTGTCAAAAACAGCCGCACCAGATAAACAAAGTTCTTCTGCGCCACCTGCAATCATTATTTTTTGGCGACCAAATTTTATCGCCTCGTAGGCATAACCAATTCCTTGGGAGCCTGATGTACAAGCAGAGCTAGTAGTAATAGTACGACCTTTAACACCAAAGAAAACCCCAATGTTCACAGGTGCGGTGTGACTCATCATTTGAATGTAACTGGTAGCGGTAATACCATCCATAGTGTTGTTATTTAATAACTCACCAAAAGCGATAATAGGGGGGGTTGAACCTGAAGATGATCCGTATGAAATACCAGTATCGCCATTAATTAAACTTGGGTGGGTCAATAAGTCGGCTGCAATCAAAGCTTGTTCGGTTGCGGCTGTCGCCATTAATGACACTCTTCCCATAGCGCGTATTTGTTTACGTTTATAGTGCGCTGGTTTGATAAAATCTTTTACTGGAGCACCTAAGCAGGTATTTAAGCCATTAACCGTTTGCCATTGCGGCATAATTTCTACGGCATTTTCGCCTTTTTGTAATGCGGCGCTAAAACTTGGCCAGTCTTGGCCTAGCGCGGTAATTGTTGACATTCCAGTAACTACAACTCGTTTCATTACGCTAATCCACCGTTAATTGAAATGGTTTGGCGGGTAATATATGCAGCGTCGTCTGACATTAAAAAAGCGACAGTGGCGGCAACTTCTTCAGGTTGTCCCATGCGGCGCATAGGTACCATTTTAAGAATGTCGTCGGTGGCTAAATCGTCTGTCATTTCTGTAGCAATTAAACCTGGTGCGACACTATTCACAGTAATTTTTCGTTTAGCTAGCTCTAATGATAATGCTTTTGCTGCACCAATAATCCCTGCTTTAGCGGCGCTGTAATTTACTTGCCCACGGTTACCGGTAATACCTGAGACAGAGGTCATTGCGATAATACGTCCACCTTTTCGTGTTTGAATCATGGGCATTACTATTGGATGAATAACATTGTAAAAACCTTCTAAACCGGTTTTTAATACCACATCCCAATCATCGCCAGACATTGCAGGGAAAGCCATATCTCGGGTTAATCCAGCATTACATACCACGCCATAATATGCGCCATGTTCTGCGATATCGGCTTCAATTATTTGTTTAGCAAGGGCTCTATCACAAACATCAAACTGAATAATATTAGCTTGTTGTCCAAGTGCTTCAATAGCTTGTTGTGTTTGTTGTGCTTGTTCAATACCTGTACGACAATGTACTGTAATATCAAATCCTTGTTGTGCTAATTTGATTGCAATGGCTTTACCAATACCACGGCTAGAGCCCGTTACTAATACACGTTTACTCATGAGTTTTCCTTGATAAATTGACTCGCGTCTTCAGGTTGAAAGGTGTTTACTTTGGCTTCAGCAAGTAGATTGTCGCCGTGTTTAATCGTGCAGTTGAACACACTTAAGCCTGAAGGCTCAATGTAAAGCTCTTCAATGAAAATATCGAGTTTGCTATCACACGAAAAACTGGCTTGGTGTGTTAAGAATTTTCGACTACCCAACAAAAAACCAACCTGAATAGTGCTATTGTTATCTAATGCTTTTGCGCCAGCATAA
Source organism: Colwellia sp. D2M02 (assembly GCF_018860755.1). Classification (GTDB taxonomy): domain Bacteria; phylum Pseudomonadota; class Gammaproteobacteria; order Enterobacterales; family Alteromonadaceae; genus Colwellia; species Colwellia asteriadis. The sequence continues at coordinate 39,054 of NZ_JAHKPW010000011.1, read as the reverse complement.
GCGGCAATAGCTTGTGCCATATATTCAATACCAATATAGCTTGGTACTCCAGCAATATCTTTTTGGTAAAAGGGGGAAGTCTCACTAATGTCTACCCAACAATGTGCCGTGGTTTGATCATAATCCGCTAAGCCTGAGATTAAAATCATGGGATCTCGATGAACAATTAATTGTTCAATATCGTAGCTATGCACTGTTTTTTCCTAATATTAAGCTGATGTTATTACCGCCAAAGGCATATGAATTAGACAAACAATAACGGACTTTTTTGGTGGTATTGTCGTCGACTAAATTGATTGCTGCTAAAGAGGGATCGATTTTACCATTATTCACGTTGCTTGGTAGTGTATGGTTTTCACTTTGATTTTGTAAAAGTAACCAACACAAACCCGCCTCAAGTGCGCCCGCTGCGCCTAATGTGTGGCCAGTATAACGTTTTGTTGAACTAGCTAACACGCTACTACCAAACAAACGATGTACTGCCTTGGCCTCCATGTCATCATTTTTTGGTGTGCCAGTGCCATGTAAATTAATATAGTCGATGTCGCTGGCTGATAAATTGGCACCTTTAAGTGCCAATGCCATTGACTGGTAAGCACCGTCACCCTCAGGGTGAGGCGCTGAAATATGGTAAGCGTCAGAGCTTTCGCCAGCAGAGCATAAGTTGATGCTATCGTTATTGCGGCTCATTAAAAAGAGCGCTGCGGCTTCGCCAATATTAATGCCATCTCGCTCAGCACCAAAAGGATTACAAAGCCCTGCTGATACTGACTCAAGTGCACTAAAGCCATTAATGGTGAGTTGGCTTAACGCGTCAACGCCGCCGCAAAGTACCACATCAGCAATATTGCTTTCGAGTAGCATTTTAGCGGTTGCTAGTGATTTTGCACTGGAGCTACATGCGGTAGAAATACTATAAACAGGGCCTTGTGCGCCACAAACATGGGCAATAAATTGTGCGGGTGCTGCCATTTCTTGCGTCGCATAATGGTAGTCTTTAGGTATGTTACCGTTTGCTAATAACTGCGATCGGGCACGTTCACCTGATAAAATACCTGACGTGCTAGTACCAATAACTACAGCAATACGTTGCTTATCTATATTACCGGTGAGCTGTGTGAAAGTGTGCGCTATTTGCTGAAAAGCCTGCAATGCCAATTGATTATTTCGACTGTTAAAGTGGCTTGGGTAAGCTGACAAACATGGCAACTCTGCATTAACTTCACCGACAAAAACAGGAGTACCATCTAAGTGTAAGTCGTCTCTTTGGCTGAGGAATTCAGTTGAGTGATCTTGGCGTTGTATTGCTGTAAGCACCTGTGCTTTATTGTTACCTAACGCACAGTTTATACCTAAGTCATGTAGAAAAGTTGCCATAGTTACGACTCAATTGGGCTAATTAATAATTGATAATTTCTAGTAAGGTGATCAAAGCTTACTTGTGTGTTTGTGATGGTAATTTTAATAACGCTTTTATCGTTGGCGATTACTTTACGTAATAGCGCATCGCCATGCTTTTCTTCGGTGATTATTGCGCCATTTAACATAGTATTGAGCGTGGTTATTGGCCAATACACTAATTGAAAGTCAGCCATAATAAAAGCAGGCTCTATCGCTGTTAAGTTAACATAACTTTTTGATGTTATGGTGCCATCAGCCAAAGAAGCCATTTCAAATAACGGTATTCCTTGTAAACTTACTGCGACTACATCAACTTTTGGCTCGCTAATTTGTACTTGCATTAATACACTGTAACGTTTGTTTTGATGATTAATAGCGAGTAAATGCTGAAAATCCTGCCCCACTAATTGTGCTGGCGCTTTTGATAGCAACAGTGTTACCTGCTCAGCAATTGTTATTTGTGGCGCAATTTGTTGCTCAGCATTAGTTGTCTGTTGATTACGGGCACAACCACTAAGCAGCAATAGCAGTATTAAGCTAAATATTTTTACTGGCATAAATCGACAAGTACCTTAAAGCGACGTTCGCTTTGCGCAACATAAGGATTAGCGGTGTCCCATGCATATCCAGCTAAAATTGAACTGATCATGCTTTTGACGTTTTTTTCTTGTTTTTGATAAAAAATAACATCTTGAAAACCGCCCTCATACCAAGCACTCACAAAGGTTTTAAAGCAATCAACGCCAGCACGTAGTGGCTTTTCAAAATGCTCAAAAAAATCAACATGCTCACCTTGTAAATATTTATCTACCTGTGGCGCAATAAGTGCCGATGAACATAAGGCGATGGTAATACCTGAGGAAAATACGGGATCTAAAAACTCACCCGCATTGCCGAGTAAAGCATAGTTTTTACCCGTTAAGCCCGTTACATCAGCCGAGTAACCTTGCAAGGTATTTACAGGGTTAGCCCAGTTAGCCTCACCGAGTAATCGTGCTAGATTAGGAGCTTGGTAGATAAAATCTTTTAATATCACCTCAGGAGTCGCCTGTGCATCAAATTGCTCAGGTCGACCAACAACACCAATACTGGCGGTACCATCTGAAAAAGGAATTAACCAATACCATATATCAGCATGTTTAGGGTGTACGGTAATAAGTATTTTATTGCGGTCAAAGTCAGCAGCGCTGATCTTATCTTCAACATGAGTGAAATAAGAATGCCTCACGGGGAAAACCGACGGTTTTTCCAATGATAAAAATTTTGGCAGCACACGAGCAAAGCCACTAGCATCGAGTAAAAATTTAGCCTTAACGTGGTAATTATTGCCCGCTTCATCAGTAATGGTTAATTCAGGTTGCTCAGGCTCAACATTAACTTCTACTACTTGGTGACCAAAGCGAACTTCAACACCCGCTTTACTGGCACCATCAGCAAGTAGTTCGTCAAAGGCGGCACGCTTTACTTGGTAGGTTGTACCGGGTCCGTCGCTAAACTTTTCGGTGAAATCAAAAAAAGTATCTTGCCCATTTTTATGAAACGCTGCGCCATCTTTATATTGAAAAGCTAAGCTATCAGCGTGTTGGTGAAGTGAGTCGACTAAGCCAGCTTGCGCTATAAAGGTCATGCATTGTGGCAGTAAGCTTTCACCAATTGAGAAACGCGGAAAATACTGTTTTTCAATCACCAATACTTTATAGCCACGTTGTGCTAATAATGTTGATGCTACGGCACCTGAAGGCCCAGCACCAATAACAACCACATCAAAAAATTCTTTATTCATATTTTCCTCTAATGGTTAATGGTGCAATAAAGTAGATGCAAATTAACCCAATAACTACCGTTAAACCAAAACTAAAAATGGCCGGTGTTTTACTCACTACCAACAAACCAAAAACAAAGGCTGATGACAGTGCTGATAATGTTATCGCGATCACATTCATAGGATGTAAAGCACGACTTTGATAAAAAATAAGATAATCAATTGCTAAGGCTAAAATTAATACCAAAGCTAACGCGTTAAATATATTTAACGGCCCTTGTATAACATTGCTTAATAGCAACGAAATAATAATAGTAGCGAGTAGCGCTGCACCGGCATTAATCGCTGCGCGCGTCGTAAATTTTTTCCACAAGACGACAGTAAAAATAGCGATGGCAATAACTAGCCACAATAATAAGTTTTCACGAGCTAAAGTCATTAAATCAGATAATTGTGCTGCTTTATCAACAAGCATTACTTTATTGGCGTAAGGCGAAATCAGCTTTGCTAGTTTCGCCTTATCAATATTACTCACTTGCATGAGTGTGGTTACCGCCTGACTATCGCGATAATAAAACGGAGACACTAATGACTTTATTGGCGATTTTAATGCGTCTTCAACAGTTAACAAAGTGAATTGAGGGAAGGTGATTTTTTGCGTTAATAAGGTATTAATTTGCGTAAAGGTTTGGTTATTTTCTGCATTACTAAGCAACTGATAGTTTTCTTGCTGACTTTTTGCTGAAGGCACCCAATTACTGATAGCGCTCACTTGCGCTTTGCTTTCGGTAGACATTATTGCTTGGTTAAGCAGCTCTTCTAATTCAAGCGCCGCTTGGTTGTTATTAGCACGAATGAGTAATCTATGGTGATTCGTACCAAAGAGTAACTGTTGATGGCTTTGCTCGTTAGCTAATAGCTTGTCACTGCTGGCACTTAGCAGAGCAATATTATCGTCGAATGTTAACGGTGTAAAAACTTGCTTTGCCAGCAATAAGCCAAGACTTAGTAACACAACCATTAGCATATTCTTGCGGTTTGATGCCATGATACTGGCAAGTTTTTGCCCTGTAGTTTTAAGGCGGCTATCGTTGATGGCTTTATTCGCGAGCTGCGGTACTAAGGTAAATACAGCGACAATTGCGCCTGTTAAGCCGAAAATTATAAAAGTGGCAATTTGCGCAAAAAAGCCAATCGGTGTGAATAAAAACATAGCATAACCAATCGCTGTAGAAGCAAAACCTAACAATATGGCATTGCGCACTGCGTTATTGTGTAGGTTCGTATCGCCTTGCTCTATTTTGTCGGTTAAATAGTGAAAGCAGTAGTCAATGGCAATACCAATTAAGGTGATACCAAAAACAAAACTGATCAGGTGCACCTCTTTAAAAACAATAAATAATGCTAGTAATCCATAGGTTATCGCATTGGTTAAGGTTAATAACACCGCAGATAATGCTTGTATACCTTGGAAGAAGTACCACACTAAAATTATCATCGCTATTAAACTTAAACTGCCAAAAAGTGACATTTCAAAAGCCGCTTGTTGCGCATTTTCACTCGTATGGAAAACAATACCTGAATATTTTATTACGCTGTTTTGATAAGTACTTTGTATAGTATTTAGTGTATTTAATAATTCGGTCGCGAATAGCTGAGCATTAACAATATCTTTAGCTTGTTTAGGTAAATCAACAATAAGTATTGCTACTTCACCTTGCGGTGTTTGTTTTACTAAACGGCCATCTTGTTGCGAGATTCCGTTAGTATTCACCAGTGCTTGTTCAATAAAGTTACCAATCATTAAGCTAGGATCAAGCTCAAATGAGGCTTGAACAAAAGGGTTAGCCGACTCACTCAGTTTACTTAATATTTGCTCGTCAAAATTGTCACCCCGCTCTAAACTTTGTTTATTGGCAACAGAAAGTAAGCTGCCTTGATATTGACTATAAAAACGTGCAATTTCGTTAATGTCAGGGTTGACTTTTTCACTACTTAACCAGCCTTTTTTTGTAAAATCTTGGTGGGCTTGATCGTGCGCTTTTAAGTGTTGTTCGCCGGTAAAAGACAGTACAACTTTACTTTGGTGTTGGTTAAAAAAAGCCGCTTCGCTTTGCTGCCACTGAACGCCACTTGCAGAGTCTTCTGTTGGTAACAAAGCTAACATATCAGCTTGAAAGTGGACTTTGTTAGTGATTAACATTGCCACAACAACAATGAGACTAAAGGATAGCTGTAATGCACCTAATAGCGCGACTCTTCGACTGCTATTGTTGTGATGCTTAGTCCTTGTCATAGTGTATTCCTTTGGCAACTGCGGAGATATTATTTGCTATGTGCGACATCTTCAGCGCTATTTTTTGAACTTTGTCGGGTGTAGCTTAGCATAATGTCGGTTTTGTTGTGTTGAGCATCAAGCAAGGTGATTTTGTCAACCTGACCTGCACCGCATAAGGTGAGTGAATTGATCACTTTGCTTACGTCGCTATCTTTTGGCAAAAGCGTTATACACTGGGCAACATTCGCGGTGAAAAATGAAAACTCATCGGTAAGTTCGTGAAAGTCACCAGCAATGAGTAGGCGAATAATGCTGGAAAACCCTAACGCGTGTGGCATTGGTTTTTTTACTCCTGCTTCTTCAATATAGAGCATACCTTGCTCAAAAATAATGGCACTTTTGGCGGGTTTAAGCGTTTGCCATATAAAATCCTGCTGATTAATGCTAAACGTGCCTTTAGAAACAAAAGGTTTTTTCAACACTTTAAAATACTTATGCTGCGTAAATTGACCTTGGCGCTGCATATTTTTAGTTAATAATAAAATGTTAGTAGCTTGCTGCGTGCTTAGTTCGGTTTTAATATTTTTTTTGGCTGCGATATCTTGTTTGCTATCTTGCGCCAGTGCGGTATTGATAAATATCGTCATTAATAGCGACAATAACAGCGATATTAAAGGGAGTGTTATTGGCATTATAGTACCTTGGCTATTTTAGTTAGCAGTACCGCAGGGCTCTCAAATTGCATTTCTTTACTTTGCATGCATACCGCGACTTGTGTGGTGGTTGCTTTGGTAAGCTTTTTACCCGTTTGTGCATCAGAAATAATGTAATCTATTTTTAAGCGCTGCTCGTACTCTTTTAAAAAGGCTTCAATTTTTATTTGTTGAGTAAAGACCGTTGCTCCAACATATTTAATACGCATATCAATAATTGGCCACATATAACCTGAGTCGTACATATCATTGTAATCGTAGTTAAATAGGCGTAATAATTTACAACGCGCTAATTCTAGATAGCGTGCATAATTACCGTGCCACACTACTTGCATAGGGTCACAGTCATGAAAGGGAACTTCATAAAACTCACTTGCCGATAATAAGGCGTTGTTACTGTTCATTTTTATTACTCGTATAGCGACCAGCGTTGATTTTGAATAGCATCAACTGTAAAACGTAAGACTGGCTCTAGTGGACGATCTTCACTGAGAGTTTCAAAAAAACTATCAATATCGTCATACATTGCTTTAATGCATGGCGATAAGCTATCGTGATCAAGCTCATTATTGATAATTCTTAAACGTACGCCTTGTACTGCCGCTAACAAAGTACTCGCTAATACTTGCTCGGTAAGTTGCAATACACGTAAAGCATCGCGTGCGGCTATGGTGCCCATGCTAACTTTGTCTTGATTATGACATTCGGTTGAGCGTGAAAAAACACTGGCAGGCATAGTGTGTTTTAATGCTTCTGCCGTATAAGCCGATGCGCCGATTTGTACCGCTTTAAAGCCATGATTGATAAACCGACGTTGATCACAACTTGCTGATAAATTAGAAGGTAAACCATTGTTGTAACGGGTATCAACTAATGAAGCAATTTGGCGATCGGCTAAGTCAGCTAGGTTGGCAACCGCGGTTTTTAAACTGTCCATTGCCATCGCGATATGGCCACCGTAAAAATGTCCGCCGTGTAAGACATGCTCACCTTGGCCATCAATAATAGGGTTGTCGTTGGCTGAGTTTAACTCGTTCTCAATTAAGCTTCTGAAAAAGCCTAAGCTGTCTTGTAAAACACCAATCACGTGTGGCGCACAGCGAATAGAATAGCGGTCTTGCAAACGATCAGAATTACGAGGATGCTCATAATGATTTAAGTCTTGTCTGATCCAAGTAGCAATTTGCTGTTGGCCAGGGTGTGGTTTTACCGAGAATAAAATTTCATCAAAATGATGGCTATTCCCTTGTAATGCCAAGCTGGAAAGGGCGGTAATTCTACTGGCTAATTTGGCAAGATATTCTGAGCGATTAAAAGCTAAACATGATAAAGCTGTCATCACCGCTGTGCCATTCATAATGGCTAAGCCTTCTTTCGGGCGCAAAGTTATTGGTTGTAAATTTACTTCATTAAGTACTTCACTACTCGGTCTAATTTCGTTGTTATAATAAACCTCACGTTCGCCAATTAAGGCGCCTGCAACATAAGATAATGGCGTTAAGTCACCACTTGCGCCAACTGAGCCTTCTTGTGGAATAACAGGCACAATATTTTTGTTAATAAAGCTAACTAGCAAGTTTAATAGTGGCCAGCTAACGCCTGAATAACCTTGGCTTAACGAAGCAAGACGCGTTGCTAAAATGGCTCGGCCTTGTTCTGGGCTAAATGAATCGCCTAAACCACAACCATGAAAACGCGTCAAATGCAGTGGTAGTTCTTTCACTAAATCAAGAGGAATGTTCACGGTAACTGAATCGCCATAGCCAGTGGTAACACCGTAAATAACCCCTTCTTCTTCGAGCAACTTATCTAAAAAGCGCACAGCAGAGTCTATTTTTTCTTTGAATAATTCATCGTTAGTAATTTCAACGCTATTTTCTTGCTTGGCAATTGCAACGATATCTTCAATGGTTAATCGTGTTGCGCCAAAAGTTATTGCCTGCTTGTTCACTGTTTACTTTCTCCGTTGCTCTCTTTTCGACTCACGGCTTGGTCTTGCTGCCAAAAATCATAAAAATTAAACCATTGCTGCGGGTATTTCGCGGCATAAAAACTCAGTCTATCAGCATATAGGTTAATGAATGATTCAAGCACTTGAGTACGTTGTTTTCTAGGTAAAGCTAATTCGTCGCTGACATGTTCAAAGATTACTCGAAACTTCTTACCTTCTTTGAGACAAAATAACCAATAAATAGGGCACTTTAATAATGCCGCTAAAATAAAAGGACCTTGTGAAAAAGGAGCGTCTTTACCAATAAATGGGCTATACACAACTCTACCAGCCACTGAAACACTGGTCCGGTCTCCGACAATGACAATGATTTCACCTTGATTAACTTTTTCTTGCAAACTAATTGCCAGTTCAGGACCAATATTACTTAACTGAATTAAGTTAACGCTGACATTATCAGCTGCCTTCTTTAATACTTCATTGAACTTGATCGCATTTTCAGTGAAAACCAAGACATTAATAGGTATATGGTACCGCCCCTGACTTAGTGCGCGGCAAACTTCAATATTACCTAAATGAGAGCCAATAAAAATAGCTCCCTTTTTGTTCTCAATAATGCTTTGCATAACCCCGTCTTGATTATAAATAATGTCGGCGGTGGTGATATTACCAAGCCAAGCATCTATTTTATCAAAGGCAGAATCTGCAAACGCTAAAAAGTGCTTTAAGCCAGCTAGCCATGAGGCGCTTTTTTTATTGCCGTTGTAATAGTTAACTTGCGTTAAAAAGTCACGTGACGCTGTGCGTGCTGCTTTACCTGTGGCGTAAATATATAGCACTACAGGGAATAAAAAAATCAATAATATTCTGCGGCCTAGCAGTCGATAAATGGCAAAGAGTAACTTCATACCAAGCAAAGAGCCACGCTCTTCAATATTGGCCCAATGTTTGTTTTTTGTCATGACAACCAGCGCTTAATGTTTTTGTAGAGCAAAGCTGGGCTGCGGATTAACATGCCGAAAAATAAACGTGTATGCATCCAAGAAATTCTAATGTTGTCTTCTAAAGGGCGAAAGTGAGAACTGCCGTCCTCAGGATAAATAACTTTAGTGGGCACAAAAGTAATAGGGCAGTTTTGCCAATAAAGACGCACCAGTACTTCGGTATCAAAATCCATACGATTACCTAAGGCAACTTTATCACTAAGGATATTGTATGCCGCTAACGGATAAACGCGAAAGCCGCACATACTATCTTTTACTTGTAGCGATAAGGTTTCAATATAAACCCAGACATGGGTGATGTAACGCGCAAAATACCGATGCTTTGGAATTGACTCATCATACATTGGTGTACCTGAAATCAGTGTCAGTGGCGATGCTTTAGATAAGTTGATAAACGTATCAATATCATTCAAGTCATGCTGACCATCAGCATCGACTTGTAATGCATGGCTAAAACCTTGCTGATAAGCGTAACTTAACCCTGTTTGTACGGCCGCACCTTTGCCTAAATTACGCTGGTGGTGTAGTAATGTTATGCTCGGTTGCTCGGTTGCTAGTGTGCGTAGCGCCAGTTCGGTATTGGTATCACTGCCATCGTTAATCACAATAATAGGCAGCTTATACTGAATTAACTTATTGATAAACGATGAAAACTTATGGATATGATTGTAATTAGGAATAATAAAGCAATATGACATTAGTTTTCCTCTAAAACAATGCGACCAGAAGAATGTGTACCGTGTTCAGAATAAAACTTGAAGGTAAATTTAACCTCGCTTTTTTGTTCTAACTCTAAAAAGACTTGGGTATTTGGCGTGATCACTAATTGGTATTTTAATACTTCGACTTGCTTTACTGCATGGGGTTTTAATGACAAGTATTGTTGACCAAAATTAACAGCCCAGTCGAGTTGTACCACACCAGCAAGTATTGGAGCCGTAGGAAAATGTCCTTTAAAATAATCGAGACTAGGCTCAACCATAAAAGTCAGTAGCGCTCCGTGTGTTGTTTTTTGATGGTGAGTTATTTCTACTTGGGTATTTTGCAAACTAGTCAAATACCTTCTCCAAAGCTGCCTGGGTTAATTTTCCCTGCAGATTATAAGGTAATTCGCTTAGGTAGCGCCATTTTTTTGGAAGACAAAGAGCATTAAACTTTTCACTTAAGGTTTGTTTTAACTGCTGATTCATTTGAAGCTTGCTGAGCTCACTTTGCGCCATTTTCCCCGTTGGTGTTAAAACTATAACGGCTGCGAGGACATCTCGCTGCCCTTGCTTTACAATAATACGTGCCTCATCAATCCACGGGTGCACCGTTAAGCTTGCTTCAATATCTGATAAATTAACTCGTTTATCTTCAATTTTCACTGTACGGTCAGTGCGGCCTAGTAAGTTAAATTGTTGAGGTGAAATCAATTCAATAATGTCGTCCATGACAAACCAGTTATGTGCTGTAATTGTTGAACTGTCGGTTAAATAAGGTGAATTGAGCAGTAATTGTTGTGTTGTGTCATGGCATTTAATAGTAATGTCATGGAACACAGTCCAAGGCTCTGCTGGTAATGTTGTTACTTGTCGATGTGCAATACCGCCAGACTCTGTACTGCCGTAAACCTGAGTTATACCTAAACTTAATTGTTGAGCCAGTGTGAGTGCGTCATTATCATCCAACTTACCACCCGATGAAAAAATGCGATTAAAATTACTCGTATAAGGTGAGAAAACATTATCTTTTGATAAGCGCTTCAAAAAAGCAGGGCTGGAAATAAGGACAATATTATTATTCGCCTTGAGCAGATTCAGCGCGCTTTCAGGGTAATCTATTTGTCGTTCAAGGGTGGCTGAAATTTTTAACGGCCACAATAACCTAAACAACATACCGTAAATATGATGATGTGGCACTGTGGTAATAAATGTACTCTCAGCATTAATACGTTGGCTGTGCTCTGCAAAAGTAGTAATTAAACAGCTAAGCTCTTTGTTGAGCTGCCACCAGTGCTTTTCAATTAATTTTGCTTTACCAGTAGAGCCTGAGGTAGAAAATATTAACTTACCTGTGGTTGGCCACATCAATGTATTACTTAGTTGTGATTTGTCAGCTATATCATTTTCATCATCAATAACTGAGCGCTCTAACGAGTAAAAACCTGCGGGGAAATTAGCTGAGCCAGCTGAAAATTGACTAAACTGTTGCAACTCTTTGAGCGTTTCAGGTTGACTATTATTCGGAATATAAATGGTAATACCGTGCTGTGCTAAGGCAAATAACCGTACGGCAAAGCGGTATGTATTGCTTTCATTTAACACCACCGCGTTAAGTTGTGTTTTATTGAACTGTTGTATTTTTTTGTGAAAAAAGGCAACGTCTTGTAAAAAATTTTCTCCGGAAAAATCCCCTTCAGCTAAAGAAAATAAAGGCGATTTTTTGGCTAAGTACGATAAGTTAGTCATGAGAGTGTTTCGCTTTAACACGTTGTCGAACAAGCCATTCAACGGTCATCAAAGTCCCCATTAATAAATAAGCAATTAAGCCGTTGTATAAGGTCCATGTTTCGATACTGGTAAATAGTGCAGTGTACAACGAAATAGTGCCATTAATAATAAAAAATACACACCAAACACGGGTAACATTTTCAGTATAAGGAATGGCTGATGTCGGTAAATTGGGCTCTTGAAGGCGAGCGAGGGTTTCAATAATGCTCGGCTTTTTAAGTAATGAATAAGCAAATATTGCTAACATTGATAAGTTGATCACCAAAGGGTATAGCAAAACGCCAATACTAATATCAAAAATTGCGGTCAAGGCCAGTACAGCAATAACCGCAATAAAGATGTGATTCATCCAAGGAATAGATTGCTTAATACGTTTGCTGAGTACTAATCGCACTAAAAATAAGCCAATAAGGGCAAAAGCTAAAGTACGATTCTCAAGGTATTGCAACCCAGTATAAACAGCTACTGGGTATAAAATGATTAACGTAAAAGAAAGCGCTACGAGGATTTTAGTCACAGAAATACTTAAGCAATCAGCTTTTCCATTTCGTTAACCACATCATTAATCGTTCTTACTTGTTTAAAAGCGTCAGGCTCAATTTTTTTGCCAGTAATGGTGCGTAGTCTTACCACTAAATCTACGGCATCAATGCTGTCTAAATCTAAATCTTCATAAAGATTAGCTTCGGCAGTAATTTCACTGGCGTCAATTTCAAACTCTTCTACTAATATGGTGCTTAGGGTGTCAAATAACTCTTGTCTCGATTTCATTGCTAGCCTACGTTTACTTGTTTTCGGTAATAAATTGGCTCAGGCTATTAACCGAGCTAAAGTGTTGCTTAGTGTCGTCTGAATTGGCATCAATTTTTACATTAAAGGTTTTTTTGATCGCTAAACCTAACTCTAATGCATCAATGCTGTCTAAACCTAAACCGTCAATGAACAGTGGCTCGTCATCTTGTATATCGTCAACACTGACATCTTCTAAATCTAATGTTTCTATAATGAGTGCTTTTAAATTAGCTTTTAAGTCCGTCATTATTGTGTATCTCCTCTCTAAAAAACTGCTCTAATTCACGGGTGAAAATACGTGAACCTTTACTTATAGGGGTTGATGTTAAATGTGTAAATTTTGGCGTAGTAGCTATCACTTTTAAACACACTTCAAATTTTTTTTCTGGTACCTGATACCACTTTTCTGTTTTTGTTAATGTTGCAGGCTCTACTTTTAGCGTTATACAACAAAGTGTTGCCTGACAACGTAAAGCAATATTAGCCGCACCTCGTTGAAACTTTATTGGCTTACCTGGCGTAGTGCGTGTGCCTTCAGGAAAAATAATTAAGTTATGACCTGCTTGTAACGCAGCATTACAATCTTGTATTAATTCTTCGGGATCATCATTGCTAATATAACCAGTATTGTTGATCACGCCTCGCATAAAAGGGTTTCTAAAAAGGTGAGCTTTTACAACACAATTAGCATTAGGTACGAGTGAAATCAATAATACCACATCTATTAATGAAGGGTGATTGGCAAGTATTAATTGTCCGGATATTTGTTGTAAATGTTGCCGTTCATTCACGTTAAATGTCGAAATACCTGTGATGCTCATAAAAGAGATAAAATGTTTAAATGTATGATGTACGGTAGTTCTTGCTAGTTTTTGTTGTTTAGCCGTGTCACGAATAAATAAACGTTGAATAGGTAAAACAAATAGCGCAATAAATAAACCGCCAAAACCGAATAAGCTAAATGCAATGCCCGTGGCGAGAATACGCCATAATTTATTTAACATGTTATTGCTCAACTCTGCTTAAACGCCATAACTTATCAGAAGATGACAAATTGCAGTGGCTTTGCGAGCTATTAAACCAGGTGACAAAATTAAGCGCCAAAGGCGTGCTGTTAGCAACGTTATCTTGTGTTGCGGTATGAGCGGTTGTTGAAAACCGAATGATTTCTGTATTAGGCGTTTGTTTCTCTATAGCCTTTGGGGCTTCTTCAACACGAGTAACTATACAGGCAAATGCGTGATCAACTTGACTTTCATCGGCATACTCTACATAAAACTCAGGTAGTGCTTGATCGGCATGAATTAATAATACTTGATCACAGTTATGGGAATGTAATCGAGCGTAAGCGTCAACCAAGGCCATTAAAAAAGATTCTTTTCCTGCTGAAATGGCAGAGCTTGGGGCAGTATTTTGGGTAAAAATAGAAAATAACCCCGGCACCGCATTATGTACTGATAAGCTAAAAGCGGTTGGTGATAATGGCTCTTTTTCGGCTAAATCATTTAATAACGCGGAAGTTTTGTCTAAATCACCATGGCGACTTGAAAATATAATGTCAAAAGCAGCGTTGGTTTGTTGGCTTGACTCATAAGCGCAGTGTAATGCTATTTTTGCAAATGGACTTAAACGACGTCTTTGCATAGGCTTTAACTGTGGTAAAGCAGGTAAATCAGCTTTACCAAATGAGTATTGTATAAATTTGTCACCTAATTGCTGCCCATTGCTGGCGGCAGATAAGCTAGTGAGATGAGAAATTTTTAGTGAAAAGTCCATGTATTAGTACTGTCGTTATTCAAAGACACTTAACGCAATTCTACCTTATTGAGTAAGAGCTTGTACAAAGATAAGCATTACTTTTTACTTAATCGTTAGTATTTCGATGTAGTTTATAAGGATTTAAGCTCATCTCTCCTCTAAGTTATTAGCCCCTAGTGTAGAGTTATTGTTTGAGCGTAATCGTGGTTATGATTAGGTTTTTCCCTGAAATTGTCACCATACCTTCTTGTTCTGTTGCGGTGACTTTAGCTAAACTGCCTTGCTCAAGTATTACTTGGCTTGCTAAGCTTTCAATTGTAGTAGTATCGGTTAAGCTATAAGCAAAAATGACACAAGATTTTTGTAATGGCACTGCAACTTGTTGCATTGTAGTGTAACTATTAACTTCTACTGAAGTGCTGTTTTGTTTAGTAATAACATTAAAGTCTTTAATAGCGCCGTTATGTAATAAGCCAGTGGTTTTATATGCACCATCAAATTTAGCAATATCAAGTAATTGAGTTAATTTATCAGTATGGTGTTCGTAGTGTTCTAAGGTTATGCCATTACCTTCAATTAATACTAAGTTACGCTCGTAGCCACTAAAATTAGAAAACTCACCGTCGTTAGCTACACTGGCAATACTTAAGCGCCAATCAAAATCATCTAAAGTAGCCCCATCATTAATCGCAAGTTCAGTGGTAAAACCTAAGCCGTTTTTCCAAGGAATAGTTTTAAAGTTATCAGGGGAAATAAGAGTGATCATATTGGTCTCAAAATAAAATATTTTAACGTAGAAGTAACCTGAATGAGCAGACTACTTTAGTATTTGTGAGTATAAGTCGCGATGATAGAGTGACTAAGTTGAAATAACAACTCTGTTACGGCCTTGAACTTTAGCGTTATATAATGCTTTATCCGCTCTGGCGATAAAGTCAGAGAGAGACTCGTTGCCTCGTTCAGCTAAACCAAAGCTTGCGGTAAGTTCTATATTATGGGGCCACTGATGTTCAGTAATCATTCTTCGAATAACTTCAGTACAAGCTGCCATTTGCGAGAGTGTCGTATTAGGGCAAAGCAATAAGAACTCTTCACCGCCCCAACGTGCAACAAAATCGGTATCGCGTGAGTTTTGACTAAGTAAATCAGTAAATTCACACAGAATGTCATCTCCTGCGGCATGCCCTAAGGTATCATTAATTTTTTTGAAAAAGTCTAAATCAATAAAGGCCACGGAAAGTGTTTGAATATCATCAAGTAATAAGCTATTAACGCCGGTTCTATTGAGTGCGCCAGTAAGTGGGTCTTGATTTACTTTGTCTCTTAATTGCTGAGTGTGTAACTTATTAAGCTTTTCTCTTTTTTGATGTGAATGATAAAGCAACAAAAATAGCGATGCATTAATCCATATACTCATTAAGGCAATATAAACATTTTCATTAGTAAAATACTTACCCGTAAAAACAATTTTATCGAGCTCGATTTGATATTTTCCAGGTTTAATACCGTTACCTGTTGCGAGCTCTAATACCATAATATTATCGAGCTCAGGGGCAGCATATTTCATCGGTAATTTTTGCTCAAAAACCCACCAAGGCGCTACTTGTAATGAAGTCAAAGGGATGTCTATTCTTGAGTTTTTACCGTATAAAAAGTATTCAGTACCGTTAAATTTCAAGGTGCCATCATCTTTCAGGTTAGAATAAACAGGATTAAAATTTCGTAATTGAAAACGCACCCCATGTGGTGCAAGATTGATATATTTAGCATAAATACTCACGGTATCAAAACTTGATAGGTCAATACCGAAAGGAGCACCCTTTGAAGAAAAGTCGTAAAACTGAATGGCTAACTCACAAAAAGGCCATAGGTAATCAGAAGCGATAATTTCACAAGATAAAATAATTTTTTCATTTTCAATAACATAAGAGCTCTTTGATTTTCCTGTTGCGGTACCTATGTCTGAAATTGCATTAATTTCAAAAGCTGTGTGCGCATCTATAGTGAATGATTTGTGCCAATAATGTTGCTGCATGAAGTAAATGAACCCCGTGATCATTAATAAACAAAGTACAACAGTCACTTCTAACTTGTTTTTACGCATGGGGTCTCTCTATATACAGCTAATCTGAGTCTATTTGAACATTAAAAAAGTTATTTAAATATGGCTATAGTGTTCAATTATGAATTGAATATGAATAATTAATTAGCGATATGTGTTTGATTATTAGATCTAGTTTAAGCTATTTTCTGTCATAGAACTCATTTATTAGTTAAGCGATTAGCGCTTGCTAAGCTGCCGTTGCTCAAGTTAGAATTATCATGCGTTTGAGAGAGCAATATTATTCAAACGTAACACTTGTCGGAGTGCCAAAGGCTGAGATCGCGAAAGCGGGATCCGTAAAACCTGATCAGATTAATATCTGCGTAGGAAACAAGAGAGAGTTAAACGTCCTAATGTAAATTTACGCCATACTCTTTTTGCCTCTTCTTTAGCGAAAAAACCGTTAAAGAAACTCCGCCTATTTTTATTTTTTTCTTATGTTTTATGCAATAACACAAGAAAAACAAAAACAAGGTGCGATCATGACTAACTCAATAAATGCTGATGATAAAACAGCAGAAAATACAGTAAAAAAACCACAAACACGCCGTGAAAAACGTGAAGCGGCCGCAGCATTTTTAAAAAATGTTTCAGACCAATCATTTCCAAATTCTAAAAAAATCTATGTTGAAGGTAAAATTCACGATATTAAAGTAGGTATGCGTGAAATCACCTTAACTGATACGTTAGTTAGCGGCAGTAAAGAAAATCCGGTGTATGAAAAAAATGAACCACTATGTGTTTATGATACTTCAGGTTTCTATACCGATGAAAATGTTGAAATAGATGTTCACAAGGGTATTCCACGTTTACGTGAAGCGTGGATTGATGCGCGTGACGATGTTGAAAAGTTCACGGTAACACACTCAAAGTTTGCCCAAGAGCGTCTTGATGATGAAGGTGTTGATGAGATCCGCTTTGAACACTTGCCGACTAAGCGCATTGCCAAAAAAGGTAAAAACGTTACGCAAATGCATTATGCAAAGCAGGGTATTATCACCCCAGAAATGGAATACATTGCCATTCGTGAAAACCTAAAGCGTGAACAAGTTAAAGATGAAATTCTTCTACAGCAACATAAAGGGCAGTCTTTTGGTGCGAGTATTCCTGAACAAATAACCCCTGAATTTGTTCGTGACGAAGTTGCTCGCGGTCGCGCTATTATCCCGGTAAACATTAATCACCCAGAATGTGAGCCAATGATTATCGGTCGTAACTTTTTAATTAAAGTAAACGCAAATATTGGTAACTCAGCAGTTACCTCAAGTATTGAAGAAGAAGTTGAAAAGTTAGTTTGGTCTACTAAATGGGGCGCAGATACGGTAATGGATTTATCGACGGGTCGTAATATTCACGAAACCCGTGAATGGATCATGCGTAACTCACCAGTACCTATTGGCACGGTACCTATTTATCAAGCACTTGAAAAAGTGAACGGTGTTGCCGAAGACTTAACGTGGGAAATTTTCCGCGATACCCTGATTGAACAAGCCGAGCAAGGCGTAGATTACTTTACTATTCACGCAGGCGTATTACTACGCTATGTACCTATGACGGCAAAACGTGTTACCGGTATTGTTTCGCGCGGCGGTTCAATTATGGCGAAATGGTGTTTAGCGCATCATAAAGAAAACTTTCTTTACACTCACTTTGAAGACATTTGTGAAATTTTAAAACAGTACGATGTTTCATTCTCATTAGGTGATGGTTTACGTCCAGGTTCAGTTGCTGATGCTAACGATGAAGCGCAATTTGCTGAGCTTCATACTTTAGGTGAGTTAACTAAAATTGCTTGGAAACATGAAGTACAAACAATTATTGAAGGTCCAGGTCACGTACCGCTTCATATGATTAAAGAAAATATGGAAGAGCAACTTGAGCATTGTGGTGAAGCGCCATTTTACACGTTAGGGCCATTAACTACTGATATTGCACCAGGTTATGATCATATAACTTCGGGTATTGGTGCTGCCAATATTGGTTGGTACGGCTGTGCCATGCTTTGTTATGTAACCCCGAAAGAACATTTGGGCTTACCGAACAAAGAAGATGTAAAAGAAGGCTTAATTACTTATAAAATTGCTGCTCATGCTGGCGATTTAGCGAAAGGTCACCCGGGTGCTCAAATTCGCGATAATGCCATGAGTAAAGCGCGTTTTGAATTCCGCTGGTACGATCAATTTAACATAGGTTTAGACCCTGAAACGGCTAAGGCTTATCACGATGAAACCTTGCCGCAAGAGTCAGGTAAAGTTGCACATTTTTGTTCAATGTGTGGCCCTAAATTCTGTTCAATGAAAATTTCACAAGAAGTACGCGATTATGCGGCTGATCTTGATAAAAATGCTATTAAAATTCAATTGCTTGATGAAACGGTCACCATAACCTCTGATGAAGCTATTGAAAAAGCGATGCAAGAAAAGTCGGCGGAATTTAAAGCCACAGGTAGTGAAATTTACCAACTTGCTGAGTAAGCATAGTAAATCATAATATTTGCTCTCATTTTGTTTATTAAGCAGTGAGAGTGAATAGATTTTTCAGCGGTGCATTGGCTATTAAGGCGGATTTTACATGAACATTGCTATTGTTGGCGCAGGGTTGATGGGGCGATTGCTCGCATTGTCATTGTTGCGGCAAAAAGGCTCAGGCTACCATATTACACTGTTTGACAAAGACAGTAAGCTAGCTCATAACAGTGCTGCGTATGCGGCAGCAGGATTGTTAACGCCATTGGGTGAGTCACTTCACTGTGAGCCTAATATTGTTGAAATGGGCTTTAAGGCTTTACGTTTATGGCCAACATTACTTGATAGCTTAGATGAGCACACTATTTTTCAGCAAACTGGCGCTATTATGGTTAGCCATGAGCAAGACAAAGGTGATTATCAGCGTTTTGTTAGGCACTTAAAAAATAACTATCCTGAGCAGCAACTACAAGCATTAGATCGCCAAGATTTACTCGCGCTAGAGCCTGAAATTGGTCGTAGCTTTAATCAAGGTCTGTATTTACCGCAAGAAGGGCAAGTAGGCAATCGCCGCTTATTAGTGGCACTACGAAAACAACTTGAGCAAGACGCTGAGTTAAATGGTAATACCTTGAATTGGTTAAGTGAGTGCCAAGTCAATGCTATTAACAATGGCAAAGATGAAAGCAGCGTTAGTTATCAATATCAAGGACAACAATGCAGTGCTCGTTTTGACTTAGTGATAGATTGTCGTGGCACCGGAGCAAGTACTAAACATAGTAATGCGAACTGTGCACCGTTAGCTGATTTACGCTCGGTACGTGGCGAGTTATTTCAGTTATTTACCCCAGATGTTCATATTTCTAGACCGGTTCGCTTAATGCACCCAAGATATCAACTTTATATTGCGCCCAAACAAAAGGGCTATTATGTGGTTGGCGCAACAGAAATAGAAAGTGATGACGACTCACCAATGACAGTACGTTCGGCCATGGAGTTACTCAGCGCAGCATACAGTGTTCATCCAGGTTTTGCTGAAGCGAATATTCGCCAGCATATCAGCCAGTGTCGCCCTGCGTTTAGTGATAACCAGCCGAAAATTACTGTTCAGGGCTCGCTTATTCAAGTGAATGGTTTGTTCCGTCATGGCTTTTTAATTGCGCCAGTGGTGCTTGAGCAAACTCTCGCAGTGATCGCTAATCGAATCAATCACAGCAATAGCCCACTCCCTTATGCTGATTTACTTCCGGTTAGCATTTCACCTGTTAGCATTTCACCTGTTAGCATTAATACAAAAGAATTATTAGATGAACATTCATATTAACGGTAAAGCTTACCCTTTAAACCATGAAGCACAAATCACGGTTACAGCAGCATTAGCGCTTCATTTTATTGAGCCACAACAAAGCACTTTTGCGGTCGCGCTTAATGGCGATTTTGTTGCTAAAGGCGATTACGATACCACTCGGCTCAAAAATGGCGACAGTCTTGATGTTTTATTGCCAATTCAAGGGGGTTAATGGTTATGTCATTAAATATTTATGGTCAAAACCTTGATAGCCGTTTATTGATTGGTAGTGCGCTTTACCCGTCGCCACAAATCATGAAGCAAGCTATTCTGGCTAGTGGCTCACAGGTGGTAACTTTATCGTTAAAAAGACAAAACCCTGCAGAGCAAGCAGGGCAGCAAATCTGGCAATATTTACAAGAAATTGTCGCGCAAACAAAAGGTCACTTATTACCTAATACCGCTGGCTGTAAAACGGCTAAAGAAGCGGTAACTTTAGCAAAAATGAGTCGTGAAATTTTTAATACCAACTGGGTTAAATTGGAAGTGATTGGCGATGATTACAATTTACAGCCAGATCCTATTGAGTTGTTGTCGGCAACAGAAACATTAATTAAAGATGGCTTTAAGGTGCTCCCGTATTGCACCGATGACTTAGTATTGTGTCAACGCCTCTATGATTTAGGTTGCCAAGTGATCATGCCGTGGGCATCACCTATTGGTACAGGTAAAGGTTTGATGAACCCTTATAACTTAGAAACCATTCGCATGCGTTTACCTGAGGCAACCTTAATACTCGATGCAGGCATTGGTAAACCTTCAGATGCTTGTTTGGCGATGGAAATGGGGTATGACGGCGTATTACTAAATAGTGCGGTGGCGCTGGCTGATAACCCGGTGATGATGGCAAAAGCGTTTGCGTTGGCATTGCAAGCGGGTGAGCAAGGTTATGTTGGTGGAGTGATGGAGCAAAGACAAACCGCTCACCCATCAACGCCAACGTTAGATACGCCTTTCTGGCACCAGCAGTGAATTAAATGACTTCTTGCTGTAATGCAAAATTTCGGCGTCAAAAGTGCTCATTGACTAACGTCAACTCCGCGCTATTTCCTGGTAATTTGGTATTACAGCTTCAAGTAATTTAATTCATATTTAAGTTATTAAATTATAAAAAAGTACTGACATTGATGGCTGAGTTAAATAAGAAAAAACCAATAATCTGGACGATTTCGGGCAGTGATTGTTCGGGTGGTGCGGGTATCGCTGCTGATATTAAAACAGGGCATGGCTTAGGTGTTGAAGTCTGTCACTTGATTACCGCGAATACTGTGCAAAACTCGCAACAATTGGTGTCAGTAAATGCGGTTTCGGTTGAGTTATTGCAGCAGCAAGTTGACGTGTTAATTGATGACAAAACGCCATCGGTCATCAAAATTGGCTTAGTGGCTAATACTGAGCAAGTGCAGTGGTTAGCCGAGTTACTGGGTCAATTGAAACAATCAAACCCTAATCTGCTCAGTGTTTATGATCCTGTTGGCCAAGCAAGTGTTGGTGGCAGTTTTAACGCGCTGTCTTCGACCGATTTAACGCCATTGTTAAAACAGCTTGATGTTATAACACCAAACCTTAATGAAGCTAAAAGCTTAGCGGGGTTGTTGAACGAAAATACTGCGGCATTACTCGCACAAAAAATTTATCAAAACTTTGCTATTACCTCGGTGATTGTTAAAGGCGGTCATAGCGCGGATGAAAACTTCAGCAACGATTATTGCTATCATCAGCTCAATCAATTAAGTGCAGCAAAGCAAGACAATCAAGATAAAACTCAGATGGCGATTAGCTACCAATTAGCTTCGTCTCGTATTGAAACACACTATAGCCATGGCGGTGGCTGTAGCTTTGCCACGGCGCTATCAGCTTTTTTAGCGCAAGGCTATTTAATGCGCGATGCGTTCACTTTGGCTAAAGCCTTTATTACTCAAGGGTTAATGGCCAGTGGGCCACTCAGTCAAGAAAACGGTCATCAATATTATGGAGCATTTGAGCAACAAGGTTGGCCAAAAAAAGCAAAGTGCTTCCCGCAGGTTATTGGCGAGTTAGCTAATAAGTACCAAGAGTTACCCACTTTTAAACCACTAGCGCTTAATGGCGAACAGCTTGGGCTTTATCCGGTGATCGATTCACTATATTGGTTAAAGCGTTTATTACCGTTAGGGTTAGAGATTATTCAGTTACGCATTAAAAATGTTACTAATGAGCAGTTAGAGCGCATTATTGTTGAGGCGATTGAATTTGCTAAAGATTATAAAACGCGTTTGTTTATTAATGATTACTGGCAGCTTGCAATAAAACATGGTGCTTATGGTGTTCATATCGGGCAAGAAGACTTACAAGATGCCGATTTAGCTGCAATTCAACAAGCCGGTTTACGTTTAGGTATTAGTACTCATGGTTGTTATGAGTTCTTATTAGCGCAACAATTACAACCGTCGTATTTAGCCATTGGTGCGATTTTTCCCACAAAAACCAAAGACATGACTGGACAAATTCAAGGCATAGATAATTTAAAGCAAGTATTAGCGTTACGCCCAACGGAAAAGTCACAACAAATACCTGTAGTGGCTATAGGCGGTATTAGCCTTGAACGTGCGCCCAAAGTACTAGCAACAGGCGTAGAAAGTATTGCGGTGGTAACCGCCATTACTGAAGCTGAATCATCACATGGTATTACGCCAGAGCAAGCAGTTGTTCAATTGCAAAATGCTATTAGTGCCGAAGCAATTGAGGTACTTCAACATTAATAACCTATAATAATAGGCAAAATGATAAGCATGGTGGGATTATTATGATTAAATTAAAGCTACAAAAAGTAGGTGCGGGTTTAGGTGTTGAATTACCGTCAGAAGTATTGAGTCAGCTTCAGGCCAACAATGACGAGAATATTTTCTTAGAAAATATGTTTGATGGTAGCTATCGGTTGGTAAAGCATGATGAAGAGCTATTACAAAGTATTACGCTAATAGACGGTCAAATGCATGAAGAAGATGCTTAGTTAAGCATCTAGAAAATCAATAAAAAGGAGTATTTCAAGTAATACTCCTTTTAGAAGAAGTTATTTAATCTCAGAAAGCAATGCAGGGTTAACCACTAAATTTCTAACGCCATGAGCGTGATCTTCGTTGAATGTGTTGCCTTCACACCATTTACCAACCGTTTCAATATTCACTTTGGCAACTTTAGGGCGAACGCTCCAGCTTACTTGGAATGGTGAGCCATTCTCGTTGTAGCTAGGTCCAGTTGTTGAACCGTCATATTGTACTGGAAATCCAGTATTGTTAGGAATATTTAGCGCTTGTTCATAGCCATTTTTCACACCGTGTTGAGTGAGTTCTGCAAAATCTAAAGCGTTTTTATCATTAACTAAAACATACACTTGTGTTTCTACACGTAATTGTGGATTTTTAAGGGAATCACTTAAGCAAGAACCTAATGTTGGGCCTGGTTTTACTTGTGCCGTTGAATGTACATAGTGTAATTCAATGGTATCACCTGAATTTAATGCACCGTGCTTGCTAGGGCAAATAGCCGTTTTTGTTGGAGTAGTTTCAGCTTTGGTTAGTGAACCAGAGTAAACATAACCTGTTTGAAAACCTTTACCGTCACCATTGCCTGCGTATTTAGTAAACTCCCCACCTTTATGCTCAGCATTTTTGTGAAAATGAATGTTACAAAGGTTCATTTCTGTATGTGCTGGTGCCGCAGAAAAAGCACGTTTATTTGTACCAGCTAATGCATCAATATCACGTGGAGATTGAGGGCCAAAGCCTTTACCTTGAGTGTTTTTCTCAAGCATTGCACGTTGTTGTGCAATAGTATTATCTGACGCTTGGTCATGGGTACTTGCAGCACAAGCTGTTAAAGGCAGTAGTATAGAGCTGATAGCTATAGCAATAATGTTTTTATTCATATTTTTCTCTTAAGTTGTTTAGTAACAGTTTGTTAACAATGAATCGATTGGTTTTATTATTTTTTATTATATTTAACCGTTATTTATATAATTTGTTAAAGTTGGAACCACAAGTACATGCTTGTTGATATTCAAAGTGTTCGGCTTTATTTATGGTTAAATAAATGTTAATTTTTCGTTGTTAATTTGTTCGGTATGCTACATTAATCATATAAAATAAACATGCAATAGGTGTAGCCAAGCTGTTAAAAATTGTAATCAGAAAAGCAGTGTTTTTATGGGTAGCAGCTTGGATTTCGTGGGCATGAATTACCACGTGTGCAAATTACCCGCACTGTTTTTTCTAGCCCTCGCTCAAGCCAATGAATATTTAAAATACGTGCAACGCTTAGTAATTGCTTCTTTATATGGTGAGGGATAGTGCTTTCCCCGCCGTGCTGAATGCATAAATCTTGTAATTGCGCGACGATAGCGTGAGCATCACCCCCTTGAGCGCTGATAGCTGGATTTAAATCAATGCCAGCACATAATACGTGAGAGTTTCCTGCTAAATCATCCACTTGAATCGACTCGCAACAATAAAGGCGCGGTAACCCTTCGACAATCATAATAGATAGCTGCACACTGGTGTCAGAGGATATATCGGTAAATTTTCTAAATACCGCCCAATGTTGACAAGGATCTTCTACCGTACGCATATTCCCCCAAGGTAAGGGAATACCGTTACCTCGGTAAACGGCTTTTAACTTTCCAGGTTGATAAGCATCAAAATAATGCCAATGGGGGTAGGGAGAAACAACTGTCATGCGGCGCATAGCGACCGAGGCTGAAATGTTAAGTTGTTGGTGAATACTCGCTTCATAGCCATGGCTGTCTAATAATTGTCTAAATGGTGCTTTTGGGCAAAGCAGTGCTCCAGCAAAAAAACTCGATTCAAAGTCATGCCATGCTTTTAGAATGTCTTGTGCATTAGGCGTACTAAAATCCGTTGATTGCTCAGTATTACCGCCTATGGTTAGTGTGCATTGTAACCCGTCAAGGTTATGTAATACCGCATGGCCAATATGCACAGCTAAATCATACTTCAAACGGCTTTCACGTTGCTTTAATAAGGTATTTAAAAAGACGTGGTTAGGGGCTTGAAAGTAAGAGGTTACTAATTGTTGATTAACCGCCCCAGTTTCATCTAACTGTTGCTGGCACTTTTCATCAAACCATTGAATATTAAGCCCTTGCTCGTTAGCAATACTGATTAAGTCACTCGAAGTTAGATAAAGGTTTTTACCACCCACTTCTTCAGCAGCCCGTTCAAGATCAGGGAAATGATTTTGATGGTGTTCTTGATGTGCACGAATTAACAAATGCGCAAATTGGCGACCGCTAATGCCTGTTTGCGATAACATTTCAGGAATAGCTATTTGCAAAATGTCGTTTGAATAAAGAAAGTTAGGCTCTAACGCCATACCAACAATGCCGCCATGGTTACCTTTGGTTGGCGTGATATTTGATGGCTCAGGCTCACTATCTAAAAACCATTCTACGGGCTTTTGAAATACTTCC
Organism: Colwellia sp. D2M02; assembly: GCF_018860755.1. GTDB lineage: Bacteria > Pseudomonadota > Gammaproteobacteria > Enterobacterales > Alteromonadaceae > Colwellia > Colwellia asteriadis. The sequence goes on along the minus strand of NZ_JAHKPW010000011.1, from coordinate 13,519 downwards.
GCTAAGTTTTCCAGCATTTCTTGGCTTGGTGTACGTTTGCCGCGCTCAATCATAGATAAATAAGAGACTGAAGGCGCAGAATAAGCATCAATTCGAATACATCGGGCCGATAAATCTTCTAATGTTAAGTTATTACGCTTTCTTAAATTACGTATTTTAGTACCAAGAAAGTGTGATTTTCGTAGCAAACTTGCGTCTTTTTTCATAGAAATTCTGCTTATTCATGAATGTTGTCTATATAACCACCATAGCATGTTTTGTAAAATTTACACTGTGTAATTCTTATTGTGAAATTATGAAAAAATAAGTCATATACTGAATTTGTGCTGATAAAGACCTAATAACTTACAGAGGAAATAACAATGGCAGCTCTAAATTGTGCAAACCTATCACCAGAAAATGGTACTCAAAAGCTTGATATTGCGAAGCGCTATCTTGATGAACATTGTCCATTAGATAATGGTTCACATACGGAAGTTGCTCATTACGTTGTTTATTTTAATCACCTGTTAGCTTTTTTCACTGACGGTCGTCATTGTGGCTTACAAGCACCAAAACAGTTTGTTGCTTTGTGTGGTCATCGAGATGATCCTAGTGCACTGCTTTTAAAGAAAGCGGATGGCTTGCACATTGAAATAGCGTTTAACCGTTGTGGTGAAACCGGTAAAAATGATGCGGCGCATATTGATGATATTCAAGTAGAAACGGCATTAAGTACACTAGAGAATAAAGCAGAACCACAATTAAAAAGATTATGGATGAGCTTTTTAACCGGTGTTCAACATACCTTATGTGATACTAATAGCGATAAAAGTTTTACCGATAAAAATGGTGATGATTATCAATTTAATCTGTCGAATGATTTGTCATAGTAGCGTCAAGAATATTCAAGCTTGGTTGTCTTATCTTGAAAATTAACGCGAGTAAAGTTGATACAAGCGCTGAGACAACTACCAACTACCAACGAGTAATGAGTATGGCTAACCGTTAGTTGTAAAGCTTATTTGCTCGGCTTATCTACAGCCCCTAACGAATTCTGCTCTGGTTTTATTACTCATAATGAGGTAATTAATTTAATAGTGTACTTAATTACATCATAAATTTATTCCTGATATAACAATCATTTATTTTTTGTTTTATCGGTTGAGTTGCAGCCAAATATTTATTTAGTTCACCACCACCAAGATTCATATCTTTATATAAACTTATAATAAACAAGCCAATCCCACAAAAGCTTATTTCTACTAAATCGCTATCAATCTCTAAATTTTCATTGCTTATCTAAGCACGGGAACTTACCATAAACACAAATAGTAACAATTATCGTTACATTGAGGTGTTGTGTTTATGGCTAAATTTTAGGTGAATTATGTTTTTAAGTTTTATCCCTGCTTGGTTCGCATGCTGCTTACTTTATGGCAGCAGCAGCAAGCAACGTTTTTTTAAAAGCTCATTACCTAAAGCGCCTGCAAGCATAATAAGCTTGGTATTAGTGGTTTGTATGTTGCTAATTTTGAACCACTACTTGCCTAATATTGCTGCGATAATTACCGGTGTAGCATTGATCTGTTGCTTTTTACCGCTCGTGACTTTAATTGCGGCCTATAAACGATTTTATTTAGGATTAAGTAGTGTCGTTATTTGCTTGCTGCCATTAGTTTTTTTCTGGATTGGGGGAAATACATAATGTGGTCACGCACCTTCGCAGGCTTAATTATTGGGCTGCTACTGTCAGTTTCTCTCGTTTTAAACCTCAATTTACTGTTACCAATTAAAGAAGACACTATGCTGCTTATTGGATTGTTATTAGCGTTTCCACTTTGGGCGGGTACTCAAGTTTGGAGCTATTGTTTTACTAGCGCTAAAAGAGCTTGGTTCAAGTTGAGCTTGGTATTAATACCTTCAGTGCTAGTTAATGCTGTGCTGTTGGCTTTGAGGTAATGGAAATGAATAAGGAATCTTTAAAAGCATTAACCAATGCGCACGCTTGGGTTGGGTTGATCATCTCAACGGTGTTATTTATCGTGTTTTTTGCTGGGTCATTAAGTTTATTTCTGCAAGATATTGGTGCTTGGGAGAAAAATCCACATTTCACAACAGGCTCTTATCAAAATGAATTTCCGTTAGATAAAACCGTTGCTAAGGTGAGTGAAAACTACAAGATTCATACTCATGGCTATTTTATTTTATCAATGCCGACAAAAGAGCAGCCTATCGCTAATCTCTACTTTGAAGAAGAGTTGCCAGAAGAGAAACACCTAGATAAACATTTGCTATTGTCTTCTGACGGCAAAGTGCTGGGCGATGGCGCAGGGTTCAATTGGGCTAACTTTTTATACACTCTGCATTATGACCTTCATATTCCAACGGTGGGTTTGTATTTTGTTGGTATTGTGACCTTATTTTTCTTTGTGGCTTTACTAAGTGGCGTGGTCATTCATTGGCGTAAAATTATTAATAAATTCTTTCAATATCGTCACGAGGGTAAGAAAGATAAACTACTTGATGCGCACAATTTAATTGGTGTGATGGGGCTTCCTTTTCATCTTATGTATGCATTTTCAGGTTTGGTATTTAACTTATTGATTATTTATCAGATTTCTTATGCGGTAGTACTTTATGGTGGCGATCAAGGTAAATTATTTGAGGCGGCAGGTATTGTTGATGTGCACTTAGATGAAACTAACGTGCAAGTTCCTGTTGTTGGTTTAGATAATTTACTGGTTAAAGCTAAAGAAAGTTTAGGTGAAGTAACATTAGCAAGAGTTTCTATTGATCATTTTGGTGATGAAAGTGCTTCAGTAACCTTTAGAGGTATGGATGAAAGCCAATTCTCCACGAAAAAAGAGGTGACTTATCATATTGCTTCTGGGCGTGAATTATATTTAACAACAGATAATTACGATAATGACTTGCGCGGTGGTTTAGAGGTTATAACCAGCTTACATTTTGGTAACTTTGCCGGTTATGCTTTAAGAGTGTTGTTCTTTATATTAGGTATTGGTACTTGTTATATTATTTTAACGGGCAACCTAATGTGGCTGCAAAAGAAAACCAGTCTACGTAAAGAAAAGCAAAACCCATTAGGCTTGCGTTTAGTGTATGCAATGACAACGGGTGGCTTTATCGGTACTATTTTTGCGACCGCTGTTGGCTTTATTTGTGCGCGTGTTATTGCTATTGATTATGTAGGGCGTAGCGATATCATCAGCTATATATTCTTTTTGTGTTTATTTAGCGCTATTGCCCTTTCGCTTTTATTATCTTCTGGGTTAGCGACACAAAAAAGGTTCGCAGCAATTTTTCTTAAAATCACCGCGATATTGCTTGCTACAACCCCAATATTAGATTGGTTATTTGTCGCGCAAGGCATTACGACTATGATTGAGCTAGGTTACTACAGTGTACTTGTGGTTGAAGTAATGCTATTAAGTTTAGCTTTGTGCTGTTGGTTAATTGCTACTAAATTATTTTTAGCGAAAGCACCGTTAATTGCTATTCAAACACAAGACGAACAAACGAATGCCATAAAGGCTACAGCTTACTAGTTAACTAAATGAGCTACTTGCTTGTAGCTCAGCCCACTTGTTACTTATAATGGCTCGTTTATATCTTTATTATTGAACAGGGCCTTAGGGTAACTGAAAATAAGCATTATGAATAAACATCGCAATAAACTCCTGCGTTACAGTAACACCACCGTTGCGACTGTTTTTGAGAAAGAGACCGCGCTTATTGCACAAATGCAAGCGGGTGAGGTTGATCAGTGCTTACTCTTATGGCAATCGAAACAACCAACCTTAGTATTGCCAGCAGGTAAAAAATGGCCTGAATCAACGCAGCTTACCCAAGGTTTATTAGCTGAAGGCTGGCAGTTATATTCTCGTAAAACTGGCGGAGCTCCCGTACCACAGTGCCCTGGTATTATTAATCTTTCGCACCTTTATATTTGGTCAGATCAAACACCGTATTCAATTACCCAAGCGTACGAAAACTTATGTACGGTGTTACAGCAATTCTTTCAGCAATTTGGTTTATCAAGCCAAGTACATGCAACTAAGGATTCGTACTGTGATGGTGACTACAATATTAATCTTAATGGTAAAAAAATTGTTGGTACCGCACAGCGGGTTATTTTGAAAAAAGGCGGCGGTAAAATAGTGCTCGCACAAGCCTTTATTTTGATTGATGTGTTACTTAATGAAATCATTAAACCAGTGAATTTGTGTTATCACTTATGTAATAAAGAAGAACGCGTAAAAGCCAATGTACACACCACTCTGTTCTCACAAAGTAAAGAGAGGCCAAGTATTGATAGTTTATATCAACAATTAACCTCTGCTTTTATCAATAGCAAGCTTTATGACTAACCCTATTTAGTTTAATAAGGTTAGTCTGAATAAGTTAGCTAACGCGTAGTTTATTAAAGCGCTGACGACTAACACCCGCAAGCACACAAGTTAACCCCAGTAATACTAACCATGCATAATCACTTAGTGGTGTGCTTGATGGTAATATTTGTGGTTTTTCTATTGATATTTGTTCTGCAAATAACGGAAACGTATCAATATCCTCGCTTGTTACTGGCGTGTCATTAAACAAATAAGGATAAATAAACTCCCTTATTTGCTGATGATACTGGCGTACTGAATCAATATAAGCGCTGTGTGCTTGAGTATCGCTACCGGCTAATTTATTCAATTGCATTTGAAATAATAAACTAGGGGATAACACACTTAGCCGAGTTAGCCAGCTTTGCTTTTGCTGTTGCTCTGCAATATAGGTATTCCAGTTTTCAGCGACCGATAAATCACTCAATTGTTGCATGGCGTAATACCACTTCCAGTGAAAATCGGCTTCATAAGCTATTTTTTCACGATATTGCGGGTAGTCTTGCACAAATTCCTCGAGTGCGGCTTGCTTATCTTGATCCCAACCATCGTTCAACACCAATCGCTGGGTAGTACTTGCTTTTAGCGGTTCAGCATTAGTGAACTGACTGCTTAGCCCTAAATGAATAAAGCCCGGGATTAAGACCGCAATGACTAACCAACTGGCAATAAACGCTAGGCTGTTATAAAGCGAACTTTTATTAAGGCTCATGATTAAAGCAGCGACAAAAAACCAAAAAGCGGTGTAAGTTAAACTTAACGCCAAGAAGGTAAAGAACATGCCATCAAAAGGCAGGCTTAGTAATACAGCACTGCTAATAAAGAGCAATGAAATAATTAAGCTAACCAGCACAAAGCGCTGTAATAATGCACGCCAAATTAACTTTTTAGCGCTGTGGTTAGCAAAGGCGCTAAGTAATCGCCAACGACCAGATTGGCGCTCTTCGCTGAGTAAATTTACGCTAAGTACGCCAATTAAAATGGGTAACATATACGCAAGAATAAAGCCTAAATCGAAGCCACCAGTACGATGCTTACTAGGGTTAATTAATTCTTTATTATAAATTTGCCCTTGTAGTGCTAACGCATTAACTTTCATGGCAACGAGGTTATTTTGGCTTTGTCCAACAAATAATGCCGTCCAAGGTGACAATTGCCAAGCTGTTGGTGAGTGTGCGTAATAGGCAAGTGACCCCATTTCAGGCAATTGCTCACGTTGTTGAATATGCTCACGCTCTTTTTTAAAGACAATGGCGGACTTTACTTGGTCGATACGTAAAGCTTTGTAACTATTAGCACCGAGGTAAATAGCCAATAAGCCACTGATAATAAATACCAATAGACTAACTTTAGTCGCAGCGCCGTGAAACAAACGTTTGAGCTCAAAGGCGAGAATACTCGCACTCAATTTATTAATGTTAAGCATGAACAATTGCTCTCCTTTGTAGCTTTTTGCGTGTAAGTAATAACAATAAAATAACCAATGACAGTAACGGCGCGATAGCAGCAAGTAACATGTGCTGTAATGACCATGCTAGCGGTGGTTGCTGATAATGAAATTCAGGGAATTGTTGCCAAAAATTAGCACTAACACGTTGGCCGCGATCATTATGAAGCTCAATTTCATTAATATGTAAATCATTAAGCTTTTGTATTCGGTTGTAGCGATGTTGTTCGGCTTGCTGCTCAAAATCAGAAAAATGTCTCTGGTCTGAAGCGCTTAATGCCATGGATAAGTCACGTACCGCTAAATAAGGGTTTAACCAATAAAAGTGACTAATAAAGCGTTGTTGTGCGGCAAACTGTTGTAATTGTTTTTCATTGTGGCGTTGGTATATTTCAGCGGTAATACGTTCACCTTCTTGCATGACTAAGCCGCGATAATTAACCGGTAATTCAGCCACCGTTGTAACACCGTATTCAGCTAATATTTTGGCTTTAAAGGCATTAAAATGTGGATCGTTAGGCTTGTGGCTATCGCCTACCTTGCGCACATCAAGTTTTACCGCTAGCGCCATATCGTTGCTGTTTTTTTGCGGGTATAGGTGCTGTGCTATTTCAGCTAATGCACGTGGCGTTAATACTGTGAGCGTAAACCATAAAGTAATTAAAACGCTTAAGCTAACTTTAGGTGACTGCGTTAGGCTTGAACACAATAAAATGACGACTACCCAAAAAAAGCAATACAAGGCGTAACTAATAAATAGTAAGCCAAGACGAGTCATTACCTCGCCAGTAAAAGCTAAATCGGTATTTAGTGCGACAATGATAGTGATTAAAAAAATAGGCAGTAAAAATGATAATGACAATAGCCAATAAGCTAAACCCTTGCCCACGAGTAATACTCTAAACTTAACTCCCATCGACATTAATTGTTTTAAGGTGCCGCTCTGTCGCTCTCCACTAATACTGGCAAATGCCATAACAATTAACAGTAATGGCCATATCAGTAATAAAATATTGGCAATACTCAGTTCTGAAAAACGTAATAAAGTACTGCCGTGGCTATCATTGGCAAAGTTAGCGCTGTTTTGTTTATGCGCTTCTAAAAATACACTATGACCAACCCAGTTATTTACGCCCACGTCAAAATAGCTTAAAACGCTTGGTGGTCTAAAAGCAAAGTGACCAAAATGGGCAACACGATGCGGGTGTCTATCGGGCTGCGCATTCCACTGTTCTTCAACTAATGCTTGTGAAGTGCTCTGTATATTTTGACTATGTTGGTATTGCTGCCAACTGGTCCATAGTGAAATAGCTAACAGTATTTGCATTAAGGCAAACAGCAGCCAAATACTTTGATTTTTTAATTTGAGCTTCAGTTCGTGCTTACAGACACTGAAGCTGGTGTTATTAAACATGGTTAATTCCTTCTAAAAGCGGTAGGACAAACTTAAGTTAATGGCACGTCCATCACTAGGAGAGTGAATGGTTTCACTACCCACCAAATAAACGTATTCATGGTAAGTATCAAAAACATTATTCATTCGTACTCCGGCATTACCCCAGCCTAAGTCATAATCAAACGCTAAGTCGATAATTGTGTATTGGCCGTAGCGCTTATCTTGTATAACGTTGCTGACGTAATAATCACCTTGAAAGTGACCAAATAGCGACACTTTAGCAACTTCAATAGGCTGGTAAATTACGCCCAAAGTAGCGGTATATTCAGGTACACCTCTGAGCCAATTGCCTTGGCTTGCTTGTTGGTTTTCGCCAGGCTCTACTAGCTTTGCTTCTTGACGAGTGTACGAGCCAAAAGCTGACCAGGTGTCATCAAGGTAAGCACTAAAGCCGAGGTCCCAACCATCACGTTTAGTTTCACCTAAGTTTTCAAAGTCGCCTGAGCCGTCTGTTTTTTGGGTTAACTCGTCTTTGGCATCTTGTTGCCATAGCGAGACGCGAGTATCTAACCAGTCAAAAGGTTGCCATTTTATCCCAGCCTCGTAACCGTAGTTTTTTGATAAGTTATAATCGTTATTTGTATCACTAACATAGGCTTTACTGCCTGTAGGTGCCTGAAAACTTACGCCGTAGTTAGCAAATAAATTAAGGTTAGGAATAACTTCATACAGTACGTTAAGCTTAGGTTGTACGGTAATTCCGCTATCATTAATATCCTTTTTTTCACCATTTAACTGGTTGGTTAGTTCGCCAGAAAAACCATCGGCGCGTAAACCACCACTAATCAGCAATTGTTCGCCTTTATATTGCAACTGGGTAAAACCACCATAATTGTTGTAGGTAAAATCCCAGTAACGGCTTTGCTTAATGCGTTGTTTTTTTTCAGTAACGAAACGTTGGTTGGTGTTGTCCTGTCCTTGATAATCTAACCCGGCGGTTAATAACCATTGCTTGCTAATGTTGTATCCTAACGTAGCAATGGCGCCGATTTGTTGATCTTTTTCTAATCGTTCTTGTTGTAAAGATTGCTGTGAGTAGCGGACATAACGATGACGATCAAACTGTTGCCAGTAGGTTTTTAGATTGAGGTATAAATTGTTATTTACGTCGTGATCAATATGAGCACTTATATGGCGTGTTTGCTTATCCCCTGAATCATCACGGGCATAATCCGCTGATTGAGTAGGGTCTTCTTGCGCCGCTTGCTCAGTTAAATAACCGGGTGCATCAGCTTCATAGTCAAAATAACGAGCGACTAAACCAATGTCGGTATTGTCTGACGGTTGGTAAAACCATTTACCAGCAAAAGTGTGCTTCTCTAAATCCGCATGATCACGATAACCGTCTGTTTTTCGGGCACCAACAAAATAGTGTTGAGAAAAGTTGTCTTGCACATCGCCAAAATAACCTTGAGCTTCTAGGGTATTAAAGCTACCCACTAGTAGCTCTACTTCTTTTGCGTCGTCACGACGGCTGTGTAAGTTAATGTTACCTGCTAAGTTATGTAAACCATAACGTGCATCATGATTACCTTTCACAACTTCCATCCACTCAACTTCCATTGGAAAGAGTGCATCCATTTCATTTAAGCCGACATGAAGGTTACTTGGAATGCCATCAATCAGCAGTTTAGTATGTGGCATCGAACCTTCGGCGTTAAAACCACGCATGGCAATGTCTGTAGATATAATGCCTTGGTTAAAGCGAGAGAAATAAACCCCTGGAATTTTTTTTAATAAATCGAACGTTACATTAACGTGCTCATTTTGCAGCTGATCACGCGTAATAATATCAACCGAGCCTACAAGTTGAGCTTCTTTAGTTTTATTGTGTTGTGAAACAACTTCGATTACTTCGCCTATATATAAGGTTGAATCTTGCTCTTGCACTTGCACTGGTTCGGCATAGCTGTGCGTAGAAAAAGTAAAAGTACACGCCAATGCTAATCGCACTGGGTTTAATGGAAATTTAAACATAATAATAACGTCCTAATTATGCGTTTTGTGTAGCTGGTTTAGATGAAGGAGTAGTGTTAGAAGTGGTGTCAGAAATAGTGGTTTTAGTTAATTCATTATTGTCACTAATGTGCTGGTGATATTCTTTTTCAAGCGCTTCTAGAGAAAGATTGTTATTGTTTAATAAGGCTTTTAATTGCCCTTGTTTCATAATACCGATTTGATGAGCTAAACAATGTGCACAATATAAATCGTGAGTGACCATTAAAATAGCAGCACCACGTTGAGCTAATTTTTCAATAATACGAATAAACTCTAACGTTGCGCTGGGATCTAATCCTGAGGTTGGCTCATCAAGCAAGAGTACTTTAGCGCCTCGTAATAAAGCGAAAGCAATGCCTACCTTTTGACGCATACCTTTTGAATAACTGCTTAATGGCTGAAGCCATGCAGATTTTTGTAGGCCAGTGTCGGTAAGTGCTTGCTCTATTTCTGCGTTACTTGTTACATGACCACTTAGCTTTGCCAAATACACTAGGTTTTCTAAGGCGTTAAACTCTTCATATAAATTGACTTGCTCAGGCAAGTACACCAACTTCTGTTTAGTTTTCTCTGGAGAAATAACTACGCTATCACCGTCAATAGTCATTTCGCCACTGTCAGGTTCTATAAAGTTTAATAATAAATTAAGTGTCGTACTTTTACCTGCGCCATTAGCGCCAAGTAAACACATTACTTGGCCGGCGGGCACATTAAAGCTGAGTGAGTCAAGCGCTTGGTGGCTACCAAAACGCTTAGTAAGGTTTTTTATTTCAATCATGCGAGCTCCGAAGAGGTGGGTTATTTTATTTTAAGGGATAAATTGATGTTGTTATATTATCACTATTTATATTTTGTTATAAAATAACATTTGTTACAACTGTTTATTGTATTTTAAGGGGTTTTAAATTTTAAGTTGTTGTTGGTATGTTTTAATATAACTTTTTTGAAAGGGCGCTGATTGGATAGTACATAGGGGATGTTAGGGTTGTTTATCGATTATCTGCCTTACTAGATTATTTTTGCTATAGTAAACTATCGTCATACTTGATAATGCAAATGATAACTATTATTATGTCGTAGTTTTTGTCTTATAGAGATATGTTGTGCTTATAGATAACAGCACGTTGCAACATAAACTGAGTAACATGTATCGCCAAAATTATACTTGGCTACATGCTTGGCTGCGTAAAAAAAACATTGTGTGAACATAACTCTGCAGATATTGCACAAGATACTTTTGTACGCGTACTTACCTCTAAAAATACCCTGAATAATGTACGAGAAGCACGAGCCTACTTAACTAATCTGAACTTAGTTAAAGAAATGTTTAACAAATTGAAATATCAACAAAAATTATTTTATGAATTGCTAGCTTGATAGTTTTTCTTCTTTTCATATGATAAGC
>NZ_JAHKPW010000011.1:0-2652 GCF_018860755.1 Colwellia sp. D2M02 | reverse complement strand
TAACGAAGAAGCTAGGAAACGTAGTTGCCTAGAGAAATATTTACTAAGCCGAGCTCAGGTTAACTAGCATTGCGCCGTATTTTTATTACCTGTTAACTGACTAAAAAACGTCACTAAAAACATTAACGGGTGAATTTTATAGCCCTAAATTCGCCAAAAGATTGTTGAAGAGCCGAATTAATAAAATGGCATACTTGCTCAATGTTTATATTATTTTCTAATAATTCACTGAGCTCATTAGCTATTGAAATTATTTGTTTGATATTGGCATTTTCGATATCGTGTTTGCGAAATCTTTGATTAAAAACGCTGGTGAGTATCTCATAGCCATCTTGGTTACAAAGTAGCTCAGCATTTTTGTCGATAATATCATTAATGCTGTTGGTGAAACCATCGCAGAACGAGTTGACCATATCTTGATGATTACCAAATCCATCAATCATATTATAAGTAAGCCACAGTGTATTTTACCTGAATAAAATCATTAGCAAAGCCAGTAACCTCGGCGTTAGTAAGCTTAATACTATTATTAATTTCACCAAAGAGCGGAATGCCTTTACCTAAAATAACCGGTGCTTTGGTAATCGTCATTTCATTAATTAATCCAAGATTAATAAAAGCAGTAATAGTTACACCGCCATCAATATAAGCGTGTTTATAGCCGCTAGCTTCAAGCTGGCTGATTAGCTGAGTAATATCACCCGAGTACATTTCAACTTTGTCTTGTAAATTGGCTGGCGGCTCTTTTATGGTGTTACTGAGTACATAAATTTTAATGTTACCGTAAGGCCATTGCTCAGCCGTTAAGTTGAAGCCAGAAATGGCTTCCATACATTTACGCCCCATAATCATACAGTCAATTGAAGTAATAAATTTCGTGAATCCCATATCAGGGTTGTTACTCATATCTGCCGCCGAATTACCTGCGCTGTGTAGCCAATCTACATCGCCATCGGGTGTTGCTATATAACCATCGGCACTGGTTGCGATATAAACGGAGCATTTCATTGTTGATTATTTCTCTTTATTTTGATGTGAAATCGAATACAAATATCACTGATAATCGGTGAGGCTTAAGCATTCTTTTTTGCAAAATTTAATCATATAGTCAATTGAAGTAATAAATTTCGTCAACCCCATATCAGGGTTGGCACTCATATCTGCGGTTTAGTTTCCTGCGCTGTGTAGCCAATCTATGCCACCTTCGGGCGTTGCTATATAACCATCAGCACTGGTTGCAATATAAATGGAATATTTTATTAATGACCAAATTTTATTGTAAGCCACTCATATCTACCTCAATATAACCGGTAAGCACTCCGTGGTTTTCTATCGTTACTGAGAAGTTTCCCTCAAAGCTATTTTGATCTGTGGATATTAAATCTATCCAACCGGGCTCACCAAAATTATGCGGTCTTACATTACCAAGTGCTTCATAATAACTTGAAGCTTCACTGTGTATATAAGCCTCAATAAACCCTGTTTCGGTTGCTGAAGTATCTAGGTTATAGAAGCCTGTAGATGGATTGCCAGCAAACAGTAATACTATTTCTAACAGGTCTTGTTCGTCATGTGAAAATGGAACTTTGAAGGTGTATTTGTTGGTTTCATTACGTTCTAATTGTGTTTGTTTTAATTGTTCGGTACAAATTTTATCGGTAGCCGAGAAAGTTAGCGGACCATTTAACGCGATTGTTCCATCGCTATAAACACTCTCTTTTGATTTTATATACGTTAGTGTTTTACGTACCAATTCGGTAGCTTCTTGTTCGCCATACATAGCATCAGTTGTTATTTCTTGTACCAACACACCTTGCTCAAATAGGTATGGCTGTACGGTATCGCTCTCACCTAAAGGGAAGTATTTATCGTCGGTTTTAAAGCCTTCATAGTGAGAAGGTTGCCCAGTTGCAAGCGCTGCCATATCTCTACATCTAACACTTGCTATGCCATTTTCCGTATCTTCAATATAAGTTTGAGACTTTTCAATAGTCGTGTCTAAGATAAGCCCATCACTTTTCTTTGTATAAACAGTAGTTTTTTCCAACAGCCAAATCCCGGTCATATCAGTTTCGGTCAATGTAGCTGTAATAGGCTCTGCTTTTTTATCTCTATCAACATCTAATCCACAAGCACTTAAATACAATGTAATAATTACAATTCCTAGCTTGTTCAAAGTAACCCCTCCTTAGCTTATAATTTAAACGAAAATGCCTTTGGCGATCACCATTAATATGCAGTAACTCAAGATTTTCAACTGCTTCTGAAATGATGGGGATGTGACCGACTGGAATCCACAATAAAGCATAACTCTCTTCAAGAGTAGTACGAAATCACTTTTTACGATGAAGAAAATCTCTATGGTGGACTTTGAACATGAAGTTTTTGAGATCATCAGTTGAATCCCAAACTGATATGCTTACGATAATACTAGGCTCTGAAAAAGCACGGATATTTTTTGCAACGCCATTGTCATCTTTTAACCCGTATATAAAATCATCACTAGATTTAGCCAATCTTCAATGTGGTTTTATTTCTAGAGCCTGTTAATCTTTCGAGATTGTTTTTGCAGTTTTTTGTTGGGTATTTATACAAGGCATAGCCTTTGTAATGTAGTTATTCAGGACAATAAACTCCTGCATTGTCTAATAA
>NZ_JAHKPW010000070.1:399857-415528 GCF_018860755.1 Colwellia sp. D2M02 | reverse complement strand
TAGTTTTTCTTCTTTTCATATGATAAGTAAGGCAAATTTCGCGTCAATAGCTGGCCTATTGCAAGTAAATTTAACGAAGAAGTTAGGAAAAGTAGCTGCTAGATAAACATTTGTTAAGCCGAACTCAGGTTATTTAGTAAGTAATACGGGCTAATAAGCTATATAACTTTCATAAAATAATCTCTTTGCTATATTTAAAACTAACGAATGATAGGTTTTATAAAACAAATTAAATCAATTTATTAAATATCTCTTAAACCGCGTTCAGGTTATATACCTAACAATAGCTTTAACATTATAATTTTATTTCACAAGGAAGAGACTAAATGACGTTTAAAGAAAGCCAAGATACGTCAACGTTAACCTTCATAAATAATGAACAAACGAAGCTTTACCTTCATGCAATTCTCACTAATACAAGAGATCCTATCTTTGTAAAAGATAATGAGTGTAAATTAATACTAGTTAATAACGCTTTTTGCCAACTATTTGGGCTATCAAGAAAAGACATCATAGGTAAAACGTTAGCTGAAAAAGTCCCCCCATTGGAAAGAGAGCACTTTCTTGCTATTGATAAAAAAGTCCTTGAAGAAGGAAAGGAGATTCTATGCGAAGAAACACTTACCCTTAGTGCTGAGCAAGTTAAGATAATTAGTACAAGAAAAAGTCGCTTCACCGATAATTTAGGTAATCGCTACCTGATTGGCGTCATACACGATATTACTGAGCGTAAAAAAAACGAATTACGTAAAAAGTCTCATCGCCATGTATTAGAGCTTATTACTAGTGGTAAGCCACTAGCTATTATTCTTGATGCAATTCTGCACCTTGTTGAGCAAGATAACCCTGAGATGATTTGTAGTATCTTACTATTAGATAATTCAGGACAACATCTAATAAGTGGCTCTGCCCCTCGTCTTCCTACATTTTATAGTGAAGCTATTCATGGCGTCGAAATAGGCATCGGTGTTGGCTCTTGCGGTACAGCAGCTTTCATGAATGAGCGTATTATTGTAGACGATATTGAAAGTCACCCTTATTGGGAGCCTTATAAAGGATTAGCTAAAGAAGCAGGGCTAGCCTCTTGCTGGTCAGAGCCAATAAGATCTACAGAGGGAGACGTTTTAGGCACTTTTGCTATATACCATAATGAAATTAATGCACCAACCAAAGCAGACCTTACCGTAATTGAGCAAACTGCAAGTTTAGCTAGTATTGCTATAGAAAAAAAACATACTGAAGACAAACTAAAGCTCGCTGCTAGCGTATTTTCTCATGCGCGAGAAAGTATTATCATTACTGATGAAAATAATCATATTATTAATGTTAATGCTCGGTTTAGTGAAGTATCAGGTTACTATCATGAGGAAGTATTAGGAAAAAAACCACAGTCCTTAATGTCTGATGTTCATTCGCCCGAATTTCATGATGTGATGTGGGAAGAGGTTAATGCTAACGGCTACTGGATCGGCGAGGTAGTTAGTCGTCATAAAAGCGGAAAAAAATATACTGAAATGCAAACTATTAGTGCTGTACGTGATGAGCATAATAAAGTTAGCCATTATGTTATTTTAGCTAATGATATTACTTCAATGAAAGAATACCAAAAACAGTTAGAGCATATAGCACATTTCGACGTACTTACTAATTTACCCAACCGGGTATTACTTGCAGATCGCCTATCTCAAGCACTATTACAGTGTAATCGTCAAAAGCAGTCTCTTGCTGTAGTTTTTCTAGATTTAGACGGTTTTAAAGCGATTAATGATGCTTACGGTCATGACATCGGTGATGAACTGCTAATTTCTCTTTCGGGGTTGATGAAAGCATCGTTACGCGAAGGTGATAGCTTAGCTCGTATTGGCGGAGATGAATTTGTAGCTGTATTAACAAACTTGCCGGAAAAAATTACCCCAATGGATTACGTGCCTATATTAGAGCGCCTTTTATTAGCTGCATCGGCTCCCGTTATGGTTAATGGTGCCATTTTAAATGTTTCCGCTAGCATTGGAGTAACTCTTTATCCACAAGATAACGTTGATGCCGATCAACTCATGCGTCATGCTGATCAAGCTATGTATATTGCAAAAGAAAGGGGTAAAAATCGCCACCATCTATTTGATATAGCTCAAGATGATGCCGTAAAAGTACAACGAGAGGGCCTCAATGCTATTCGTCATGCTTTAGATCATAATGAATTTGTACTTCATTATCAGCCCAAAGTGAATATGAGATCTGGTACTGTAATTGGTTTTGAAGCTCTTATCCGCTGGCAACATCCGAAAAAAGGGCTATTAAGCCCAGCTGAGTTTTTACCCATTATTGAAAACAACCCTATGAATATTGAAATGGGTGAATGGGTTATTAATTCAGCCTTAACACAAATTAGTCAATGGCAAAAACAGGGGCTTCATCCCCCGCTCAATATCAGTGTAAATATTGCTGCTGTACAGTTACAGCAACCTAAGTTCACTAAAAACATTATAAAGTTACTGAAAAGCCATCCAGATGTTGAGCCTCACCTCTTAGAGCTAGAAGTGCTTGAAACAAGTGCTCTAGACGACATAAGCCATGTCTCAGCTACAATGAATGCGTGCATAAAATTAGGCGTAAACTTTGCGTTAGATGACTTTGGTACCGGGTATTCATCTTTAACTTACCTGAGACGTCTTCCTGCAAGCCTGATTAAAATAGATCAAAGCTTTGTACGAGATATGCTATGCGATCCTGATGATTCGGCAATTGTCGAAGGGGTTATTGCTTTAGCTAAATCTTTCAAGCGTAACGTCATAGCCGAGGGTGTCGAAACAATTGAACATGGTAAAGCATTATTAAAGCTTGGTTGTGACTTAGCACAAGGCTACGGTATTGCCAAGCCGATGCCCGCCAATGAAATACCGCAATGGATAGATAGCTGGCAGTGCAATGAAGTTTGGCAGCAATAAATAAAGATAAATTAGAAGGCCATGTTTAACTACTTATAACCTTTATTTAACCTTAAAAAAATAGCTGAAGCTAAGCCAGCTGACGCAAAAATCATACACATCACCATAACTTGATAACGTGCGGCAATAAATGGGGATACCCCTGCGAGTATTTGCCCCGTCATCATCCCCGGCAGTGATACTATTCCCACCGCAAAAAGCGCATTAACATTAGGGATCATTGAGGCCTTAAAGGCAATATTACGCGCATTAATATAGGTTTGTGCACGTTGACGTTCAGAAAAAAATCGCTCTCCTGATAAGCTGACACTGTTCATACAGTTAGCAAAAACCATTCCTGCTAATGGAATAATAACCTTCGGTTGGTACCAAGGTGATAAATGTAATACACCTTGTGTTATGACAATTAGAATAAAAACACCGCTAATAAAAATTGCGATAAAGGTTTGCTTAAATAACACTATTTTAGGTTGCTCAATATTATTAAGCGCGATCCAACTTGAAACAGCTATCATCAGTAATAATAATAAGCCAATTACCCAAGCATTATCGCTTTCAAAAATATAACTGAGTACATAACCGACTAACAATAATTGCACTAGCATACGCACTAAGGCATGTAAGGTATTTTTAGTAGGCAGTGACCATTTCACTAAAATAATAAGCACTAAGAATACAGGCAAAAATGCAATAGCAAGGTTGGCTAACGGTATAGCTGCGAGTGAATTTTCCATTACTTTCTCACGATGTTGTCGCAATATCTAAATTTAAATTATCGTTATAATAATAAACGTATGTTACACCGCAGTGATATTTTCAATCATTAATTGCACGCTACGTTTACCTCTAAATTCATTCACATCAAGTCGATAAGCTAAGTGCACTTGTGTAGCTTGAGTATTAGGCCAAGCGTTAATATCAATATTAAAAGCAATACCGTCAAACACTTGATTCCCTCCGTTAGACGACTTTTGCACCACAACTTTCAAATGTTTTTCGCCAACAATGCGCTGCTGAATTAAAGTAAAAGTATCGTCGAATAATGGCTCAGGAAAGTTTTGTCCCCATGGTCCTGAATCTCTGAGTAATTCAGCAAAGTCTAGGTTCAAATTTTCGACCGGCAAAGCGCCGTCAGATAAAATAATACTCTGTAAGTCTTCAGGTTTAAGCCATTGACTAGCTAATTGGTCA
Source organism: Colwellia sp. D2M02 (assembly GCF_018860755.1). Lineage (GTDB taxonomy): Bacteria > Pseudomonadota > Gammaproteobacteria > Enterobacterales > Alteromonadaceae > Colwellia > Colwellia asteriadis. The sequence continues at coordinate 411,392 of NZ_JAHKPW010000070.1, read as the reverse complement.
AATAAAGTTTGAAAACGAGTAAAGTCACACTGTTTTATTGATAAACCTGCCGCCATGGCATGGCCACCAAATTTCAGAATAAGCCCAGGGTGTTGACTGTCAATATGTTCTAATAAATCTCGAATATGTAACCCTGGAATAGAGCGCGCTGAGCCTTTTATTTCTCTCGACTGCTCATCATTGACTTCATCATCACTGCCATTGGCAAAAACAATACAGGGACGGTGAAATTTTTCTTTTAAACGCCCCGCAACAATACCAATAACCCCTTGATGCCAATCTTTTTGATACAGTGCAATGGCACTTGGAAAGTCAGCTTTATTGTCTTTTGCTGTGCTCGTTTCATTAAAGTTAAACGCATCGAAGTTAAGTGAACTTAACACCCGTTCAGCCTCACCTTGCATACCCTGCTCTATTTCACGACGTGCTTTATTTAAATCATCAAGCTCTGCCGCCATTACCCTTGCGCTTGATAAATCACTCGCTAGTAAACAGTTAATACCATAAGCCATATCATCTAAACGCCCAGCCGCGTTAATTCTTGGGCCGAGTGCAAAGCCAAAATCGCTCGCCACTAAGCGTTGTTGGTTTTTATTAGCAATTTCAATCAATGCCTGAATACCCGGACGAGTTTGCCCTGCTCTTATACGCTTTAAGCCTTGCTCAACTAAAATACGGTTATTGCCATCAAGTGAGACCACATCAGCTACTGTACCTAAGGCAACTAAATCAAGTAACTGCGCAATATTAGGCTCAGGGATGTGATATTCACTGAAATAATTTTGCTCGCGACAATATTTTCTTAGCGCCAGCATGACATAAAAAGCGACACCGACACCAGCAAGCGATTTGCTTGGGAAGGTACAGCCGACTTGATTAGGGTTAACAATAGCATCAGCATTAGGCAAGCTATGTCCTGGTAAATGGTGGTCGGTAACAATCACTTGCATTCCCAAGTCTTTAGCGCGCTTCACTCCCGCAATACAGCTAATACCATTATCGACGGTAATTAACAGTTGCGCTCCTTGGCTTGCTGCAATATCAACTATTTCAGGAGTTAAGCCATAACCGTATTCAAAACGATTTGGCACAATAAAGTTATGATGTGTGCTACCAAATAAGTTAAACGCTGTCATCATTAAAGCGGTGCTCGTAGCACCATCGGCATCAAAGTCACCCACAATAATAATATGTGTTTTGTTGATTAAGGCTTGATACAGCAATTCACAGGCAGTATTTATACCCATTAATGATGAAGCAAGTTCGGTAACACCATGTAAGTTATTCACTTTAAGTTCAAGTTCGCTTGCTGATTTAACGGCTCGCGCGGCATAAACTTGTTTAATAATTGCAGGAAGATGAGGAGGTAAATGGCTATCGTCTACTGGTGTGCGGCGAATTATTTTTTTACTCATAGGTTACTCATCTTCTTATCTTTTTTATAAAATACTGTAATTAAAAAAACTTACTCAATAGCCAGTTACAAAAAAGCAGTGATCGTGATCACTGCTTTTTATATGACACTTCAATGTAAGGCTTTACATTAAGGTTCTTACATTAAACTTCTTTTAATATTGCTTCAAGTTGTGCTGGCGGCTTGTAACCTGGCACCATCATACCGTTAGGCAAAATAATTGCTGGTGTACCTGTAACACCAATTTGGCGACCAAAGTTAAATTGCGCTTCAATAGGCTTATCACAAATTCTATAAGCAATACCTGCACCTGATTTTGCTCGTGTTAACGCATCGGCAGAGTCATCATTACACCACACTGAGCGTAAATCTTTAAAGCCATCGGTAAAGTTACCTAAACGATCGTTAATACCTGAGCGCGGATAAGCTAAATAGCGAAAGGTAATACCGAGTTTATTATACTCAGCCATTTCAGCGTGCATTTTACGGCAATAACCACAAGTAATATCAGTAAAAACTGTCACTACATATTTTTCATCTTTAGCTGGATACGTAATAACATCATTAGCAAATGACTTTACCCCTTCAAGACGTATAGCAGCTAAGCTTTGCTCGGTTAAATCAGTCAGTTCATTTTTAATGCTATAAAGTTTGCCATGAATTAAAAATTCACCGTTATAACTAGAATAGAAAAGTCCTTGCTCGGTATGAATAGCCGCTAAATCATTCATTGGTGTTTTTTCAACTTTAACTACATTTAGCCCTAATTTATTTCCAACGACTTCTTTTAGCATTTGCGCATCAAATTTGTCACTAGGAGAGCTTGCGATTAAAGCGGGTACATTTTCATTCGCAATAGCTACTTGGGCTAACGTGGTCGGTACAATAAATACTATCGCGGTGATGACATAGGTAATAAATTTGCTGTGCATAGAAACTTCCATAAAGGTGATGTATTAATACGAATAAAATTAAGCTTTCATTAAAGACCGTACTTTAGCGTGTGAAATTACAGCCTAGTTAAACATATTGCAATTTTTTTAGCTAAAACGGTTATTTTATCGGATAAATAGCAAAACTAAAGGCATATCTTCTGATAAACTCAGCGAAAGTGTTACTAAGTATGATGACTTACAACGCTAGATAACTAAATTTAAGTAACTAAATCTAGGTAACTAAGCACTTAGAGCACAAAGTTACACAACACCATTTTATTATTGATGTAAATCCAACGAACGAGATCGCAAATGAAAATAGGCTTATTTTATGGTTCAACCACTTGTTACACTGAAATAGTTGCTGAAAAAATACAAGCAGCAATAGGTGAAGATTTAGTTGATATATTTAATATAAAAGATCAGCCACTTTCACTCTGCCTTGATTATGACTTCATTATTTTTGGTATTTCTACCTGGGATTATGGCGAGCTACAAGAAGACTGGGAGTCTATTTGGCAAGATATTAACTCGCTTGATTTATCAGATAAAATTGTTGCTTTGTATGGTATGGGCGATCAAATTGGTTACACCGAGTGGTTTCAAGATGCTTTAGGTATGCTCCACGAGCAAGTGCTTGTTCAACAGGCTAACGTTATTGGTTACTGGCCAAATGAAGGTTACGAGTTTACCGCATCAAAAGCACTGAGTGACGATGAAAGCCACTTTGTTGGTTTATCTTTAGATGAAGATACCCAATATAATTTAACCGATGAACGTATCGAGCAGTGGTGTGAGCAAATTTTACTTGAATATAGCGAGTTACTCTAACCCGTAATTGACCAGCATTAACGATTAAAGGGTTACAGCAAGCACGAAAGTCACTATAATTGCCGCCATATTTGTATTTATTTAACAGTTAGTGAATTATTCCCTATGTTTGAGCAATTTGATCTCGACTCTGAGTTATTAGCCAGTGTCAAAAAAGCGGGTTATACCAAACCAACATCTATTCAAGAGTTAGTTATTCCTGAGGCGATGCAAGGTAAAGACATTCTTGCTTCTGCGCCGACAGGAACCGGCAAAACCGCCGCTTTTTTACTGCCAATTGCTCAACACTTACTTGATTACCCAAGAACGCAACCGGGCTTTCCTCGCGTATTAATTTTAACGCCAACCCGTGAATTAGCGATTCAAATCGGTGAAGACAGTGAAAAAATTGCTGAACTAACCAATATTAAAACGGGTGTTATTACCGGTGGCGTTAATTATGGTAGTCACAGTGATATCTTAAATAGCACCACTGATATTTTAGTGGCAACCCCTGGTCGTTTATTAGAATACATTGAGAATGAGCAATTTGATGCTCGTGAAATTGAAATTCTCGTATTAGATGAAGCAGACCGAATGCTTGATATGGGCTTTAGAGAAACTATTGATCGTATTGTTGGCGAAGCACGCTGGCGTAAGCAAACCATGTTATTTTCGGCAACATTAGAAGGTGCTGGGGTTTTACGCTTTTCTAAAGAAGTATTAAATGAGCCAGTCTTTTTAGAGTCTAATCCGTCACGTAAAGAAAAGGCGGTTATTCATCAGTGGTTGCACTTAGCTGATAATAGCGATCATAAATTAAAGCTTTTAGTGAATATTCTTAAACAAGAAGGCGTTAATCGTACCGTCGTTTTTGCTAATAAACGCGAAACAGTACAATACCTTTCAGGTAAATTATATGCCGAAGAACTGCCTTGTGTATGGCTTGAAGGCAAAATGCCGCAAGATAAACGTAACAAAGCCATTGAGCGTTTTAAAAGTGGTGAAATCAAAGTATTAGTTGCCACCGATGTTGCCGCCCGTGGTTTAGATATTGACGATATTAGCCATGTTATTAACTTTGATATGCCACGTAAAACAGATATTTACGTACATCGTATTGGCAGAACCGGTCGTGCTGGCAATAAAGGCACGGCAATATCATTAGTTGAAGCCCATGATATGCCTGTTGTGGGTAAAATTGAGCGTTACGTTGACGAGCGCTTATCGCGCCGTGTTATTGAAGAGCTTCGCCCTAAGCATAAAGAATCTCGCGTTGCTAACAAAAAAGCGAAAGTAAAACTGACCACGTCACAGAAAAAAGCCAAGGCTAAAAAGCAAGCGAAAAAACAAGCCAAACGCGCTAAAAAATAAATTTTTATAACAATAAATAAGCCGCTCACATGTTTAATTACTAACATAGCAGCGGTTTTTTATTATTTGTATAGCGCGCTTTTATGGCTGCTTTATTGATCAACCTGAGTGCGACTTACTCAGCGCATTACTTCTTATCAGGCACTCCCCTTCCCTCAAGTTATTTAAAAACATTGTATTTTAACTTTATTCGACTACTCTTTAGCAAGTAAATGAATTAAAAGGTTATTATTCGATTACAACCGATAAATGATAATAATACGGACGTTAATCGATGTTGTTAATAGCTTACGCAGTTAAGTTACTAAACATGATAGGGAATATTCACAATGTACAACCGTAAAAAACAAATAATAAATACCACACTAATACCTATTTTACTTGGTGTAGCTAGCCAAAGTGCTTTAGCCCAAGAGCCCTCAAAAGCCTCATTAGAAGACGTAGAACAAATATCTGTTATTGGTAGCCGCGTCAGTGGTCGCTCTGTTGATGAGTTACCAGTGCCGGTTGATATTCTTTCAGCAGAAGCACTAGCAAATACAGGTCAAACAGAAGTTGGTAGAATGCTGCAAGCAATTGCACCTTCATTTAACTTTTCAAGCTCTGCCATTAGTGACGGCACTGATGCACTCAGACCAGCAACGTTAAGGGGTTTAGGCCCAGATCAAACCTTAGTATTGGTAAACGGCAAGCGTCGTCATCAAGCCAGCCTTATTCACATTAATACCTCTGTTGGTCGAGGCACCGCAGGAACAGATATGAATGCGATTCCTGCCGCCTCAATAAAACGCATTGAAGTGTTACGTGATGGCGCTGCCGCTCAGTATGGCTCTGACGCTATTGCTGGTGTTATTAATATCATTCTTGATGACGCTGATGAAGGCGGTAAAGTCGCACTTTCTTACGGTGAATATTCAGAAGGTGATGGAGAAACCACTAACATAGATATTTCAAAAGGCTTTGCACTTGGCGATAAAGGCTATTTAAATACCACCCTTAACTTTAGAGATAGAGGTTTTACTAATCGCGCAGGTTTGCATGGCTCTTGTCAGTTCTCGGGATGTACTGATTTAGGTAATGGTACTTCACTACTTGGCGATCCAAGAGAAGCAACGGCACCTCGTAATACCTTTCGAATTGGTGATGCCGACTCTGAACAGTTTGGTTTAACCGTAAATACCGGTTATGAGCTTGGTGAAGGTGAGCTTTATGGTTTTATTACCTACTCTAATCGCGATAACGAGTCTGCCGCATTCTTTCGTCATAACAACAATACCGGTGGTAATGCGCCACTACAAGATGGTGACGCGACTGTTCCTATGGGGTTTCTACCTAAAATAAATTCAGATATTAAAGATATGTCATACAACTTTGGCTACTTAACTGAATTTGACAATGGTGCCAGTTTAGATTTTTCTTACACTTATGGTCAAAACACGATTGATTACACCACCAGCAACACGATTAATTCATCGTATGCCAATGCACTACAGTACAATGACGATGGCTCCTTAGCGAGTATTACTCCTGATGAAATTCGCGCTGCAGTACCTAGCGAAGCTTCTGCCTACGGGTTGGAGCTAAGCTTATCAACCTTGAATCTTGATTATACTCAAGATTTTGACTTATTTTCATTGGCAATGGGCGCTGAAATTCGCACTGATACTTACAAAGTAACCCCTGGCGCAGAATATTCATATAGAGATTACGACACCGTAAATGGTGTTAGCTTATTTCCCACCGATAGAAGTGCTGGTACTCAAGGCTTTGGCGGTATAGGTCCGGTATCGGCTGTTGATGAAACCCGTGATGTTATTTCATTTTATCTGGATGCTGAAACGGAAATTACCGATGATTTAATTGTTAGTGGCGCTGTACGTTACGATGATTATGACGGCTTTGGTGATAGCACTAACTTCAAACTTGCCGCGAATTGGTCAATTACCGAAGATATTGCATTACGTGGTGCAATGAGTACCGGCTTTAGAGCTCCGTCAATGCAGCAGCTCTACTTTAATAATATTAGTACACAGTTTAAGACCAACCCGAATGATCCTGATGGCGATCAAATTGCTGTTCAAGTGGGAACATTTAGAAACGATAGTAACTTAGCGCAAGCCATTGGTATCCCACAATTAAAAGAAGAGGAGTCAACCAACTTTAGCTTAGGAACCGTGATTAGAATAGCCGATAGTATTAACTTAACCGTTGATTTTTATACCATTGATATTGATGATCGTATTGTCTTAAGTAACTCGTTGGGTGAAGGTTTATCTCCAGCCTTAGATGCTGCACTGCAAGCCTCAGGCGCAGGTGGTGGTCAATTCTTCCTAAATGGTGCAGATACAGAAACACAAGGGGTAGATATTATTGCTACTTGGAACGGTGAAATGCTCGGTGGTGATTTAGACTTAACCTTTGCAGCCAATTTTACTGAAACCGATGTGGTTAATATATTCACACCACCCGATAGCGGCTTAGGTGATATTCCACCTGAGGATATTTTCTCCGAGCAAGATATTTCTATTATTGAAGAGTGGCAACCCCAAGATAGAATTAGCTTATCAGGTTTGTATCGTATTAATGACTTTACCGTTAATCTAGCATTTAACCGTTACGGCGAATACACAGTTACCGATGGTGGTAGACAAACCTATGGTGCTGAAATACTAACCGATTTACGTGTTAGTTATCAGGTTAACGAGCAATTATCATTTAACATTGGTGGTAATAATTTATTTGATGTAATGCCTGATAAAAACGAAATAGGTAACTCGAGAACAGGGACTATTGTTGATGCTAGCGGTAACGTAATTGTTAGTAGCCCTGGCGTATTTACTTACTCTCGTCGCTCAGCTCCTTTTGGCTTTAATGGCGCCTTTTACTACGCTGGTGCAGAATACCGTTTCTAATAATAAGACGGTTACCATAATAGCCTAACACTAAAAACACTCGCTTTGTCTTGATAGCGAGTGTTTTTTTTTGTCATAATCCACTCATGTCACAAACTTGTCACATAAAAATGTTGTAATTGTAATCATAACGTCATCTATTAATGAATTAAGTTGGCATTATCTGCTCGGGTAATAAATACGCTGGCAAATTTCAACTTAACCATTCAACTTCAAAAATGAAAAAGACTACTGTGAAAATGATATCTAAGAAAAACCTATTAACTTTATCGGTGATTGGCGCATTAAGCAGCGTTAGCGCGTTAAATGCATATGCAGCACCTTCAAATCAATCAAGTGATACTAGCTTCAACGATGCTTGGAAAATGGCTGAGCTTTATCAGAATGAACAAGGTGATTATTTTAAGCTATCTGGTCGACTACAGCTTGACTCAACTTGGGTTGATGCTGAGCAAGGTGAGTTTAATGACACCGAATGGCGACGCTTTCGCTTTGGTTTTAAAGCCAAAAAAGGCGAGTTCAAGTTCGCGTTAGAAGGTGATTTTAACCTAAATACTAGTCTTGATGACTCATATCGTCGCTTAACCGATGCTAATGTTGCTTGGGCGCTAAATAAAAATACTGAGCTAAAATTTCTCAAGCAGTCTACCGGCTTTACTTTAGACGGTAAAACCTCGTCAAATCGTTTATTAACGCCGCAACGTAATAACCTTAGTAATAACTTATGGTTTACTGCTGAATATTTTACAGGGGTTAGCGTTAAGAGCAGTTTAAGCAATGGCTGGAAGTATAAAACAGGTGTCTTTTCAAGTGATGGCTCTGATGAGTTATCAGTAAAAGAAGCAAGTTACTTCGCACTTTTATCAACCTCAAAAAAACTCGAAAAAAATGCACTTTGGGAGCAAGGCGAGCTGGGTATAGATTATGTTTACAACGATACTCATGAACATGGTAATACTCGAAAATTTTCTCAAATAGTCAGTGTATCAAGTAAATTAAAGCAACAAGCATGGGGCTTAGATACTGATATTTCATGGGGCAAAGGAGACTTAGGTCAAAGTAACCTATTTGGAGTGGTGTTAATGCCAACTTTGCAACAAACAGAAAAATTGATTTGGGTTGCTCGTTATACTTATCTAAACAGTAAAGATAATAATGGCGTAAGACTTGGTCGTTATGATCGCGACATTGTCAGCGGCCGAGGCGATCAATACCAAGAGGTTTATGGCGGTATGAACTATCTAGTTAATGGCCATAAATTGAAATTTCAGGCCGGTGTACATTACGCAAAAATGCAAGACAGTGCTAACGATGGCGGCGAATATGCAGGCTGGGGTTTAACCTTAGCGATGCGCAGCTTCTGGTAATAAGCCAACTTAAGTTCAGGTTAACTAAACCTTTAAGTATTATACTAAAAAGCCTGTACAACAAATGTTGTCAGGCTTTTTATTGGTTGCAACGATTACTCTTTGTGATTAGCTACTTCAGATAACTCTACGCACTATTACTCTGCTTCTTTGCGAGTAAACACCCAATCATTACCTTTAGATAAAGCTTCATCATACTGATAGCCGCCTAAGTCAAAACCTTTAATTTGTTCAACAGAGGTCAACTTATTTTGGATAATGTAACGTGCCATCATACCGCGCGCTTTTTTGGCAAAGAAGCTGATCATTTTATATTGACCATTTTTCCAATCTTTAAAGTTAGGAGTAATAATGGTGCCTTTTAACGACTTTTTCTTTACTGACTTGAAATACTCAGTTGAAGCAAGGTTAATTAAAACATCATCCCCTTGAGCCGCAAGCGCTTCATTTAATTCGTTAGTAATAATATCACCCCAAAATTGATATAAATTATCACCTCGACAATTAGCCAATTTACAACCCATTTCAAGGCGGTAAGCTTGAATTAAATCAAGTGGTTTAAGTAAGCCGTATAACCCCGATAAAATTCTAAAGTGCTGTTGGGCAAACTCAAAGTCGCTATCGCTAAACGATTGTGCATCTAACCCCGTATAAACATCACCATTAAAGCTCAAAATGGCTTGTCTGGCATTCGCACAAGTAAATGGCGTAGACCATTCACCAAAGCGTGCTGCGTTCAACCCCGCTAATTTATCGCTAAGCTTCATTAACGTCGCTATTTGATCGGGAGATAGTTTAACGCAGTCATCAATAAGTAACTGACTGTGCTCAAGTAATGTTGGCTGGCTGAATTTTTCAGTCGCTAAGTCAGATTCAAAATCTAATTTTTTTGCTGGAGAAACAACAAGTAACATGGCTAACCTTCTAATAAACGGGTGTATTTTATAGTGCAAAACTATAACACATCCCCAGGCATAAGTGACTTAGAAAGTTATGCAAAAAGTACCTAAAAAAAGAAATAGAATAAAATTACAGTTTATTACGCATTACTTGGTACTTTTACGCTTTTATGTTGTAATATTTCATCAGCTACATTTATATACTGGCTATCAACGCTATGCTGTAGTCAATATTTCCAAGACACTATTTTAAGGTTACGTTATGACAAACTCTTCTTCACAGCTTGCACAATTAAAGAAAGTAACAACCGTTGTTGCTGATACGGGTGATATTGAGGCTATTGCTAAGTTTCAACCGCAAGACGCAACAACAAACCCATCACTTTTATTAAAAGCCGCTTCATTACCTGCATACCAGCAACTAGTGGCTGACTCAGTAGCATGGGCAAAAACACAGTCGAATGATGCCGCTCAACAAGTGATTGATGCCGCAGATAAACTTTCTGTGTTGATTGGTTTAGAAATTCTAAAAATTGTCCCTGGCCGTATTTCAACCGAAGTTGATGCCCGTTTATCATTTGATACCAAAGCCTCAATTACTAAAGCACATAAGCTGATTGCTATGTACAACGAAGCAGGTATTAGCAACGACAGAATTTTAATCAAACTTGCTTCTACTTGGGAAGGCATTAAAGCCGCTGAACAATTAGAAAGCGAAGGTATTAACTGTAACCTCACTTTATTATTTAGCTTTGCTCAAGCACGTGCTTGTGCAGAAGCGGGTGTTTATCTTATTTCTCCTTTTGTTGGTCGTATTCTTGACTGGTACAAAAAAGATACCGGCCGTACAGAGTACCCTAGTGATGAAGACCCTGGTGTTGTTTCAGTAACCAGTATTTATAACTATTACAAGCAACAAGGTTTTAACACTGTAGTTATGGGTGCCAGCTTTAGAAATATTGGTGAAATTCTAGCCTTAGCAGGCTGTGATCGTTTAACTATTAGTCCACAATTAATGGATGAGTTAGCCAACAGTACAGAAACAATTGAAACTAAATTAACTGCCAGTGATGCAACGCCATCTAATGAGTCAGCGTTAACACAAGCACAATTTCGCTGGGAAATGAATGAAGATGCAATGGCAACTGAAAAGCTAGCAGAAGGTATTCGTAACTTCGCAATTGATCAGGTTAAATTAGAGAAACAATTAACCGATTTATTGTAACTTTTATTAGTAACTCATAAAAGTTACCACTAAAGCACCTAACGCTATATTTTCAAACAAAATGTGCTGTAAAAAATAGCAAAAAACGTGTGATTAAAACGCATATTTTTAAGTAAATATGCGTTTTTTTATTTGCACAACTTCATAATTATGGTATTAAAATAGCTGTTGTATTTACTTTGTAATATCAGGGGTACTTTATGGATAATTTAAACCGTGTTTTAGAGTCTACAGAGCAACCAGAAAAAAGCCGTGCTACGATAACTAAAAAAAGAAAATGGCGAGAAATTGAATCACTACGTGATAAATTTCAATTAGAAAAAGACTTAAAAGTATTTGATGACTCGTTAGAGTACATGCTTGAAGAGTTCTAGTTTTTCTTCTTATACTGCTATTTAACAAAATAATTAGCCTAGCTAATTACAAGTAACATATTTAACAGCGAAACTTAATACTTAAACTGCCCAACATTGTTTGGGCTTTTTATTATCTAACCTAATTCCGTTTAAGGGCTATTTAACGAATTGAAATATCAGCAAAAATTACTTTCCTGAGTCGCTCAGCCTGATAGTTTTTCTTTTTTCATATGATAAGCAAGG
>NZ_JAHKPW010000070.1:384590-399689 GCF_018860755.1 Colwellia sp. D2M02 | reverse complement strand
AAATTTCGCGTCAATAGGGAGCTATTGCAAGTAAATTTAACGAAGACGTCAGGAAAATAGCGGTTAGAGAAACATTTGTTAAGCTGAGCTCAGATTATCTAGCGTTTACCTTATTTTTAGTGGTAACAGATACCCCTTAACTCACCTTGCTATTTTACGCACACACACTAAAAGCTTATTGACAATATTTAAACACCCGTTTAACTTGCTATACCTGTTTACCTGTTATGTTGTCTTTTTTTAATGCAAAAAACTACTGTCAACTTTGTTCATGCCAATGGCTTTCCTGCTGGAAGTTATCAAACACTATTTAGCTACTTCCCTGAAAATATTGAGGTTATTGCACATGAAAAATATGGTCACAACCCAAACTACCCTATTGAAAATAATTGGCAGCATCTTGTTGAAGAGTTAGTAGACTTTATTAAAAGCCAGCAACACAATAATGAGAAGATAATTTGTGTAGGGCACTCTTTTGGCGGTGTTATTTCTTTTATGGCTGCCTGTAAATACCCTGAGCTATTTAAAGGCTTAATTATGCTTGATTCCCCTGTAATTACAGGTTCAACTGCATTGGCGGTTAGATTAATTAAAAAGACACGCCTAATAGATAAGTTCAGCCCCTCAGGTAAAGCAATGACTCGTAGAACTCATTGGCCGTTAGGCACTGATATTGTCGAATTATTTGCTAAAAGAAAGTTATTTAGACATTTCGACAGGCGCTCCTTAGTTGATTATGTTAATAGCGGAGTTGTAGAAAGAAACGCACAGCAAGAGCTAGTGTTTGATGCAAATGTTGAAGCAGATATTTTCAGGCACTTACCTTCAAACTTAGCGAGCTTTAAAGATAAGTTAATCGTACCGGCAACACTTATTTATGCAGAGCAGACCGATGTTTGCCCAAACCCAAAACAAGTGTTTCAACGATTCGCCAAATTAAACAAAAAAGTCACGCTAAAAACAGTCAACGGTGGCCACATGTTTCCACTTGAACAGCCTGAAGAGACTGCTCAATTAATTACAGATATTATCAAAAACGTCTAAAAGCATGAGGTGCGTCCAAGTAACACCCTTTTAGCCTATTTAACTTAGCTAGGTTCGTAAGAAATAACAATGAGTGTTGTTTCTTCACCTGACATTTTTAAACTATAAGTTTCAATATGTGGGACAAAATATAAAGGTAAATTTTCCAAATCATGGCTGAGCTGTGACAAATTACCTGGCAGCTTTTCCATTATATAATATATCTCTCCGCTGTTACCAATTTCAAAGTTTGGCAGCGATTTTTTATAAAATTCGATAACTTCATCAACACTATCGGTTGTCGTAAATGTTGCAACTGGTAGGGTTTTATTACCTGAACTACTTTCCATGCCGTTGATATAATGAGATGTTAAGCTACTTGGGCTGTAGACAGGTAGGGTAATTTTACCTTCTGTACCTTCGCTGGCTTTCTTCATGAAAGCGGCCATTTCTTCCATATTCGCCATCGCTTCAGTACGCTGCTGATCCAGCAAAGCGTTTCGTTCATCATCTGATAATGTTGATAAATCTATGTCACTTTCCGCTTGAGCATATTCAGAGTCATCGCTAGTGCAAGCCTCAAACTTGCTTTGAGGTAAACCAAATATCTCTGGTACCATTTCATCCATGCAATCTCCCTGCAAAGCATCTTTAGGGAAACAAAGTTTTATTGTGTCTGTGTAAGCATTAATAAACTTTTCTTCAGTTATACCTAAGCAGGTACTCAGATCACGTATTTCTCCAGATTTTTTCATCATGCTAACGATCATTTCAACCATTGCATCACTTTCATTTGCTTTGACGGTTAAAATGGTAGTTAGTAGTGCTGTTGCAGTTATGGTGGCGAGCAGTTTTTTCATAAAAAATTCCATTTATATCTGTAATAGATTGATGTTTAGTAATAAATATAGCTAGTAATTCATGCTATATTTAAAGCATAAAAAAAGCACGCTTTCTTTACAGAAACGTGCTTTATATATAGAACTAACACTCAATTAGTACTGCTTTAAGGTGATACTCAGTAACATATTAATCAAAAGTACAAGAACTGAGTAATCAAGCTGATTAGCATCAGGTTTATCTTTACTGGCCTTTAATTTCGCTTAAGCCATTATATACAGCTTTATCACCTAAGAACTCTTCAATACGTAGTAATTGGTTGTACTTAGATACACGGTCACTACGACATAATGAACCCGTTTTGATTTGTCCTGCTGCAGTACCAACGGCTAAATCAGCAATTGTTGCATCTTCAGTTTCACCACTACGATGAGAGATAACAGCAGTGTAACCCGCATCTTTTGCCATACGAATAGCCGCTAATGTTTCTGTTAATGAACCAATTTGGTTAAACTTGATCAAAATAGAGTTAGCGATATTTCTGTCGATACCTTCTTTGAAGATTTTAGTGTTAGTTACGAATAAATCATCACCAACGATTTGTACTTTATCGCCTAATAATTCAGTTTGGTATTTAAAACCATCCCAATCTGACTCATCTAAACCATCTTCAATTGAAACAATTGGGTATTCTTTACAAAGTTCACCTAAGAAGTTAGAGAACTCATTTGAGCTAAATTGCTTACCTTCACCTTTAAGGTCATAAATACCTAACTCTTTGTTGTAGAACTCAGAGGCAGCACAGTCCATCGCTAAAGTGATGTCAGTACCTAATTCATAACCAGCAGCAGCAACCGCTTCTTTAATTACCGCTAATGCATCAGCATTTGACGCTAAGTCAGGTGCAAAACCACCTTCATCACCAACGGCAGTATTTAAGCCTTTTGCCGATAATACTTTCTTTAATGCATGGAAGATTTCTGCGCCCATACGTAATGCTTCAGTAAAGTTTTTAGCGCCAACAGGTTGAACCATAAACTCTTGAATATCAACGTTATTATCAGCATGTTCACCACCATTGATGATATTCATCATAGGCACAGGTAAGCTATAAACACCCGGAGTGCCGTTTAAATCAGCAATGTGCTCGAATAATTGTACGCCTTTATCCATTGCTGCTGCTTTAGCTACCGCTAAAGACACTGCTAAAATTGCATTTGCACCAAATTTTTCTTTGTTTTCTGTACCGTCTAAATCAATCATGATTTGGTCGATTTGACTTTGTTCATGCGAGTTCTGACCAATTAAGGCAGGTGTAATATCATTTTTAATCGCTGCAACGGCTTTTAACACGCCTTTACCTAAATAACGAGACTTATCACCATCGCGTAACTCTAACGCTTCACGTGAACCGGTAGAAGCACCTGATGGTGCTGCTGCACGCCCCCAAGCACCTGACTCTAAATATACGTCTGCTTCAACGGTTGGGTTACCACGAGAGTCCATAATTTCACGGGCGAATATTTTACTGATATTTGACATTATCTTTCCTAAATTTTATTAAATATAACGCTCTCTACTAAAGTGAACGAATTACTTCTGTGTAAAAACAAAAACCGCAGCAAAGGCTACGGTTTCAATAAAAGTGTTTATCTTAGCTATTCTTTTGCTTTTGAAGTGCATAAGAAGCAGCAACAAAACCTTCAAATAACGGGTGTCCGTCACGCGGAGTTGAATTAAACTCTGGGTGGAATTGCCCCGCTATGAACCAAGGGTGATCTGGAATTTCAATCACCTCAACTAAGCTTTTATCTGTCGATAACCCCGAGAACACTAAACCAGCTTTGCTTAATTGTTCACGGTAGTTATTATTTACCTCAAAACGGTGACGGTGTCTTTCATAAATTGTTTCACTACCATATACGTCGCACGCTTTGGTACCTTTCACAAGGTGGCACAATTGTGAGCCTAAACGCATGGTACCACCAAGGTCTGATTCTTCATCACGGTATTCAATTTGGCCTTCTTCGTCTAACCATTCACTGATTAAACCTACCACTGGGTATGGTGTTTCAGCATTAAATTCCGTACTGTGTGCACCAACTAAGCCTGCAACATTACGAGCAAACTCAATTAGCGCCACTTGCATACCTAAACAAATACCTAAATAAGGCACTTTGTTTTCACGTGCGTATTGTGCAGCTAATATTTTACCTTCAACACCACGTTGACCAAATCCACCTGGTACTAAAATAGCATCAAGTTCTTTTAGTATTTCAACGCCTTTCACTTCAACATCTTGAGAGTCAACGTATTTAATATTTACGGTAACTTGGTTTTTCAAACCTGCATGCTTTAACGCTTCATTAACTGATTTATAAGCATCTGGTAGTTCAATGTATTTGCCTACCATACCAACGGTAATTTCACCTTTTGGATTAGCTTCTTGATAAAGTACTTTTTCCCATTCACTTAAATCAGCCTCTGGTACATCTAAACCAAAACGCTTAACCACTAATTCATCGGTTCCTTGTGATTTTAATAACGCTGGAATTTTATAAATGCTGTCAACATCGCGCATTGACACAACGGCTTTTTCTTCAACATTGGTAAATAATGCAATTTTAGCACGTTCAGCATTAGGAATTACACGGTCAGAGCGACAAACTAAAATGTCAGGCAAAATGCCAATTGAGCGTAAATCTTTAACTGAGTGTTGTGTTGGTTTAGTTTTAATTTCACCAGCTGCCGCTAAGAAAGGTACTAATGTTAAATGCATAAACATTGCACGGTCACGGCCGACTTCTAATGCTAACTGACGAATAGCTTCCATAAATGGCTGTGATTCCATATCACCTACAGTACCGCCAATTTCTACCATGGCAATATCGTAACCTTCAGCACCTTCAACAACGCGTCGTTTAATGTCATTGGTAATATGAGGAATAACCTGAATCGTTGCACCTAAAAACTCACCTTTACGCTCACGCGCAAGAATGTCTTGGTAAATTCGACCCGAGGTAAAGTTATTACGTTTAGTCATTTTGGTGCGAATGAAGCGCTCGTAATGACCTAAATCAAGATCCGTTTCTGCACCGTCTTCGGTAACAAATACTTCACCATGTTGTATTGGGCTCATGGTACCCGGATCAACGTTAATATACGGATCCAATTTAAGCATGGTAACCTTTAAACCACGCGCTTCAAGAATTGCTGCAAGTGATGCCGCCGCAATACCCTTACCAAGAGACGATACAACACCGCCAGTTACGAAAATATATCTAGTTGTCATGTCTACACCGATGTTAGAAAAACAGGAATTTTTTTTGCTTAATTAATAACTTATCTTTCGCTTGCATTACACAAAGCTAACCCATAGATGAGAATACTAAGGATTAAATAGTGAAGTTATTGCTTAATAAGCAGGACGGGAAAGTATTATACGTAAAGTCAGTGCTAACGACAATAACAACAAGCAATCTCTTGGAATAATATTTATGCTTTTTACTACTCAAGACAAACTAGGTAAAAATAATAAACTTTATTTGGTAAGTCATAGCTAAGTTTAATTTTCTTATTATAATAAACGCATCTATTTATTATCAATAAAGTCAACATATGACAACTCAATTAGCCAAGGTGTTAAGCGCTATTGATAGCATTAATGCACAAGACCCTAACCAGATTATCTTTAATAATGTATCAACGCCGAAAGAATTAGCATACAGCCAACAAATGAGTGCGTGTTTAGCTCAATATTGGCCTGATGCTAATGAGCTATTAAAAATTGCAGTACATGCTCAACACATACAGCGCTGGCAGTTAAAACGCTCAGATTACCCCGAAGGAAAAGCGGGTTACTATAGCTGGAGAATTGCTCAAGGAAAGCACCACGCGCAACTTACAATGGCTTTAATGTTAGAACAAGGCTACTCTGACGAACAGGCACAAGTTTGTGGTGCAATTATTCGTAAAGAAAACTTAAAAAGTAATAGCGATACGCAAACCCTTGAAGATGTTGCTTGCTTGGTGTTTTTAAGTCATTATTTTGATGAATTTGCTGCAACTTATATAGCGCAAGATAACGAAGCTAAAGTGGTACGCATTGTAAAACTTACTTGGGGGAAAATGTCTGAGCAAGCCCACACTATTGCGTTAGGCTTAACATTACCAGAACATTTAGCGGCATTAGTTGCCAAAGCGTTAAACTAAAAATAGTAAAACTAAAAAGAACGAGGGAATTTTTAACGACTTTCAGGTAGTCGCCATAAAAAAATAAAAGGTCCGGCAATAAGTACAACCACTAAGGCCGTTAACAAAACATTTTTTAACATAAAGGCTGACCAACATACTGATAACACCATAGTGAGTAAAGCAATACGTTTTGCTCGCTTAGGAATTGAACGATGTTTTTGCCAGTCATGAATAAGTGGCCCAAAAGTTTTATTAGCGAGCAAGCGTTGTTGTAATCGCGGTGAGGACTTAGCAAAACAAGCCGCAGCAACCAATAAAAATGGCGTAGTTGGTAATATCGGTAATACAATACCGATCATTGCTAAACCAACAAAGAAAATACCCGTACCTTTTAAAAAAAGTACTTTACCTTTATTACCTAATTGCGCCATATCATAATCTATTAAGTCATCTACTTTTAAATTTTAAGTGTTAATTTCTAGCCAATAACAACTTAGTTTCAGTTATTATTGGCTAGTTACATCTTTCACCTTGACCTTATTATTGGTATCTCTACTTTGACGAATGAGCTCGTTATCTGTTTGCTGCACTTTATTTTGCTGTAAATGTGACTTAGCTAAGCGGTCATAAAGTAGCACGTTAACAGAAGCAGCTAAATTCATACAGCCAACGGTGGGTACATAAACCACGTCATCAGCCATATCTATAACTGCTTGTTTTATTGTGCCATCTTCTGGTCCAAAAATATAAATAGCTTCATCAGGATGTACAAAAGCAGGAAGTGGAATTGCGCCCTCAACTAAATCAACACATATAATTTTCGCATTTGGTGAAATATTTTCAGTTAACGATTTAATATCAATAAAGTTATCAATTCCTTGAAGTGGTATTTTCTGTTGTACATTTTTAGTATCAGTTTTAAGCGTATCTTTATTATGCTTAGCCGCTAATTCATAACGCTTACCGGTATAAAAAACTTGATCTACTTGATAACAACCTGCTGCGCGCATAACAGCACCAACATTGGTTGGGCTTTTAGGGTTAGTTAACCCAATACTAACTTGCTTAGTTGAAGGTCGCTTAATGGTTATGCTGCTTTTCTGTTCATTCAATTGCACGTTATATTACTCATAAAGACTGATATTGATGTTTGTTTTATTGGAATAGCGCTTAGAGATTAGCTAATAACAATGCCACTATTGTTTTTCAAGGCTTTTGACCTGCTGCCAATATTGTTCGAGCTCTGTTAACTGGTGTTGTTCAAAGCCTTTTCCGGACTGAAAAACTTGCTCTTCAACCCCTTGAAAGCGACTAGTAAACTTTTTATTGGCTTGTCGTAAAATGGTTTCAGGATCTGCTTTCGCATGGCGACATAAATTAACCACCGCAAACATTAAATCACCGAGCTCTTCAGTAAGGGCATTATGATTAACAACATCGGCCTTAAGCTCGTCTTTTACTTCCAGCACTTCTTCTTCTATTTTGGCAAAAACATCATGAATGTTATCCCAGTCAAAACCAACGTGCGAACAACGCTTTTGTATTTTGGCTGCCTGTGACAGTGCTGGTAAATTTTTAGGGATATCGGCCAATAAGCTCACTGGTTTATTGGCGCTGCTATTAACGGTGTTTACCTTGGTCGTATTATCACCATCTAAACTCGCTTGTTTTTGTTCGCGCTCTTTAATTTTTTCATTTTCCCAGTTCGCTTTTATCTCAGCATCACTGGTAAAATTAGCACTATCAAATACATGAGGATGGCGACGAATAAGCTTTTCACAAATTGCCTCTATAACGTTATCTAAATCAAAAAGCTGCTGTTCTTGCCCTAGTTGACTATAAAAAACAACTTGAAATAATAAGTCACCTAATTCTTTTTTAAGCTCACTAAAGTCGCCTTGCTCGATAGCATCGACAACTTCATAGGCTTCTTCTAGTGTATGGGCAGTAATTGAAGCAAAATTTTGCTTTAAGTCCCAAGGGCAACCTGTAATAGGGTCACGCAATTGCGCCATTATCCAACGCAGTTTTTTTATTGAAGCTTGATCATTTAACATAGGTTTGATTTACCATTTACTTAACTGTTATCTCGATATTGGTACTAATTATGAGGTTGATATATATCTTGCTAAAGTGCTTAATCATACTTTTTTATAAGCGCTTAACTTGCACAACATCATCAAGCTGTTGAATTTTATCAAGAACCTTCGCTAGGATTTCACTACTTGATACTTCAAGTTTAATATTCATACTCATGGTTTGTTTCGCTTTATCGGTATTACTTTCCATACCAACAATACTAATACGATCATTGGCAATAATGGTTGAAATATCACGCAGTAAACCTTGTCTGTCACTACCAACAATTAATGCTGAAGCTTGATAACTTTGTTTTTGGTCTTGTCCCCACTGCACTTCAACAATACGTTCGGGTTGATTAGTTAGTGCATTAGCAAGCTGTTCACAATCTTTTCTGTGCACAGAAATACCGCGCCCCTGGGTAATAAAACCCGAAATTTCATCGCCTGGTACTGGCTGACAACATTTTGCCATATGAGTTAATAAGTTACCGACTCCTGAAACGGTAATACCATTATCATTTTCGGTATTAACCTTTTTGCTTGTTGCACTCTGACTGACCAAACTTTGCGGGTCGATTTCAGCCTTAGGCTTTGATTTATTATCAAGCTGTGCAAAATAATTAATAATTTGCTGTAAGCGCGCATTTCCTGAGCCTATTGCTGCGTATAAGTCATCCATTGTTTTCATATTAAAGCGTTTGGCCGCTGTTAATAAATCAACCGAGCTAAAATTATGTTTAGCCATTTCTGCGTCAAATAGCTCTTTACCTTGAGCAATATATTTATCACGGTCGAGTAATTTGAAAAAATGCTGAACCTTCGCTCTAGCTCTTGAGGAATGGATATAATTTAAATTAGGATTTAACCAGTCTCTACTGGGGTTAGGCTTTTTACTCGTTAAAATGTCAACCTGATCACCCGTTTGTAACTGGTGCGTAAACGGTACTATTTTTCCAAAAACCTTGGCGCCAATGCAGCAATGCCCTACATTGGAGTGAATGTAATACGCAAAATCAAGTGGTGTTGAGCCCATAGGTAAATCGATAACATCGCCACTTGGGGTGAATACGTATATTCTGTCTTCAAAAACTTGACTGCGTAATTCATCAAGCAATTCACCGCTTTCAGCCACGTCATCTTGCCATTGCAGTATTTTTCTCAACCAACCGATTTTGTCATCAAAACTATTACTTTTTCCGCTCGCACTACCTTCTTTATAGCGCCAATGTGCTGCAACGCCTAGTTCAGCATCATCATCCATCTGCTTCGTTCTTATTTGCACCTCAACCGACTTTCCTTGAGGCCCTAAAACAACAGTATGAATAGACTGGTAACCATTATTTTTGGGTGTTGCAACATAGTCAGAGAACTCTTTTGCTAAATGTTTCCATTGTGTATGCACTATACCTAATGCCGAATAACAATCTTGTACTTCAGCAACAACGATACGTACGGCTCTCACATCAAATAACTGCTCGAAGTCTAATGACTTTTGTTGCATTTTCTTCCAAATGCTATAAATATGCTTTGGACGACCGTAAACCTGTCCGTTAATATTTAACTTATGAAGTTGGTCATTGAGTCCATCAACAAATTCAAGCATATATTGTTCGCGCTCTAAACGCGTTTCATCAAGTAATTTTGCTATTTTTTTATAAACTTGCGGGTGAAGATAGCGAAATGAAATATCTTCTAACTCCCACTTTAACTGACCAATGCCAAGCCTATTCGCTAACGGTGCGTATATATTGGCGCTTTCTTTAGCCGCTAAAACTCGAGTTTCTTCATCACTATTTTTTTTGTTGCGTAAGTCACATAAACGTTCAGCCAACTTAATAACAACTGCTCTAACATCGTCAACCATAGCTAATAACATGCGACGAATATTGTCGACATTCTGGCTAGTTTGCATTTCGCCATGCTGTTGTTGCAACGCTTTAATAGCTGCCATTTTCTCGACACCTTGACATAACGAGCACACTTGCTTTGAAAAGTGCTCTTGTACATAGTCACCGGTTAAGATCTTTTTATCGAGTAATGGTGTTAAAAATGCTGCTGATAATGAATCTGCATCTAGGTTAAGTGCTGCTAAAATTTCAACCATTTCCATGGCATTAGCTAACAAGCTTTCACGCTCTTTGGTTTCATCAAGGTAGAAAGTAGACACATTGAGCCACAATGACGATATTACTTGTCTTTTAGCATCACTCAACTGTAACTGCGACAACCATTGCTCAAAGCTGTTAATTGATACTTGATGAGACTTACGTACCGAAACCATGAATACTCCTTTAACCTTTTTCTATTGCCAACTAAAGTAGGCTTTATATGCGACTTATCAGGTTGTTATAACGTGCGATTTAACAATACCATAGTCTCTACATGCTTTGTTTGGGAAAACATATCTATTAACGAAATTCTCTCAATTGCGTAACCTTGGGAGACTAAAATTTGGCAATCTCTTGCTAGTGTTGTTGGCTCACAGCTAACATATAAAATAGTCGGTATTTTCAACTGAGCGATTTGTTCAACAGCTTGCTCCGCGCCAGCGCGAGCAGGGTCAAGAAGCACCTTATCAAATGCTGTGTCGGCCCACGTCTCGTTTAACCAATCACTATTTAAATCTGCTTGAAAGAACTGACAATTGTTAAGATTATTTTTATTGGCATTATCTTGCGCTTTATCAACCATAGCTTGTACGCCTTCAACACCTACAACCTCTGATACCTGTTGAGCAAGCGCTAAACTAAAGTTTCCTAAACCGCAAAATAAATCCAGCACTTTATCATCTGAAGTTAACTTCAGCCAAGATAAGGCTTGCTCAATCATGACATAATTAATATGTTCATTAACCTGAATAAAGTCGCTGGGTGCAAAATCAATTTGTAAGCCATTCGTTAGCTGATAATTTAACTGGCTGCTTGTTTGACTTAACTGTTCACTTTTTGAACCGACATTAGCTGATTGAAAAGGTTCTTTGTCACTAGGGCATAATGTTTGCTGATGATTGCCATGATCAAAAATAACATGCCATTGATAACGATCAGCGTAACTTTCCCACAAAATCATATCGGCATTACTTAACGGCTTTAATTGCCTAACTACCACGGTTATTTTTTTATCGCTATCTGCCACGTTAGCATAAATAACTTCAAGGTGACCAATAGCAGATTTAATTGTTAATTGAGTAATAAGCTCATTAAAAACGGGGAAAATATCAGTTAATGGTTCCACTAATACTGGACATGACTTAATCGCGGCTAAATGATTTGTCGATTTTTGCCTAAAACCAATGGTCGCTTCATTATGTTTATTAAATTGCACGCCTATTCTTGCTTTACGGCGATAGTGATAAGGTTCCCCTACTAATGCAGGCTGCCAAGGTAGTGATGTCGCGATATTAGCGGGCATCAAGTTTCGTGAAAACAGAGCTGTCACTTTATCTTTTTTAAACTCAATTTGCTGAGAAAACTCACTCATTTGTAAGTCACAACCTCCGCAAACAGAAAAGTGCTGACACTCAGGTTTTACTCTCGCCTCGCTTTGTTCTTTAATCGTTAATAACTTAGCTTTAGCATATTTATTCTTTTGCTCAAAAACCTTTACTTCAACCACCTCTCCAGGTAATGCTCCTTGAATAAACAATGGCTTTTTATTCCAGCGTGAAACTGCAACACCATTCATATCAAGTTTATCAATACGAACAGTTATTTGCTGAGCAGTTTGCTTTGCTTTAACTGCCGGTTTAAAAAAATTTGCCATTATTTACCACTCTACCTTTGCCGCGTAATAACGCGATGAATATTGATTACTTTATGTTTATTAAGAAGAAGTCGCTTGGGTTTGTAACACTAGCTATGCTATGTTTAACCATGGTGCTATGCTATGTAGGGTATTTTACCCTAACCACTGTAAAAAAGTTTACTAATTATATGCAGAAGAAGTATGCCGAAAATAAGTCTTAAAGACTGGGTTATTTTACTCACTATCTTACCAACGACCTTAATTAGTTTTGGTTTAGCTGGCTACTTTTCTTATAGTCGCTCTATCGAGCTAAGTGATCATTTAGAGCAACAAGCAAAGAGCATTATTGAACCTATTGCTATTGCCAGTAAAAATGCCTTATTGAATAAGAATCGTGAAGAATTACGAGAACTTATCAGCATCACCCATCGCAGCCAATCTAGTATAATTAATAGTATTGTCATCTTTGGCGAAGACAATCAAATGATTGTCACAAGTAATTACCACGGTGACGCAAATTTAATGCGCTTACCACAAAAACACCCTGCACTCCTTTCTACTGAAATTGAGCATATCAGTGATTATATAATATTTCGAAGCCCTATTCTCGATGAAAAACAAAACCATAACGATTCCATCAGTAAAAGAAAATCAGTAACAAGCTCCCAAAAAAACTTAGGCTATATTGCCTTGCAGGTTGATAAGGGCAAAATCAATTTCACACAACAAAGTCAATATATTATAGCTTTCACCTTTGCTCTTTTTGCTTCGCTATTAAGCGCTATTTTTGCCATGCGGTTAATTCAAAAAGTAACGAAACCATTAAGCTCGATGGTGGTAGCGATTGATAAGATTAGAGAAGGTAAATTAGAAAGCAGAGTCAGTGGTCAACTTATTGGTGAGTTGAATTTTTTAAAGGGCGGCATTAATGCTATAGCGCAGTCTTTAGATAATTATCAAATGGAGATGCAAACCAGTATCGACCAAGCCACTATTGACTTACGAGACAGCTTAGAGCAGTTTGAAATTCAAAATGTTGAACTAAGTATGGCGAATAAAAAAGCGCAAGAGGCCAGTAAAGTAAAGTCTGAATTTTTAGCTAATATGAGTCATGAGTTAAGAACCCCCCTCAATGGCGTTATTGGCTTTACTCGCCAGGTATTAAAAACACCATTATCAGACAATCAACGTGAATATTTACAAATAATAGAGCGTTCAGCTAATAACCTACTAAGAATTATTAATGATATTTTAGACTTCTCTAAGCTTGATGCCGGTAAAATGGTTATCGAAAACATCCCTTTTTCTTTAAGGGAGTCTCTTGAAGAAACGTTGACGTTAATTGCACCATCTGCACATAAAAAGAATATTGAGTTATCCGTTAATATAGCCAACACATTACCAGACTCATTAGTGGGCGATATTATGCGCATCAAGCAAATTGTCACTAATTTAATTGCTAATGCAATAAAGTTTACCCAAGAAGGCAGCGTCACAATAGAAATTGGGCCTGAACAAATTACAGATGAGCAACGTGAAACGCTTGGCGATAAAGCCATTCGTCTTAAAATTACCGTAACCGATACTGGTATCGGTATGACAGAGCAGCAGCAACGCACTATTTTTGATGCTTTCACTCAAGCAGATCAAAGTATTACTCGCCTATACGGCGGCACCGGTTTAGGTTTAGTGATTTCGCAACGCTTAGCACAAGAAATGCAGGGTGATATTGCTTTTAATAGCGAGAAAAAAGTTGGTTCAAGTTTCTGGTTTACCTTCCAGTGTGAGATAAACCCAATACCGTTAGTTATCGAATTAGATAATCATCACCTAACAAATAAGTCAGTACTTTATTACGAAGAAAACCAACATAGCCATATTGCTACGAGTAAAATACTACAGCAATGGCATATGAATATAGTCAGTGCTTCTAACCCGCATCAACTGGCACAAATATTATCACATAATGAACAAGCCCAAAAAGGCTTTGATTATGCGCTTATAGGTCACAGCCATACTGCAACAGCGCTAAGTGCATTGAAAAAAACCATAGCACAAGTCCAACCTAGAGCTGATAAAATTTACTTGGCACTGAATAGTAACTCTCCAAGCTTACAGGAAGCGCTTATCGCTAGTGGCGCAGTAAACTGTATAAGTAAACCATTAACACCAATAAATTTAAGCAGAGCGTTACAGCCAAAAACAAAAAATGAGCAACTCTCAATAACTAAATCAAAACGGAAGATACTACCAATTAAAGTACTTGCGGTTGATGACAATGAAGCGAACTTAAAACTCATCCAAGCCTTATTACTTGAACAAGTTAGTGAGGTTGTATTGGCAGAAAATGGTAAACAAGCAGTAGAGCTATGCCAAAAAGAAGCTTTCTCGTTAATCTTTATGGATATTCAAATGCCTATAATGGACGGTATTAGCGCACTTAAAGCGATAAAAAACACGGTGCATAACGACTCAACAGCCATTATTGCCGTCACTGCGCATGCGCTCAGTGGAGAGAGAGAAAAAATGCATCAACAAGGCTTCAATGCTTATATGACCAAGCCTATTGATGAAACTATGTTAAGTCATATTATTTACGAGTATTGCGATATCGAGCATTTCATCAACGAAGAAGCTAATATCCAAGCAAAAAAAGTAAGCGTACAAGAAACCTATAATAATGGCATAGTCAATTGGGATCTAGCGTTAAAACGTAGTGCCAATAAAGAAGTGTTAGCTCAAGAAATGTTTTCAAGCCTCATTAATAGCTTATTAGAAACTCAAGCAAGTATCATTAACGCGGTTCAAGAAGATAATATTGATGAATTAAAAAGGCTAATACATAAACTTAATGGTGCATGTTGTTATACTGGCACACCAAATTTAGCCAATATCGTGTCACAATTAGAAACACAATTAAAACTAGGGATCAGTGTTAATGAGTTAGAGCCTGAGTTTCTAGAGTTTTTCGAGCACATCGAGCAGCTGATTAATTACGCCCCGTCGATACTTGCTAAAAATTAATCTAATACGTTAACTTAATACATTAACTTAATACATTAATTTAACAGTAAAAATTTCAGTGACATTACCGCTAAACTTAAAACTAGAAGATATGGTATAAAGCTTCACTTGTTCTAATGTTGACAAATAAAAACGACTATTGGATAAAGTAATAATAGAGGAAATCGGTAGAATACTAACTAACCTGAACTCG
>NZ_JAHKPW010000070.1:261099-384234 GCF_018860755.1 Colwellia sp. D2M02 | reverse complement strand
AAGAAGTTAGGAAAAGTAGTTGCTAGAGAAACATTTGTTAAGCCGAGCTCAGGTTAACTAGGTTATTTAGCATATAAGGTATACGCTAAATGAGGAAGAAGTGATATGACTAATTATAACTAGTCACTTTATCGCTTAGCTTTATCGTATTTTAATATTAGGTGAGGTATTAATTTCGCCATCTTCAGAAATAACGGCAATGCCACCTCGACAGGACAATACAGCAAGACTTCGACCTTGCTCATTACGAACAAAAGAAAGCTCATAACCAAACTGCCCTAGGCTACTGGCAGAGAATTTCTGCGCTAACGAGAGCTTATTCCACCAAACTGACTGCTCAGGAGTCTCTTTACGTCGCTCCACCATCGGCTTCATATCAGGTTGCATTTCTGGCTGCATAACTGGCTCTCCTTATCACCTTTATAATTCATTTCGTCATAAAAAATCTACTCCGATCTAGTTCAGTGTAGACTATAAAATAAACAAAAAGAAATAAAATACTAAAATTTTATTTCAGGTGACAAGTAATTTAAGCTGGCTTGAAGTAAGTTATTGCTAACGTTCTGAACTCAAAAGAGAATCAAGGTGCTACCCTCTAGCCAGCTATTTTAGTACTACGTAAAAAAATATATTCACCCGATGATGCTTAAGCAACTAAAGTGAACTTCTTGCCTCTTGCATTAAGCGCTTCATATCACGTACTGCTTTATCTAAACCATCAATGACTGCACGAGCAATAATGGCATGACCGATATTTAGCTCGATGATCTCTTCAATGGCTGCAATTGGCTTAACATTAAAATAATTTAAACCGTGTCCAGCATTAACTTTTAAGCCAAGGTTATGGGCGTACTTTATTCCTTCAATTAAACGCTCAAGCTCTACTCTTTGTTCACGCTCGTTAGTAAGCTCTGCATAATGCCCTGTATGAATTTCAATATAAGGGGCTTTGGTTGCTAAAGCAGCATCTATTTGTGCTTTATCAGCATCAATAAACAAACTAACCTCAATCCCTGCATCGCTCAGTTTAGCCACTGCGTTACTGACTTTATCAAGCTGCCCTGCAACATCTAAACCGCCTTCAGTAGTTAACTCTTCTCGCTTTTCAGGCACTAAACAACAAAAAGCAGGCTTAACATCACAAGCAATAGCAACCATTTCATCAGTTACTGCCATTTCAAAGTTCATACGCGTATGTAAAGTTTGTTTTAATACATGAATGTCTCTATCTTGTATATGCCTTCTGTCTTCACGTAAATGTACGGTAATACCGTCTGCGCCAGCATGTTCTGCAACACTTGCAGCATAAACAGGATCAGGATAATTGGTGCCACGGGCTTGACGTAATGTCGCAATATGATCGACGTTAACGCCTAATAATAATTCAGTCATTGTGTGATTCTCATTGTTTATAAGTTTTTAATAAATAATTTGCGACTATTTAAAGGTTTATTTCCAAGTAGGTTATTAATCACTTGTCGCATTAATAATTTAAATGTTTGCTCTGACTCGACAGATAAAGTAGCAATACCTTGATGTTGCTTATTCGCAATGGCGCGTAAATGCTCACTATTAAAGTAACGATTATGCTCAGTCTTCGTCATAACTTGCTCATCATAAATAGGTATAAAACCTTCTTCTCCCACATAACAAAACCATTGAACGTCATGCTCAAAAACAGGAGAAAATTCAAATGATACGCCAAGCTCGGCTAATAGCGCCGCTTCAAAAATTCGTAATTGAGGGGCAATATCCTGTTGGTTAGCTAGTGCAGAAATGGTTTTTTGATACTGATTAAACAAGTCCTGACAAGTAATATGCTCCGTTAATAAACGAATTAAAAGTTCATTAATATAAAAAGCACTAAATAAACTATGCCTCACTAACGGGTATGATTTGGCACAGCTTTCAATAGCATGAATATGCTTAAGATTTGCATTACCTTTTAGAATAACTTTTAAGGGTAAAAATGGTTGCAATAACGCTTTTTTAATAGATCGCTTAGATTGACCAACAAACACTAAAGCTGACACTTTACCTTCAGCTTCAGTGAATAAGTCAACTAATTGTTGATTATCTCTATAAGGGCGAGCGTGGAGAACAAAAGCATATTGTTCAGGCATTATACTCATATTGGTATATTAACCTGAGTAGTCATCACCATAACCTAAGCTACGTAGTGCTCGTTCATCATCAGCCCAACCCGACTTAACTTTAACCCAAGTTTCTAAAAATACACGACTTTCGAATAGCTCTTCCATATCACGTCGCGCTTCTTGACCAATAGTTTTTAAGCGCTCACCTTTGTTACCAATAACCATACGTTTTTGGCTATCACGCTCAACCAAAACGAGTGCATTAATATGAATAACGCCTTTGGCATCCATTTTAAACTGCTCTATTTCTACAGTAGTTGAATAAGGAAGCTCATCTCCAGTAAAGCGAATTAGCTTTTCACGGATTATTTCTGAGGCCATAAAACGACTTGAGCGATCGGTAATTTGATCTTCTGAAAACCAAAAAGCACTCTCTGGTAATGCATTAAGACAAAGTTTACGAATAGTATCAACGCCCTGCCCTTTGCTAGCTGAAATAGGCACAATATCGGTAAAGTCATGCAAACCACCCAGAGTTTGTAAATGCGGCAGTAAGTCATCTTTATCTGAAATATTATCGGTTTTATTAACCACTAAAATACACGGTGCACCACTTTGTTTTACCTTGCTCAGTACGAGTTCATCGTCTGTGGTCCAGTGCGTGCCCTCAACCAGAAAAACAATAAGCTCAACTTCAGCAATTGAACTACTCGCTGCACGGTTCATTAAGCGGTTAATCGCACGTTTTTCTTCAGAGTGTAATCCAGGGGTGTCTACCAAAACCGCCTGTTTATTCTCTTCGGTTAAAATACCTAAAATACGGTGTCTTGTCGTTTGCGGTTTACGCGATGTAATACTAATTTTTTGCCCTAAAAGCGCATTTAATAACGTTGATTTTCCAACATTAGGTCGTCCAACAATGGCAATTAAACCAGCAAAGGTGTTTACAGAGGGAGCAATATTATCAGACATAGTTATTTTCTCGTGCGGTTAGGCTTACTTTTGTGAGTGCTTTTTTTAGCGATACTTGCTTTACTATTTGAAGTAGTACTTGAATTAGCACTTAGTTTAGCCTTTTTTTCTTTAGCACTAGCATTTGCTTCGCTAATTAACGCAAGAATTTGTTGTGCTGCAGCTTGCTCAGCCTTACGACGACTGGTGCCTTTAGCAATAACTTCTTTATCGATCACTGACGTTTGACAGCTCACGGTGAATTCTTGATTATGCGATTGCCCTTTAGTATCAATTACTTCATAACTTGGTAAAGGTGTTTTTCTGCCTTGCAAATATTCTTGTAATTGTGTCTTGGGATCTTTTTGCTCATTGCCCGGTTTAATCTTGCTTAAGCGTTTATCAAACCACGTCAAAATAAGCTGTTTGCATTGCTCAATATTCGAATCAATGTAAATGGCCCCAATAATAGCTTCAATCGCGTCTTCTAAAATTGACTCCCGACGGTGACCACCACTTTTTAGCTCTCCAGGTCCTAATATCAGGTATTCACCTAAACTAAAATCACGCGCTATTTCAGCCAAAGTAACCCCTTTGACTAAACTTGAGCGCATACGAGTTAAGTCACCCTCATCATGTTTAGGAAATTGCTCATACAAAGCTTCTGCAATAACAAAGCCTAAAATAGAGTCACCTAAAAACTCTAAGCGCTCATTATGAGCACCTTTAGCGCTACGGTGAGTTAACGCTTGAATGAGTAAGTTAGTTTGCTCAAACTCATAGCCTAGTTTTTTAGTTAACCTAGCTAAGTTATCAACACTTGTTTTCAATTTATTACTCAATTAATTGCACCTAAACGATCAAAACGTATACCTGTAGGTACCCAACGCGGTAAAATACTATCCGCATCACGATCAAAATCAAAGCTCATCCAAATAGCAACAGCTTCTCCCACTAGGTTTTCTTCGGGTACAAACCCCCAAAAACGGCCATCTAATGAGTTATCTCGGTTATCACCCATCACAAAATAACTATTTTCAGGCACAACGAACTCATCACGAGCAGTCCCTGCTTGAAAAGCATAACGCTCAACACGTGGGATAACATGACTATCATTTAATATTTGATGGGTTTTACCTAACATAACCGATTCAAATTCTTGCATACCCTCTTCAGCATCTGGACCGACATAATTTCCAACAAAAGTTTGCTTCACTGGAATAAACTCAGGGCACTTACTGTCGCTGTCTTTACAAGCAGGTTTAATATAAAGTGACTTGTTACGATAAATTACTCGATCGCCCGGTAAGCCAATCACACGTTTTATATAGTCTACTCGTGGATCTTCTGGGTACTTAAATACCACAACATCACCATGCTCTGGCAAGTTATTTTCAATAAATTTATGTCGTTTAACAGGATCACGTAAACCATAAGTAAATTTATTAACTAAAATAAAGTCACCATCAAGTAATGTCGGCATCATAGAGCCTGAAGGTATTTGAAAAGGTTCATATAAAAATGAACGCAAAACTAATACAAACGCGATTACTGGGAATACTTGCACGGCTGTGTCAACTAAACCAGATGGCTCAGTAATAGTTGCTAATGCTTCGGGTGTTAATTCAGCTCCTGAAAGTGCTTTTGCGTTCTCTTGCGCGCTAATTGCCTTTTGTTGACGCTTCGGCGCTAAATGAAACTTATCAAGACACCATACAATACCCGTAACGAGTGTAACGACTACTAAAATGATTGAAAAATAAGCAGAAAAAAAGTCGGCCATGCTATTCCTTTT
Organism: Colwellia sp. D2M02; assembly: GCF_018860755.1. GTDB lineage: Bacteria > Pseudomonadota > Gammaproteobacteria > Enterobacterales > Alteromonadaceae > Colwellia > Colwellia asteriadis. The sequence goes on along the minus strand of NZ_JAHKPW010000070.1, from coordinate 379,392 downwards.
TATGAATAATATTAAACAAGTATTTAAACGAGCAGGTGTAATACTGCTCGCTAGTTACTTAAATTTAGCTATCTAGTTTAAGTACCGCTAAAAACGCTTCTTGAGGCACCTCAACATTACCTACTTGTTTCATACGCTTTTTACCGTCTTTTTGCTTTTGTAGTAGCTTCTTCTTACGGCTAATATCACCGCCGTAACATTTAGCTGTTACGTTTTTACGTAATTGTTTCACGGTTGTACGTGCAATAACGTTATTACCAATTGCTGCTTGAATTGCAATATCAAACATTTGTCGGTGAATAAGCTCTTTTAATTTATCAACAAGTAAACGACCACGAGGCACAGAGTTGCTGCGGTGTGTAATCATTGCTAATGCATCAACCCTATCACCATTGATCATTACATCTACGCGCACCATGTCTGCTACTTCAAAACGAATAAACTGGTAGTCTAACGAGGCATAACCACGGCTGGTTGATTTAAGCTTGTCAAAAAAGTCCATAACCACTTCAGCCATAGGTAACTCATAAGTGACTGCAACTTGATTACCATGATATATAAGATCTTTTTGTACACCACGCTTCTCAATACATAACGTAATTACGCTGCCCAAGTACTCTTGAGGTACCAAAATATTGGCCTGTACAATAGGCTCTCTAATTTCATCAATATTATTAATTGCAGGCAAATCAGCTGGATTATCAATAGATAATACTTCGCCATTGGTACAAGCAATCTCATAATTTACGGTGGGTGCGGTAGTAATTAAATCGAGATCATATTCACGTGCTAGACGCTCTTGAATAATCTCCATGTGTAACATACCTAGGAAGCCAATACGGAAACCAAAACCTAATGCTGATGAGTTTTCTGGTTCGAAAAACAATGAAGCATCATTTAAGCTTAACTTATTTAATGCTTCACGGAAGTTTTCGTAATCATCAGAGCTAATTGGGAAAATACCTGCATAAACTTGCGGTTGCGCCTTTTTAAAACCCGGTAATGCTTTAGCCGTTTCTCTTTTACTAATAGTAATGGTATCACCAACCGGTGCACCATGAATCTCTTTAATACCCGCAATGATATAACCAACTTCACCGGCTTTTAAAATACCAGTGTCCGTTTGCTTAGGTGTAAAAATACCCACTTTATCAATATGGTGAACTTCACCAGTTGACATAACCAGCATTTTATCGCCTTTCTTCACTTGGCCATTCATAATACGAACAAGTGAAACTACGCCTTGGTAGTTATCAAACCACGAGTCAACAATTAGTGCTTGCAGTGGCTCGTCAATATTTCCTTCTGGCGGGGGAATATTCTTCACAATGGTTTCTAAAACATCTTCAATACCTATGCCTGTTTTTGCAGAGCAGGTTACCGCATCAGTGGCATCAATGCCGATGATATGTTCAATTTCTTCACAAACACGCTCTGGATCGGCTTGAGGTAAATCAATTTTATTTAAAATTGGAATAACTTCTAAGTCCATTTCAATGGCGGTATAACAGTTAGCCACGGTTTGAGCTTCAACACCTTGTCCTGCATCAACAACTAATAAAGCACCTTCACAAGATGCTAAAGAGCGAGATACTTCATAAGAGAAATCAACGTGCCCAGGAGTATCAATAAAGTTTAACTGGTATGTTTCACCATCTTTAGCTTTATAGTCTAATGTCACACTTTGTGCTTTAATGGTAATACCACGTTCACGCTCAATATCCATAGAATCGAGTACTTGTGCAGCCATTTCACGCTCTTGTAAGCCACCACAATGTTGGATTAAACGGTCTGATAAAGTAGATTTTCCGTGATCGATATGAGCAATAATACTGAAATTTCGTATGTTCTTCATTTTAAAAGAATTTCTCTATAAATTAATTTGATTTTTGACGGTGAATATCACTAAATACGTCAAATAAATTATGTAATGCGGCAATTTTAACGAATTTACTGCGCTGGGGCTATCTTTTGTTCAGATATCTTTTGTTTCAAGTAATGACAGGATGTTATGTAAAGCTGAATAGTAATTAAGCCTATTTATTTGAATTTACTGCGACATTAGCAATTAGCTTTCTTAATATACGCGGCTGTAACGCTGCTGACTGGTGACTTTTATTTTGATAATATTTTGCTAATCGATAACCTAAGTACCCCCCAAAAATCCCCAGAGACAAACCCAGTAACTCATGAGGCAATAACTGCTGAGATATTAACCACTCTCCGAGCCCTGAAAAAACAGCTAAGCCGATGAGAGGAAATAAATAAACTTGCCCTGCACTCGTTAGAACATTTACTTCAGGCAAGCCAAGTACAACAGAGTCTCCAACTTGTAATTGCCCATGCTGTTGCTTGACATAAGGAAGTACCAATTTCAGTTTACGTTGAGGAATAGCTTTAGCAACTTGGCCACTAGCACATGACTTTACTTGTGCGCAGCTACCACAGCTTGATTTAACTTGGCTAGTTAACGTAATACTGTTATCAGTTATAGCAACTACATCAACGAGTTCTTCGATCATAGTCATCTTTTTATCACTCTACTATTGGCTGTTAGTCGCTACAGGCCCAACTGAGTCAGCGATCATTTTGGCTGTTTCTAATGGAATTTTTCCAACAACACTCACTTCTAAGCCATCAACTATTTGACTGAAAACTGCGGTTGCGCCATCACTTGCATACTCGATAGGCCTTTGTTGAATATTACTTGGATTTATATAAACCGATATCTCAACCAAACCATCACTTAATAAAATAAATTCAACGGTTTTATCATTATTAACCCTACGACGACTGCTTTTAATAATTTCAATGCCTTGGGGTAACCAACTAACATGCCAAAACAATTCATCTTGTTGATTTTGTATTCCAACATCACTAACACTTGGTAATTCTGCACTTTGTAATTGCTTTAAACTTTCGGCAATATCATTAGTAACATCTAGATGAGTAAACTGTACTTGCTCTAATAATTGACCTTGACGCGTAATAATAGCCATTTTGAGCAACAGGCCACTTTGTTGATCTAACCATAACCAGTGATCAAAACGATGACTGTCTTTAGGTACAATGCGAATAACTTGTGCAACTCGGCCAAGCACACGACTGCGGCCAACAGAAATAAAGCGATAACTACTCTCTAGCGCTTCAATATCATGAGAAAAAATAGCAGGAATTGGGCCACTTAAGTAAGCAGAGCTAACAGAGTATGCATCTTGTTCTGGCTCAATATAACTAACAGTATTACCACGCCTTAATACATCACGACGAGGTCCATTGAGTTGAGCAAGAATTTCTAACTCTTGCTGCTTGTCATCAACCCCATGTAACCAATGATAAGGCTCTGCTTGGTTATTTTTTACAACGACAAATGAAGTACTGTAATTTAAAGTTTTTAATGAGGTTGATAAGCGTTCTAGCCAAGGCTTTGCCTGCTCAATATCATTAGCAAAAGCAGGAAAGGAAATGCATAACATGCATAAAAAAGAAGAGATTAATTTCATAGACTCGTTAACAACAGCAATAGTTTGTAGTTAAGCTCAATGAACTTAACTACATTATTAATTTAATTAGCAGCTAGTTTACAGCCTGTTGCTATTATTTTATAGCGCTACTTAATTTAACTTGTTGCTCATGATCATTAATTAACGCTTGTAGACGACGTTGTTGAGCAATTCTTTGTTCAACTTTTTGCTGATGGGTTAATTCACCAGCAGATTGAGTAGCGCTCGCCATGGCTTTCTTTTCAGCTATTGACTTTTGCTCAGCTTGCGTTGGTGATAAATAATTAAAGCTTACTGGGTTAGCATAACCACCAAGTGGCATAGGTTGCACAATTTGATTTGGTGTAACTGCTGCATCATCAGCAACATTTTGCTGAACACCTACTACCATAAGTACTGCCGCAGACGCTGCAATGGCAATTTGACCTGCAGGTTTAATAAACTCTTTAACTTTAGCGGTAAAACGATTTTGCGCTTGAATAACTTGTGGTGCTTCTTGTGCTACGTTATCGCTTAACTCATCAGCAACAGCCGTAACAGAAGCAGAATTTGGCGAAAGAATAGTTGCTTCATTAGCAATAGCTTCAGCAATTTGACTACTTAAATCCAATTGTAATGATTGAGGCATTTCATCTCGTAAAACATCACCAATTAAATGATAATTTTGCCAGCTTTGTGCTAACTCCTCATCTTTAAGTATGCAATCAATTGGCTTAGCGTCCTTTGATAAATCTATTGAGGATAGGCTGTCATCTACTAACGAAGACAATGTCTCAAATTTACTTTCACTCATACTTTTACCTTAAAATAGTTTTATAACTAACTATGAAACCAATAACTTAACACTGGCTTAGTTAATATAGTCCAGTATTACTAACGCTTTTGTAATAATGGCTTTATTTTTTTCTCTATCGCATCACGAGCTCTAAAAATTCTAGAGCGAACAGTGCCTACAGGGCATTCCATAATGGTTGCAATCTCTTCATAACTTAACCCTTCAATTTCTCTAAAATTAATGGCTAAGCGTAAATCTTCAGGTAGTGCATTCATGGTATTGAAAATAACTTGCTTTATCTCGCTAGTTAACAAAATATTTTCAGGTGAGGCATTTTCTCTTAATGCCCCGCCATCATCATAAAGTTCGGCATCATCAACATCAACGTCATTACTTGGTGGTTTACGACCTAAAGCAACGCTGTGATTTTTAGCACAGTTAACCGCGATACGGTACAGCCAAGTATAAAATGCACTTTCACCTCTAAAATTAGGTAACGCACGATAAGCTTTAATAAAAGCTTCCTGAACAATATCAGGTACATCACTGTTATTTTTCACATAACGGCTAATCAAATTGGCAACTTTGTGTTGATATTTACTAACGAGTAAATTGAAAGCGCTTTTATCACCGCGCTGTACTCGTTCAACCAATTGTTGGTCAACACTTTGTTCGCTCATTCGAGCCGTATCTTTTAATACTGGCAATTGATTTGTACTCATATATTCCATTTGGGCTCTAACAAACGCATTAATTAGGACTAAGGCTTTGGGAAAAAGTTCGATTTAATTTAAACTTTTTTTATTTTTTGCATTATTTAACTAATTAAATGGCTATTTATCGGTATTTTATTGCTATGTAATAAAATCAAAAAATTAATCAACGCTAATCTTGAGGATTTATATTCTTACATAACGATATATTATAGAATACCAGAAATAGCTTCATTTATATATTAGCTTACCTTAAGCAACTTTCATCGGTAACCATATGACGAAACAACATAACTGTGATGTATTAATTATAGGCAGCGGCGCGGCTGGATTAACGCTCGCATTACATTTAGCCAAGAATGCCGATGTCGTTATTTTAAGTAAAGGTCCATTGAATGAAGGGTCAACCTTTTATGCTCAAGGTGGAGTTGCTGCTGTTTTTGATGAAAACGATAGTATTGATGCACATGTTAAAGACACCCTTATTGCTGGTGCGGGTTTATGTGATGAGTCATCAGTGCAGTATACCGCCGAAAACGCTAAAGCTTGTTTAGAGTGGTTAATAAATCAAGGGGTAGCTTTTGATCAAGAGTCTGACAACAAAGGCGGTGAACGTTACCATTTAACACGTGAAGGCGGTCATAGCCACCGTCGTATTCTTCATGCTGCTGACGCTACCGGTCAGGCAATACAAACCACGTTAGCCGAACAAGTAAAAAAACACTCTCGTATTCGCATATTTGAGCGCTTCAATGCTATAGACCTTATTTGTCGTAACGCCGAGCATACAAGCCAAGCCAAAGAGTGTATTGGAGCTTATGTTTGGAATAGAAATTCTGAGAAAGTCGAAAGTATTTACGCACAAAAAACGATTCTAGCCACAGGGGGCGCAAGTAAAGTATATCAATATACTTCAAACCCTGATGTTGCCAGTGGCGACGGTATTGCAATGGCATGGCGAGCGGGTTGTCGCGTGGCTAATATGGAATTTAATCAATTTCACCCTACCTGTTTATTTCACCCTTCTGCTGGCACGTTTCTACTGACCGAAGCTTTACGCGGAGAAGGTGCTAAATTAAGACGTCCTGACGGCAGTCGTTTTATGCCAGCATTTGATGAAAGAGCAGAGCTAGCCCCACGCGATATAGTCGCTCGCGCTATTGATTATGAAATGAAACGCTTAGGCGCTGACTGCATGTATTTAGATATCAGTCATAAACCTAGTGATTTTATTAAGCAACACTTCCCAAATATTTATGAAAAAACACTGTCATTAGGTATAGATATAACCAAACAACCTATTCCCATTGTACCAGCAGCTCATTACACTTGTGGTGGTGTTATGGTTAATCATCAAGGAAAAACCGATGTAAATCAGCTTTATGCTATTGGTGAAATGTCTTATACCGGCTTACATGGAGCAAATCGACTTGCCAGTAATTCTTTACTAGAATGTTTAGTTTTTGCCCGTGCTGCTGCGATAGAAATTAGCGAGACATTAAAGCAAAAACATCGTTTTCAAACCTTGCCTGATTGGGATGAAAGTCGTGTTACAGACTCAGATGAAGAGGTCGTTATTCAACACAACTGGCACGAGCTGCGTTTATTTATGTGGGATTATGTCGGTATTGTTAGAACAACTAAACGCTTAGCGCGCGCTTTACACCGCGTTGAATTATTACAACGAGAGATTGACGAGTACTATCGCAACTTTAAAGTGAGTAATAACTTACTTGAACTGAGAAACTTAGTACAAGTAGCAGAGTTAATTATTCGCTGCGCTATGGCACGAAAAGAAAGTCGAGGGTTACATTACACCTTGGATTACCCAAAAATGTTACCACAAGCATTACCGACAATCTTAACGCCTGACCCCTTATGTTCAGCAGAAGAAACCATGAGTAATGTTGCGGCAGAATCACTAAAGTAAGCTCTATTTGACCTATGTTCTCTACTCAAAAAGCTATTGCAAACTCAATGTGTGATGGCTTTTAGTCACTAGTATGAACATTCCTAATGATTTTAATTACACGAGAAAAGTCTTGTCGCTGCATACTGTCACGAAATAAAAAAAGAGATTGAAGTGTTTTTTGCGGGGCATTGTTAGCTAGGTTATAAGTATGTTCGCCCTGGAAGTAACCTTTAACACTATTTGAGTTGACCGTGGTTAGATGAGTTAACACCAACCATATACCTAAGGTGCTAGTTCGAGTCTTGTCACTTATTTGATAGCTTTGTTTGAGCTTAGAGAAATAAATTTCCCCCTCGTTACTGATGATAAAACTATCTACCTTAGTTTGATTGTCGTCACTGCACAATTGAGTATGGTGTAATTGCCAGCCTAACCAAAACAACCACGTAATGATAACAAGTAAACTCAGTACAACTTGCCATAAAAAAATGGTCAAACTAGCAGCGATAAAGAAAACGAACAATGTATACCAAGCATAATGCTGATAACGTGACCGGTAAACCGTTATATTATACTTTGACGCGCTTAAGAATAAATTGCACCATGGCGTTAAGCTCTGTGTCTTCACAAATTTCATGCCCCATAAACCAAGCAAACAACTCAGGATCTTGACAAGTTAATAAGCGTTCAAAGGTTATTTGATCTTTTGTAGAAAGTGCATCATACGCCTCATCAACAAAAGGAGAAAATAATACATCTAGCTCTAACATGCCGCGACGACAGGCCCACTTTAATCGCGCTTTATTTACTTTTGATATTTTATTTACGTCGGTGTTCTCTAAAACTTCATTGCTTGACATATAAATAACCTTGATTTGTTTAACACTAGCGCTATTCTACCAATAACTCTAGTTAGTGAGCTAACGAAATTGCCAAATAAATACTTAAAAACGTTGTTTTTAACATTTTAGCCCTTATCTTAATGCTATTGTTTCAATATATTCTCACTGTATAAACACTACAGTAGCAACTAAGAGCTTACTATGACTATCACTTCGAGTTCAGCCCTACCTTCACTATCAGAACTACCCGAAAACTACTGTATTAACTTATCTGATTTCAGTGCAATATCACTAGCAGGTGAAGAACAAAGTAAATACCTACAAGGTCAAGTAACCTGCGATGTTAATAACGCTAATGAACATAGCCTTATGATCGGTGCTCATTGTGACGCGAAAGGCAAAGTGTTCTCAGTTTTCCGTTTAATTAACCGCGATAATGCTCATTTACTTATTCAACCTAGCGCAAGTATTACTGACTCTCTTGCTGAATTGAAAAAATTTGGTGTTTTTGCCAAAGTTGAAATAACACAAATCCAAGATTTGAGCTTTGCGGCATTAGTCGGTGAAAAAAGCGCAGAATTATTACAAAATAAATTCTCCCAGATTCCTGACAGTTCTACTCCTGTAGTACAGAACAACTCAACCACACTTGTTTATGTTAGTGGTAAGCAAGCGCGATACTTATTAATTGATAGCCCTGATAATTTAGCCGCGCTAGTACAGTCTTTCGAATTGCCAACCTATACACAAGCAATATGGAACTTATTAGAAATTACCGAAGGCTTTCCTATTCTTTCAATAAACAGTTGCCGTCAATACGTACCTCAAATGCTTAACTTACAAGCAATCAATGGGATTAGCTTCACTAAGGGTTGCTACTTAGGTCAAGAGACCGTTGCTCGCATGCAATACCTTGGTAAAAACAAGCGAGCTTTGTTCAGCTTAACGGCTCAACTACCTGACACGCTTAATAATGACAATACCATTGAAAAACAGCTAGGTGAAAATTGGCGTAAAGCAGGCGATATACTTGCAAGCTACCAAAGTGATAACGGCACTTGTTATCTACAAGCAGTGTTAGCTAATGATGACGAAACACAAAAATTACGCTTAGGTCTTAACCCTGAAACCGTTGTTACCAAAGCTGCATTACCTTATGCTTTAGTTAGCGAATAAATTCAATATACCTTACATTTACCCTGAAAAACTTAGGACTCTTTATGAAAATTACCAAAAACAGTGTTGTTGTTATGCATTATGCCGTATCAGACAGCGAAGATACGCTAATTGATAGCTCTTATGATGACAAACCTATGGCAATCATCCAAGGAACGGGTTATTTAATTCCAGGCTTAGAAGATGCATTAGAAAGTCACGAAGCTGGTGATAAATTTGAAGTAGCGGTATCGTGTGAGCAAGCTTATGGTCCTCGCCATGATGAATATGTACAAACCGTCCCTAAAGAAGCGTTAGCAGGTGTTGAAGAGTTAGAAGTAGGTACACAGCTACGTGCAACAACTGATGACGGTGAACAAACCGTTATTGTGGTTGATGTTCAAGATGACGTTATTACCGTGGATGGCAATCACCCTCTTGCAGGTATTGATTTAAAATTCGACGTAGAGATTTTAGAAGTAAGAGAAGCAACAGCAGATGAGCTAGAGCACGGCCATGTGCATAGTGAAGATGGCTGTGGTCATTCTCATTAAGCATTATATCGACTAACTCACTTTTGTGAGCGAGTATAAAAAAGGCTGAAAGTTATTATACTTTCAGCCTTTTTCTTTGTGTTTTTACTCGCTAGCTTGAGCTACTTTTCATCGCCTGAGCTTAGGCTACTTAAGTTAGGGAGAATATTAAGCTTAATCTTTAAAGTTAGTAAATTGGAAGCTTTGCTCTAACTCAGCCTCTTTAACTAAACGCATAGTTGCCTGTAAATCATCACGTTTTTTACCCGTAACTCGCACTTGTTCACCTTGAATAGCTGCTTGTACTTTCAACTTTTCGGCTTTAATAAGCTTTACTACTTTTTTAGCGACATCTTGTTCAATTCCTTCTTTGAAGGTGATTTTTTGACTCCAGTTTTTGCCAGTAGCACTAGGCTCTTCTAAAGTCATTGATTTAGGGTCAACACTACGTTTAGTTAACTGACCACGTAAAACATCACACATTTGTTTCAACTGAAAATCGCTTTCGGTTTTAATTGTTACTGCAGGTTTTTTCCACTCAAAGCTCGCTGCAACACCTCTAAAATCAAAGCGTGTTGAAATTTCTTTATTCGAGTTTTCTACTGCGTTACGAACTTCTTCTAAATTTATCTCTGATACGATATCCATTGAAGGCATAATTTTTCTCTAAAATTTTTAATGAACTTAATGGTGAACTATTATACGCACCAAAAAAAACCAATCAAGAAACAACAAAAAAATCATGCTAACATGCCACTAACTTGATTAAAGTAGACCCTGCTACGTGAAAATCCGACAATATTTTATTTTTCTTCTAATATTATTAGCGTTGCTATTAACCTTAGCGATATTTCCTCAATTAGTCCCCAGTGAATTGAAAAACTTCACCTTTCGGTTACCTAAAATCGACACTATTGGTCACTTCATTAGCTTTTTCTTACTGACTTGGGTGGCACACTCATTAATAAAAGTGCCCTTAGTGATCAGCGTGATCACTTTAATATTTTATGCTGCGTGTACAGAAATAGGACAATATTACTTAGGCTTTCGCTCAGCCGATTGGTTTGATTTTTTAGCTGATGCTACAGGCGTCATCAGCTTTTTATTGATAAAACTAACGTACCTAAAATATGTCAGTTTAAAAAAACCAACTATTAAAGTAACTATGAAGTAATAACTTTTTAGAGAAATATTATTAAAAAGATCATTATGAAAAACTCATTAACAGCCTCTACTCATAACTTATCTAAACGTATCGTCGTTGTCGGTCAAGGCGCTATAGGTTTACTTTACTATCACCACTTTAGTCAACAAAACTACCAAGTAAGTTTACAAGCCTCAACGAGCATAAACTCAAGCACAACGAGCTATTCATTTACCGCTTATAACACAACAACCGAGCATAACTTTTTATTACAGCATACACAGACGGTAGATATCCAAAACGCCGACATAATTCTTATCTGTGTAAAGTCTTACCAAGCTGCCGTTGTAATTGAGCAGTTAGCACCATTAATTAAACCAAAGAGTATTATTGTACTCGCTCATAATGGCATGGGGGTTTATGAAGAGATAAAAAGCTACCTTCCTACAACTCAACCAATTTTAGCGTTACTGACAACGCATGGTTGCTTACGCAACAAACCATTGGCGATTACTCATACTGGTATTGGAAAAACAGACATTGGCTTATTAAACGGTAATTTGTCACTCGATACTATAGAAGCACTTACCTTGCTATTTAACCAGGCAATCCCCGTTGCTGAATATCACCATAATATTAATAACAAACAATGGTTAAAGTTAGCCATTAACTGTGTTATTAATCCAATAACTGCATTACATAACATTGAGAATGGCCAAGTAAATCAATATAAATTTACGCCATTAGTTACTAAAATACTTGAAGAGGTCATCGCTGTTGCAAAAAAAGAAGGGGTGACTTTCTCATTCGACAAATTATTTGAAGTGGTTCACGGCGTAGCAACAGCAACCGCTAAAAATAGCTCATCAATGCGCTGTGATGTCATAGCAAAGCGTGTCACCGAAATAGCCTACATTAACGGTTATATACACCGTTTAGGTGAAAAACATGGTATTGCCACCGTAGAAAATACGCGATTGTGGCAACAAATTACGACATTAACTGATACCTAAATTTTACCTTAGTAAACGAAAAACAGCGCATAGTAACTATCCGCTGTTTTTAGAAACTATTATAAAGATTAAGGACGGTAAACTTTTACATTACTAAAGCCATTATCAAGTAAATATAACGCTTGTAGTTTACTCATTACGCCATGATCGCAGTACAACAAGTACTCTTTTGACATATCTAAGTCGCCAAATTGTGTCGCTAGTTTATAAAACGGTATATGTTTTACTTCAACATCACCCAGCTCTAATGGTTTATCTTCTTCTTCCTCTGGGCTACGTATATCAACAATCACAGAATTAGTAGGAATATTTTCAACCAAATCGACTGCATGGATCTCTTTTTCAGTTTCAGTACCAATATCGCGAATATCAAATACACGCGTTTCAGCAATGACTTTATCTAAAATCGAAAAATCAAAATTACCTTCTTCTTCTTCAACTTTTGATAATACCGCTTTAACTGTTGGCTTTTTAGAAATAACACCACAGTATTCAGGAATCGTTTTAGCGAAATCTTCAGTACCAATTTCACGTGCAATATCAATAATATCTTGCTTATCGTAAGCTGATAAAGGGCGTAGAATAAGATTATCAGTCACGCGGTTAATTACATTCAAGTTAGTTAATGTTTGGCTCGATACTTGACCTAAACTTTCACCTGTCACTAGCGCTTGAATTTTCCCTTTCTCAGCAATTTTACTTGCTGCGCGAATCATCATACGCTTTAAGACAACACCCATTTGACTATTTTCAACGTTTTCTAAAATTTCAGCTACAACAGGTTCAAAGTCTACCGCAAAAAACTTCACTTTATGAGATGCACCAAACTTGTTCCACAAGTAGTAACTTACTTGCTTAACCCCAACTTCATGAGCCGAACCACCTAAATTAAAGAAGCAATAGTGGGTACGTGCGCCTTTTTTAATCATTTGGTAACTTGATACGCCCGAATCAAAACCACCTGACATCAATGATAAAACATCTTCTTGCGTTGCAATAGGAAAGCCACCCAAGCCTTTATGGCGCTCAGTAACAATAAATAAATCTTTATTTTTGATTTCTAAATGAATGGTCACATCTGGCTTACTTAACTTTACTTTAGCGCTATCAACATGTTGATTTAAACCACCACCTACATATTGCTCAACTTTCAGTGAATTAAAGTCATGATTACCAGTACGTTTTACACGTACACAGAAGGTTTTATTTACAATCGTTTTTGCATGTACCGCTAATGTTTTTTCATAAATATCATGTACATCTATAAAGTCTGTTTGCTGTACTTCTAAAAACATAGGCACGCCTGGAATGCATTTAAGCGCGTCAACAAGGCGATCACGGTTTTCAGGTGAATTGTCTTTCGTATTTACTTCAACGTTATCCCAGTTCATACGGGTCGTGACTTGTTCATCAACACGGCGTAACACATTCTTAATATTAGATTCTAATATTTTAGTAAAACGTTTACGAACGGGGCGAGATTTAATAGTGATCTCAGCTTGAAGCTTAACGATAAATTTCATCGACAAATAACCTAAAAGGACAAAAAAATAATGGCGCGGATTATAGCAGGTTTTTTGAATACTGGGCACATGCTTTTATGCCCAGCAGTCAAAGGAAAGTTAAGTTTGTGGTTTGAGTACTTGAATTGGCTCACTCTCTTTAGCTTTACCTTGGTTAATTGCGATTTCAACGCGTCTATTTCTTCGACGATTAAGCGCATTAGTATTAGGCACTAATGGCCTGGTATCTGCGTGACCCGCAACAATTAAGCGCGTTTGATCAAACCCTGGCACTTTAATTAACTCATGAGCAATAGAGACCGCTCGCTTACTTGATAAGTCCCAATTAGAGTTAAACAGCTCAGAATCAACACCACGATTATCAGTATTACCCGAAACCATAATCTCTCCAGGCATTGTATTTAGTAATTCACCTATTTCACGAATAATCGGCTTAAATTTAGGTTGTAAAAAAGCAGAGCCTGATGGAAACGAGCCATTTTCTCGAATACGAATAATAACTTGCTGACCTAAGGACTCAAGTTCTATAGCGCCATCTTGTATTTGTTGCTCAAGTTGTTCAGCTATTTTTTTAACTAAGTCATTTACTTGCTCTTGAGCTGCTTGCTCTATTTCTTCTTTCGCTTGTTCCATTGCTTGTGCCGATAAAGCATCTTCGGTATTTTGTGACTGGCCACCACGTTCAGTGCCTCGTTGCTCTTGACGGCCCCCTGCAGAAGTTTCATCACCTGCTTGAAACTCCAACATTTGTTGGGTCATTTCCATAGTTTGCTGCTGAATAACTTCAATTGGTGTTGGCTCTGGTTTCCCTGGTCTAAACTCTTGAGCGATAATACTGGTGCCTTTAGGAATGTCTTTTACTTCAATCTTGTTTTGCACACCAAAAGCAAACTTCATAGAGCCTGCAATTTGTTTGAACTTTAAAACGTCCATTTCAGAAAAAGATAACAGTAGGACGAAGAAGCACATTAATAGCGACATCAAGTCGGCAAAAGTCCCCATCCATGCGGGTAGCCCTGGGGGCGGACATTTACATTTTGGTTCACTCATAAAACATTACTCTTCATTGGTATCTATTTTACGTTTACCTTCAGCTAAGTAATTTTTCAGTAAGCCTTCGATTACACGTGGATTTTGACCATCTTGAATACCAAGTACTGCATCAAGCACCAGCTCTTGATTCATCTTTTCTTCTTCTAAACGCAGTTTTAATTTAGCAGCCAATGGAATTGCGATAACATTGGCTAAAAATGCCCCATAAAGTGTAGTTAATAATGCAACCGCCATCGCAGGGCCAATTGATTTAGGGTCATCCATATTCGATAACATTGCAACCAAACCAATTAATGTACCTATCATTCCCATCGCAGGGGCAACATCAGCTAACGCCATTAGCATATCAGCGCTTTTCTCATGACGTTCCGTAGTTAAATTAATATCTTTTTGTAAGGTTGCTCGTACCACATCAGCATCATGACCATCGACTAGCATATCAACGCCTTTTTGCATAAAGGCATTGGTAATTTCGGCTTCCTCTAGTGCTAAAAATCCACCTTTGCGCGCTGCATCGGCCATATCCACGGCTTTATCAATAAGTTCTTCTGGTTTTTCTAATTTAAACATAAAGGCTTTGGCGATAACTTTACCAATACCAAAAAACTGCCCCATATTATAATTTGATAAGACTACGAAAATTGAGCCACCAAAAACAATAATAACGGATTGAACATCGACGAACATCATAATGTCGCCAGAAAGCACCATCGCCATTATTAGTAAACCAATAGCACCTAATATGCCAACTAACGTAGCTAAATCCACACAATTCCCCTAAAACATCACATTTATCGATCTTCAATATAAGAATAGTACAATATGCTAAAACTATTCACTATAACTTTACTCAGTTAACCTTTTATTATCGTCCATAATGTCAATAACTTAACCTTCATGATAAAATAATTCACTTATTTAGGTATAACACCAGATTGACCAACGTCGCAAGCTAAGGTAAGTTTGCGCCAATAAATCACTTTCCACAGCTCTGAGTATATTAAGCGATAAATTATGGCAAAAAAGAAATTAGAAAACCTATCATTTGAGGAGTCTCTCAATGAACTTGACACCATAGTTCAAAGCTTAGAGCAAGGTGAATTAAGTTTAGAAGAGTCAATGGCTTTATTCGAACGCGGCTTAAACTTAAGTAAGGTCAGCCAAGATAAACTTCAAACGGCTGAGCAGAAAGTCAAAATATTGCTAACGCAGAATGAAACCGCACCATTAGCAAATTACGATAGCAGTACGGATCAAGATTAATGACAACGCTTAACAATTATGAGTATTACCAACAACGCATTAATAATTTTTTAACTGTACAACTTGATAAACTCAAGGTTAACGACGAAAGGTTGCTCGCAGCCATGCGCTATGGCTTGTTAATTGGTGGTAAGCGCATGCGCCCTTATTTAGCTTATACAACGGGCGAAGCTTTAGGGGCTGACCTGCATGACATAGACGCTATTGCAGCTTCAATAGAGTGTATACACGCCTACTCTTTAATTCATGACGATTTACCAGCAATGGACGATGACGATTTACGTCGCGGCCAACCTACATGCCATAAAGCTTTTGATGAGGCTACGGCAATATTAGCGGGTGATAGTTTGCAAACCTTAGCGTTTGATATTATTGCTAACCATAAATTCTCTCAAAATGCACAAAATAAACAGGTTGAACTGATTCGACAATTAATTAACGCCGCGGGTTATCAAGGCATGTGTGGTGGCCAAGCGCTTGATTTAGCAGCGACTAATAGTGAAGTTGACATTGCATCTTTAGAAAAAATTCATTCGTTAAAAACAGGGGCTTTGTTACAAGCTTCGGTATTAATGGCTGCAGAATGTGTTGTTGATATCAAAGCAGAACATAAAGCAGCGTTAGCAGAGTTTTCTCAACACATTGGCTTAGCCTATCAAGTACAAGACGATATTATTGATATTACTTCTACCGAAGAGCAATTAGGAAAACCTGCAGGCTCTGATGTTGCAGCAAACAAAAGTACTTACCCTGCACTCCTGGGTTTACAAGCTGCAAAAGATAAAGCTGAAAACTTATTTCAACAAGCGCTTCAAGCTTTGGCGACTTTACCTTACAATACGCAATCATTAGCAGACTTTGCTACGTTTATCGTAAAACGAAATCATTAGAACTCAATATAATAACTATGACTATAAACCTTGCTGACTACCCTCTTTTATCAAATATTAATACGCCATCAGATCTGCGTAATGCTGGGCAAGATCAACTCACGCGTATCAGCAATGAATTACGGAGTTATTTACTTAACTCAGTAAGCAAAAGTAGCGGTCATTTTGCCTCTGGGCTCGGTACAATAGAGCTAACTGTGGCACTACATTATGTTTATAACACCCCTTTTGATCATCTTATTTGGGATGTAGGCCATCAGGCTTACCCACATAAAATATTAACCGGTCGTCGCGATAGACTACATACCATCAGACAAAAAGATGGTTTACACCCTTTCCCATGGCGTGAAGAAAGTGAATATGATGTACTGAGTGTAGGTCACTCAAGCACCTCTATTTCAGCAGCATTAGGTTTAGCTGTTGCCGCTGAAAAAGAAGGTAAAGGGCGTAAAACTGTTGCTGTAATAGGTGATGGCGCAATGACCGCAGGAATGGCTTTTGAAGCATTAAATCATGCAGGCGACATTAATAAAGATATGCTTATTATTTTGAATGACAATGAAATGTCAATTTCTCAAAATGTGGGCGCACTTAATAACCATTTCGCAAAAATGCTTTCTGGTAGCTTTTATACGGGATTACGTGAAGGTGGTAAAAAAATCCTTGGTAATATCCCACCAATTAAAGAGCTTGCTAGTCGCGCAGAAGAGCACCTTAAAGGCATGGTTGTCCCTAGCACTTTCTTTGAAGAACTAGGCTTTAACTATATTGGACCCATTGACGGCCATGACGTGAATGGCTTAGTAAATACTATAAAAAATATGCGCAGCCTTAAGGGACCACAAATTCTTCATATAGCCACCAAAAAAGGTAAAGGCTACGAAGCGGCCGAGCAAGATCCAATTAAGTACCATGCAGTACCTAAATTTAACCCTGAAGAAACGACGCTACCTAAAGCAAAACCAAGCTTACCAAGTTACTCAAAAATATTTGGTGATTGGTTATGCAAACGTGCAGAAATTGATAATAAGCTAGTGGCGATTACTCCTGCCATGGCTGAAGGCTCAGGTATGGTTGAGTTTAGTCAACGCTTCCCTGAACAATATTTTGATGTTGCTATTGCCGAGCAACACGCTGTAACTTACGCTGCTGGCCTTGCTATTGGCGGACAAAAGCCCGTTGTAGCAATTTATTCTAGCTTTTTGCAGCGCGGTTATGATCAGCTTATTCATGATGTAGCAATTCAAAACCTCCCGGTATTATTTGCTGTTGATCGTGCTGGTATTGTTGGTGCTGACGGTGCCACTCACCAAGGTGTCTTTGATTTAAGCTTTTTACGCTGTATTCCAAATATGATTATTATGGCGCCATCTGATGAGCGCGAATGCCAACTAATGTTAAATACTGGCTATCAGCTAAACACTCCAGCAGTGGTACGCTACCCTCGTGGTAATGGTATTGGTAAAGAGTTACCCGCTACTGATGAATTAATAGAAATAGGCAAAGGCGTGGTCATTGAGCAAGGCAAAGAAATCGCCTTATTAAGCTTTGGCACTATGTTACAAGAAGCCAAAATCGCAGCAGAAACACTTAATGCAACACTTGTTGATATGCGTTTTGTTAAGCCAATTGATCAACAGCTTATTGATGGGTTGTTAGTAAACCACAGTACTTTGGTTACCATTGAAGATAATGCTATTGCCGGTGGCGCAGGCTCAGCGGTTAATGAATATATACTAGCACAAGGTAAAGCGGTTAAAGTGCTTAATATTGGCATTAAAGACCACTTTGTAAAACATGGTACCCAAGAAGAAATACATCACGAATTAGAGTTAGACGCACAAGGTATTATTACTCAAATAAACAGCTACCTTGCTTAATAAGGTAGCTGTTCTTAATGTTAAGTTTTGCTGATATGTCAGTGATGCTCTATATTATGTTATTAAAAAAGAAGGTAACAGACATAACCTAAATTGACAAATAAACTTATTCTTTTCATAGCATTATTTACTATTAGTCAAATAGCTCAAGCCTGTGTATTAACCATGGGTTACCGCACTAGTGCGCGACTACCTAACATTCAAGCTGAAAACAATTCGGGTTTGTATTATGATTTATATCATAAGGCTGCTACCGATATAGGCTGCCAGCTCAAAGTAATACGTCTCCCTAAAAAGCGTGTATTACGAGCCATAGAAAATGGCAGTATTGACTTCTACCCTGGCCTAACATTTACCCCAGAACGTGCTAAATTCGTGTTATTTGTTCCTAATGGCCTCCCCTCTTTAGATATTGGCCTAACACGTACAGGTGTTAATGAAATTAAAACTCCCGAAGACTTTACAGGAAAAATTCTATTATCAACTTTAGGCTCAACTAAACTCCCTCGTACAGAGCATGCACTAGCGGTGAAATTTCCTCCAGAACTAAGTCATGCATCAGCGGTTGAATATGTGTTGAACGGTAAAGTTGATATCTATGTTGATGAACTATCTACTATCGCCTACCAGCTTAAAGAGCACCCGAAAAAAGACAGATTAATGTATCACTTAGACTGCTGTGGTGGGCTTACCGAGTTAACCTTGGGGTTTTCTAGAAAATCAGTACATTATAAAGAGGTTAATAATGAAGACTATAGTGCAGATAAAAAGCTAAGCTTTGATAACTTTCCTAAAAAGCTTGAGCAAAGTAGTGTTGCCCATCAGTTTTATCAATCGTTGATGAAACTAAAAAATAACGGTTACACTGAAAAGATTTATGCTGAATACTTTGGTTTTGATATGAGTATCATTAAAGCGACAATGTCAAAAGACAACGATAGCCTCACCTTACGCTAATCTTCCCATTTATCTGATGTAGCTAAAGTTATTTACTCTAGAGTTTTCGTTTAGCTAACGGGAGTGATAACAGAGCAGTAGCTGAGCTTAGTAGATATTCATAAGACCTAATAAGCTCATAAAGCTATTCAGTAAAACTGATAGAACAATTTACAAATTACGTACATCAATTTTGTTTTTCAAGTTATCTTCAAGTGCAGCTTTTCGCTCTCGCTCTTGGCGCTTTTCACACGGATTATCGCAATTACATGCTTTGTCGATACCAACGCTAGCTAAACCACCACAGCTACCCGCTAATGTTTTGTGCTGGAATATATAGCCGACAGCCATTGCCGCACCAACAACCAGAAAAAAACCTAGCGTAATTATAAAAATCATCATAACAATATTGCTCTCTAAATACTTTGAACTGTGTTAATTGCTTTAGATTAGATAAAACAATTAAGTGCAGCAACGGACTATTGCTACTTCAGGTATCAACTACTTCAGGTATGGCTGGAATTCTACCGTAAATTGTTCACTAAAGCCATGTTCTGTTTTGTTAACGAACAGAGCTGCAATATTATTATCTACCGCAAATTTCATTCCTTGTTCAGCGCCCATCACCATCAACGCAGTAGACAAACCGTCAGCCGTCATTGATGACGGATGAATCACAGTAACCGATACTAACTTATGATTAATGGGTTTGCCTGTAGCGGGATCAATAATATGAGAAAAACGCTGACCATCACTTTCAAAGTAATTACGGTAATCACCAGAAGTTGCCACAGCGTTATCTTTAGGAATAATAATTTGCTGTACGCTGCGTTCACTTGTTATTGGTTTCTCAATAGCAATAGCCCAAAGCTCACCAGTGTGCTTAAAGCCTTTTAAACGCAATTCTCCGCCTATTTCAACAAGGTAGTTGTTAAGACCATTAGCTTCAATAAGTTCAGCAACTAAATCGACGCCATAGCCTTTAGCGATAGTAGAAAGATCAACATAAAGCTCAGGAATAGCTTTCGCTAAATGATTGTTAGCAAAAGAAAGGTGCTGTAAGCCCACTTTCGCTTTAGTTTGCGAAAGTAACGTATCACTAGGAACCTTCTCAGGCTGCTTTTCAGGACCAAAGCCCCATAAGTTAACTAGTGGCCCCACGGTTACATCGAGCTTACCTTCACTCAATTTACCTAAGCGTATTGACTCTTTAATAACACGCGCTAAACCTACTGAAACAGGTACGGGCTCTAAGGAGGTGCTTTTATTAAATAATGATAATTCAGAGTCAGGAATATAGGTCGACATCTCTTGGTTTACTTGCTTTAAAACAGCGTCTATTTTCTGCTGTAAACCTAAAGCTTCGACTTGCTCAATGGTAGCAACTACTTTGATATTATATGTAGTTCCCATAGTTCTGCCCTGCAACAACACCTCTGTTTTTCCGGTGTTATTACTTGGAAAACAAGCGCTAAGCGCAAGTACCAAAGCGCATAACGCCAATAGTCTTAATTTGATCATAGTTTACCTTCCTAAATTATTATTTATATCAAGGTACTGAGTAAGCACTTAAAAATACTCTGATATAAATAATAAAGACGACCTAGGTCGTCTTTATTATTAATAACTCTTTAACTATATTCTTTATTTAAGCGAGTATTTTGATTTGTTAGCAAGAAGTAAGCGCGGAGTTGACGTTAGTCAAAGAGCACTTTCGACGAAGCTAACAGAGCAAAAACCCGTTTAAATATGAATATTAGCCACCGAAGTCATCCAACATGATATTCTCGTCTTCTACGCCTAAATCTTTAAGCATACCGATAACAGCTGCGTTCATCATTGGAGGACCACACATGTAGTACTCACAATCTTCTGGTGCTTCATGGTCTTTCAAGTATTCTTCGAAAAGAACATTGTGAATGAAACCTGTTAAACCATCCCAGTTATCTTCTGGTTGAGGATCAGATAAAGCAACATGCCATTCGAAGTTATCATTTTCAGCGGCTAAGCCGTTATAATCATCTTCATAGAACATTTCACGAAGTGAACGTGCACCATACCAGAAGCTCATCTTACGCTTAGATTTTAAACGTTTAAGTTGATCAAAGATATGTGAACGCATTGGCGCCATACCAGCACCACCACCAATAAATACCATTTCATTATCAGTTTCTTTAGCGAAGAACTCACCAAATGGACCTGAAATAGTCACTTTATCACCAGGCTTCAAGCTGAAGATAAATGATGACATTTTACCTGCTGGTAAATGTAGCTTCCCTGGAGGCGGCGTAGCAATACGCACGTTAAGCATAATAATGCCTTCCTCTTCTGGGTAGTTAGCCATTGAGTATGCACGTAATGTATCTGTGTCTACTTTTGACTCTACATCGAAGAAACCAAAATGGTTCCAATCACCACGGTACTGTTCATCAATATCAAAATCACTGTACTTAACGTGATGCGCTGGTGCTTCAATTTGAATGTAACCACCCGCTTTAAACGGAACAGATTCACCATTTGGAATTTGAAGTTTAAGCTCTTTAATGAAAGTTGCTTTGTTATCGTTAGAGATAACTTCACATTCCCATTGTTGAACACCGAAGATTTCATCTTCAACTTCAATATCCATGTCTTGTTTAACAGCTACTTGACACGCTAAACGACAACCGGCTTTTGCTTCACGTTTGGTAATGTGACCTTCTTCGGTTGGAAGAATATCGCCACCACCTGAGTGCACGTCTACACGACACTGACCACAAGTACCACCGCCGCCACATGCTGAAGGAATAAAAATACCTTGGTCAGCTAGTGCGCCTAATAATTTGCCACCCGCCGCAGTAGTTACTGCTTTTTCAGGGTCGCCATTTATGCTTATCGTTACGTCACCGCTTGATACTAATTTAGATTTAGCGAATAAAATCACCAAAACTAAAACAATAACGATTGCGGTAAACATCGATACGCCGAGAATAATTTCCATCGACTTTTCCTTTATACTTCTCTAGGGGTGTAATACCTAAATTGCGTATTACACCAACCAAACCTATAGGGAAATACCACCAAAAGATAGAAAGCCAAAAGCCATCAATCCTGAAGTGATAAACGTAATACCCAAACCTTTAAGGCCGTCTGGAATATCTGAGTATTTCATCTTCTCGCGCAAACCAGCTAATAAAACAATAGCTAGTGCCCAACCAATACCAGAGCCAATACCATAAACAACACTTTCACCAAATGTTAGGTTTTTCGCTACCATGAAAGACACGGCACCAAAAATTGCACAGTTTACGGTAATAAGAGGTAAGAAGATCCCTAGTGCTTGATAAAGCGCTGGGAAATACTTGTCTAGAATCATTTCCAAGATTTGAACTAAAGCAGCAATTACACCAATAAAGGTAATAAAAGATAAAAAGCTTAAGTCAATCGATTCATTAGGATCTGTAATACCCATAATGCTATCTAAAGCACCCGGCGCTAAGATTGCTTGATAAATAACTTGGTTAACAGGAACTGCTAAACCAAGTACAACAACAACCGCAACACCTAAGCCAATAGCTGTATCAACTTTTTTCGATACCGCTAGGAAGGTACACATACCTAAGAAAAACATTAAAGCGATATTTTCAATGAAAATAGCTTTAACTAATAATGCAATATAATGTTCCATGGTATTAATCCTTCTCTACTTGTGCTGGTTTCCACTGGCGAAGACCCCAGATAAGTAAACCAATAACAAAGAATGAACTAAATGGTAATACTAATAAACCATTCGCTTGATACCAACCACCGTTTTGAATTAATGGTAATATTTCATGGCCAAATAACGTACCGAAACCAAATAACTCACGAACAAAAGCAACTAGCATTAAGATTGCACCGTAACCTAAACCGTTACCAATACCATCTAAAAAGCTAACACCGGGCTTTTCTTTCATCGCAAAAGCTTCAGCACGACCCATTACAATACAGTTAGTAATAATTAAACCAACGAATACCGCAAGCTCTTTTGAAAGCTGGTAAGAGAAAGCTTTTAACACTTGGTCAACTACAATTACTAATGACGCAATAATCGCCATCTGTACGATGATACGTACACTTGATGGAATATGGTTACGAATGATTGAAATAAACAAGTTAGAGAATGCTGTTACAAAAACAACTGCCAGCGTCATTACTAACGCGTTAGCCATTGAGCTTGTTACAGCAAGAGCAGAACAAATACCCAGTACTTGTAATGCAATCGGGTTATTGTCAACAATAGGACCCGTTAATACTTTTTTAGCATCTGAAGACATTATTTAACCCCTTCTGCACGATAGTTAGCAATAAAAGGCGCATAACCTTCTTTACCAAACCAAAACTGTAGCGTGTGAGTAACACCATTACTAGTTAATGTAGCACCAGATAACGCATCAACACCGTGAACATCACCAGCTTTGGCACCACCTTTTACTAACTCAATAGCAACGTTGTTTTGCTCGTCATATATCTTTTTACCTGGCCAAAGAGCTTTCCACTTAGGGTTAAGAACTTCAGCGCCTAATCCAGGAGTTTCTTTATGGTCAGAGTAAATTACGCTTTTTACTGTATTTAAGTCAGACTCTAAACCGATGTAACCGTACATTAAGTCCCATAAACCAGCACCAACGATAGGTAATACAACTGTTTCAACAGCACCTGAATCATTTTTGACTAAATAAACAACCGCTGTTTTAGATTGACGATTGATACCCGCGATATCATTTTCAGGTTTAACTGACAATGCTTTATCACGAGAGTTACGGCGCTCATCAAAGTTAACTACGTCACCTTCAATAAATTCACCAGTACTTAAGTCAATCATACGCGCATCAACATATTCATTGTAAGTTTTAACAATGTCTTTGCCTGCTTTTTCTAAAAGACCAGAGGCTTCTAAAATTTTAGTTTGTTGATCAAGTAATTTATTTGCTTTTTGTAATGGCTTTAACTGCACCGCAGAAAAAGATACTAACAATGCACAAACAACACAAACAGCGAATACAAAACCAACCGTTTTACCGAATGTTTCTTTCTTACTAGACATTGCGTGCAAGCCTCCGTTTAATGTTGCCTTTAACGACAAAGTAATCAAACAATGGCGCAAACAAGTTAGCGAATAAAATAGCTAACATCATACCTTCTGGGAATGCTGGGTTAACAACACGCACAAGTACAACCATTACACCAACTAACGCACCAAACCAGTATTTACCAGTATTAGTGAATGAAGCAGATACAGGGTCTGTTGCCATGAACATCATACCAAAAGCAAAGCCACCAATAACAAGGTGCCAATACCAAGGCATAGCAAACATTGCGTTAGTGTCACTACCAATAGCGTTAAATAAGAATGCTGTTGCAACCATACCGCCGAACACACCTAACACGATGCGCCATGAAGCAATACCTTTATAAAGGATATATGCACCACCAAGTAAAATAGCAAAAGTTGATACTTCACCAACTGAACCTGGGATGAAGCCCCAGAATGCATTCCACCAATCAGCGTTCATTGAATAATCAACAAGACCTTGGTTAGCTGCACTTAGCATAGTAGCACCTGAGAAGCTGTCAGCAGCAACCCAAACAGCATCACCTGAAATTTCAGCAGGGTAAGCAAAGAATAAAAACGCACGACCCGCTAATGCAGGGTTTAAGAAGTTTTTACCTGTACCGCCGAAAATTTCTTTAGCGATAACAATACCAAAAGTAATACCAATAGCGACTTGCCATAATGGAATACTAGCTGGAAGAATAAGCGCGAATAAAATAGAAGAAACGAAGAAACCTTCATTCACTTCATGTTTACGAACCGCTGCAAATAATACTTCCCAAAAACCACCAACAACAAAAGTTACGGCGTAAATAGGTAAGAAGAAACAAGCACCGTATAGCATCATACTAAAGGTACTAGCATCTGCAGTTAATACACCACCTAAAAAGGTGAATAAATCAACTTGCCAAGATTGTGGTAAAGCATAACCCGACGCTAAAGCATCTACAGCTTGATAACCAATGTTATACATGCCGAAGAACATCGCAGGGAAAACCGCCAACCATACAGTGATCATGATACGTTTTAAGTCAATACTATCGCGAAGGTGAGTTTTGCCTTTATTTACATAACCTGGAGTAAACAAACCTGTTGCAATGGCTTCATATAACGCGAACCACTTTTCATGTTTGCCGCCTTTTTCAAAATGCGGCTCAATATCTTCAATAAACTTTTTCAAGCCCATGACTAACCTTCCTTCTCGATTGTGGTTAGGCAATCACGTAGAAGTACGCTGTAATCTGTTTTGCCTGGGCAAACAAATGTACAAAGCGCTAAATCTTCTTCGTCTAGCTCTAAGGCACCTAGTTGTTGCGCGCTGTCGGTATCACCGGCACAAAGATCGCGTAATAATAAGGTAGGTAAAATATCTAAAGGCATAACACGCTCATAGTTGCCAATTGGCACCATAGCACGCGAACTACCATTAGTGGTGGTCGTCATGTTGAACAATTTACTTGGGAATAAATGCGACATGAAAGCACGAGTTACTGAGAACTTATTAGGTCCTGGGTACATATAGCCCATAAACTCTTTTTCACGACCTTCAAGAATCAATGAAACTTGAACATGGTAACGACCAAGGTAGCCGTGAACAGCAGAAGCTGTAGCACCTAATAATAACGAACCAGAAACTACACGTAGTTCACCATCAACAGCTTCATCAGCGGTTAATTGAGCTGTACAAGCGCCTAAAACAGTGCGAACTAAACGCGGGTTTTTCGCAGCAGGGCCTGCAAGCGAAATAACACGTGTACTATCTAATTCACCAGTAGTGAATAACTTAGCAAAAGCAATTACATCTTGATAGCCAATGTGCCATACCACTTTGTCAGCACTAACAGGCTTTAAAAAGTGGATGTGCGTACCAACTAAACCAGCAGGGTGTTTACCCTTAAATTCAGTAACGGTTGCATTGCTATCAACAGGGATATTTGCACCTGGAGCTTTGCTAACAAATACTTCACCGTCAGTTAGGCGAGATAAAATGGTTAAACCATTTTTAAATGCTTCGCTTTGCTCACCAATAACAACTTCTGGATCAGCGGCTAATGGATTAGTATCCATAGCGCTAACAAAGATTGCTACAGGCGTGCTATCTACTGCGGGTATTTTGCTAAATGGGCGAGTTCTTAACGCAGTCCACAAGCCAGAATCAATTAAGTTCTTCGTCACGTTCTCACGTGAGATAGAAGCTAACTCGCTTGCTGGGTAACTGGTAAATGTTTCTTGATCGTAACCATCAACATTGATAACTACTGATTGTAAAACACGTTTTTCACCACGGTTAATTTCTTTAACAACACCGGCGGCTTGAGCTGTGAATTTAACGCCAGGATTTTTCTTATCTTCAAAAAGATCCTGACCTTTTTTAACGCGATCACCCACTTTAACAAACATGGTTGGACGCATACCCACAAACTCTTCACCGAGTGTTGCAACGGTTTTGATGGACGGACCATCATGGATTACCTGCTGGGGAGCACCTTTAACAGGAACATCCAAGCCTTTTTTTATTGTAATCATAAACACTTGCACTACTTTTGATGGGAGTATAAAAGCTAGTTCATTAACTTATCTAATAAACACCTTAGAATTAAGTTTAAATTAATCCTTAGATATCAATTAGATAAAACTTAACTTGCCAACTTCAGTGTATTTCAGTGAGTACATACTTTTTTAATGTTGCCATTAGAGAAGCAGACCCACCGGCTCTAAGTTAAAATTTTCTGGCGCGATATTACCATAAAACGCCCTTTTTGTTCTACGACCATTCGCTATTTTTCATTACAATTTAGTCTATTAATATAATTTTTTCCTTTATTTTGACTATAAATCAACCAAATATTTATACGTGATAAAAAAACAGCCTTTTTTAGTAAAGAAAACCCAATACGTTTAACAATAAGTACAAGGTGAAATTGGTAGCTGGTAGCAATTAGGTTAGAACGCGTGATTAAGGTTTAACCGAGAAGAAATCAAAACCTTAAGGGAAGAACTTAAGGTAAAAAACTAGCGAGCTAATTTGAGGGAGTATTAATTAAAATAGAAAAATCACAGAAATTAACGCAAAAAAAAAGCCTACAAAAAATGTAGGCTTTCTCTTTTTATATGGTGCCCCGACCCGGATTTGAACCAGGGACACGAGGATTTTCAATCCTCTGCTCTACCAACTGAGCTATCGGGGCATCTACTTAAACAGAGCTTGTCCGTGAAAGTGCGCGTATAATATAGTGATTTAATTGGTGTCGCAACCGTTTTATAACTTTTTTTCGATAAAAGGTATTGGTTGCTACATAATCCATCAAACTGAGCAATTTAGCAACAACCCCATAAAAAATCACGACATTAACTGTACACAGATAACAGAATTTAATGCGCTTACCGTTATTAATGATAAGTCGCTGGTGTAATATTTTTAATAATAAAAATACCACCCCAATATTTACGCCATTCATTACTCGGCAACGTTTGTTGATAGTCATTTGCAAAAACTTGTAAATCACCTGGAGCTGACGATAAATCTTTCATATCAATAAAGTTAATTGGGGCACTACTGTGTTTATGCATAAATTGTTCAATAGCATTGTCAGTAAGAGGGGTTTCTCAGCACTACAGGAATAACGGTTTTTAAAGTCATAAGTAACGTCCGTGGTGTGAAAACTATCGCTAACTTATCCCTATTTAAAGGGTATGACAATATTGAAATATTTTAGACTAGAGATCAAAATCACTGAAATCTAAACTATCGTCATTTGCAATACTGCTATTGGCTTGGTTGGATTTAGCTGGTGGGTCTAGTAATGAGGGTTGTGGGCTTTTTGCTACTTCTTGCTCCACCACTTTAACTTTAGCGGCCCCTGCTTTACGTTTTTTACGTTGCTGACAGCGCTTGATTACTTTTTGCTTATCATCATGATTAAAGCTCGACCAATTCAAGCGTTCGTCACGCGTACGCATACAGCCAATACAATGACCTTTGTCATCTGCTTGGCAAATTCCGACACATGGGCTTGGAACATCAAAAAACTCTAATTGCATTTAATTTTCACAAAGGTTTTATCAATAGCACTTATAAAAAATGCGCTGTAGTTATGTACCCGTACCACTTAAAGATGCTCGCTTCTAATTAGAGCTGAACCCTGCATCTTCAGGTGGAGCGTGTATAAGAGTATAACTTACAGCGCATTAATAAGAAAAGGAAAGAAAACCGCTACGCTAGTTTGTCACTAACAATATGGTAGTCAGGGTCTTCTATAACATTAAGTTCAACAAGCTTATCTGCTTTTTCGAGCAGTAATTTACACTCTTCATTTAAATGCTTTAAATGCATAGTTTTATTGCGCGATAAATAACGCTCAGCCAAGGTGTCAATAGCTTCAATAGCAGAGTGGTCAACAACACGTGCATTTTTAAACTCAACAATGACATCTTCACTATCATCTTCTGGCGTAAACTGCTCTAAGAAGTTAGCAATAGAGCCGAAGAATATCGCACCATCAACTTCATAATAAGTTGAGCCGCTTTCAGTCAGTGAGCGTGTTACCCGAATTTGTTTAGCATGTTCCCAAGCAAAAACTAACGCTGAAACAATAACACCAACTACCACGGCTACCGCAAGATCTGAATATACGGTAACACCCGAAACTAAAATAATAACAAAGGCATCGGCTTTAGGTACTTTGTTTAAAATCCTAAAACTCGACCATTCAAATGTACCAATAACAACAATAAACATAACACCAACCAACGCTGCTAATGGTATTTGTTCAATTAAGTCAGAAGTAAATAAAATAAAGCCAAGTAACGCTAACGCTGCTGTTATCCCTGATGCACGACCTCGGCCACCTGAGTTAACATTAATCATAGATTGACCAATCATGGCACAACCACCCATACCGCCAAAAAAGCCATTTACTGTGTTTGCTGCACCTTGAGCAACACACTCTTTATTACTTTGGCCACGGGTTCCCGTTAACTCGTCAATTAAAGTGAGTGTTAATAGTGATTCAATTAAACCAATAGCAGCAAGTACTAACGCAAATGGTAAAATTATTTTAAAAGTTTCTAGGGTAAAAGGAACATCAGGAATAGAGAATGTTGGTAAACCGCCAGCAATAGAGGCAACATCACCAACTAGCTTGGTGTCTAAATCAATTGCGAAAACAAGCACTGAGACACTAACAATGGCAACAAGGGTAGATGGAACCGCTTTAGTTAGTTTTGGAAATAAATGAATAATTGCCATGGTCAGAATAATTAAGCCCGCCATGATATACAATGGTGCTCCTTGCATCCATTCAAGCTCTCCTGCACTGTTAGTCACTTTAAATTGTCCAAGCTGCGCTAAGAAAATAACAATAGCTAAACCATTAACAAAACCTAACATCACTGGATGTGGCACTAACCGAATAAATTTACCGAGTTTAAATACTCCCGCGAGAATTTGTAAAATACCAGTCAACAATACGGTGGCAAATAGGTACTCAACCCCATGAATGGCGACTAAACTCACCATAACAACAGCCATAGCACCCGTTGCACCAGAAATCATTCCTGGGCGACCACCAAAAATAGCGGTAATTAACCCCACCATAAAGGCCGCATACAAACCGACTAAAGGCTCTACGCCAGCAACAAAGGCAAAGGCAACGGCTTCAGGTACAAGTGCTAAGGCAACCGTTAAACCTGATAGCACATCATTTTTCATGTTAGAGACTTTACTAGCGTGTAATTCAAACATTTTTATCTCATTGGTTTTATTAGTATATTATTAGTGATTTAATAACTTACTAAGTAATTAGCTGTAACTATCACCTAAGCATAGGCGATAACAGGAAGGATTTCTGTGATTTTTAAGCGCGGGAATACTATAGATATCAACGGAAAAAGTCAATATTTGCTTACTTTTACAACACTGTAACAATTACTGATGCTTGAATAAGCGTATATTACCTTAGGGTAAATTTTCAGCGCACTCTCTTTGTATAAGAAAGCTTTTAATGGCTTCTTTGGAGCTTAAAATATGATGCTTTAAAATAGCCACGGCTTGTTCAACGTCCCCAACTTTACACGCAGTTAAAATTTGTGCATGTTCAGGGCCTGCTTTAGAGATGCCACCAGCCCATAATAAATGCATACGAATATAACGATCAGCATTTTTATTTAAGGTATTCACTAATTCTTGAGTTTGTGGTTTATTTGCTGCGGAATATAAGCAATTATGGTACTTAGCATTTAATTCACTCCAAGTATTCGTGGCATTTTCTTTACCTAGCGCATTATCGAGTGCGGCTAAAATCTCAGTCGCCTCTTCCAGCTTTTCATGAGTGAGTAAAGGTAGTGACGCGGCGAGTAAGTCACATTCAAGCATTACGCGTAAATCAAACAACTCGGCAACATGGTTAGAATTTAATTGTGTCGCCGTTGCACCTTTGTGAGCTTCAAAGGTCACTAAACCTTCGCCCTCTAATTGCAATAATGCTTCACGAATAGGGATACGACTAACATTAAGCTCTTGCGCCAATGCCGCTTGCCTTAATGGCTCTCCCGCTTTTATTTCACCACTGAGGATTTTTTCTCTTAGCGCTTCTACCACTAATTGTGTTCTAGTTTTATATACTATGCTCATAAAGCGCCCAAACCAATTTAATTATCATCATAGAATATTGATTATAAAAGCCAAATATTAATAACTCTAAACTGAACTACTAACGAGTAGCCTATATAACCAACTTCAAAACCAGATCAATAAAGCGTCAAAAATACTATAATGATTGACGCTATTCGTAAGCTATATCTATTCAATAACCCACGATACTTCTTTAAGTGCACCATTACGTAAGAACTTAAAATTAACTTTGTCACCTTTGCTATAACCAGCAAGCTTTTGCTTCATCATAATCGCTGAGGCTAAGTCTGTAATAGTATAGCCAGCAACTTCAAGTAAAATATCTCCACCTAACAAAACTGGAGTATGACCAATAACAACATTAATATTACCGCCTTTAAAGCCAAGTTTATCGGCTAAAGTTCCAGGAATAACGTGCTGAATTAACATGCCATGCCCTGCTGCATTATTTAAGGCGTAAGACTGTTCTTTATTAAGTAAAAAAGGAATGAAACCAGAAAAAGTACCAGGGTCACCATTAATTACATCGTGAATAGTATCAACAGAAACCACAAAGCCTAAACCATTGCTACCACCGGTTTTAGACAAAATATGACTCACAATACCCACTATTTCGCCATTAAGGTTAAACATAGGGCCACCAGAGTTACCCATATTTATCGCTGCATCAGTTTGTAATAGCCTTGGTACTAAATTGCTGCCTGGAATTTTTTTACCATCACGAATACCACTTAAATAACCCACAGACAAACTATGACTTACTCCATAAGGTGCGCCAATAACAACAACTTGCTCCCCTACTTGGTAATTTTTAGCTTTAGCTAATGCGAGTGGCTTAACAGCACTAGGTACTTTACTCACTTGGATCATCGCAAGATCAATTAATGGCTCTATCCATACCACATGACCAGTACTTTTACTGCCATTAGAAAAAACAACTTCAATGGCGGTTGCTTTATCTACTACATGAGCTGCAGTAAGTATGCGCCCTTCTTTACTTACTAACGCACCTGAGCCTAACGAGGTCGACTTTTCAGCTTGATCAGCGCTATATGAAACTTGGCCAGCTTTAGGCGCAGCAATTGATTGAACATGTAATTCTACAACTGCAGGGTTAACCGTTTTATAAAGTTTCTGTATTGAGTTTTCTGCTGCCTGTATTACATTGCCATACATCATTGTTAGCATGACAATTGAAAATAATAACGCTCTTTTCATGGTTTACAATCCAGTGATTTATAATTAGCTTCAGTTTAACTAACTACAAATAAATAATCAGTTCTTTTATTACGTTACGGTAAGTTAAGTTTTTGCTCCATTAACATCAGTGCTAACCCGCAATGTCCTTCTCCTGTCTGTACACCACATCAATGAAAATACTCAATAAGCACATCAAAAAATACGGTTTTAAGTTAATATAAGCCCCTAGATAAAAATTTATATTTAAGTGTTATTATACTGCGATGAATTTATAGAGGATAACTGATGGAAATTATTGCGTTATTAGCATTACTCGCATTACTTTGGTTAATATGGCAACTGGTAAAAGCTAAGCGATTTACTCGCTTTAAGCAGCTAATAGATAGAGAATTAAAAAGCCAAGTTATTGATAATATTATTGCTGAGTTAGAAGAAACTCGTAGCGATGTTTACCCTAACAATGCTTGTCATCAAGAAGCAACCATTGCTTTTTGGACTCAATACAAAAGTAGAATTCTTCATGCGGCATTGCAGCGAGAAATAATAGATCAACAGTGGTTAAAAGATAGCGGTAATTTGCGTAATGCCCAGCATCTCTTTCATGTAGAGCGACAATACTTACCTTAATATAACGTAAAGCGCATACAATAAAGAATATAAAACAAAAAAGCGATATCCATAAAATGGATATCGCTTTTTCATTAAACTGGGCAGAACATTTTAATCGCTACGACTTAAGCATTATAACTTAAGCACTATGGCTTTAGCGCTATGATTTTTTGAACTGTAAATCCCAAACGCCATGACCTAAACGCTGACCACGGTTTTCAAATTTTGTTAACGGACGAGAATCTGGGCGAGGTACATAATCATTGGTTTCTGATAAGTTTTCATATCCCGGCGAGTTTTGCATGTCTTCTAACATACATTCCGCATAGTTTTCCCAGTCAGTTGCCATGTGAAAAACACCACCAACTTTTAGTTTGTTACGAATACTCTCAACAAAGTCAGCTTGTACAATTCGACGTTTATGGTGTTTCTTTTTATGCCAAGGGTCAGGAAAAAACAACTGCACTGTATTTAAGCTATTATCAGCAATACAATCGGCTAATATTTCTATAGCATCGTGCTCATAAACCTTTAGGTTACTAACTTCTTGCTCTACCGCTAAAGAAATACAAGCGCCAACTCCCGGCTTGTGAACTTCAATACCAATAAAGTTAAGCTCAGGCGCTGCTTTAGCCATTTCAACCAACGACTTGCCCATACCAAAACCTATTTCTAACACCACAGGGTTATCGTTGCCAAATAAAGCTTGTACATCAATTAAACCATCGCTGTGATTTAACCCCATATTTTGCCAATGATCCGTTAACGCTCGCTCTTGTCCTTTAGTTAATCGCCCTTCGCGCTTAACAAAGCTACGAACTTTACGAATGTACTTACCTTCTTGTTCAGCTTGCTCTATGGTTTTATGTGTTTTTTCTGTCATAACATTTCTTAATTTACTATTAACTGGACTGGTAGCTGAGCTCATAAGCAGGCATTAACCTTATAATAACCTCGATATGAGTTCAGCTATTTCTATCTAGCGACTTATGCGCTAACTTTTTAGGTAAGACTACGCCCACCACACATCATAAAGTTCACTCACAGCCACAGAACTAGCACCATGTGCTGTTAACCATTTTTCAACCGCTGCGCGATGTTCTTCAGTACATGAACCAATGGCATGAGTACAAATTAAACCGTGCCATAAAGTATCGCCTTCACCACCAAAGCTTAACCCACAAGGTTGAATAACTTCTTCGAAAAATTTATCTATAAAGGCATCAAGCTCTTCACCGGTAATACCGTCTTTTAATTGCCAAGCAACATCAAAACCTAACTCTTTAAACTCATCAACACGTAATTTTTTACGTAAACGACGGCTACGATTTTTTGCTGTAATTTTCATTTGAAGATCCTAATAAACATAATTGCCGCCATTATACCCAAGCTACTACAAAATACCTATACCCAAAGCAGCCCAAACCGCTAAGTGAATAAAAGCAAATTGGCAACTAACGGTAAAAAGACCACAAGCAATAAATTACTCTTGCTAAATGATTAGGCAAATACTTTTGAGCAACACTTAACTATTGGTTACACTGCAGCAAATATTGGCAAAGTATTAGTGAAATAACATTATCAATACCTTAACAACAATTGAAAAAGAGTCTGCATTAAAATTTGGTGAGCAAGTCGTTAGCTGGTATCACAAGCAAGGACGCAAGCATTTACCATGGCAACAAAATAAAACGCCTTATCGAGTATGGATTTCAGAAATAATGTTGCAGCAAACCCAAGTTGCAACAGTTATTCCTTATTACCATCGTTTTATGGAGAGCTTCCCAACCATTAATGATTTAGCCAATGCTGAAGAAGATGTAGTACTACATCATTGGACTGGACTGGGTTACTACGCACGCGCTAGAAATTTACACAAGGCAGCAAAAATAATTCAGCAAGATTATCACGGTAAATTTCCTGAAAATATTGAACAAGTTATTGCTTTACCCGGTATAGGTCGCTCAACCGCAGGGGCTATTTTAAGCTTATCTCTGAATCAGCATCACCCAATACTCGATGGTAACGTAAAACGTGTTTTAGCCCGAAGTTATGTGGTAGAAGGCTATAATGGCCTCACTAAATTTGATAAAGCACTTTGGCAGTTAAGTGAGCAATTAACGCCCGCTATAGAAACCGCCAGTTTTAACCAAGCGATGATGGACTTAGGCGCGACCGTATGCACCCGCAGTAAACCTACATGCGAAGTTTGCCCTGTTGAAAGCGCCTGTTTAGCTAACGCTAGTGATCAACAAGCCAACTTTCCACAAAAAAAGCCCAAAAAAACGATTCCAGAAAAAAGCACTATTATGATCATTCCTCGACTGACACAAAGTTTAAATGATCATTTAACCAATAAAGCCACAAGCAAACACTCAAACAAATATTCAACCAAGGTACTGATGGAGAAACGCCCACCTGCCGGTATTTGGGGCGGCTTATGGTGTTTTTATGAAGTTTCGAGTACTCGTGATATACCAAAACAACTAAAACAGTTATCACTTAAGGCTATTTCAGAGCAAACGTTACCAACATTTCGTCATACTTTTAGCCATTTTCATTTAGATATAACGCCAATAGTTATTGACTGTGAAATGCTAACTACAGAACAAAGCGTGGCAATAGCTGAGCCTAACCAACAAACATGGTACGATTTACATCAACCTCTTGATGTTGGTTTAGCCGCATCAACCAAAAAGCTATTAAGTTTGTTAACCAAAAACATTAACAATACAGGCGAAAGTCATCAAACTATTTAAGCGCGACACACCAACGCTTAATAGGGTAAAATGATGCTATTAACCTTTATTATTTTTATCTAATACTTTATTTAACGAGAAACATTATGAGTCGCACAGTATTTTGTCAAAGCTTAAAAAAAGAAGCCGAAGGTTTAGGCTTTCAATTATACCCAGGTGAAATTGGTAAACGTATTTATGACAATATTTCAAAAGAAGCTTGGGGTATTTGGCAGAAAAAGCAAACCATGATTATTAATGAGAAAAAAATGAACATGATGAACCCTGATGATCGCGCCTTTTTAGAAGCCGCTATGATCGGATACTTATTTGAAGGTAAAGAGCCAGAAATAGAAGGTTACGTACCACCAAGTAAATAACGGCTACTTTATGACTGTTTTATGTGTATTTAGCAAACATACAACACTTTTTAGCTTTAAAATTAAGCAAACAAACATTTTTTATAAAAAAAGAGTTGACGGCAAAAAGGAAAAACAGTCTAATAGCGCTCGTCTTAACGGGGAAGCAAAATAAACCTGTTAAAGATAAAGCCCCGATAGCTCAGTTGGTAGAGCAGAGGATTGAAAATCCTCGTGTCCCTGGTTCAAATCCGGGTCGGGGCACCATATTTTTAAGTAGTGAATTTAATTCATTATTTTAGTGCCAACGCACACAGTTTAGTGTGCCGACTTAGCTCAGTTGGTAGAGCAACTGACTTGTAATCAGTAGGTCGCCAGTTCGATTCCGGCAGTCGGCACCATTTATTTAGTAGCTTAAATAGAAATATTTATACTGAAATAAATAAAAAGAAGCCTTAACATTTGTTAAGGTTTTTTTATTAGAAAAAAATTTAGTGCCAACGCACACAGTTTAGTGTGCCGACTTAGCTCAGTTGGTAGAGCAACTGACTTGTAATCAGTAGGTCGCCAGTTCGATTCCGGCAGTCGGCACCATTTATAACAAAGCCTCAGCATTTATGTTGAGGCTTTTTTATTTATCTGAACTTATAACTTGAACATAACCCGATAACTGCCCTACTGATAAATCAGTAGCTAAGCCGTCTTGGCAGTTCAACTCCGGCAGTCGGCACCATTTATTTAGTAGCTTAAATAGAAATATTTATACTGAAATAAATAAAAAGAAGCCTTAACATTTGTTAAGGTTTTTTTTCGTCTCAATAAAAGCGATTACCTGCTAGAACTGCCCTACTGATAAATCAGTAGCTAAGCCGTCTTGGCAGTTCAACTCCGGCAGTCGGCACCATTTATTCCGAAAGGAAGAAACGAAACCTTAGCAGCAATGTTAAGGTTTTTTTTCGTCTCAATAAAAGCGATTACCTGCTAGAACTGCCCTACTGATAAATCAGTAGCTAAGCCGCCTTGGCAGTTCAATTCCGGCAGTCGGCACCATTTATTCCGCAAGGAAGAAACGAAACCTTAGCAGCAATGTTAAGGTTTTTTTTCGTCTCAATAAAAGCGATTACCTGCTGGAACCACTATAATTACTCCACTACTAATAAATCGCTTATCGAGCGAGTTATCATTTAGCAGATCCAGCGGAGTTCCCCGTTAAAAATGATATTTAACTAACGCATTAACATTGCGTTCATCAACTCCTGCTACACCGTACTTACTATTCCAATGAACATATTCTATCCCTACATATAACGGAGTATCTAAGCCTAAATAGCTTGCAAGATTGTACTTTAGTTGGCTAGTTGCATTTATGGATGAGGCAGAAGTAAAGCCATTATCTTTTTGGTAACTGCCCATAACATCAATAAAACCATCAACTAGAATATTTTCATATAGTGGAATGGCCCAAGAAAGTGTTAATTGTTCACTACTATCACCATCGCCATTATCTTTATAGTACAGGCTCAATTTAGCGTATTGAAAATAAGGAATCTTTAAATCTGTTCCTAAACCGGCTAGCCAATTAGTTTCAGGACCAAACTCGGCAACTGGAGTAAAGTATAAGTTTTCGATTACTCCTAACTCAAAAGCCGTTATATGAATACGGGGCGAAACCTCAGAGTAGGTTGAGTTATCCCCATTTGATGACTCTGCCCTGTCCATAAATAAAAACATATCACCCCAACTATTAGCACTAGCATATTCAAAGGTAATAATTTGCCTATGGTTATCTCCTAACTCATAACCGGAGCCATTAAGATAGGTGAACGACGGGCTAGACCAATTGGTTTTAGCCATTGAAGCAGTATTGAACAACACAGCTAGCAAAGTTATCGTTAATAATATGGGTTTTAACATACTTACGCTCCCGTTAGACGGAAAACGGCTAATTGCTCGCTTACTTGACTGGCCGAGTGCTTCATTTCTTCACTCTTAACATTTAAAGTATTAATGGTATCGGCATTACGTTCAACAGCAGACTTAATAGTATGCATGTTATTACTTATTTCGTGAGCAACTGCGCTTTGCTCTTCTGCGGCTGACGCTATTTCTTGTGATTGCAAACTAACAGCCGAGACCTTCTCTTGAATATCTAGCATTAAGCCATTAGAGTTTTTAATATAGCAAGGTTTGTCGTTTTCAACTTAGTCATAGCTTACTACGCTCCTTTGATTGTCATCACTAAGTACTCATATTATTAATAGTAATGACGATAGACATTACAATTATCCTAGTTCAGTTTAAGAAAAAGTTCCTATTTTAACTTAAACATAACAAACTGTTATTAGAAGGGGGAAGCTGTTGAGAAATTCAATAAATTAAAAATAGAAGCAAAAATCTACTAGACATAAGGGCAAGGAGTAGGCATAAAAAAACACCAATCATGAAAATTGATGTTTTTTTAAATATTTAAAAGTAGTTAAGATTACTTTTTAAATCGACGTGATGCTAAACCAATCATTCCCAATACCAAAATAGTAATTGTTGATGGCTCTGGTATTGATACTTGTTGCTGAGTACTAATGCGGCGCAAGGCAGTACCAACAAAGTCATATTCCATATAAGCATGACTATATCCATCTTTGTGTTTACTAACCCTCCCGGTACCTTCATATAAAATAAAGCCACTGGTAACTCCACCAGGTGTAAAGTCTTTTACATGAAACCAAGTTTGATTAACTGCATTAGTATAACCAAAAAGCGGTTGCAATATAGCATTCATGACATTATTTGAAGTGCTATGAGTAGCGGTTTTATATGCCGAGTCTCCACCTGCATTATCAAAAAGTTCAAAAACATTATCAAAAGTAGCTAACTCCCAACCATAAAAGTCTCCACCTGCTTGTAACTGTATCAATATATCATTGTATGAGTAGTTAACAGTCTCACTGAGCTTTAACCAGTCATGACCTGAGTCGGTGTCTGTGAAGTAATTAGTATTGTCAATTAGAGTAGCATTGGCAAAGCTACTAAAGATCACCATTAAAACGGTGAATGCGATAGCATTAAATTTCATTATATATCCCTTTGAATTATATCCATTAATTTATGAAGTAATCTGACTGAGTTTTGATTACTCATTAAAAAAGCAAATTGTGTACCAATAAATAATAGTTATATTATTCAATAATATAAGATAAAAGCATCAATAACAACGCTAATAACTGTAAAGATAACTGACACTATCTCTTTGAATTTAAATGATAATAGCTATAACGGAGTACTTAACACTCCTTAAATAATAAAGCCTACAACTAGGTCCATTTAGTATCTTTGTACTATTATCAACACAGAAAAATACAAACATAACCTTGATTGTGTCCTCCTTCTTTAAAATAGCGATTATAAACACGTTGCTAAGGTAAGGTGGTTGCTCCCGCCTTGAACCATTTGTAATTAAAACCCACCGCTGAGCACTCTTCTTGTTAACCTTTCCATATTATTGCCACGCCTTTTAACCGCTTTTATTTTCTATTCATCTTCAATAACCTTACCCCAAGAAATTATAGGCCGATAGTAAGCTGTGAAAAAATCACATTAGCTCGCTTACGCCATATAAAAGAGGCAGAGCCGATTTAAATTTGCTTAAAGCCGCTCTGCCCCCTTTTATTTTCTTTTATTCTTTAATAAATGAGATATCGTAATTTATCTATGAACCCGCTTTTTAACATAACGACGCACAGTGCATTAATGAAATAGCCGAAAAGTAGTGCAAGCATAATGGCAACCCAACGGTTTTTTATAAAAGAAGTGTAGCCCTCAGGTACAGCAATTATACTAGATTCCTCTATACGGGCTGTATAACTAAAACGGAAAAATACAAGTAAAGAGACTAACCCAGCACTATAAAAGCAAGCCACTCTAATCATATTCATAGGTTCAATCCAAACCAAACCTAATACCCAAATTGATAACACCGCGAGGGTATAATTTATAATGGCAACGAATCTAAAAACATTCTCCATCCCATTACCGTGAATTTTTGCTAAAAAACCAATGAAACAGCCTAGTACTGGTATCATCCATAATGGATCTGCTACCGGTTCAATATAAGTATATTCAATACCTAAGCTTTCATCGCTAGATGAATCCCCATAATTCCATATATATGAGTGATAAAGTTCACATAGAAAGAGAAGCGGCATTGTAAATATTGCCACACCAAAGCTACCTAGAGCACCAGACTTATATGACAAAGTTACGTTGAACGTGTCTTGATTTTTATTTTTTTCCAAAATGAAACTTCCTTGTAAGTTAATAATATGTTCTATGGCACAGTCGTTAAGATCATAATTAAGTGCCTATACTGATGATTCGGTGCTGGAACATTAATTTTTGTCGAGCAAAGCCGAATAAAATATCTTGTCGCTTAATGTCCATCAACAAATAACCTAGCTTGGCTTATTAAAATGAATATTGAGTAACAAATGCATATTTTATGTATATCCCATTATGATACCGCGGTATAAATTGGTTTTTAAAAACTATCTTTTTCCCATCAGCATTAAACGTAACATTACAAGACCGTATGCTTTCATTTCTTACAGAGCCTCTACTTCCTTTAACAGAATAACAACTTGTATAAGCTATTTTATATGATGGAACATACTTAGTCTTAAAGGGGTAATTAGCTTGAATTAATGTAAATAGTACCAAAACAGCAGTCCCAAAACTTACAACATTGGCATAAGGTGTTAGCTTCTCACAATACGAAAAGTAAACAAAAACAACCAACCCCATATATAAAAAAATCCAAAGAGGCTCTCCCCCCATATTTAATATAAAATAACTATTACTGATCCAAGCCCCTACAATAAGTATTCCACAAAAGAAGTAATAACATAGCAACCACTCTATTCGTGTGCTTTTGTTTTTTCCAAAAAAAGCCAGAAAAAAACTACCTATCAACCCATAGAGAATAGGTATAGTTATCCAGGAAAAAAGCAGTAGCATGTACCATAAGTACCCATCAATATCATTAAGGAAATCAAATAATGAATAATGATCTGATATCATTTTGAGAATAAAAGGAGATAATAACCAACAACCAAAAGCACACCACTTATATTTAAACATTAGTTTCAATGTAACCCACAACCCTTTATTTATAAACGTTGTGATAGTGCCTAACGGAAAAATTAACGCTATAGAGTCAAGATCATTTTTGGCAGTAGTCATCGTATTAATATTATTCCTTCCATTAATTATTTCAGTCATAGGTATTGACTCTGTTTCTAAGCTTTCTCGAATACACAACAACCTCAAAAAACATAAAGGACAGTCGCTTATAAATTATTTGAAAAAACATAAGCAAGTGAGTAAAGGGGGTCAGAGCCGATTTACCTCAGTTTAGGATACTTAAAACGGCTCTGACCCCTTTTATTTCACCAATATCGCAGTAACGACATTGAACATTAGCCCTATCAACACTAATTTCATAAACATCCCTTTTTATTTGAAATAATCAATCACTACAACAAAATATATAAGTCGTGAGCGCGTTGAATATTTTTCTTTAGCAGCTCAGGGTCGTCACTAAAAGGGGCAATAACAGAGTTAATTTCGTCATAAGGGTACTCAACCGTTTCTTCATAGTTGGTATGAAAAACGTATTTATAATTATTTTTAATTTCAGGGTCGAGAGGATAGCGAGCTTTAACATCAGTACCACGCCAAATAGCTGCTTCATTATCATCTATGTGGGACTGGACTGATTGCAGAAGACCATAGGGAATAGGTTTATTTTTATCCATAAACTCGGTTAATAGTGTCCAGCGCGAGCAAGCTTCATCATAACTATCAGCAAAGAGTATCACACCTTGAAAGTCTCGCTTTGCTGAGCTAGGGTACATTTGAGGCACTAACACATGTACTGGCATACCTGAGCCCAAACTTGAAGCTACAGAGCCACGGTATAGATCAATTTTATCAAACGGTATCACCAACTCAGGATTACCACAAAGCGCGGGAAAATTAACATTACCGGTTTTACGGTCACAGACAACAGCAAGCGCTTGCTTTTTTTTCGACTTTTTAAATTGTATCGCCGCATAAATAACCAGTAATACTTGTACATAATATTCAATAGGCCAGTTAAACATATCGTAACCAGGGTAGAAAACAGCCCAGGTGCCACCTGCCATAAACATAACGAACTGTGCAAGTAACAAGCAGAAAAAGAATATCATCGCCAGAAAGCCCATAGCAAACTGATTATCATCTTTAAATGACGCTATCAACATCATTGAGGTATAACGACCGTCGGTGCTAAAAAATTTATCTTGAAAGCCAATAATATCCTCATAGTTAGTTTCTACTTTGCGAAAATACTTGCCTAATTTAAGTGGTTTTTTCGGTGGTCGTAAGTCAGTAGTGACTGTCTCTGTATTTATCATGTTATTACGCTAACCCCAACTGTTCTTTTAGTTTGAAATTCAAACTACATTCCATTGATACGACTCCCTGTCTACTAGCTCTTTTAGGGATAACTTACAGTTATTAAGGTTGCTATATCCCTATAGTCAAATGAGAAGTTATTCGCTTGCTCTTTTACCGCTTTCTATACATCTTTGGTGCTTAACATGAA
The DNA here is from genome assembly GCF_018860755.1 of Colwellia sp. D2M02. Lineage (GTDB taxonomy): Bacteria > Pseudomonadota > Gammaproteobacteria > Enterobacterales > Alteromonadaceae > Colwellia > Colwellia asteriadis. The sequence continues at coordinate 337,003 of NZ_JAHKPW010000070.1, read as the reverse complement.
TCTTCCGCCAATGGTTTGATATATCGTTCACTTGTGTTTTCATCCCTCGAATACTAGCTAAGTTATTAAAACTTTATGACTGCCCTTGTTAATCTTGAGCTAGTTTTCACACTCTTTCTTTAGTAAGAGATGAGTATACTTTACCCCAGCTAAAACCACAGAAGTAATGCCGACACACACCAAGAAATCTGTAGAAATATGACTGTAATTAAGATTCAATAATATATTCAAACTAAAGAGTGCAAAGGCAGCCCAAAAAACCAGATGTACTTTATGAATAACATTGATGAAATTACTTATTTTCTGGCTAATGATTGACACGAAATAATAATATGCTCCAAACAAAACGAGCAACAAACCAGCACCAGCGGCTTCATTACCATATTTAACTTCATAATATTGTTGTGTACTTACTAGAATAAAAGGAATAAGAAAAGCAATATAGCTAAAGACTAACATTTTTTGAGAGCCTTGCTTTTTACTCGCTAGGTTTTCTTTAGGCTGACAACGTTCAGCTTTTATTCTAACTCTTACTTTAGCACGCTCTGAACGAGTTCTATATTGCTCAGGCGTATCACCTGACTCTGTCAAAAAATCAATAATTGCACTGAGTACTTGTTTGGATGGCTTTTTTGAATTATTCACTTGTACGTCCTTGTTGCTATAATCACTGAATCAAATTTACCAAAATTCTTTATCTAAATATTTACCATTTTTTCGATCGTAAAAAGGGGCTTGCGCATACAACTCAGGTGTTAGTGTTGATTTTTTCAACTCTTGGTCTGATTCTGGATCCTCCATCACTTGTTGCCAGTTAAGATAAAAGCCTTTCGGAATAGGTTTAGTTTTATCCATATAATGATTTACTTCGGTCCAAAGAATTTGTGCTGACTCTGGTGTTCTTGGCATAAAACTAACCGTGTAAATCTTTTGCCACCACATTGTTTTGGGAAATTTTTTGGGGGCGAGAAAAGCAACACGGTGCATTACTCCTTTACCAGAAGATACTTTACTGGTGTATAACTCAACATCTTCTATGCCTACTGAAAAATGCTTATCACCATTACCAATAGGAAAAATAACCAAGCCGGTTTTACGCTCAAAACGGATAAATTCATAAACACTTTCGGTATATTTTAATTTAATTAGATAGGTGATCCCTAAACCAGTAAGTAAACATAGCCCCCCTCCTCCATATAAAGCATATATATTAGGCTGTGCAATATATGTTGACATCGAATATAACCCCATGAAAAATAATATAGCTAATACCCCTGACCATGATGTATTACCTATATATCCCATATTCATCGCGCCCATAGATAAGTATTCTGTATTAGTAAATAGTTGACCGTTATTTTGATCAAAACTCAGTTTAGCCAACGACTCGACTTTATTCATACCTTTACCAAGTCGAAAGCTTCTTGGCTTACTATTTTTGCTATCTAAAATAGTATTATCCACAATCGGTTTAACAGAATTATTGCCGTTAATAAAGTACGTTAAACTCCAATACATAATACCGGCTAATAGTAATAGCATTAAGATGATAACAAGGGTTGTGTCTTCCATTAAGTCTGCTTCTCTTTTCTTATAAATAGTATAAAAGGGGTCAGAGCCGCTTTACATTTATAAACTAATCACTCACGCCTACCTCTTTCTTCCAGCCAATAGGTCTACCACGTTTCCCTTCGATTACAGAGCTACCGCTTAGCGTTTCCACTTTACATTTAAACTGCTCATTGCCAAGCGCTACCCCCTTATTCGTCGCTTTTCTAATATCTTCAATCAATTCAGATTCAACGTAACCAGCAAAGAGCTTTCTATAATCTGCTAACCTATTTTCCCCATTGCATTACACTGATAACTAGACCAACCATATTCACTTGGGTCTTGTATCATCCCAGCTCTCACTGGGTTAAGTTCAATATAACGATATAACTCCAACAGGTACTTCTCACTCTGCACGAGGCAAGAGCGATACCTACCTTCCCATAACGTACCCGAACCTTTATAAACCTTGTTGAAATACATTACGTACATTCGTCCCAAAGACTGCATCATTTGTGAAACCGCAGAATGATTAGTTGGACTACACAAAAGGTGCACATGGTTGGTCATCAAGACACTGCTCTTATTTAAGCTTCCAACTAGACGAGAAGGTAGAAAATATTCCAGGTGGGTTAAGCCCAAACCATCCAAGCCCCCCCATAAAAAGAAAATACCAGTCAGCTTAACTGCCCCCTTTTATTTTCTTCCATGGCTGTAGTTTCTATTGAGGTTGTGATGTATAGCTTAATAAATAACTAAGTGAGGTATGAAATACCTCACTGTAACTACTATCTGTTATGCTGGAATATAATGTGCAAATTTTTCAATAATTAACGGTCTATCTTCTTTCCCAAGGAAATTCCAATCAATGCTTAATGATTGTTCTGTTTTTAACTTGATATTGATTTTCTTTTTGTCGATCACTTCAATTGATTCAATGTGCTCGTATCGTAAATCTTTAACGCTCGTTAACGGCGCTTGTCTTACTTTAACCGACTCATCAGAAAACACTAATACATCTCGACCTAAAGTTGATGACATAAATAATGACAATATCCCAAAAAAAACCAACCCGAACATTGCGGATACGACTAAGCCACCAACAATACCTAACCCAATTGATGCCAAGCCAATGTAAAGTTGTTTCTCTTTCATGGCAGGGTTAAATTTAAATTCCATTTTTTCCATTATTCATTCTCCATTTATAATTTTATTTTTCGGTCAAATTCGGCTTGAAATAGCTTATCTTTAATTTTATCTAGCTCTTTTTTTACACCAATACAGGCAACTGCGCCAAGCGGTATAAATACAATACTTGACACTAAAATGGTATAAAGCCCCCACCTACTATCTTTTAACAGCAACAGTAAGCAACCGATAAAAGAAATACCGCAGGGTATTAATGCTACAACACCAATTTCTGTGCGTGTAGTACTAATAAAGAGCGCAAATAACACATTGAGTGTTAACCCTATAAAAATTAATTTCATAAACATCCTTTTTATTAAAATCAAATTCATATAACACCCACCCTCTCATCAATGGAAAAACAGTGCACATTATATGAAGTAAACAGAGCTAATTTATTATAGGCTTAGCTCAATTAGCCTTTATTCAAATTTCGAGAGTGCTTGCTATTTAAGTGTCAAAACCAAGTACTACCACACATGTTCACGGTTAACTTGCTTATCATCAGGGTCAAGATATTGTTTCATTACCGCTGGAAATGGCCCAGTTTCCAGCGCATTTTTATCAATAGTGTAATAATATTCTATGCTTCTATGTAATTTAGGGTTAACTGGCATATCTATATCCATAAACTCTAAATACCCTGCCCAACCTCCTTGGCTAAGACCACCAAAACGTAAAATATATTGCGGTGCAAACAGGTAATAACGCTTAGGGGTTTTCAAGCAACGGATTTTAGCGGTTTCCCTTGCACCACCACCACGGGCTGACTTAACCGTACCACCGTCGTAACATTCAATATCTTCATAAGGGATATAAAACGAACGACGAAACCAGTTATGAGGGGTTTTAACTAAGCCTGTATGGCGCTCAAAAACAAATTGGTCATAACACTCAACAACGTTTTTAAAGTAATTCATCCCAATCATTAACAATAATAATAAGGGGATCACCCATAAAGGGGCAACAAAGGGCACAACACAAACAGCAGAAATTAGCGACAGAATTTGTAGAATAAAGAGTGAAGTAACAAAGCCATTAAGGCGACCTAAGGTCGCTATTTGGCCATCACATAAATTACCAAAACCACCATCCTTATCATGCAGTACTCTGTCCATGGGCTCGCCCCAGGCCTTACTTTTATATGGTCGAGACGCTTTAAACTTACAACCATTTAACGCTTCGGCTTTGGCTAAGCGTGCTTCGTAACTTTGCTGGTGCAAATAGTCTTTGGGTATTTCTTGGTAATAGATGCCTAATTTCCGATATTTATATTTGTTATCTATTCGTAAATCAATAGCAGCTGCTTCTTCAGGGTTTTCTTTATCCCAATCCTTCATTATTTCAGCAGCTGCAGCCGACATTTCTTCATCAGTACGGTTATCATAATAATATGAGCCATCTGACAGGGTTACTTTTATGCCAGGTGGGGTTTGGTTATCATTACTGTTTTCATCTATTTCGTTTGCTTGTATTATTTTGGGCTCTGTCACCACATACTCCTTTGGCACTTTTTACTGTTTTGTTTTGTTTTGTTTTGTTTTGTTAAAGTAACGCTACTGGTTAACTTGACTGATTAACTTGAAAATATTCTCTTTAGCATAAAAAACTCAACTATTTAGAATAAAAACTTATAGCATCAATAATATACCGTTTCTAATGTTTGGTTATTTAAGCGTACACTGCGCGTGCTTAATGCAGTATAAACACGGTGCGCTGTTACTCTATTATCATTTTGCCAAAACCAGCTGGTGTCTTCGCCTATTTTAGAGTATTGAAGTGGTAAACTAAATGCGGTATCAAACGCGGGTAATACCTTCGCACCTTTTCCCTCGGGAAATACCGTTACTGAGGCTTTTAGTTCAATATTATCGTGTTCGTTAAGCCCTAACGCCTTAATTAATTGGTTATATGATACGGAATACTTCCAACCAGAGCGATTAAGTAATAACTGCCACGAGCCGTCCGTAAGCTCAAGCTGCTTGAGCGAAATTTCATGGTATTTACTTTCAGCTGAGCCTAAAAATTGAGAAAGCTTACGCCAACTCAAAGTAAAATCTAGGCCATTGACTTTGCCCACTTTCGGTGCATTTAAGGTGATATCAACCCGCTTAGCAATGAGGTTATTATCAATATTTACCTGCGGGCTATACAATACATTATATAAGTCAATTAAACATAAGTCGGGTCGTGTTTGCCATTGGCTAGCGCGTATACTGCTTGTGTTCGCCGTATCATCAATATATTTGTGCTTACCCCATGGGCAAGCTTGTAACCAGCTTTCAATAGCTGATTCGGTAAAAAAGTAGACCACAGCCACACCAACCAATAAGGCAATTAAACCCACAATAAAAAACGGGCCCGTAGCTATTACAGCAATTAATTTAACGTAACCCATTAAGGCTAAACCAGAGCCCGCGGTCATAGCGCCAAAACCAAATATCATAATGCCATGCCCTACAGCTAAGCCCGTGTTACCGGCATCTAATGCTTTCGCCATATCAAGGTAGGCACAAAACATGCTCACCGCGCCAGCAACAAAGGTTAACGTGTCACCTAAAATAATTAAGCCAACTTTTAATATTAACTTACTTAAGTTTTGCCCTAATATGCGTGTTCTGGCGCTATTCGGAGGGATTCCTGATTCTATAATGTTTCGTACTTGGGTACTGGTAGGTAACCCGACTTTACGCTCAGCTATGTTACGACCAATACTCACCATTAAATCAGCCAAATCGAGTGCAGCAGATATCTTATTGATTTTTGCAACACCATCGTTTTCTACCGTACGGTAAAAATTAAGCACCTCCATCGTAGCAACAAAAGGTAGCATTGCATTGAATGTTTTATTAAACAACGCGGGGTTCAAGTTCCATTTTTTATAGAAAGATAAGGTTTTAGTTTGCGCTTCATAAGCGATTAAATCAAAATCAGCTTTTGTTTTTTTACCTTTCTTTTTTTCAAGATCCTGTTCTTTTGTCTTTGCGCTGATTTCTGCATTAGATAACAAGGTGCCATCTATCACTAACATTTTACGTTGCAATACTTGTTTACTTCGCTCAGCGGCTAATATTTGCTCGTCAATCATGTCTTCTAGGGTATCTAATGAGCCATCAAGATGTACAAGGTGATCTAGTCGGGTTTGTATGCTGTGGTTTTTAATATTTAATTTAACCTTAGGGGCATTACCGCCATCGGTCATGGCGCTATCAAAGCCACTACTAACCCGATTAAAATCATCAAGTTTTTGTTTTGCCCGTACCGCACGGTTTGAAAAATTAAGCGGAATTTTACTGTTTGGCAAGTTTCCTTTTAAATACTGGTTAACATCAATATCAATTTCAGTGATTAAACCGTTAGTTACCATGTGTGATAAGTGCGTAAACCTGATATAAGGGTTGTGACGTACCGCGACATTACTAATTTTTACCGTGCCATCTAACGCAAGTAAATCTTGCCCCGCAGATATTAAGTTGGCAATATGGCGTTTAGTACGAATATTGGCGTTTTTTGCCTTATAGGCTTCTTGTTTTAATGCATCTAGCTCTGCTTTTCGCTCTTCAATAATTGCTATTAACTGCGCATCAATTGAGGCGGGATTCATGCCTTGTGTGGAAATTTCAGCATGTATCTTTAACCTATTTACTTCAAGGGTTTTAATAACTTTTTGCTTGTTTGCGATTTCGCCTTCTAATTGGTTGATTTTATTTTTTAAAGCTTTGCTCGTATTTTTTAATGATTCTTCTTGCTTAATATGTGATGCATAAGCCGTTTTAAACGGTTGCTGATGCTTATTCATAACAAACATCGCTTGAGGTACTTCTAACGTTATATTTAAAAAGCCCCAAACTACCTGTAAACTACGCCTGACTAGTTGTAATGAAGGCTCAGTTAAGTAATCGTCATTTTCATTTAGGCGTTTAAAGTCGTCAACATCAAACGTAATATCAAAAGGTTTATTCGGATCTGCATAGCTTTCATAATCTTCTAAATTTTCTCCCGTTTGTTTAGGGAAAAGTAATCTAATTAATTTGAGCATATTCTCATCAGATTCTAAATCTTCAATATGAGTACCAAGCACTTTTAAAATGGTTTCTTGCCCCATATCCTGTCTTTCTATTTCGGCGAGCTTTCTTTGATCGGCCTCGGTAATAATAAAGCTTTTAATCAAATCGCCAGTTTTATCTTTTAATGGGCCGACAACATCACTGACCGCTTTATATAGTCCGCAACGGCGACTATCATCACATTTAAAATAACCATAATCGGCAATAGCATGATAAAAGCTACCTCTTTCGCTTTCTCCTGTAATAATTTCAAATGCTTCGGTTTTCATTTCAGTAATGAAATTGACTATTTCAAACGCTTCTGCTGTTTTTAAGTATGATCTTAAACTATTAACATGTAACGACTCTTCAGCCCATTTTTTATAATCAGAGGCTAAATCTACCTCAGCTTCGTTAACATTACCTTCCCCCATAGTTTTAATTTTATTTTGAACATTTTGAGGAAAAGCAAAAAATTGATTTTGGATAACTTGTGCAATAGCATACTTGCCCGCTTGTTCTTCAGTTGCTTTAGGGATTTCCTTGCCATCGGGCATGTCGTCGCCTATTGCTGATGACACTTGCAGTAAATCAAGCGCTTTTCGTGCTAGCATCACTTCTTTCGCCGCTTCTCGTGCTCGACCTATTTCATCATCAATAACAGGCGTATATACACCTGAGGGGTCGGTAAAAGGTAATGCTAAATGTTGAGGATGTTCTTGATTGCTATAAGCTTGTTGATATTGCCCTAAGTTATCAAGCTCTACCATGCGTTCAGCACGGCGTTGCGCTGCTTCATCTTCCGGTGCTTCCCTCACTTTTACCGCTTCATGCCCATTTAAACGAGGATCTGTTGGTGACATGCCACCAAAGGCTTGCACTTGTCGCCATGCCCACTGCACTTCAGAATATGCTACTTCAACTTTACACACACTACCTTGTAACTTGTAAGGTACGAGTATTGTTTTTAACGACTCTCCAGTTGCTTCTCTTTCGCCTTGCCTATGTTTTCTATCAGGGTCATCTTCTACTTTGAGTGTTTTCTTCCAAAGCTGTTCACCTTTTTGTATCTTTAAATTAACGTCGCTAAAGGTTGATGTGCCAGCCTTAGGATCATAAGAAACTTTAAGCTCTCGCCAAATATAGCCATCAACATATATATAAAGATAACCATCGCGTAACCAATGTTCATTATCAACAATTTTGCTGCCTGCTTGAGCGTATCGTTTAGGACAAATATGAACTAACTCTACATCGGCATCCGTACTACTTCTTTCACGACTTTGTGCTTGATATAGTGGAATTCTGTAGTACGTTGCTTTAGCAAAAGGCTTTACTCCTTTTGGTGCGGAATCAAAAATCATTAATGACACATTTTCTGTGTCTGCGCCTATATTCTCAAAAACAAGCTCACGATGGGCAGGCTTTGTTTCTACTTTATCTGGTGTTTCTATACTCATTATTTGTTATCCCTAACCTTTCGCAATCATGTCGACATCAAGCTTTTCATTACCTGATATTTTAATAATAATTCGCTTGGCATTTTCCTGTTGAGGTAGTGCATTTGGATCATTCACACTCAACCCTCTTGGCATTGGACCGCCGGGTTGGTTAAGCGGCATGGGTGGGGTGTTTTTGCTGTTTGATATCATTAAATCACCCTGCCTAACCGCGCATACGCCTTCAATAAAAACATCTGCAGAGCCTATTAAAAACTCAGCCTTACCTTGGGTTACGCCACTAATAATACCTTTACGAGTACCTGCTTCATCACCAGTGCTTTGTGAAAAGTTACTACCTAAATTACATGCAGGGTTACCGTTGATTTTTACTGAGCTAGCGGTACTAGCGGCATCAGATGATTGCGCTACATTGGCATAAGGAATTGGAACAACAGCATTACCGACAGGTGTTAAACACACATCAATAGTTTGCAATACGCCGCCACTGTCAGCATGTACGGCTGTTCTACCATTTATTAATACGTTGTTACCACTAACTGTACTTACGTTAGGCGCTTCTGCCTCAACGTCTTTTTCAAGAGTTTCAGTGGTTCCCGTTTCCCAACCGATATGATCTTCGACTAACGTTAAAAAAGCCTCGTAATCAGATAACGTCGCATTCACATCAAGCCCTGTAAAAGGCTCTATCCAAGGTAATATCGCTTGATTTTTTTCATCGTCCCACGCTGGAGGCTCAATAATGTAATCTGGAATAAAATGATTAACCATATCGCCTAAGGTAAAGCCGGCATATTTAGGGCGTGTGCATTCAGTTAAAAAGGCGTCTTGACTGGCGGCTTTGTCTGGAAATATAGCCACGCTATACGCACTACCTAAAACATCGTGACTTCGAGCTGATATATTTAATGGCAATAAGGCAACATTATTGTGTCGCCATGCTTGATTGCCGTCACTTCTTACGTCGGCAGTTAAATTGTCAATATCATACTGAATACTTAAGGCTGCTTTACCTGCGCCTGCATTAACGTATGTTGTCATAATACATCCCTTTATTTACGCGTTATTACTCGCGTTGCTTTCCGTTTAATTACTCGTTATTAGCAGACGTTATTTTATATACGTTTGCTAATGTTTTTTGACTGTTGTTGCTGTTGCGGGTATTTACTTGATGTTCTACCAGCCAAACCTCTGATTTATTTTCTATTGGGCTCACCAGTAAAGCTGCAGCACCTGCCAAAGCGGTTGATAAGTTGGCAACACCTAAATAACCCAAGGTTTGAGTTTGGTCGTATAAGGTGAGTATTTTAGCCGTTGACGCTTGAGCTGGTTTTGCTTCTGCTACCATAACGGCACCACCTTGATCCGCTGAGTTTGACGAGTCGGCTTGCTCATTAATATCTATTTGACGATAAAAACTGTTCGTTTGACCATACCAATGAGTAACCCAAGCGTCTGAAATAGTACCCACATGTAATACAGTGTTGGGTAATGAGAATTTTGCTTGCGTTAATTGCGCTTTAATATTTTGTTGTTGCTCGGTATTTAATGGTTCAATCGTAATTAATTGTTTGTGCGCTATGTCAGGGTAACCGTTTGGAATTAATAAGGTACTGCTTGCTCCTTCAGCTGGCATTATCCCCGCAGTACCTTGTAAACACTGAACCTCGGTCATTTTATTGAGTAGTGCTACATTGTTATAATCAACTAATGAGTCAATATTAATAATAAGTACTGGTCGTTCAAAGTTATTAGCTTGTGTTATTTGCATAAGCTGTTGGTCGATTGATGGCTGATGAACATATTTAAACGCTAGCTTGTTACTAAAGTCTGTTAAGTAGTCGTTTATAAATCCTGCCACTAATTGCTGCCATGCTTGTTTGTTTTTTTCAATAGCGTCAAGCTCAAAATCATTTTCAGTCGCGCTGCGTTGCTCGTCATCCGTCATCATAAACATTGACGTTACAATAATGAGTTGCTCAATTGTGCTAATTGGCATAACGGATGAAAGTGCTGCGAGTTGCTTGGCTGTTTCTTGTAAGCATTCCGTTAAGAGTAATTGTTTTTTAGTGATGACATCTAACGATTCAATCTCAGGTAAAGGTACGGTAAAAAAAGGTTGCGCTATACCTTTATCAACTCTAATTTCTAACGGCGACTTTTGCCCAAAAAACATATCGGTGGTCAGTGCGCTAGCCAGTGCTTTGTGGGAGCACCCTGAAGCATTAATGGTACTTAAGCTAATCGCTTTAAAGGTGTTACTCATGATACTTCACCTTGTGCTTTTTGCGGTGTCTGTTGCAATGGTTTTACTGCTTGATTTGGCTGCTTTGCTTGCTGCACCACAATTTGGCTGTACGGGGTAATTCGCTGCTTATCGGTATTATTTTTTTCGAGGCTTTTACGCCACAGTAAATGAAAAGTGTTAGCGTCTGCATCAAGCACTAAGGTATCGCAAGTTAGTTCAATAAAGGCTTGCTCTTCACCATTAATTATCGCCACTTGTGGGGGTAAATAAGGTAATTTGATTTGTGTGAGATGATGATAGTCTTTGTTCGGTGACACCCCTTTTAAAGTCAGCGTTAATTGTTCAGTAAAGTTAATATTAAGCTGCTGGTCTACTGGTGCGCAATTAAACATGCTTTCATGCATTTTACCTTGATAGGGATACTCTCCCGCCATTAATGCCTCTTGATCTATTTCAGGTAACAGTGCTAAACGTGGCTGCCAAAATAACGGCAGAGCACCATAACTTGCGGGCGGTATTTCCTTTTTAGGGTGCTTTAAAAAGTGCGCTGGGTATTCAATTTTTGGTAATAAACTGCCTTTTACATTTTTAACACGAAAACCTTTACCCGCGGGATTTTCGGGAAACATTTTGTCTGATTTTTCAGGGTCAATGCCCCCGTAAGTGTTTTCATAGCTAAGCGCGGTAGGTTTAAGTGGTTTGGGGTCTGATGCCGTTTTTCCTAAAAGAGATTGTTGCCAGAAGCGCTCCCCCGTTACTCGCAAGGTTTTGTTAAATACTGGATTGTTATCTTGAGTTAACGCCACATAAACTTCAATAACCTTGGCTTGCTTAGCCTTAGGAGGGTAAGCGGTTAAATTGCCATACAACTCAAAACCTTTTTTAAAAGCGACAGCTTCATTAGCGAGTTTTAATGACGAGGTTGTTGGCTCAGCTAACATTGCATCAGCCATCACAATCTCTTCACTTTTTTCCATGGCGTATACATTGCCATTGTCGTCATACTCGAACGACTGCTTTACAATCAGCGTTAGGCACTTTTGTTTACTGTGCAGCCAATTTTCAACGGTGGTCGCTTGCCATGGGCTTAAATTATGTAACATTTTGGCCCCCTTGCTGACGTACTGTTTTTATAAAGCTTGTTGACGATAACTGCTGGCAATACAACAACATGCCACTTTCTGTTGAGTGAGATAAAACTAAAGCACGTTGCACGGCTTGCCCTTGTAAGCCACTTAACTTTTCTAGCGCGTTAAGATCATCAAATAATATGCCCGCTAGCACTTTAGTGCCTGCTTGCACCATTAAGGCTTGTCGGCTTAACTCTGCTTGTTCAATATTAGGAATAGTAAGCTCGCCAGCTTGACGTTGCTTATTATGACTGTCTTGTAACTGTGGTTTTTTAAGTAGTTTTGTATGGGTTAATAATAACCAAGCTTGATAGGCCTGTTCGCTGGTTTGCGCAACGGCCATTAATTCAATAACCAATGTTAAGCTGCTTTTGTGTTGGAAGTGACTTAGCACGGTAAAGGTATACTGCGGATACTCTTGGCAAAATATTGCGCAAGGCTCAAGCCAACGGTTATCACCTGACAAACCAGCTATTGTTAATAGCTCTGCTTTTTCGGCAACGTCAGTGGTTTTTGCAAAGCGATTAAACAAGGCTATTTGTGCATTGGTTTTATCAATCGCGAGACCTTTAATAAAACTCGCTTGAGCAATAGAAAATAGCGGGTGCTGGTAGCCTTGTGCCAACTCTTGTGTACTGACATTACTTTGCCCAAAGAGCAAACAAGCGACGGTAAGTGACGGCGAAAATTTAGCCGCCAATGCCGACTGACGGACAACTTGTAAAGGTTCAATAGGCCACGCAATGTTAAAGTGTATTAAAAGCTCTAATAGCTGACTGTTGCGATATAAAATATCTTCAAGAAAGTTATTCTCAAATTCTATTTTTAATTTTTTCTCAAAGTAGCCCGCAGGTAATAAGCTACATAGTAATTCAATTGCTTTAGCTAGCTCGTTTGCCTGCCCTGCTGTGGTTTGTTGCTCATAACTATTAATTAATTGCTCACTGGTAAGTTGATCATCTGTAAGAATATTTAAAGCATCAACCAGTACTGTCACCTCTGCTTTTAAGATATCGGGTTCAGCATCTTGCAATGCATAAATGTGAGCGCATAGGCTTTGTTCAAGCGTCGTTATACGGCCTTGTTCATAAAGTAAGGTTTGGTGGACTTTTTTACGTTGTTTTAACAGCTTTACAACTTGCTGATGATGGATATTAGCTCGCGCGACAACTTCAAACATTTAGTGATTCATATTTTGTAATAGCATTAATAACTGCGGGTGATTAAGGTTAATGGTTTAAGGTTAGTGAATGTTAGTTAAGGCGAATAGGCCAACCAGCAATAGTGAAGTCTCGCTCACTAGTGGCGCTTAACTCAGTAGCATCAATAACAATTCTGCCGTCATTATGTACTTCAATGGTGCCTTTTGAGGTTGATAAGCTCACGCTTTTGGCACCTTTAATATTGACATGTCCATTCGTGTCGGTGATACAGGCTGATGGGCTGTCTGTGGGACTAGCAAGTTGTGCTATAACTACCCAACCTTGATGAGTGTTTTGTGCTAAAACAGTATCATCAATAGTCGCTCGAGCAATGTGCTTAGCCTGACTGCAAACAGCATAATTGTCTAATTGCTGGGCGTTTTGCGTAAGCAAGGCGATTTTTTCAATTCGTCCTTGTTCATCTATCGCTGTCACTTTTGCCATTTGAGGCTGAAAGTCTGACATGTTTGCTTTAGGAGCAATTGAGGTAACAGACGCCGACATTTTATATCCTTATAATTTCTGGTTTGTTCTTTATTTTTATTACTTACGTTAACCCTAAACACAGTGTTTAATTATTGGTTACCGCATTGCCTTTAATAACAATATTACTTGCGCTTAATGTAATAGTATTGGCGTCAATCGTTAAGTTTCCGCCAGCATCGATTTCAATAGAACCACTACCTTGCGATAAGTTAATACTGCCATTGCTAGTGCTTTTAATAACAATATTAGCGCCAGACTCAACCGAGAGATCACCACTATTAGCTTTGACGTCAATATTACCTTCTTCAGCATAGAGTGAAGCGTTTTGCTGAGCCTGCATATTAATATTGGCTTCTGCGTTCATATCAATATTATTTTCAGTGGCTTGAAATTTAAGCCCTGTGCCCGCGTTAATATTAATTCCTCGACCTGCGCTAAGAGAAATGTCATTTTCGCGCGTTTCAATTTTAATATGATCACGTACCACGGTTTGCATAACATTATTTGTTGACACAATATGGTTGCGATCACTAGTCAATAATAAGTCTTTCTTAGCTTGAATTTCTACTCTGCCGTTCGTTGACTTAAGCTGAGCAAAGTGGTCTCCATTACTACTGGCATTTAACTTGAGTATGTTAGCCCCTTCGGGGTTACTTAACTCTATTTCTTCTCGGCCTGTAGCATCATCCATCAATAGCTTATGACCCGCTCTCGTGACCACAAGGTTTTGTGTTGGGTTGATTGAGGTCACTGGGCTTGGCGATTCACCGTTATATACCGCACCTAAAATGATAGGTCGGTCTAGGTCGCCATTTTCACCACAGACAATCACTTCACTGCCTTGTGTTAATGGAAAGTGCATACCATGACCACTACCACCATAAGGCTGTACCATACGAGTGGGTTTACTTTCTTGCCCCTCTCCGTCTTGGTTAAATGGCAGCTTTACAATATAGCGGCCTTTATCATCAACCTCTTGCTCTATAGTGGCATTAAAAGTTGTAAATGTTTTGGCACTTTCTGGTACTTCGGCTTTAAAAGGTGTATCAAGTGGAATTAGGTGAGCTTGGTTTTTATAGTGTAAATTTTTAACTTTACTACCGTAGTTAACGCCGCCTGATTGACTACCTATATGAGCGACTTTAGTGACAAAATAGGCACCACTGTAATCGTCATGATCAATAATATTAACCACACAACCTGGGCGAATAGCACGACAGTCACTGTCAATAATAATAATATCGCGTTGACAGTCAAATGCTTGCTTTCTCACATTAGCAAGCATAGAGCCTTGACCTGCATCCCTATAATTTTCACCATAAATGCTCGAACTACCAAAACCAGCAACTTTGCTACTACCTTGCTCTTCAACATTTAAATTACCTAGTGCTTCATAGTTGTAATCATTTAAATGAATATCCTGAGTTAGCAAGCTCGCTTTGCGACTGACTGCAAAAATACTTTCATTTGCGCGCACAACACCCGACGGTGCTTGGTAAATAATGTCTATTGGCGTAGTGTTGCTAGCAAAGTCAGCACTTGAATTACACACTGCAATTCTTACTGAGCCATTGTTTTCTATGGCGCCATAAACAAAACCATATTTACGCATAATGCGTTCAACAAACTGATAGTCTGTTTCATTATATTGCACTACCATGTCAAGTGTTGGTCCACTTGCCATCATATCGAGCTTTTCCATTGGGAAGCCTGACTTGGTGAAAACACTAGTGATAATGCTGTCAACCGACATAGCTGTAAAAATACGGTTTGAACGTTTATGTTTTAATAAGGATAAATGAGAGTTCAAGGTTAAATTATAATGATAACCTTGATGGCTTTGACCGCGAGCAACAAAATGGCTAACCAGACCACTAATAGTACGATCGCTCATACCCCATAAAATTGAGAGCGTTGTATCTTTACCAATAACAGTGTCCGCTGAAATCAAATCATTACTTAATAACTCTATTTCAAAGCAGTAATCACTACACAGTTCATCTTCAACCGAAACGAGATCGGTTACTGAAAATAAGCCGCTAGGAATACCGGTAATATTAAGCTCATATTGGCTTTCATTGGCTTTTATTGACTTTAAAAATTCAAACGCACTCATTTAACTCTCTCCGTTTAGTTAAGCAGCTACCGTTTTAGATGCATTATCAGCAAAAATAGCTTCTATTTTGCCGTTGCTATCTAGGGTTAGGGTTAAAATATCAGGCATGTCATCATCTGCCATAAACTCTAATACTGAGCGAGCAATCCCCGGTAAAATTTGCTGCTCGATCATAGCATTAACCATACGCGCCCCTGAGTCTGACATTTGACATTGCGATGTAATATAACGCACAACATCACCGTCAACACGTAACTCCATTTGGTGGTTTGTCATTAAGCGTTTAGCAACTGATTCAAGCTTTAACGCAACAATAGCGCCGAGAGCTTCATTATCTAACGGCAAAAATGGAATAACTTGCATACGCGCTAATAACGCTGGAGCAAAAAAGCTCAATAGTTCAGGTTTAATTTCTTCAATTAACGCACTAAGTGTTGGACGTTGCCACGCATTTTGCTGGATGTCGGTTGCCAACACTTCGTTCACCACACCTGCTGTAGTTTCATCTGCGCTCTCAGTCGTTAGCTCAGCTTCATTTTCAGGCGCATCGTCATCGATAATGCTGTTTTGCGTTTGCTCTTCATCAACTGAAGGTTCTTCACATTGGTCAATTAATGTTTGTGAGCCCAAATTAGAAGTCATTAAAATAATGGTATTTCTAAAGTCAATTTCTCTGCCTTCGCCATCGCGCATAAAGCCACGTTCAAAAACTTGATAAAACAAGTTCATAACATCAGGGTGTGACTTCTCAACTTCATCTAACAAAACAACAGAGTATGGTCGTTGTCTAACTGCCTCGGTCAGTACGCCCCCTTCTCCGTAGCCAACATACCCAGGAGGTGAGCCTTTAAGTTGTGAGACAGTATGCGCTTCTTGGTATTCACTCATATTAATAGTGGTTAAAAATTTATCTCCTCCGAACATTTCATTAGCCAAAGTACGCGCGGTTTCGGTTTTACCAATACCTGACGGTCCCACTAATAAAAACACGCCTAAAGGCCCTTCTGATGCACTAACGCCAGCTTTACTCACCCGTAAAGATTGTGCCAATTTAGCTAAACCATCCGACTGACCAATAACAACATCACTTAGAGAGTCTTCTAATGAAATTAGCGTGTTGATTTCATCTTTAACCATTGAGCCTGCTGGAATACCTGTCCATTCGGCAATAATTTCAGCAACTGAGTCAGCATCAACTTCAGAGAATAGTCCGTTACCGTCAGCGTTTTGTTGTTTCAATTGCTCACGCATCGCTAACAGCTGCTCGTTAATATCTTCACCATTAGCTTGCGCTAGCTTTAACTCATTAATAATATTGAGCGTTGATTTTTGGTTTTCTCTCGCTCCTAACATTTGAGTCAATGTTGCGGTTGAGGCTGTCTTTTCGCTATTTAATTGTTCAATAAGTCCTGGCTTGATACTAATACCTTGCGACTTTTCGGTTTGCAGGTTTTCAATTCTTCTCTCTAAATAAGCTAAGTGCTCTATTTCAGACTCAATAGCGGCAGGCTCTGTGGCACTTGACATACGTACACGAGCAGCGGCTGTATCAAGTACATCTATCGCTTTATCGGGTAAGTAGCGTCCGGTAATATAACGAGCTGACAAGGTAACCGCGGCTTCAATAGCGTCATCGGTAATTTGAATATTATGGTGACTTTGATAACTCGCTTTTAAGCCAGAAAGCATTAATTTAGCCGCTTGCTCTGACGGCTCTTCAACTTTAATCAGTTGGAAGCGTCGCTCAAGTGCCGCATCACGTTCAAAATACTTTTTATACTCTGACCATGTGGTGGCGGCTACTGTGCGCAGCTCACCGCGTGCTAACGCAGGCTTAAGTAAGTTAGCGGCATCGCTCATGCCTGCATCACCACCAGCACCAATTAAAGTATGTGCTTCATCAATAAACATAATAATTGGAATATCAGACTCTTTGACCTCATCAATAACTTGTTTTAGACGACGTTCAAACTCACCTTTAACCCCAGCGCCCGCTTGTAGTAACCCCATGTCTAGGGTTAATAAACGAACGTTTTTCAACTCTTCTGGTACTTGCCCATCAATAATACGTTGCGCCATACCTTCAACAACAGCAGTTTTACCAACACCTGGCTCCCCCACCATAATCGGGTTATTTTTACGGCGACGACATAGTACGTCGACCATCATTCGAATTTCATCGTTACGCCCAAGCACAGGGTCTATTTCACCACGCTCAGCTTTACCAGTAAGATCGTCACAAAAATCTTGTAACGCTTGCCCAGTTTGCTGCGTATTAGCAGTTTGTGAGCTGCTGCTCTGTGACTCTTGCGCTTTAGCGGTTAAGCGCTCACATGAGCCTTCACAGATTTTTTCATGATTGGCACGTAAAAAGTGCGTATCTATTTTTTCAAGTAGTTCAGGTAACGCGAGTACTGGACTGTATGGAGCCATTTCAACTAATGCATCAACCAGTGACATGCCAGAAATCCAATCGCCACCGTAGTTCATATTGCTCGTTAACCATGACTTCTCTAGCCATTCATACAAGCGTCTTGAAAAAACCGGCTTACTTTTGCTACCTGCAGGCTGGGTGTTTAAGTGAGCCAATAAAGCGTGCCAAATATCATCTTGGCTGACCCCAAAGAAATGAAAAATACGCTCTAAATCACCGTTTGCATCTTCTTCCATCAGTTTTATTAATAAATGCTCAGGTACTACCTCATAGTGTGTTCTGCTACTTGAAAAACCAGCAGCATTCTCTAATGCGGTTGCAGTATGTCCATTTAATTTATCAATAAGTTGTTTAATGCCTTTTACGTCCATTGCTATATCCTATCTGCTGATTTAACGAGCCTGAGCCATCCGTTGTTTGTATTGACTATCTTTAAACTGTTGAAATTCTATTAATTGTGATACTTCGCCTATATGACTATTAACACCGAGTATTACAGTGTCATCGCCTAATTGTTGAATCGCTTTATAATCATGGTGAATAGACATAGTGCACTCCCATGACAAGTCAGACGGCAATTGTGATTCAATCAATTTTTGTAATTTATTACCGTTAGTGCTGCCAGGAAAAAAGCTTTTAGCTCTGCTTTCTTCCATTTCACCCAGCTCGACAATAACTTTGCCACCTGACACTAAAACATGATCGCCCAAGATAACCGACTCACCTAAAACCGAGGTGCCTTCATCACCAAGCTTGGTGCTATTTCCAACAGGTTGCCAATTGGGACTTGAGTCATCTACTGTTATTTGTTCGCAATTAAATTCATTGCACAGTAGCTTTGCCATACCGCTAGCACTTGAGGTTTTTAATACTGCAACGCCAGCATGAGTATCTGTGCTGTGACGGCCCGACAAAATAGCGTTTAATACTTCTTCAAACTGATCTGAGCCAATACCTTTAATGGTTAATTGTGACTTTTTCCATGACTGATACAACAAGCAATAGTAGAGATGGTTAAACATATCTAAAAAAGCCCGAGTACGAGCAGCTGCAAGATCATCTCCCGCTGCTTGCTCTAGCAAATAATGTGGCATAGCCGCATCAACGCCATATAAACCTGAGTAATTTGATTCAACATGAAAAACCCCTCTGCCATGTTTAAGTAGGCTGGCTTTTCTTATGTCTGAAACAGGAAACCCTAATTCTTTATTGGGGGTAATAAGTACCCGACTACTCAAGCCTATTTGCATTTCATCAAGCTCTGCCCACTCTGTTTCTAAGAGGTTAAGCGCTTTAAATAAGCCGAATTTCCACGGTTTATCTTGAAGTTTTTGTAGGTTACTAGAGAGTTTACTCCAACTCGGTTGCTGTACTTCGTTCACTATATATGCGCACTTTGCCCAGGCTCTATCGCCCAAACAAATTCCTTATAGCTAGGTACGCACTCAATACGTGTTTGCATACTTTGGTTAATAGGCGCATATAAAACAAAAAACTGATGTAATACAGAAGCGAAATGGTATACGTCTGACTGACAAACAAATTTGTTTTCATCTAAGGTAATATGAAGCTCTGCGCCCTGAATAAATATGCCGCGTTTAATTTGGTTCACTTTATTACTTTTTACATCAATAATTGCTTCAATTCTTCGCTTGTTTTCTGAGCGTTTCGACCAATCAAATAAAGCCAACAATCGTTTCAACTCATTGACGTTGGATAACGATGAAAACTTAAGATTAAGTAAACTAATTAACTGCCAATGCTTAGTGTTGTCTTGAGATTCGTTGTAACCTGATGGACGGGCAATATTGCGAACTTGTAACATTGAAGGCATGTTTTTTCCGCCTTGGCTTAACTGCCCTTCTCTGATGGTTTGCTTCGGCCAGCGACCATTATAGGCAGTAAGCTCCAATGAGACAGTCTCATCAACACTATTTTGCTCAATAGGCAAAGCAACATAATGTGTTGGTACAACATCACCCACATCTTTTAAAATAAGTGTGTATAGCCTTTTTTCATCGCCAAAAATACTTTGGTAACGTGGGGTATAATCGTACGCCTGTGACGTTAACCTTTCACGTCCCTCAACCCTATCAACCGAATAGGTAAATACACTATTTCGTTTATTTCGATCGGGAACAACAACATATTCTGTTTGGTTCAATTCTAACTTAACTGGCTCTGCGTCTTGAGCAAAAAGATTAATACCAACAACACAATTAAGCTTGATGTTCGCAGCACTTAATTTATGCCCTGGCGGTAGTTTAACCGCAGATTTAATAACAACGTCGAAGAAATCACAACGCTCTGGTAATTCAACCTCGCTATTAAATTCAATATCAATAAAGTTAAAGCGCTCTTTGCCATTAAAGTAGTCGTGTAGTAATGCATAGCCAGGGTGGCTGGTAGAAGCATTGGGTAATAACGCGCTATGTTGATTTAAATTAGCAGGGGCAATTACTGCCTTAGTTAACCGGCAGTTAAAACCTGAATCAGCAGCGCCAAAGTCTAATAAAACGGGTTCACTGGCACTCATTAATAAGTGGTATAAACCACTAACAAGGGGGGTATCTCCGTCTAAATACAGACGTAATTTACTTAAATCGTAGTTTTCTTTCTCTCCCTGACATATCCACTTTACTTTAAAGCGTAATTCGGAGCCGTCAAAGGTGTCATGATTCTGCGCCGCAACAATTTCTAATGGCAACACGCTCACATCATGGCAAGTGGTAAATTTACACTTAACTTGTTCAACCGCCACTTCAGTTGTAATTTCAAGACCCTTTTTCACTAAAAGTGATTCTTGCATTGAGTATTTAGGGTGAAATTGAAAAACTGTTGTTGATGGGTAAAAATTTAATAACGCTGGGCATAGCTGCCTAAGCACTTGCTCTGATACTTCAGGTAGTGATTGGTCTAGACGTTTTTGAATGTTGGCGTTCAGGTAAGCGACTCCCTCAAGTAACCGCTCTACATGCGGATCTCGTTCTTTAATGGAGTCAATATTTAACTGCCCAGCGTGTTCTGGGTAATGCTCTGCAAATTGTTTACCTGCTTGAGTTAATAAGCGCATTTGAGCATCAAAGTACTGTTGCACACACATTCCTTGTTAGTTTAATTGTTGTTTCAATCAATAAATTTTTAGTCAGTGGTTTGATAATCATGATGAAGCAATCTTACGGTGTACATCAGCTTTGCCACCTGAGGCAAACTTAGTACTAAATTGCAGTGATAAACCACTCACTAAAAATGCTTGAATCTCTAAATTAATCACGCAGTCATGTTGATTAATATTTTTAGCGATTACATTAACGCTTCTAACTCTCGGCTCGTATTTTTCAATAAGCTTTTTAACTTCAAATGCTAATGTTTGTTGCGAGTACGGTAGCCCTTCATAAATATCCTCTACGTCAGGTAAGCCATAATCACTCATATGTACTAGTACGCCGCGGCGTGAGTTAAGTAGAGAGTTTAAGTGTAAGCATACGCTATCAAGTTCTTCTCGTTGTTCTGCTTCTACCGACTTGTAACACACCGGGTTAGCTAATTTATCAAATAACGCCATAAAGAATATTAGTCAAAGTGATTAAATAGAAAGGTGCTACCTGAGCATCAGGTAGCACCACCATTAATGGGTATTAACGGCCTTCATTCCATGAATCTGTGAACTCAATGTTGCCATCAAGGTATGTCCATGTGATTTTTTTATAACGTAATGAAACAGTTTCAAGATGCGGGTAACGCTCTTTATCTAAATCTTTAACGTTATGCATTGTTGGTGCAATTGACGTGATTTTTACATCTTCCAATTTTTGACAGAAGTACTCTCTTTCAGTACCCGTGTCATCAATGCGGTACCACTTAAGCTCAAGTTGCTTAAGTGTTTGACCATTAGCACAAGCTTTGTATAGGTATGGCGTAGAAGCATCAACTGCTTTTGTAATAACAAAAGGTTCATGTTTACGAGTACCTGTTAGTTCACCTGTATCGTTATCGATTGGAATACGTAACTCGTGATCAAAATGTAAAATTTCAATTGAACCTTCACGTTCTGCAACAGTTACTGAACCTTGGATATCATTTGCTTGGTCATCTTTCAACCACATATAAGCAGGAATTGCCATTGGGTATATCTCCTTTAAATTAACTAAATTTCCTAATTGATGGCATACACCTCTGTAAAATAAAATGCTATCCTACGGAGGTGCCCCAAAAAGCCCAGTGCCTTATGCCAAGGGGAACATCCCCTGAGCTGGCTGCAACCAGCTCAGGGAAATTACGCTATCTAACAATGACTAACTTTACGTCCTCAAAATAAATACTTGCTTGCCTGAATGATTTATCTTTCAAAACTAACAACACACTATTTTCGCGAACTTCTTTAACATTGCCAGAAATAACCTGTTCATTTTTCAACACTAAACTTACTTTTTTACCTATAGCTTGGTTAAGCTGTTCTGCAAACTGATAGTTACCGCTAGCTGTCTCCATATCCTTTGCAGACACTTGACAAAATGCGGTAACCATCATTAAAACGACTATTAACAAATAGCTACTTTGCTTCATTAACTTAACTTCCTATAGGTTCAGCTTTTTTACTTCTCGCCTGGCATTTGCCCAACTAAAGATAAGCTGACATCGACACCTTCTACTTGGAAGTGCGGTACAATAAAGGTATTCACGCGATAGTAACCTGGGTTGCCTGGTATTTCAGAAACAGTCACGTTAGCGTCTTTCAACGGATGAGTAGCAATTAGCTCTTCATCTGGGTTATTCATTTTAGTAACCAGTGAGCCTAACCAATCATTTAGCTGTTGCTCAAGCTCATGACGAGGTTTACTTGAACCAATGTTTTCACGTTGTAATACCTTCATGTAATGTGCAATTCTCGACACTAAGAAAATATAAGGTAGACGTGAGTTAATACGAGCATTAGCCGTTGCTTCAGGTGTGTCATACTCGGTTGGTCTTTGTGTACTATTTGCCGAGAAGAAACAAGCAAAATCAGAATTTTGATAGTAACTTAGCGGAATAAAACCTTGGTTTGCAAACTCAAGCTCTTTGGTTTCAGAAATCAATACTTCTGTTGGGATTTTAGTTTCTAATCCCTTACCTGCTTCAAATGAATGCATTGGTAGGTTTTCAACTTTACCACCAGATTGCGGACCACGAATATTTACAGCCCAGCCATTTTTATGGAAGCTTTGGATTATATTTGCAGCAAAGGTAAATGATGCATTACCCCATAAATATTTATCGTGGTCTTCACCTGTAATATCTTCTTCATAATTAAAGTTGCGTACTGGGTTTGCGTCACCGTAAGGTAAGCGCTGTAAATAACGCGGGAAAGATAAGCCGATATAACGTGAGTCTTCCGTGTTTCTAAAGTTCTTCCAACGGAGAAACTCTGCTCGCTCCATGTATGAACCTAGATCTTGAATTTTCGCTACATCTTCTAATGAATCTTTTAAGAAAAACTTAGCACCAACAGAGCCTAAGAATGGGCAATGAGCCGCTGAAGATACACGAGATATTTCTTGTAATAAGCTCACATCAGCAGCGCTACAGTCAAACTCAAAGTTAGAAATAATATTAGAGAATGGTTCGCCACCTGGAGTGTCATACTCTGATGTGTAAATATGCTTGTAAAGTGCTGATTGAGTTGTATCTGGCGCTTCTTCAAAGTCATCACGTAAAGTTTCTTTATCAACATCAAGCAATTCAATTTTGATATTTGAATTATTCGGTGTACGGTTGATGATATATTGCAATGAACGCCACGCCGATTCAATTTGCTGGAACTCTGAGTTATGTAATATCTCATCTAACTGCTCTGAAATAATACGATCAATTTTTAAAACGTAATTATCCAACAAGCTCTTATCGATACGAGTAACGTTACCGTCACTGGCCATATCTAAAAAGACACTTAATGCTGCAGTTAAACGCTCATCAGCTTTTGTTTCAGCCAAGTTATTAGCATCACGAAATGATTCAATAGATACTTTTTCTCCAACAGGAGCAATATCGACTAGATCACAAAGGTTTTCATAAGTACTTTTAGCAACCGTTTCTTCTACCGTTGCTGCTACATTTAATTGTTCTTGCATTGACATAACTAATTCCCTCTATTCTGCCGTTTTAGGTTCTAATAATGGCGCTATGTCTTCAAGCCTTGCTTTTAACTCGTCAAGCTCTGGCTTATTTTGCAATACACGCTCTAATTCTTTACGAAGTGATGAATTATCAAGTAAGTTTGATTTCAAGTCTTTCAGCAAGTTACGCATTGCTATCATTTTATTTAGCTCTGGTATTTGTGCAGCGACTTGTTCAGGGTCAAATGATTTAAATGAATCAAATGTTAGGTCAACACCAATAGCGCCTTCCCCTGTAATTTTGTTATCAACCATAAACTTAGCTTGTGGCGCAGTATTTTTAAGCACTTGGTCTAAGTTGTTTTTACTAATAGATACGCGTTCACGCTCCGCTAGTTCTTCTTGGTTTTTACCATTAGAGTAATCGCCAACAACCAACATTTTTAATGGTAATTCTTTACTATTAGAGGCGCCGTTTGTTTCAAGCTCTAAAGATATATTTACGCGAGCTCTCGGAATCTCTTTTTGAAATGTATCAGACATAGTCTTTCCTTTATTATTTCAATTATCCAACGCGCAAATAGCGCGAACTATCAATTATCCTAGAAAATCTAGGCACTAAGTTAAATCCAACCCAAAGCGACTTCAGGTTGAGTTAAAATCATTTTCTGTTTTAACGTTTGGCTTTTGCCTGCCAAAGCGTCATCACCACTAGCAGCCAAAGTATCAAAGCACAACACAGCGTTTCGCCACACTTGCATACAAAATGCAGGCTGCCATTGACCGAGTTCATGTTTGTCAATTTTTTGAACAAGCTCAACAAGCATAGGCGCAGCAAAATCATAACGTTCAGATAACAAACACATTTTTGCTTTAAGTAATTGCACGTTAGCTTGTGTAAAAGCATCGCTTGCCGGCAAGGCTCCTAAGGTTACTAATGCGTTATCTAATTTACCTTGTTCCACTTGCTCTTTAGCTGTGGCTTCAGCTTGCTCAAATTCAGTGTTGTTAGCACCTGCTGCTGAGTCAATTTGATTAAATTGCCCAGCAATATCACTAATAATATCTTTAGTTTTTGCGCTACATAGCGCACTGCCATCATCATAAGTTAGCTGGCTTAATTGAGGGAAACGAGAAGTGAGTTGATATAACTCAAGCTCAAGCTGTTTAATAACAACGGGATTTCCCAGCCCTTTTAATGCGTTTAATTGCATGGCTTGAAGGTCTAAATTAAAATGCATAGCGCCTTCCATAAATAGTGCTTCACCTAGCATTAATGCATTAAAGTAGTCGTCATTATTTAGTGCGTTGCTAATAGGAGAAAAAGCTGTACTTCTTGGTGCGGGTATACGTGTTTTTCCTTGCTCGTTAGGCGGTAATTTAATATCTGACCAACGCGCAGCCCTAGACAGTCGCATTAAACGCGCTATATTTTGCTTCTCTTTATCAAATGCGAGTAATTTACGCAGCATTTCAGCAAATTGCGTATCAGACTCAATATTCTGTAATGGCGCCGCGACCGCTGAATGAGATACATTTTGGGCTGTAACGTTTTGTGCTTGATCAGCGCTTTCACTACTAACTGTGTGTTTTTCAACCGCCTGGCTTGCTTCTGGCTTAACCGTTTCAACTTTTTCAACAATAACTGGATATTTTTTCTGTAATTTATCAGCCCACTGCATAAAGTCAGACAACGGTCCAGCATCTTGATCTAACTTTCTAACATTCTCATGCGCATACTTATTTAGCTGCTGTTGCAACTCAACAATAAGTTCAGGGGCAAACTGTCCTTGTTGCTCCGCTAAGGCAATAATACGGTTTTGCTGTCCAAGCAACCAAGTATGTACAGCCTTACGCGCTTTATCTTTAGTGGGGTGCACATCAGGTAAGAATGACTCAACAAAGTGGTTAAACAGTGCCAAGCCGCTGGCTAGTCCTGCAACGCCATACTCACTGGCCGCCGCAAATAATAAATAGCTCGCTATGCGTAAATCTTTTGATTTATCTGAGGTTAGACGTGTAGCAGTAATAAAAATATGTTTACAATCAAGTTCGCTAACACCCGAGAAACTTGATTTTAAATACTTAAAATCTTCCTCGTACTTTAAATCTTCACCACAAGCTATATCGCCTAGGGGTGATGAAAGTTGCTCTAACCAAGCAGACCAATTGTCGTGGGTATGGTGCTGTGTCATGGTTCTAAGCCTTACACCATCTGCGTAAAGCGTCATACATACTCACGTTGTTCATTTTGGCCAATGAGAGTGAGGCTTCGGATAACGATTGCGTTGCTTTTAATGCATTCAATTCAATAATGGCATTATTAGCTGAAGCGTCAGACCATATACTGTCAAAGTAAGACGGAGCCATAGGCGTTGTAAATATCGTTAAGCTTGCTGACTTATCATCACGCCCTACTTGATAAAACACCCACGGTCGCCAGTTATGATCGGCCACAACAGCGGTAACCAAATGCAACCAAAATGCAGCAATTACTTCAAAACCGTCGCCTAATTTAGGCATTGGAAAACGTAAACCTTGTTGGCTTCGTAGGCATCCTCGATTAGCAATAGACTTTAAGATTAATGATGACTCGTGAATAAGTACTGCACGTGACTCAAGATCATCAATGCCTACGGATGTCCATAGCGCTTCCATCGGTATATGACGAAATTTCTCTAATAATTGATTAATCACTGCAGGTTGCTTCAAGCCATACACAATATGCTCTAGTTGGCTTGACTGCTTTTGCATTTCTTCGTCTGATGACGATGCAAATACTTCACCTACAATTTGATGTAGATGATTAAAGTCATTACTGTCATTTAAGAATAAAGCCGCGGGATGCGTACGATATAACTCTTGTCCAGTATTAATAAAGCTAACAAAAGGATAATGTCGGCCACTACTGTCAAGGCTCGGCGTAATAACACCTATTAAACTCGCTTCAGTGTCATTACCCGCCATAAAAAACAAGTTAGTTAGGCCAAAAGTATTATTCTGTGGGTTACCCTGCAACGAGTTGCGAGAAGCATAAGCAAAGCCTTCTTTGATCCAATGGTCTAGCGCGATAGACTCTCTAGAGTTTACTTGAAACTTAATGAAATCAGGTTTTAACGCCGTCTTTCCTAAGTAACCATAAGTATTCTTGCGCAGTACTTCGGGTGTAACTTCTTTATGTCGCTTAAATAAACCAAACATCATCAATCCTTAATTGAGTCTAGCTAATGATTCTGACTGCTCGTTTGATTGAACAAACAAGGTTTTGGTTAAATAAAACGAAGTCATTGTACTACGGTTGAAAATACCATTACTGCGTCCAGACTTAAGCATAAACTTAGCACTAAGCGTATTCACAATAGATTCATCTTGTGGGTTTTTATCAGTAAACGACCAATCAACGGCATATTCAGTGCCTTTAATCCACCTAACCTTCGCTTCGCTAAGTATTCTTAATAAAGCCCAAGGCCCAGTGCGCTCAATACCTAATCTATTACCTTCACGGTCAATAGCATAAATACGTGCCGCTTCGGTAGTACCTTTGCCTGGCCAGTTAAATTTACGCCACTCTTCAGGCTCATTTCGATAACGGTAGGCTTGCTCGCTAAAGCCTAAATAAGTTTCACGAATACCTCGTTGTGGAACAGGTAATACTTGAAATTGAAACTGTGAGGTTTCACTACCTTTAGCGAATAACGAACGAGTTACGCCATTCGCTTTGTGTAAGCCCGTTAAAAATTGTTTACTAAAGCCTATGCCCATATTATTCCAAGTACGCTCTTCCCACTTACCCTTGCGTTTTTTCAAGAAGGGCTCTAACTGGTCTTCAACAAAGCGCCACAATAAGCCAGATCGGCTATTTAATAATTCAGAGACATCGGCAACAGCGGCATCAGCCCCTTTAGAATGGAAAGGGAACTTACCTTTAATACCAGCTTCGTACAGTGCAAACACTTGCTCTTGCCACTCTTCATCTAGCTGACGTCGTGAAACGGTCGCAATGGCATTGAAAGTTGAACGTAAAGGGCTTTTAAATAACCCTTCTAATGACTTTTTAGCGATAGGGTCGAGGGCTCGTAACTGACTCTCAACAATAATCCAAGAGCCTTGTAATCCACTTTCAGAGTCTTCACCATTCAATAGTTTTTGTGCAAACTCCATCGCCTGAGCATCTGACTCATTGCTACTCATTAGCGATTTAATATCGCTGTGTACTGTACTTAAAATGCTAATATATTGCTGTAAGAAATCGCTTACTTGACCTTGCTCTTTAGTGTTTGTAAAGCGTCTTAAATCAGCTAAGCGCCCTTCAAGTTCTGGGACTCTTTTAATAATAACGTTTGGAATATCGATGTTACTTTTCTCTGCAAGTAACTTAACATCGAGTGATACTGAATCAACACCAGCGTTTGGCTTATCACTTAAGTTAATGTTTTTATTAATATTAAGCATTAACTCTGCGAATGGTCCATCGAGAGAGCTTAACGTAGCCATTGAGACACTAGTATCGGCTAAACCATTAAAGCTTTTTACTTTTGAGCCTTCTAACAGTGCTAACCAATGATTTGCATAATCTTTAAAGTAAAGCGAGCGGATCGCTTTCTCCAGTACATTAGCCTTTGCACTGTCAACTAAGTTTTCACCTTGCTCATTTGCTGTTCCCATTACCCAGTCACCTGAACTGACAACAGTAACAACGCGCTTCATTTCATTATGAAAGTATTCTTGCCAACCTTTTTGCGTGAAGGCATAAGGTATTTGGTAGTTACCTACTAGTAACTTTTCATTCTTTGTATTAAGTAAACTTTTTAATGTTGTTGGCTTTTTCTTCGCTGCTTTGCTGGCAATTATTTGTCGGTATAATGGCTCTGGCTCTGGCTGTGTATCAAGCTGCAATCGAGCAATTTCAGTGATTGATTCATCATGACTCCAGTAAGCAATACGACCAGCGTTTTCAACATCACTGCCAAGGTAATCAACGTATGACGCTAATATAAATTCAATTTTTTGTGAGAACTCTTGCAGCTCTTCTTGACCTAACTCAATACCTAAAATAGGTTGCCAATGTTTCTTTAACTCTGCAATAGCAAAGGCTTTGTCCATTTTGCTTGGGTGAGTAGAAAACATAAGCTGTAATTTAAGTAAACTATAATACTCTTGTCGTAATTCATTCTTTCTGTCCATATCTTCAGCACTGGCCCAGCGCTCACCAAAGCTAAGTAACTGCCTTTTTACGGACTGCTGTATAGGTAAAGAGATTAAAGCTTCCATTTCTTGAATGGTAATAGCGGTAACCGCATCAAGTGTTTCATCACCCTCATATATACCTAAAATAAAGCGCCACGGTAGCTTATCTTCATAACTTACGAGTTGTTGTTGGTGGTCAAACACTTCAATAAAAGCTTGAATTCTATCGGCAGGATGCTCTGTAGTAACCGCCAGCTCAACCAATGCATCTACTTTTTCTTGACCAGAAGTAATCAACATAGAATTCATAGTATATGAAGTCATTAATAGTGCGACTGTACCAGCGATACTCGCTAAGGTCGCTGATACTGCTAAACCTTTTAACCAGCGCTGTATTTTGCGTTCGCGGCGATTACCGCGCGTTAAGTCTTGTAATTTAAAGACAACGTCATTAAAAAATCGGTTAATGAAGTAACTTTTGGTAATAGTCTCTTGATTTTGCTCGATAGCAACCGAGCAAAACTGTTCTCTAACACCCGATAATATCCGCTCTACTGGCGTACCTTCTTGTGTACCAGAAGTAAAATAAACGCCAGCAAACCAAGGAACTTCTTGGTATGGGTTGGCCTTGAAAAGTAAGTTAACAAATTCAGTTAACTTAATTGAAGCGGCTTTAAACTGGTTAGGAAAATCAACAATCAACGCTTTACGGTGTAAGTTTCTTTCACGCGCTAATTTACTCAATCGTTGTTCACATAAACGCTCGTACAATGCCTCCATACGCACTTCAAATAACTCAGCAGGGTCTTGGCTTTGATCTTCACTCTCATCAAGCAAATAAGCTCCCCATACTTGCTCTCGGTCTTTTTCAGACAAGTCAGCAAAGAAAGGTTCAAAACCACTAATTAAGTCAGCTTTAGTAAAAGTAATATGCACCGGGAAAATAACGCCAAGCTCATTAATTAGCTCTTGAATACGCTCACGAACCGTTTTTACGTGCTGACGAATACTCTCGCTATCACTGGTTAAAATATCAGCAACGCTGATTGCAACAATAACGCCATTTACAGGAAGCTTAGGGCGGTGTTTTTTCAGTAAACCCAGAAAAGATAACCACTCTTTATTGTCTGATGACTCTGTGGTGTAACGCCCTGCAGTATCAATTAATACCGCTTGATCAGAGAACCACCAATCACAGTTGCGAGTACCACCGAAGCCTTGAACGTGTAATTCATTCGAATTAGCGTAAGGAAAGTGCAACCCTGAATTAGCAAATAGTGTACTTTTACCGGTTGCTGACGGGCCAATAATCATATACCAAGGCAGTGCATATAATGCGGCATTACCACGATGACCTGCGCCTAAATGTGATGTTTTTAATGACTGAAGCACATCAGTCATTTTAGTTTGTATTTCATCAATTTCGGCTTGTGAGCCTGCATTGTGAGTAGCAAGCTCGGCAACTAATTTGTCACCCGAACGTTTTGTCCAAAACCAACGTGCAATCAAATAAATAACAAAAGCAGCGAATACCGCTAGCATTGCTATAATTCGCTTGTCTGGTGTATCTAACCCAACTAAATGACCTGCAAACCAAACAATGGTCAATACCGCAATAAAGCCAACAAACTGCCCTGCTGCTCTTGATGATGCTAAGCCAAGTAAAAAGTGCACTAGGCCACTTGTATTTCCGCGTCCTGCCATGTTACTCACTCTCTCCATTGAGTTCTGATTTGTTAAGTTGCTGTAATACCGCTAATTTAGTTTCAATTGCTTGATTACTGCTTTTCGCATCTTTGCTAATAACATAGTGAAAGCCCATGTATAAGAACATAATCAAACTTAAGCTGATGCTAAAAATCACCCAGTAAGGTAGGTTTCGACCTACCTTCATTACAAAACCTTCACTTGGCGTACCATAGGTAGACAGCCTGGTATCTACAACTTCGGTTGAGTCTTCTAACTGTGCTCGTATGTCAACAATAAGTGCTTTAAGTTGTTCGAGCCCTTTGACTTTATAGATGCCCTCAAAACCAAGTTGCAGACAAATGTAATAGACCTCTAGTACTTTTATTTTTCCTTCGCTGCCCATACGCAGCTTTTCCATACGTTCAAAAAATTCTTCGCCCGCACGGTTATTTCCGTAAAACTCTAGTTGTAATGGTCTACTCATCCACTGCATTCTAAAACTGGCGCCAGAACTCATCACCAACTCATCGCAAGTAGCTGTTAGTGCAAACTTTGCTTCTTGCATTTGTGAAGTTGTAATTTGATTTTCGTAGCATTTACGCTCGAATTGATCAAAACACTCAATAATAACCTCACGAAAGTCATCTGAGATTTTACTCACATCATTGTGTATTTTTAGTGGCATTAATGCATGTATTACAGGCGCAATACAGGCCAGCAGATCAGGTGTTTTATCTGTAGATTCCATTCTTTATTTCTCTAACTTATATCCGTATGCAAAAAATTTGGTCTAATTCTTATCAACAATGACAATTTCGACATTAGCTTTTTGCAAACTATAGGGTACAAAAACCGCTAAGCTTTGTTCTTCAACTATTTGTTGCCAAATATGACCATGAGACTCTAAGCGAAAATATTCATAACCGCTCTTCACTGCAAGTTTATTAGGAGTACGTTGACAATGACTCACTGATAAACCATTTAATGCCGAAGAAACAATAATATCTATTTTATCAACCGAGCCAATTTTCACTTGCTCACCAAAGGTATCAATCCATTTACTATCTGAGGATTCAAAATAAACAGCTAAATAGAAGTCGTTATTACTAAGTTGAGCCGAATCAATAGTGGCAACTTGGTACAACGCATCAGACATTTTCTCAAGCTTAAGTCCTGACATTTTCTTAGGTACAACGCCATCAAGTAGCTGAGTGATCATTTGTTCAAACTGCGCAAAAACTTCAGTTAAGTTGTTGTGCTGATAAGTAGGTAATGAGTCAATCAATTGACTGTGCTCGAACAAAGAAATACGACTGAGTAACTGTGTAAATTCGCTGTATAATCGTTCAGGATGCACATTCACTAACTGCTTTAAATGTGACAACATTTTTGCGCTTGGCAACATACCACTAAGTAGTAAAAAGCTATTCATTTCATTCGGGCCAAAATCTGTTACGGCCCCTAACCCTTGACGTCTACTGAGTAAAACATTCGCTTTAGCGTTAACTAGGTTATTCGTTCGGTTTAGTAACTCATTTAGATAAATAGAGGCACTAATATCTAGTAATGGCGGAATAAATTTTTCATTTAACGCAAAGTGCCCATCAGGGCCACGTACTATTTGAAATAATGGCAATACATCAAAATAGGTGGTGGTATCGGTATCAGTAAATAACGTTAGCTTAGGTTGAGCCACCATGACCTCACGCGTACGGGAAGAGTCATGTTGATCGTTAACGTCAATATATTCAGCCTCATACGCTGAAAGCTGTCCTGTATTGTTATAACCGCTAATGCCTGAACTGGCATTATTAGAGGCAAGCCCAACATATACTGTTACCGTACTGCTATTTTGGGGTAAAGTTAATGTTAACTGCTGATTAAATGAGCGGTTAAACGCTATATAGCGACCTGTTTCAAGTACAAACTCAAGTTGAAGTACATCAATTTCGCCGCGTGATAATGCAGTATTATCAATAGATATACGTTTAAAGCCATAGGCAATAGGCGACTGAATAAACTGTCGTTGAGCGTGTAAATACTCTTGATATTCATCAAATACTTGTAGGTGCTGTTGCCCAAGCAACACACCTTCAGCCCATACGGGTTTTCGACCTAAAGCTAGCGACATTATTCAGTTTCTTTTTTTACATGTGGAAATGTAATGGCATTGCTCGTTAACAATACATCTAAAGAGGTTGAAAGTTGCACAGTACCTGTATTCAGTTCGTGATAAACACGCCAGTTTTCATCAGATCTATCTCTAAACAAAGCGAAAATAGCAACATATTTTGCTTCTTCAGCTTGGTCAAAATTAATGCTTACCTTGTCTGATGGGTTAACAGTGCGCTCTTCAACTGTAATTAACGAATTCGCTAATACCGACTTATCTGATTTCCATAAATCTTCAAATGAAGCTGTTTTAAATCCTTGTACATCGGAGAGTTGATAAATCCTAAGTACAATAGGTAGCGCCTCATCAAATTGATTCATATTTAAATTGTCTGTTGCTGAGACATCTAAGTTAACTTGTGTTGATGTACACGCCATTAATGACGATGCAAAAAAAAGTATTGTAAATAATTTAACTAATTTCATGTTACTACCTGGTTATTTATTATAGTGTTTTATTGATAAGTTTTTGTTCTAAAATAGGGCAAATAACTTGTTCAAATCGAGCTTTTGCGCACGACTTCCACTCATGGTGTTTGCCTAATAGTTTATTAAAAAAATTGGTACTAGATTTCTGCTTTTGAGTATTGTTGAACGCTTCAACAACAAAAAGATCCATTGAAGAGATCAGTTTTGACTGAATAGTTAATAAGTCTTTATTAAGTAATGAGAACTCTTCAATGCCGTAACTTGCAAATGAGTCAAAATCGGGTGACTGGGTATTAATTAAAACTAAAAACAGCTCTAAAGCTTCATTGTGAAAAACACGATGATACGCTAGACCTACTTGGTCTAACAAAGAAGAAACTAAACGGCTCTGTGTCCAAACTGAAGAAATAAAACAGTGTTTGAATGAAGATTCAAGAGTTGAATCTGTAGAATGCTCAATAGAGTCATGTAAAAACATTACATTTTTTTTAGCAAGTTCCATATGCTGTTTCATCCTTAAAATCACAATAATTTGTTTACTATTTACCATGTAAATAGAGTAAACATTTTGTTTTCGTTACTTATGCGAAAACAAATAAATCATCCTTAATTTGATTGCGGCATGATAGCCGTTTATATGAACATGTCAAATGAAAGTTTATCTCATTAAGGTGGGTACTGCGCTAATCAACTGATTTTTAATATAATTAATTTTTAAAATATATTAAAAAAGCGAAACCAATAATGTGTTTTGACTAAAAAGTGTTGCGCTAGCGAAAAATTTAGTTACCATAACGTGCTTTAGGATACCTCTATTTTTATATTTTCGTTAAGGATGACGATTTGGCTTCCCCCCGTTTATTGATCACTTGTGCCAACGCTAGTTATGCTGCAAATTACTTGCAAGGTACCGACATATTAAGTGAACAATCACACTACACTGTTATTGTTGATACCCTTAATATACAACCACTACAACAAGGTTTAGGCAGTATTGTTTGCTTAAATTTTATTGCCAGTGACGGCTATGAACGCCAACTCAATTCAACGCTATTAAGTGTTGAAGATAAAGGGATTATTGGTGCTAACTTAGCGCAGGTTGACAGTTTAAAAAGACGTTACCAACTTACCTTAAAACCAAGACTTTCATTACTGAGTACTACACAACACTCACGTATATTCATTGATACGGGTCTGAGCGATATCTTAACGTTATTGCTTAATGATGCTGGCTATCAAAATAGTCAAATTCAGTTCACGCTGGCCACACCATTGCCTTATTTGAAACAATGCGTACAGGCAATGGAATCAAACCTTGTTTTTTTCAATCGCCTACTTCGCCAGTACGGTTTATTTTACCGTTTTGATTCCGCTGCAAGTGATGCTGCCATTGTTATTAGTGACAACAACTCGTCAAGCCCCTACCTTGACCGAGGTTTATTACAAGTACATCACGGCGTTGGTTTTAACCCTGAAATTGCACCGAGCCAATTGGTAAGTGATGTCGCCGCCCAAGGTTTTGTTGGCTTTACTCAGTGTCAATATACCACGCAAGTAGGTACAGGTTTAGCTAGTGCTATATCACAAGAGTATCGTTTAGAAGGTGAAGATTTAGCTGCGCATAACTTTGCTCAACCGGTATCAACCAGCTCCAATGAAGCGGATAATGTGGCGCAAAGTCAAAGCTTGGCATTAAATCGTTTTGAACAACTAATTACCTTAACAGGTAACGTACCTGATATTTTTGCTGGTTGCTCATTTTCATTACACGACACCTCAGGTATTAATGCCAGTGGCGATTATATTTGTGTCTCGGTAGAGCACTTTTGTCAACAGCCCTCAGATGAAACAAGCCAAGACGGCCTCACTAAATACCATTGTGTTGTTAAAGCAATACCACGAGGACAACCTTACAAGCTACCTTTTAAAGACTTTCCCCCTTTACCTATGGTTTTTTCAGCCAAAGTAGAGTCAGTCACGCCTTTCGCAACACTAACCGATACAGGCGAATACTTTACCAAATTGGGATTCGATGAAATAGCCAAAACGCCATTAACCAGCAGTCAATCGTTACGACGACTCGTTAATTACGCTTGTGCGAATCAACCACAAGCCACAGGCTGGCACTTCCCCTTAGCAAACGGCGCACAAGTACTTATTGGTTGTTTAAATAATGATCCTAGTCAAGCCTACCTCATAGGCTTTGACATGAACGATGACCAGCCGAGTGTTGTTAACAGTGAAAACTCACTACATAACCGCATTTTATCGCGCTCAGGTCACGAATTACGCTTTGATGATGATGACATTGCTCCAACCGTTATTTTACAAACGCTCGCAGGTGAACATTACTTTGAGCTTAATGCGCATACCCAAGCTGAGCAATATATTCAATGGCTATCACGGATTGGCAGTATCAGTTTTCATGCCGCTACCGACCTGTTATTTGACACCGAAGAAGGTAATATTGATGTCAGTGTTGGGGGCTATCAACACATAGATGCTAAAAATAGCGTTGGTATTACCGTAGAAGCCGATTGCACCAGCAAACAAGACTCTTTAAATATACAAAGTGCCACGCAAGTAAATCATACCGCTAAAGATATTTTACTTGAATCGCAAGGCTCAACCTCACTGCTAACCGCCCGCAGCTTAACTGTAACCGCCAATAACGCTATTGTATGGGAAGCCGCACAAGGCAACTTATCTATTAGCGCGCCACAAGGCTCAACCCTTATCAATACTGATGGTAATATTAGTATAGAAGGCACTGGCAGTGGTGACATTACCCTGTTTAACCAAAACGGTATGATAAAGCTCGACAGCAGTGGTAATGTAGAGCTTATCGGCAGTGATATGCTGACCTTAGACGGTCAAATGATAATTTTTGATGGCAGTGTTGAATACGATATTGAATCCCCCATCAGTGCCAGCGAGCCAAGTGCTATTCAACCACCGACTATTGGGCGAGTCGCTAATTTTAGTGTCGCTGGCGCATCGTTAACAGCCCCTACACAAGACATTGAATTAGAATACAGCTATCAAGACGGTGACCCAGTACAAAATGCCCCTTATACCTTAATACTCAAAGATGGAACCGAATTAACAGGAACGCTTGATACCAGCGGTAAAGCTACCTTATCGGGCATGCCTCCAGGACAGTTTACGGTACAATACGGCGAAGACGCACGTGATTATGCCCCTATTGAAAACACCACACCTAATCCACTTTATGGGCAAATAACGCCCAAAGCAGCCATTGAGATGGTTGAAAGTGGTGATACCAGCTTATTAAGTGATGCGGCAGATATCGCCGCAGGTGCAGGTGATTGGTTATGGGGCACGCTGCAAGGCGATTTCAATAAAAACCCGTCTACGTCACAAATTGTAGTCGGTACCATTATTTCAATGATACCCGTTATTGACCAAGTGATGGACGTGCGCGATGTTTGTGCCAATGTCATGTTATTAACCGATGACAATGAAACCAACGACACTGCAGGCTGGATTGCCTTAGCACTGACAGGTATTGGTTTTGTTCCTGTGATAGGCTCAGCCATTAAAGGCGTCGGCAAAGTCATTATTGAAAATGCAGGGGAAGTACTTACTCCTGCCCTTGCCGTGTTACGTGAACTAGGCAAAGGCGACCCCATTAAATTCTTACGCGACATTGACTGGGCAGATTTAGCCAAGCAAGCAACCGACCTAATTAAAGAAAAAGTGATTGCGATAAAAGATGCCTTGGATGGCATTATCAGTAGTTATTCTATGAAGTTATTATTGCCTAATTCCGCTATAGACAGTATTGCCTCGATGAGCCAAAAGCTAGGCGAAGTACTTCCTAAAGTGGAGCTCGGCATGCAAAAGGGCATGCAAGACCTTGAGAAAAAATTTAGCAAAGCCCTTGATGAATACACGGGTGAAATACCACATGTGGGTAAAACAGGCGATATTAAGAAAGTTAAAACTGATCAGTTGAAAGCGCCGAAAGGGAATGAGTTGAAAGGGGCTAAGCCTAAACTCATACCGATGAAAAAATATAAACCACCATGTTTCACTCCTGGCCCGGATTTAGCCAAAAACTTTAAGGGTGGGGAAAAAGCATTAGAAAAAGAGTTTTATAAACAGCTAAAAGCACAGCAAGCTGGTATAAATAAAATGACTGTTGGTGAGTACCTTAGTAACCGAAAAATCCTCACAGATCTAACGGATAAGCACGGTCACACAAAAGCTCGAAAAATGTTAACCAAGAACGGGAACGCTCAGGCAAGTGCCAGAAAAAAATTAGCCGATGAGATGACAGACTCTATCTTAGAGAGTCTTAGAAATAAAAATATAAGAGGTAAAGAAGCCATATCTATAGCTTCTAAAAAAGTAAAAGAACAAATGTCACAATTAGCTGCATTACACGATCCTGACCTTATTGCTGGAGGTAAGGATAAAATACGTAAATTAGGTAATAAAAATGTAAACTCTTCATTAGGCTCGCAATGGTCTAAATCCAATAGAGTAGCAGGAATGGACAGTTCTGCTCAAAAGGCTTTCGATACTATAGGACCAAATGCTAAAATGAATATAGAATTACAAAGGTGTAAATAATGAACACTACATTTGAATTAGATGAAGACTTTGAGTGGTTTTTAGAACAGTTTGGCTCCCCTACTTTTAGCCAAAGTGTTACGAGTGAAACTATCAAAAAATTTCAAGGTAAACTACCAGATAGATTATTAGCCTATTGGCAAGAATATGGCTTTTGCGGTTTTAAGAATGGTCTGTTTTGGGTAGTAAACCCTGATGATTATGAGGGTGTACTTGAAGCATGGTTAGGTGACACTGAAATAGTTGAACAAGATGCCTATTATGTTATTGCCCGTAGCGCATTTGGTGAATTATATTTGTGGGGCGCGAACAATGGATTTAAATATATAATAGATACAACTAACGGTTGGGTTATTGAAAAAAAAGGTGATAAGAAAAATATTGCAAAAGGCAATATGGATGATGCTATACAACTTTTCTTTTATTTAAAACGCCCCGAACCTCTTGATATTAAAGACCCTGAAGAAAAGCCATTATTTGAACAATGTAAAATCATGCACAAACCTCTCGCATATGATGAAATGTACGCCTTTGAGCCAGCGTTATTTTTAGGTGGTGAGCCTAAGTTAGAGAATACGAACAAAGTTAATATTTTTGCTCATTTATCAATGCTTGCTTCATTTGGACAAAAAGAACTACTCGACAAAGATGGCCTTATCCAAAAAGCCTTTGGTTAATATTGTTATTACCTAAATTTAGACTACTTCGCTCTTTAACAATCTAAATGCATAATAAACAGCTTATCCATTCGGGTAAGCTCTACCTCACTATTTTATTAAACTCTGATCATCTATCAGTGCCAGCGAGCCAAGTACTATTCAACCACCGACTATTGGACGAGTCGCTAATAATTGATGTACATGATGTCTGTGCCAACACTATGCTGCTCACTGACGATGACAACGCTAACGACAGCATAGGTTGGATTGCCCTCCCCTTAACGGGCATTAGTTTTGTTCCCCTAATTTCCAAAGTAAAGCGGCTCTGCCATTAAAGGCGTCGGCAAAGTTATTATTGAAAATGCAGGGGAAGTACTTACTCCTGCCCTTGCCGTGTTACGTGAACTAGGCAAAGGCGACCCCGTTAAATTCTTACGCGACATTGACTGGGCTGGTTTAACCAAACAAGCTATCGATTTAGTGAAAGAAAAAATAGTCAGTATCCGTGGTGCCTTTGATGATATTGTCGATAGCTGGTGTTTAAAAAGAATTATTCCCGATGAAGCCCTTGATAGCTTAAAAAATGCCAGTAAAAAACTCGGCGAAGTACTTCCTAAAGTGGAGCTCGGCATGCAAAAGGGCATGCAAGACCTTGAGAAAAAATTTAGCAAAGCCCTTGATGAATACACGGGTGGAGTACCTGCTTTAGGCATAACTAACGTACCTAATAAAGTAAAAACGATTGAACTCAAAGCCCCAAGAGGCAATAATTTACCCGGTGGTCAAGCAGCTAAAGCTTTAACAAAGTCACGAAAAACACCTGATGATTTTACTGAATTTAAATCAATGAACCATAAAAAGGCTGCTGCAGGAGAGTATAATAGCCACCAACTCATGACTGAAAAAGGCTATACACCACTCGGAAAAACTGACGGTAATTACAAACCCGGTGAAACAGGTATAGATGGTATTTACCTTCACCCGAATCCACCGCCCGATTATGTTATTACTGAAGCCAAATATAATACTGCTCGTTTGGGTAATACTAAATCAGGCAAACAAATGAGTGATGAGTGGATAACAAAAGATCGTCTTGAAAAGGCAGGCTTAAATCGTAGAGAAGTTGATAAAATTTTGCGTTCCTTAAAGAGAGGTGACGGTTCAGTTGAAAAGCTACTTATCAGAAATAAACTCGACGGTAGTTTAGTTGTCAAAACATTAGATGAAAATGCGAAAATCATTAGTAAAGCACTCGGATTTTAGGGGAAAATAAAATGTTGAGAGACAAGTTAAAAAATAAAATTTATTTCGATGAATATATAGAGTATAGCCTAGAAACAATAGATGAAGATCTCCATGACTTAGAAAGTGATAAAAGCTTAAATATTGATTCAAAAATGAAATTTTCATTTGGTTTAGTTAATGATTCTGTCAGATTAATGCACCTGCGCTACTCCCGCGGCGATAATTTATCAGAATTTATACCTCATTTAGATGCAATCCTGAAATATCGTGAAAAACAAAAATACTATGCTGATTTATTACCAGAAAATGAACAAAAAAAACGCATTGGTTGGGAAGAAATTCGTGAAGATTACCTAGAGGATTGGTTGAATTGGCTAGCCTTTGCTTATTGTCTAAATGTGGGACAAAGCTATTACCAGAAAGTACTCGTCCTATTGGGAAGTCAAGGCCTTGATGCGGTATTTGATAGTATAGCCGTAAAAATGGGTGATAGCTCACGTGAAGTAAATAATACCGTGTTGTTTAAAAAGCGCTTTAATAAACTGCATTTAGTAATAGAGGCAACTCCAGAGCAGCAACCTAAGATGATGCTCGCTTATTTAAATGCTTGGTATAAGCTTTATGGTAGCCCTGACTTACATTTGATGGATACCGACACATACAAAGGCTATTGGTGCTGGGAGGCCGCTTTAGTGGTTAAGCTTTACAACATAGACGATAGCAGCTTTATTGACCATGAGTACTACCCAAAAGATTTAGTGCACTGGCAAGATAATAACAAATAAGGTTAGGGATTAGACTCATGCGTGATACTCGCAAAGACAGTGATTATTTTGAAACCCTATTGGTTGATTTTGAAGAAGCGCTAAACGAAACCCAAGCAGCGCTAGATAATGGTAACTTCACCTCACCAAGTGAACGAGTTGATGTTTGTCAGCGCTTGTACCAATTAGCTATTATGCGTGCGGTCAGCCATTACTCATACGGCGCACATTTAGGTGATGTAAGACGTTACGTATTGGAAATATTGCCATATCGCAAGCAACTAACCGAATACTGCGATAAATTACCTGCGCCTCATCAGTTCTATCGTAATGCTTTTGAAAAGTTAGGCGGACAAGGTGATGCCGTTGGCTCTGAAAATATCAACCGATACATTTATACCCTCTGGTGGTTGTCACTCCTGCAAGCCTGTGAAGCTGACCAAGCGCACCTTGACGAAGTACTCGCCATTATTGGCGAGCAAGGCAAAGACGCCTTGCTTGATAACATTGCAATTGCTTTAGGTGATGTTAATCGCCCTATTTCTCCAACACTTTATTACCCCGACGTGTACCAAGCATTACATGATGCATTTAGCGCAAAGCCTGAGCAACAAACCGTATTGCTCAATCAATTTATTGAACAATGGTACGCACAATTAGAAGACGCTGATTGGCATGAAAACCATGAGTGTGATTGTGAGTTTGAGTATACGGATTATTATATTGGCTACTGGTGTTTTGAGCACGCATTAGTGGCAAACTTAACTGGTATAGAAAAAACAACGCTGGCACCTCACTCCATGCTAGCCAGTGATTTAATCAAACAAGCGCAATAAAGTTGCCTTGTTTTATAAAAGCACATCATGTGAACGACTCAAAAAAAGGATGAACATGAGTTATTTTATCAAAATACACCAATGCCAACACGACACAATAAAACAAACATTAATAAATAAAGACGTTGTTTTAACTCAAGAGCAACTCGATGAACATCAATCAGCCCTTGATGTATTATTTGCAAAATCATACACCCGAGACCCCGAAACACATGAGAGTGAAACAGCATGTGAGTTATTATACGCACTTGAGGCATTGTGCGAGGCTAAATCAACACAAAGCGATTGTATAACATTTTATCTTGATGATGATTACCCGCTGATGGTTGATTTCCTATTCAATGATTGGGATGTGGCTGATGACTTTACATTGCCATTGTCACCACATGGTACACCAGCAGTGGTTTATCGCGATAGCAAATCATTGAGCAGCTACATTACAGCATTTCAAGACATGCTTGATAACGAAGCTTACGACGAAGATTTTATTGAAGAGCATGAATTAGTAGCACTGATAAACTCTCTCTCTTGCGCTCGTCAGAATAATTGTGGTGTATTTGTTTTTTGTTTTCAGTAAAACGCTTGTGATTAGCCAACTACCTCTTAACAGGTGTTGGTTTTATCCCCCTCCCCAAAGTCAAGCGGCTCTGCCATTAAAGGCGTCGGCAAAGTTATTATTGAAAATGCAGGGGAAGTACTTACTCCCGCCCTTGCGCTTTCAATTGAAATAAGCACGTGAACTAGGCAAAGGCGACCCGGTTAAATTCTTACGAAAAATTGACTGGGCAGATTTAGCCAAGCAAGCAACCGACCTAATTAAAGAAAAAGTGATTGCGATAAAAGATGCCTTGGATGGCATTATCAGTAGTTATTCTATGAAGTTATTACTGCCTAATTCTGCTATCGATA
Organism: Colwellia sp. D2M02; assembly: GCF_018860755.1. Taxonomy (GTDB): domain Bacteria; phylum Pseudomonadota; class Gammaproteobacteria; order Enterobacterales; family Alteromonadaceae; genus Colwellia; species Colwellia asteriadis. The sequence continues at coordinate 294,558 of NZ_JAHKPW010000070.1, read as the reverse complement.
GTATTGCCTCTATGAGCCAAAAGCTAGGCGAAGTACTTCCTAAAGTAGAGCTCGGTATGCAAAAGGGCATGCAAGACCTTGAGAAAAAATTTAGCAAAGCCCTTGATGAATACACGGGTGAGTTAGCCCATGTAGGCATAACCAGCGTACCAAACAAAGTCAGAGCCGACCAACTCAAAGCACCGAAAGGCAATGAGTTGAAGGGGGCTAAACCTCGCATCAACGTATTAGAGCAAAGTAAAAAAGGCGGTTGGAATAAGCAACTTAATGGTAAACTAGAGCCAAGTGCCACCTATAAAGTAGGTAAATATACCTATAAAACAGATGAATTAGGTCGTGTTAAATCTGTTGGTGGTGAGCTTGATTTGTCAAAAGTAGATAGAAATACCTATCAACAAGGTAAAGCAGGAAAAACTGATGGCATTAAAGATGGCCTCAGAGATGATGAAGGCGGTCATTTGATTGCTTCTATATTTAAAGGACCTGGCGAACAAATTAACTATGCTGCTATGGACGGCAATTTAAATAAAGGTGCATGGAAGCGTATGGAAAATACATGGGCTAAAGCATTAAAGGGAAATCCGCCTAAAGAGGTTAAGGTAGAAATAAATGCTATTTACGAAGGTAGCTCAAAAAGAGCTGAAGCATTTGATGTCACATATTTTATTGATGGGAAAAAGAAATCAACCACATTATTAAATAAATCAGGAGGTTAAAGGTAAATGCGAACGATTGATGATATCTACATGGGAATCGCTCAACATTTAATAGCACAGCTTAATGACAGCTGGAAAGAATGTAAGATTGAAACGGAATTTTTTGAGGATGCTGCTGAATTTGACGTTACATATGTTAGTACGAGAAATGAAACCATTGATTTAACTGCGGGGTATAACTTATTTAAATTATTTAAAGAGCTTCATAAAATAACCACTGAAAACTCTGATAATAAGTGGAATAAAGCAAAATACACGCTAGAGCCAACAGGTAAATTCAATATTGACTTTGAGTGGGATCAAGAGCTTGCTGATGAAATTGAGCGCTTAAATAACGAGTAACTTTTCAATACTTTCTGTGATGCTCTTAGCATTAATATAGCCTGCTTATCACTTCATCTGCATGCGACATTAATTAACGCCGTTATTCCCAACACCCAAGAAATAACGGCGTACCATACTTTATAACTTAACGATGATGACAACGCTAACAACAGCACTGGGTGGTTTACCCTTGCCGTTTTACGTGAGCTAGGTAAAGGCGACCCGGTTAAATTCTTACGAGAAATTGACTGGGCTGGTTTAACCAAACAAGCTATCGATTTAGTGAAAGAGAAAATAGTCGGTATCCGTGGTGCCTTTGATGATATTGTCGATAGCTGGTGTTTAAAAAGAATTATTCCCGATGAAGCCCTTGATAGCTTAAAAAATGCCAGTAAAAAACTCGGCGAAATACTTCCTAAAGTAGAGCTCGGCATGCAAAAGGGCATGCAAGACCTTGAGAAAAAATTTAGCAAAGCCCTTGATGAATACACGGGTGAGTTAGCCCATGTAGGCATAACCAGCGTACCGAATAAAATCAGAGCCGACCAACTCAAAGCCCCGAAAGGGAATGAGTTGAAAGGGGCTAAAAGCAGTAAGAAAGAATTTAATCTTTCAAAGCTGAAAGTTAGTGATATTCCTACATTCGATTCAGGTAACTTTAATAAGTGGTTTGATTCCAGAACTCCAGAAGAACTAGCGAACAGGTATAAAAATCCGGCTCTAAAAAATAAAATTTCAGATGGGCTTAGAGGTGCTCGCGGAAATCACGAGTTCTTAATGGTTGTAGAAGCACCAAAAACCGCGCTCTTTAACAATTTGAAATGGATTTCAAACCAGCCAGTTGCTTTATAGTTTTTCAAAGTGACAAGCAGGTTTTTATTAATTAACCTTTCTATACGCCTATTCTCTGGCTAATGCTAGGCTCATACATTTCAACATAGACTGCATTCAACAATAATCGCCCTCATCAAATCAAAGCCTAACTTATTGGTTTTGACATGAATGATGTGCAGCCCTCAGTCGTTACCAGTGTAAATTCACACCTAAATCGTATTGTTTCTCGCTCGGGCCATGAACTTTGTATTGACGATTTAGGTACTGAGCCTAAGGTGATTTTAAAAACCCTCGCAGGGGAGCATTATATTGAGTTTAATGCGCACAAAAAGCAGAGCATTTTCAGGGGTATTCGCTTACTGGATATATTTTAATTACCTTCGGCACTATCAGTTGTCATTCAACAAGCTTTTTATGTTTGTGATGACCATAGGCTATTTAATTTTAATTGGATTTGAGCTAAAGCTAAAGTGCCAAACACAGCAATGAAGCAGCATAACCAATTTAGTTTCAATTTAGTTGGATGATTCGCAATAAAAAATTCCTTTTATTTTACTGACTTACTCAATCTAAATTGGTAATATCTTGGGGCGTAAAAATTGGAATTAAATTATTCAGAAGGAATCTGACTATGGCCATTATAGGTATAGATTTAGGCACAACTAATAGTGCATGTTGTGTTTGGAAAAATGCAGAGTTAGTGCAAATCCCCAATCGATTAAATAAATTTTTAACTCCATCTGTTGTAGCCATTGACGATAACAAAAATGTTATTGTAGGCACTACAGCTAAGCAAAGACTAATCAGTCATCCACTAAGTACAGTTGCTGTGTTTAAACGTGTTATGGGCACAGAGCATTCGTTAGAAATTGGTGGCCTTTCCTTTACAGCACCTGAGTTGTCTTCTTTTATATTGCGTTCTCTGGTTGAAGATGCCGAACAATTTTTAGAGGAGAAAGTCACAGAAGCGGTTATTAGCGTGCCTGCTTATTTTAATGAAAACCAACGCTATGCGACTAAACTTGCCGGGGAACTAGCTGGGCTAACCGTTAGAAGGCTCATAAACGAGCCAACAGCCGCAGCAATGGCTTATGGTTTAAATAATCGCCAACAGGGCACCTTTATTATTTTAGATATGGGTGGTGGCACTTTCGACGTATCAATATTAGAATTTTTTGAAGGTGTTATGGAAGTACACGCCAGCGCTGGTGACAATTACCTGGGTGGTGAAGACTTTGTTACAGTAATGTTTGAACAACTGTGTATAGATAACAACTTGGATAAAAAACTGTTTTCCCGAAAAGAGCGGCAACAAGCGCTCATGAAGCTAGAAACAATTAAGTGTAATATTGACAATGAGTTGCGTCATAAACTTCAGGTGACATATCAAAATAAAACATACGATTTAACAATAGAGCAAGAGTGGTTTTATAGCGTTATAACACCATTGCTCTATAGAGTGCAGCAACCTGTTAAACAGGCACTACGAGATGCCAACTTACACCCAAATGAAATTGATGATGTTATTTTAGTTGGTGGCTCAACAAAACTAAAAGCATTGCGTTCAATGGTCAGTAAGCTCTTTGGCCGCTTACCTTCATGTAATTTAGATCCAGATCTTGTTGTATCAATAGGAGCAGGTGTTCAAGCTGGGCTGGTAGAGAAAAACGAAGCGCTAGATGACATTGTCTTAACCGATGTATGCCCTTTTACACTAGGAACTGAGGTGCTTGATGATTTTGATAACCCTGGTCAAATGCTCCCTATTATCGAGCGAAACTCTATTGTGCCGATTAGTGTGGAACGCGATTTATGCACTTCTACGGATAATCAAACAGCGATGCAGGTTGGTATATATCAAGGTGAACACAGGCAAGTAGATAAAAATATTTTCTTGGGTAGATTAAAAGTAGCTGTGCCTAAAGACAAAGCTGGACATCAACCTATTACCGTTCGTTATAGTTACGATATGAGTGGCTTACTGGAAGTCGACGTTAAAGTTAAAACTACCGGACAAACCTACAATAAAGTAATTCATAACGCACCAGGTGCATTAACAGCTGAGCAAATAACTCGTGCTAAAAAAGTGCTTCAAAAGCTCAAATTTCACCCTAGAGACAGTGAAAAAAATCGAGCTTTAGTGGCGAGGGCCGAACGTATGTACAGTAGCTCCCTTGGTTATCAAAGAGAAGAAATTGCTCAATTGATCTCTCGTTTTGAGCATACACTAGACCGCCAAAATCCCAGAGAAATACAACGAGAACAGGTGCTTTTCGGTGATGCTTTAGATTCATTCGATAATGAAAGTTGGTTTTAATGGTTGATTGGGAACAATTACAGATAGAGCCAACGACTGAAATTGGCTTGATTAAAAAAGCCTATGCTGCTCGTGTTAAAGTTATTCGCCCTGACGAAAAACCCACAGAGTTTTCTTTACTGCACAACGCTTATAAAAGCGCAATCAAGTACGCAAAAATTGCGGCTAGTCAGACAACAATGGCCATTGAGGAACAAACGTTTTTCTCTACACAAGAGGAAGATGTGCCCTCATATGAAGAAGAACGAGCACCTTTACATAAAGAAGAGGAGCAAGCATATTTCGGCAACGAGTTAATTAATGAAAGCACACATATTGACCTCGAAGAAACATTACTTTTTGATAAAAATGAATACCTTGCAGATCAACTTGCAACTGATGAATCAACAATCAGCGACCAGCAACTACATGACGAAATTATTGAGAACTCCTTTCAAAATTTAGTTAACTCGAATGAGAAAAATTTAGTTGAAACCCCACAGGATGTTGGAGTGACCAATAGCCAGCAAGAAGGCATTGATAATTTAGACGACATTTTACAACTATGCGACGAAATTTTATCTGAAGATAATTCACATATTCAATTTCAACTCTGGAGTGAGCTAAGTCAAAATAAAGCGCTACTTAATCAGGATATTCACTTTAAAGTGAGTTTATATTTAATTAACGCAATTTACGCCTTATATAACGCAATTTCCAACGGAAAAAAACATAAAAAATACTCAGTAGACGGTTTAGATAAAAACTCAATATTGTTACTGAATGACACATTTTTATGGCAAGAAGAGAGGGAAAAACTCAGCGTATTCGCACATTCAGAAGCATTAGATTCGATCATAGAATACATTGATAATGCTACATCTGACGAGAATAAGTCACTAGCCGCTGTTCAAGGGGGCGTTAGCGCAATTAATCGTTATTCAGAAGAGGAAATAGCAGTTTATGAAAACGCAAAGAACAGCTTATTCAAATTAAAAATATTATTTATTTTATGGTGTCTAATATTACTCGCTATTTTCTTTTTCTCTTTGTTTACAACGCAAGACGGTCTGTTGTTTAGCAATTCGACTATTAGAAATTTAGTGCTTGTGATTAGCCAATTCGTATTATGCTTCAAGCTTTGCCAAAACAATAAATTAGCATTCTATTGCGTTGGGCCTATTGCCTGTGTTGCTTTGTTCTTAATACCATTTGGTACGCTTTGGGGAATATTTACATTACGTCATCTCCGTAAAGCACGACACTATTTTAAATTTACTAATAACCCCCCGCGACCTAGTCGTGATAGGGCTTAGTTATTAACACGCTCTAATAAAATAACAGCAAAAAAATAAAAGGGGTCAGAGCCGTTTAAACAAATTAACCAGCTCAATCACTCTGTTTTGATTATTGTTACCAAAAAGCACGCTCTTTAACAATTTGAAATGGATTTCAAACCTGCTTGTTGCTTTGTCACTATACAAAGTGACAGGCTGGTTTTTATAAGTATGACTAACCTTTCTATACACTACACGTTAATTACTTGAAATGGAGTTCAAGCATATGATAATAAAGAAAATAAATGATTTACTATTTTCATTTAAAAAAAACAGTTCAAAAAGCAACAAAATCGATAACAACACGACCCTTGCGCTAGAAACGAATTACCCTACCCTTTCATATAAAGCCAAAGAGTCTTATCAATACTTAGCTCAGTTATGCCTTCCTAAAAATACTCGTAAGAATGAAGTATTTGAATTTATCGATACACTGAAGAATTATGACAATGACGATGATTATTTATCAACGTTAAACGTTTTCGCTGAGTTTTTAGATGACAATGATTACCACTTTATTATGTCATTTGATTTAAATTCGGAAACAAGTAATTTAGCATGGCGACTTAACTTGGCTTTACAAGAAAACTATAACCTGTTTCTTACACTTCCCTCATATGAAAAGGATATTTCTATTTCATGTGACAGCGTCATAACAAGCTTTGATGAAAAGTTAAGAGAAAATGACTTACAGCTCAGCATTATTGATACTGAGTCTGACGAATATGTTTTTCTCGTGCATTATATTAATAACATAAAGCATATTAAAACAGCCATTGAGCATATAGGTTATTGTCTTTTTGAAAATATAGCCTCTGAAACTAACTAATAAGTAACTTCAACTACAAGGATAGAAATGAAATATAAACTTATCGTAAACCTAATAATAATGTGCTTTTGTGCCCTGCCCATAGCTGTAAATGCTGAGTCGCCTAATAAAGAAGAATTATTATCACGTTGGGAACAACTTCAAAAAACCAGTAGTGAGTTAAAGTCGTTTAATAAAGTTGACGAAGACACTTATTCTGTCTCCTTTAATAATATTCCTTTTGAAGGAGATATTGACTTAATCAATATCAATATTGAAGAAATAACTTACGAAACGACATTGCCTATTAGCTATATGGGTATTATTGAAATTAAATTACCTAAAGCGCTTAAAGAGTTAGAAGAAAGTTATGGGCATAGCTTTTATCGATGGCAAGAGGGTACATATTTCTATTACAACCATAAAACAAATACGTGGTTAACAGGTAAAGAATACAGCAAACTTTCAAGCAATATTTACCAAACCCTTGAGCCAACAAAATTGACCAAACTTATGGAACAATACGCTGGAGAATTAGTTGTTGGCTTGGTGTTGCTATTTATAATGATGATGTTAATTCAGTTAACATTTTTATGGCGGATAAAAGCGAAACTAAATAAGGTTAAAGAACACTAAATAAACTGAAATGGAATTTAACTCTCACTAAAGTTAAAGGAATAATAATGAATAAAAAGATAAAATCGTTAGTTTTTTTACTTATCGCTGTGTGTGTAAGTGTAAGTAACGTAAAAGCAAATGAAATAGCTCAAAAGGTAATTGGATGCTGGAAAAATACAGGTAAAGATACCCTCTGCTATCAATCTGATGGAGCTATGTATCTAAATATGGGGAAGTTTACAATGCATGGAGATTGGCATGTTGAGGAAGACATCCTTGTCATTGCATTTAATGTCAACACGATAAAATTAGAAGTAATCTCTATTACCGCAGATACTTTCACCTATAAATCAACTAAAAACAGTATTGTAGAAAACGATAAGAAAGTACCTTATCAAGCACCTATCACTGAAAGAAACAAGAAGTCCCCCACAAAAACGAATAAAAATGGTCCTGCACAAGACATTGCAGCGATAGTCACAAACACTAACGGCTCAGGTTTTAGTAATGTTGATGGCGATCTACTAATTAATTCTCCTCATTGTAAGAACACACCAGTATTTTATTCAACAATTTCAAAGAAGTTAGTTGAGCAGGGCATTCCAAACTCTGAAAGCTTAGTTAACGATTTTTTTGAGTTGATATGTCAAGCTACACAAAATAGTGCTCTATCAGAAGTGATTAGCCCAGCGCCTTTTTTAACAAATTATGCCTTTTATTCTGGTGCAAAAAAACTAGGTAGCTGGCCTTGTGAGTCAGGGGAAAAAACCACTCAAAAAATTGTTTTCCAAGGGATTTTTATCACTAAAAATCAAGTGACTCGTTGGCAAAATACCAATAAAAATGAAGTGAATATTTGGTTAGCTAACTTTTATACCGCACCAAGTGATGCTATGAAGTTTACTATGCAACATGTAAATGATAAGTGGCAACTACATAGTGTTTGCCACTCAATACGAATTTAATATTGGGTGCATGAAGACTTAACAAAATACAACAAACAGCGTGCCATCGTGATGAATGATAATACTCTAAGCTATGGTAGCGCTGAGATCCTACATATAAACAAGCAAGAAAACATAACAAATAACACCTCAAAAATAATAATACAAAGTCAGTTTTGCTTGCGTCTCCTCGCGGTACCACTTTTTGTAATTAATATTACTACGTAGTGCCCAGTTAGTTTGCAAAGCCCAATTCCATGATAAATCGACGCGTGAATGCCGCGCTACTTCACTATTAAGTAACCACATAACATTGCCAGTAAATGCTAATTTATTATTACTGTTAAGTTGCCAAACCGCACCTAACTCGGTACCTAAGCCTACTTCAACGTTATCTGCTATATCACCTGCATTGAACTCAACAGATCCTAATATAAAGCTATGAAACTTATTAGGATCACCAAATGACTTGCCATACCCTCCTTGAGTAAAGTATCTACTTTTTTGCTTATTTATATCAGGCTGTCTATCGTACCCTAGCCTCATATTCCATGACCAACTATTAAAAACTTCATTGTCAGGTGCAAGTGACATTGCATCAATTAGGTATAAGTGTTCGATACGCAGTTTATCATTTTTGCTGAAGCTGCTCTGGAAATCAAAAAAGCTAATTTGAGCACCTGGAATATAACCAAGCGAATAATCAAGTAAATCATGATAGGCCAACCTATAGGAAAGCTCTATTTGATTATCGTAGTTATTGCTATTCACTAAGGTAATACCCACTCGAGATGAACTATGCCCCTGCTCAGGAGAAGCAAGTGGTTTTTCTGGCTCAGAAAAAGGAGGTGGTGTTTTTAGCTTACTGCGTTCATATAGCAATTTTTTTAAACGTGGTGCTATAAGATCTCGATTAAGCCCTTGATCATAAAAATTAAAGTTTAACCATTCATAGGCCATTTCTAAAATAGCGGCTTGTCGGTCTATGGTGTAGGTAGCGTTGTCAAATTCCCCCTCTTCAATTAACTGTTGAACAGATGCTAACTCTTGTGCTGATAGCTGTTGTGCATAATGATATAAACGCGTACCAAATGCTGGTCGGTAATTAGGCTCTTGAAGTAGCTTATTATTTTTCAATGCGGCAACAGTATCTGACGGAATCGCTTGAAAAGAAAATGAAGAAGTTAAATCAAGCTTTTCATTAGCAAGTTGCAATAAGCTTAATAACTGGTATGAGCAATTTTCATCAATAAAATAATAATCAAAAGTAGCTCTTTGTAGCTCCCACAAGTGAAGTAATATACGCTCAACCTCTCTTTCGGTAAAATTGAGCTTATATTCCCAAATATCTCGAGACTCTATATCATTATATTCCCGTACCTTTCGGTAATAAGGCATAACAGTGAAGTTACCAGGGTATTGCCCTACAAGTCCTTTAAACGCATACGCCGCTGCATTATCTTCAACATCAGGTTGGGCGGAAAAGTTGATCGCAAAAGCTACTAACTCTCTATGCCTGTTTTGATCTTTTGCATCAACGCGCAGTAACGTATGCCCAAACATTGATGAGGGGCTATTCATAAAGGCCGTAGGAAAAACCAACGTAATACCTGCGGGGTTCATCACTTCTTTCCATTGACTAAGTTCAATGCAGTTGAGCTCAGGCCAATTATTAGGTATTTTCTTTTTTAGCCAGGTATAGCGAGCAGGAAAGGCACAGCGTAGTTTGTTGGCTTCGTTTACCGTTAACCCTATTGCGTTAAAACTATCAACGGTAGCCAGCAACTCGGCATAGGGGTCTGTTTTTCCAGATTTAGTAAGAAAAAAACTCTCACTGTCTACTTCACTTTTCCACTCAGTCAACACAGCTGAGCGATAATGACCAAGCTGTAACCAATATGAATTTTTAGCTAAGGTCTTGAGTGATATATCGCTGGAAAAAGACGGTAAAGATAATAACGTTAAAATAATAAATATAACTGTGCTTAATATTTTCATGGTGTCTTATATACCCGTTACCATTCAAAGTGCTTGATTTTATAGGGAACTAAAAGTGGTGTAGGTGGAATATGTGTTTTATACAATGGTCATACCCTTGTTAAAATAAAAGAATACGACAGCTATAAATATAAAAAGCCCCTGAAGGGGCTTTAACATAATTTGAATAAATTAACTGCGTAGCTAATTAAGCAAGTTTATAACTTGATAATACAGCATTACTTGCTACCAAACGGTTTAGGTTTTCTAATACTGTTTGTGAAGTTACATTTTCAGAGGTGTAAATAGCGGAAAAGTTAGCTTGTGCTAAAGAAGCAAATTCGGCTTTATCTTGCTCTGCAAAGCCCCATACTTCTGCAAGTGTAGCCAAAGTTTCGCCTTCACCTTTTGAAATATCACGTGCTAATTGATCAACATTACCATCAATAAAAAGTGATACAGTTTCAGTTGAAGTGATAGGGCCTGTGCCATCACAACCTAATGTACCAAAAGTAATACCAAAAGTTTGGTTACCTGAAGTACCGTTAGTTGTTGCACCTAATACTTTGAACACTTTACCTTCTTTACCTGCAAATACCATAGAGCCTAAGCCACAACCAATATCTTGGTCAGCCATTGCTTGAGTGAAAGGTAAAAGAGAAAGTGCTGCTACAGCGATGATTTTTTTCATATTCATAAGTCCTTTGTATGATGAATTAGCCTTAGAAAAAAAGGCGGTGCAAAGTAACATACTTTTAGAATATAAAGCAATAAAAATAGGGTGAAAGTACAATAATTTATCAAGTAAAAATAAAAGGTTAAATAAACTGAAGAAAAGTTCACGATTATTACTTTTAACTTTAATTTATACTCTTTACAATTAACCAACACATAATTTATAGCTAAGGATAGTAATAATGTCAGCAGAAAAATCGTCTATTAAAAACTTATCAGAACAAGAACTTACTAAATCAATAGGTCAGTTTCTTTATCAATCTATTAAGGAAGAGTGGCTAACGGCCTATATTTCTCTCTCGTGTTTAAGTCCCCATCAGAATAAACATGAAGCGCTAACTAAAAGTTATGTTTGCACGGCTTATTATACTTGCGCATTTAATCCTGAGCATGAGACAAATGTTGAAGACAAACTCATTGAAAACGTTGATGCCATTAAACCAACATTTGAACAGCTATTCACACTTGCTCAAGAAAAGTCAGGAAAAGTATGGGCTGAAGCAATATTTACCATTGAGCGTAGTGGCAAATTTAATTTGAAATTTGTTGATGATACCCCTTTTGATGGTAACCTTTGATAAGAGGCAGGTTTCTTTTCTATATGTTATCTAACAAGCAGCTCGATAATCAACCTACTATTTAGTGCATTATCGAGCGCCATTATAAAGATTTATAATGCCTTAACTAATATCCTAGTTAGCAACTCCTCCTTAACATTCAAGTCAACAGTTATGCGGTTATTAAATCACTCTGCGAATTTAATGTTTTTGTACTATTATCAACGGAGCATACATAAACCCGTACAGGTAAAGTGGCCAAATGCTATTACGTAAAATAGTTTTAGCCTAAATACATTGAAAGGACTCGTTGTGGATATACTCAAAGTAGCATTAGTTAACCTGCCGGAACACTTTAACCTCCCTTTAGCAGCCTTAATCAAAGAAGAGCAATTAGGTGCATGTAAAAACGTTACAACCGCTAGCATTGCTAATTATTTAAAAAGCCAATCAGACGATACTAATTTTTTAATTGTTTACGACAACACAATAACAGAAGCGCAGCTGTGTCAGTTATCTGCACCATTACATATTCCCGTCATATTATTAACCGATGAATGTAGCTTTGAAATGGAAAGAACGGCAAAATCTTGCAATATCGATCTCATTGTCAATGTGAATTCGCCCGAGGTTTTAACTTTGGTGTACGGTTTTATACATCAATACCATATATATCAATCGCAACACGCATTAATTGTTGATGACTCACGTGTAGATAGTTACATCGTTGAAAACATCTTATCAAAAGAGTTTATAAAAAATACCATAGAACTCAATCCTAATAATGTCATTAACCTTTTACACCAAATAAGCTCTATTACACTCATTATTCTAGATTATGAAATGCCAAATAAAAACGGTTGCCAGTTAATGGACGAAATTAGAAACACATTTCCAGAACGACACTTTATTTTTATTGGTATTACCGCGAGTAGAAATGCGGTCATTAAGTTTTTATACGATGCAGCAGACGCTACCTTTATTAAACCCCTTGATTTAGAGTTATTTTCAGTCACATTAAGAAAATTAATTTTTAACGCCTACCAAAGCACAAAAGAGCGTCAATCTCTCATTGATTATAAAAATATAATTAACAGCTTAACAAAAGATATATTCAACCCGCTTTATATACTTTCTACCATTAATGAAGTGTTAGTTGATAGCGTACCTGACACTAAGAAAAGCGCTGATGCGAGCTTACTTTGTCAAAAAGCTAAAGATAAAATTGAACACACCTTTGCTGATCTGCAAAGTTACATTGAATTATCACAATGCTTACATAGTCCAAACCTAAAGGCGTGTTCATTAAATGCTATGATTGCAGGACAACTCTACATAGAGTCAAGCAAAGCGAAAATAAAAAATATTATTATTAACCAATCACTTGACGAAAAAATAAAAAAACTATGTGTACCAAACCAAGTAGAGCAAGTCATTACTCATTTAACAAAGCACGCTATTGATAATAGCACTCAAGGGGATAATATTTACATACGCCTTTATCCCGACAAGTTTAATATCGTCTTCGAGGTAGAAGATAGCAAACCTTGCATGCTTAGTGATGATAGTAAACATTTACTAAGCGAGCATAGTCTTACTGTAAACAGTAATGCTAAAGACCCTTTAGATATTGTTTTAAACAAGAAAATTATTGATGCTTTAGGTGGAACTACCGGTGAAAAGCAAGGTAAGAACGGCACCATCTATTACTTTGAACTTCCTTCTTATGCATTAACGCCTAGCAGTTTTCATTAAATAACTTAAACTCAGGTTAAGATCTCACCGTAATTAAAGAGCAGTATCTTCGGGGTATATTATCCCTTGTTGTGCTCTTACCTGCTCAATAACGCTTAGTACTTGTTCAGAAAGTTGCCAATGGTTAATCGGTGACTCTATTTTACCTTGTTCAATTAAATCAATGAAATGACTCAATTCATAGGTCATTCTATTACTCGTTTGCGCGACTGATATATTGTGTACTTCCCCATTATTTAATGTCAGTGTAACTTCGTTAAATAACGAGCTATGCTGCCAATTAATTCGCCCCTTATCGCCCTGTAACTCACCTAAATTGGCTCCATGACTTACTTTTGAGTAGCTGATAAGTCCTTGTAATTCTGTTTGAGCTATTCCTTGAGCATTTACTGAATGATCAGAGTAAGACAATAGTACGTCACCATAACCATCAACACCTGAAGCTAACTTGCTACACTGACTGGCAACCTTATTGGGTAAGCCGAATAAGTCAATAATAGGATAAAGGGGGTAAATACCAATATCCATTAAACCACCATTACCAAAAAACAAGTTAAAGGTATTAGGGTTTTCTCCTTTTAAGTAGGCTGGATAACGTGAAGATAATTGACAAAATGAAGCGCTATACTTACGAACCGTACCAATCGCATGTAAGTGTTTTTTTATTTGTAGGTAGTTAGGCAGAAAAGAGATCAGCATAGCTTCCATAAAACAGACATTGTTATGTTTAGCCGCCATAATCATGCGTGTTAATTGCGCAGTATTAATCGCAATAGGCTTTTCACATAGCACATGCTTACCCGCGTTTATCATCATCAAGGTTTGTGCTTCATGACAATTATTAGGAGAAGCAATATAAACAGCATTAACCTCACTAGCATTGGCAAGTTCGCTTAAGTCGGTATAACAATGCGCTATTTTATGTTTTTCAGCAAAGGTTTGAGCTGTTTCAAGCTGACGAGAGTAAACTGCATAAAGGTTAAAACGCGGGTCTTGTTTAGCTGCCTCAATAAAAGCACAAGTTATTTTACTCGTCCCTATAACGGCGAAATTAATCATATGGTTGTCCTTATAAATAACCTTTAACTCGTGCAAATAAGTAATTGAAAATAAGTAATTGAAAATAAGTAATTGAAAATAAGTAATTAGTAAAAAGGTTAATGAAAGTTCAAATAAATTTAAACCTTTTATCATGCAATGGCATCATACTAAAAAACATGATACTGATGAAATAAAAACAACAACACGGAGATACTCTTATGTTACAGCATTTATCTACTTTAAAATTAGCCCCACTTGCCTTATTAGTTATTGCTTCATGCGCTCAAGCAAAAACCATTAATAAAACCTTTGATGTTACGGCTGGCGGCTTATTAAAACTTGATACCGACATAGGCGCAATTAAAGTTAACACTCACTCACAAAGTACTGTATTAGTACAATTGAATATTGAAGGTGAAGACCAAGATAAACTACATATTAACTTTACTACACCAGCAAACGGTATAAATATCGAAGGAGACATCAAACAAGGCAGCAGCTTTTTTAGTGGTAATAAACACATTAAAGCAACTTACACGCTAACCTTACCAGAGCAATATAATGTTGACGTTGAAACCAGTGGAGGCTCAATTAGCATAGCAGATCTCACTGGTGAAGTAGACGTAGATACCGCCGGCGGCTCTATTTCATTAAGTAAAATACACGGTGATGTAGAAATAGAAACCTCAGGCGGCAGCTTAAAAATTGACGATGTAGTTGGAAAAATTGAAGCTAAAACTTCAGGTGGAAGTATCAAGATAAACCTACCAACTAAGCCAACAAAAGACAGTGAGTTTATCACTTCTGGCGGTTCAATTACTGCGTATTTAGCGCAAGACACTGCTGTAAGCTTAACCGCTAAAACCAGTGGCGGTCGCGTTAAGAGTGATTTTGCTGTAAAAGGTAGTGTCGATAAAAAATCAATCGTTGGTACTATAAACGGCGGCGGCCCTAAAATGTTACTTAAAACAAGTGGCGGCAGCATTCATATTAAAGAAATTTAATAGTAGTTAACCTCCCCTCTTGCGTTAATTAGCACCTTTACCTTAGTGAGCTAATTAACGCTCACTTTATTTACTCTCATTACTTTATTTACTATAACTAATTACCCCTTCGCTCGGTATACAGCCTTTTTCTAACCCCTTTAGGCTTTGTAGCTGACATATAAGCACCATACCAACTAGCATTTATTATTTATTCCCAACAGGGAATGTAAAAAAATTGTAAATACTTATGAATATTGGCACTATAGATAAGTACTTTATGGAATTATTCAACTATAGTTGTTTTCAGTTTCACTTCGTTGACTAACCTTTTTAGCATCACAAGGAGAACAGATGTTCAAGTTTACTCGCTTTAATAAAAATAAAATAACCACGCTCATTATATTTGCTAGCTTGCCTATACTTACGGCCTGCGCAACAGCAGATAACAGCAAAAACACTAATAATGCAGTTACCGCTAACACTCAACACAAAAGCTCAGCTGTAATTAATGAAGTAGAGGGTATACGTGAATACCATTTAGACAATGGTTTACGTGTTTTACTTTTTCCTGACCAAAGTAAAGAAACAGTTACCGTAAATGTCACCTACCATGTTGGCTCTAAACATGAAAATTACGGTGAAACCGGTATGGCACATTTACTTGAACATTTAGTCTTTAAAGGTACGCCAAAACATAAAGACATTCCCAAAGAGTTAAGCTCTCATGGCGCTCGCCCAAACGGTACTACTTGGACTGACAGAACTAACTACTTTGAAACCTTTGCAGCAACCGATGAAAACATTAATTGGGCACTAAGCATGGAGTCTGACCGTATGGTTAACTCATTTATTGCGAAGGAAGATTTAGATAGCGAGATGACTGTTGTCCGCAATGAGTTTGAACGCGGCGAAAACAACCCATTTCGCGTAACCTTACAACGCATGATGGCATCAGCTTTCACTTGGCATAACTACGGTAAATCAACCATAGGTGCCAAAGCAGATTTAGAAAATGTCCCCATTGAGCGCTTACAGGCTTTTTATCGTAAATATTACCAGCCCGACAATGCAACACTAATCGTTGCTGGTAAATTTGATAACGATGACATGCTAAAACGTATTAATAATTATTTTGGCGTAATTCCTAAACCAGATCGCGTTATTGCACCACTTTACACACAAGAGCCAGCACAAGACGGTGAAAAAAGCGTTACGGTTCGTCGCGTAGGTGACATGCAGTTATTTGGCGCTATGTATCATATTCCAGCGGGATCTCATCCTGACTACGCCGCTATTGACGTACTTTCTCAAGTATTAGGCTCAGCACCAAGTGGCCGCTTACATAAAGAGCTTGTTGAAAATAAACTCGCCAGTCGCGCATTTGGTTTTAACTTTCAATGGCAAGAGCCAGGAGTCATGATTTTTGCTTCGCAAATAGATAAAAGTTTTGATATTGATAAAACTGGCGACAAAATGTTATCTGTTTTAGAAAGTATTGAAAAAAATGCCATTACCGCCGAAGAAGTAGAACGTGCTAAACGTAATATTCTTAAAAATATTAACTTATCATTTAACTCATCTGAGGTTATCGCAAAAACCTTAAGTGAGTGGTTAGCCATGGGCGATTGGCGTTTATATTTCTTACACCGCGATCGCATTGAAGCGGTAACGGCAGAAGATGTACAACGTGTTGCTCAAACCTATTTAACGCGTAACAACCGTACTACTGGGCGCTTTATTCCAACAGACAAACCTGAGCGCGTTGAAATACCACAAGTGGCGAGTGTTGCAGCGATGGTTGATGGTTATGAAGGTAAAGCTCAAATAGCCCAAGGTGAAAACTTTGAACCATCATTTGACAATATTGACAACCGTACTAAACGCTTTACCTTAGCCAACGGTGCACAAGTGGCATTATTGTCAAAGAAAACCCGAGGTGAGTCAGTTTCAGTCAATATCAATATTGATTTAGGTGACGAGAAAAGCCTGCATAGTTTAGCAAATGTTAGCGAAAGTGTTGGTGCCATGTTAATGCGCGGCACCAAAAAATACACACGTGAAGAGCTAAAAGATGAGTTTGATAAACTTAATGCTCAAGTTTCTTTTGGGGCATGGGGTAATGGTGCATATGCTCGCATTACCACAACCAAAACTAACTTAAGCGATGTGCTTACTTTAGCCAGCTCTGTATTTAAAACACCACGTTTTGACCAAGCTGAATTCGATCAATTTAAAGCAACACGTAAAGTTGATATTGAACAAGGTATGCAAGACCCACAACAGTTAGCATTTAGAGCTTACTCTAAAAAGCAAAACCAAGTAGCCAAAGGTCACCCTAATTATGTTGGTTCTTTTGAAGAAAGTTTAACGGCACTAGAGAAGTTAAGTATTAGCGATGTTAAATCTTTCCATAACGCTTTTTATGGTGCTAATGCCGCTAAAATATCTGTAGTTGGTGATTTTGATGAGCAAAGTGTTAATGCACAGTTAAGCGAAATATTTGGTAACTGGAATGCTAAAAAACAATACCAACGACTAGCAACGCCTTATAAAAAAATGCCGGTTAAAGATGAAAACTTTAATACTCCTGATAAAGAAAATGCCACTTTTGTCGCCGCGATCACCTTGCCATTAGGTGATAATAGCGACGATGCTGCAGCATTAGAGCTTGGTAACTACATCTTAGGTGGTGGCTTCTTAAATAGCCGTTTAGCAACAAGACTACGTCAAAAAGACGGTTTAAGTTACGGCGCTGGCTCATTTATTAGCCCAAGTTCATTCGATAACAGAACAGCCATGGGCGCATACGCAATATGTGCTCCACAAAACTTAGCTAAAGTAGAGCTAGGCTTTAAAGAAGAAATGGCGCGCATGTTAAAAGATGGCTTCACAGAAGAAGAAGTTAACGATGCTAAATCAGGTTTATTACAGGGTGAACGCGTAAGCCGCTCGCAAGATAAAGAGCTAGCTGGCACATTACGATCGCAATTAGCGCTTAACCGCACTATGCAGTGGAACAAAGCCTATGAAGCACGTTTAGCTAACTTAACCGCTGCAGATGTTAATAAGGTAATGAATAAATACATCAAGCTTGAAGACTTCTCTATTATTAAAGCAGGCGATATGAGTAAAGTAGAGCAGTAAAACTTTATTCATTTAGCTTAGCCCTCGGCGTGATAACGTTAACGCCATAAAAAACCTTAGTATGAAAGTACTAAGGTTTTTTTATATTTTACCTACTTCTTTACTGCTAAGTCACTATTAACTATCAAGCGTTAATCATAACGCTAATATTACGTGAATGAAGCCGTTCACAAAACTATATTGAACTAACAGCGCTTACGAGAATAAACAACCAAACAAGCGATCCCTATTAATATTTACCTAATAAATTTAATTAGTTGTAATGAATACAGTCCCCGTAATCACTATTGAGAGCTATTGCAATTACGGCGAAAAGTGCTAAGCTCCCCGCTCAAAAAATGGAATATTTTACTAGGGAAGTAACATGAAAAATTATTGGGTAAAGGTGCTCCTTTGCTGTATTGGCTATATTAGCTATATCGTTAATGTGCATAGCAGCTCTTTTTCTCTTGAGCATACAAGTAAAAACCCTAAAGCACCTTCATATGCCGGTAATTACCTTTCTCAAGAGCAATTAATTGAGCGCTTTAATTGGGGCTATAGTAAAAAACTTGATTGGAATAAAGATCAGAGCCTTTACGCACGTTTGCAAACACGAGGTTTTGATACCGCTTTATTAGATAGCTGGGTGCAACTCGGCTGGCTCAACCATACAGCTGCAATAGATTTAGGCCTCTACCTACTTAAGCATAACAATACTGACAAAGCACTCAACTTACTTGCACAAGTTGACTTTTCTACACTCGGCGATGTGATCAAGTTAGATATTGTACTAACACTTTTAACATCTCATCCCGAAAAACTCACCGACAGTTTCATTGAGCACCTTAAAATTGGCATAAAGCCCGTCGAAAGAAGTGACTTTGAAACATATAGTATGGATCATATTTATTTATCTTGGATGCTATATCAAGCAAGTGAATTATTTACGCTTGAGGGCATGGCATTGCTTAAGCGCTTATTTCAAAAAAACAATAAGCTACTACGCATCACAAAAAATACGGGTTATGATTTAAGCCTTAATGCTGCCAAATGGTGGTATGAGCAAAACAAACATCAAGCCAATTTAAAAGAAACACTGACGCAACAAAGGAATATGCAATTACTAAAGCATTTAGCAACGCTTAATGTTTTACAGTTAACACCTAAAGAGCTAGAAAATATCAATACGGCTTTAAGCTTGCAGCCCAAATTGAAAGATTTAGATGCTTCCCTGCCAACCGTTATTGATGGCAATATTGAGCCACTAAACCAGTTTATCTTAGCGCTTCATTTAGGCTACCCCTACCCTGAGAAGGTAATCGAAAATATTGATATTAATCTATTAAGTGATGCCGCGATACAACACTTATTTTCTTGGGCAGTAAGTGTTGATCACCAAATTTTAGTAAAAAAGCTGTTCTCTACTGATAAAGTATATTTACTTGAAGCAAAAAGAAAGCTATGGACTTTGTTACAAATCACCGCCGCCCCACTATCCTGGTATAACGGTTTTATGGCAGAACAAGTAACCAGCTTTGCCAATGAAATGCTACAAAGCGAATGTAAAAGATCTGAACCTATTAAAGCCAACTATTTTTTAGAGGCAATCGACTTTACTACGTTAAACGACAGCGCGATCGTCTGTATTTTTTCATTAACCTTAAATAGTGATGTGCATAGTAAAGCTTGGTCGCAAGTGAATAACTTAACCGCTAATCAACAAGTCTGGGTATATAAAAAGCTAATCAACAACAACTTATTTTCCTTAGCAAGTTTAGCTGCTGATGGCGTGATTACTTTAGACAACGATACATTATTTAAAGCATTAGCACACAAAGATATGTTTTATCAGCTAAGCCACCATAGCCAGCTATTTTTACTTATGGGGGTTAGCGATATTCAATTACGCGACTTAATAGCAGTACATATTCAAGGTAATGAACAAGAACAACAAGCCAACTTCAAAATGTTGATAACTCGTCACAATCCCCTTAGCGCAATGTTTGTCGGTGACTCGTGGTTTCAGGCGAAAGTTTGTCAATTGCTAATTACCGTTCAAGACAGCGACACTTTCGCTGCTGCGCAAAAAACACTCACCAATAACACACTTAAGTGCCCGGTAGCAGCATTAGATAGCATTTTAGCGAACAACAGCATTAACTGGGATAATATTGAAAAAGCAGAGCATTTATTATCTCCCGCGTCACAGCGAGCATTGCTATTCAACTCACTTGAGTCGCGCTCTTACTTTTATTTACTTAATTATATCGATGCGCAAACCATTAATAGCTTACTTATTAAAAATTCTGCCAATGAATCATTACTGTCCCTAGTAAAAAAGCACGTTGAAGAAGATAGCACCGCTGCAACATTATTTTTGCCTTATATACGCCAGTTCGAGCCGAACTATAACTCCACTTATAGAAAGTCCACAGCTAAAGATAATTTATGGCAGGCAGCAAAAAACCTTGTAAGGAGCGCTGAGGTTTCCCCATTTAAGCAAGCACTTCACGCTTACCCATACTCGACTGAGACGATACATAACTTACTTAAGAGTTTTTCGTATGAAGCTAACCTTAACGTTCGAGCAATAGCCTTCTCAGCAATAGCGGAGCACCCTAACTTTACTGGTTACGTTAATAATTGGGCGCTATATAATTACTTATTTAGCTCAAACACTTCAGGCTCTGCAGAAGATTTACTCAATATTTACCAAAAAAATGGCTTTCGAATAAATGAGCTGGCTGAGCTTCCTCAAGGAGTGTATTTCTCATGTAAAGAGTTAGTGCAATACCTTAATCATGGACTGCCAAAAGACATTAAAACCGTCGATGGAAAAACGCTATTTGAAAGCTCAGTTAATGCCGCTATGACCCCTGAGTGTTTAGCTAAGCTAGACAAGTTAGCGGTTAATACCAAGACAGTATCGGATAATGTTTCAGTTTACCAAGCTTACCTTAGCGGGTTTCCACGTAAAGAAAGAAGCGACCATAAGCGGATCATTTCTATGTTCCAACAGTTTAAAAGCAAAGGCTTTAAAGTGAGTTCAGACGTTAAAACGAATAATAGATTAATAGAAGCCACAGCTAACTTCCCTCCTCAAGTACTCGGTTTTTTACTCGATAACGGCATTAATATTAATGATGCCGCCAATATAAAACAGCCCCCTATTGCTCACATTATAAAGTCATCGAATATAGAGCTACTAAAATATGCGGTTAGTCGCGGGGCAAAACTGAATGTTAATTACCAAAACCAGCCATTATTATTTTTAGCTACCCGGTCGAGCGAAATAACTGAGTGGATGCTTAGCAATGGTTATCCTGCCTGCATAAAGGATAAACAAGGTAAAACGGCTTACCAAAAAACTTACAATCGGAAAATAAAAAAAGTACTTGCGTTACACGGAGGTGACCAATGTCATTAAGATTTATTATTGGAGCAATTTTTACCTGCTTACTTTTTGGCTGTGGGAAAAGTGACGATTTAGATACCGCTGCATGGCAAGATATTATTGCACAGCAGTCATTACCAGCTGTTATCAGTGAAATTGAACAACGTGAAGTTTTGGTAGCAGATGAAAAATCAGCATTACTTAACGCGGCAATTTCACACCAAAAAATAGACTTAATTGAGTACCTTTATGAGCAAGGCGGTTTATCTCGTGATGCTATTTTACGTGGTTATAAACAATCTCCTGCTGAGCTAAAAGATACTTGGCAATACTTACTGAATTACAACAAGCTAAAATATCTAGGGAGTAATTCCCCACTACCTCGCTCTCGTCAAAATTATAATTACTTTCCTGACTTAGTTTTACGGTTTAGGTTATTCAGTGAGCCGGGAAGTATCCATTACTCAGAGTACCAAATGAGGAGTTTACTATCTGACATTGGTGATGATTTAGGTTCTGAGGATGGAGATCCCTTTACCTCTGAAGTCGCTATATTTAAAGCACAATTTCATCACTATTACGACGTAGAAAATACAGCTTACGTGAAATTTATGCTCGCGCTTTTCGATATAAAGTTTTTACGTAACATCAGCGGCCCAGACATCGATATTGCCAAAAAAAAGGCGTATCAAACAATCAAGGTGTTATCAAACACAGATTATTCTCCGGCAATATTTTACGTTGCCGATAATATGAGAAAATTCTACCCGGAGCTATCTGGTGATGATAGGTTCTTGCAAAAAAAATCATTACTTGAACGCGCAGCTAAGCTTGGCGATAAAGAGGCGCAGTCTGCATTATTAAATTTATTTGATGATATGCTCGGCGGCCAGAGTTATGAAATTAGGTATGGCTACGCAAAACAATTTCATAATGTTCGCGCTTATAAAGAGCTGATTATTGACCTACTGTATAGCACTGCTGAGAGCACCTATAATGGTAATGATGCAAGCGACACTGAAAAGCGCATTAAAACCTTTAAAGCAAAAGCAGCACCTTTATTTTTAGAGGCGACTAAAGCAGGCTTTTTTATTGAACACCTCGGAGTTCGTGATATCAAAGAATTGAGTATTAATTCGCAACTTGATTTTTTAGAAGGTTTTCTCATTCAAGGCAGCTATGATAAAGCAAAAGAACTCGCATTACTTTTATTACCATCGACATCTACGCAAAAGAACCTTAAACGCCTTATCCCCTTAATCATTAATAACTCTCTTATAAATGATGCAGCGGTAATGAAAACTGTGATTGACACCGTTAACTTAGCGGAATATTTAAACAATATATCGCAACTGAACTCGGAAATAACCATTAACGGCAGTTCCTTGCTTACTTATTTAATCAGTAAAGAACAAATTGAACTAGCGCAGCAGTTAATTGAAAGCGATGTTAATATGCAAGAGCAGAACTTTGCCTATACCAGTTTATATACTGCAATAGAAATAGAAAATGATGCGCTTATTAAGGAGCTTTTAACTCGCGCTGAAATGCCAATTTACCTTAAACGTTACGGCTACCAAGAGCAATCTCTATTACACCTTGCTGTGAGTTTAGCTAACTTTTCTCTGGTTAAACAACTCACCAGTAAAGGGGCCGATATAGCAGCAAAAGATCGCAATGATTTAACCGCATTAGACTGGGCTATTTCACTAAAACTGACTGACATTGCTAATTACTTAGCACAGCAAATGAACGTAGATATAAGCCAGCGCCTACATGCTAAACCTAAAGATTGCATAGTAGATAGTAAGTCTCAACTGACTTGGCTAAATAAAGAGGCCACAGGTGATTCATTATTTAGCTGGAAGAGCAAAGTCACGCTAAATGAACCTGACAATTGTCAATACGAAGCTTGTAGCCTAAGTGCGGTGATTAAACGCCTAAATGATATAAAGTACTGCCAACGTAATGACTGGCGCGTACCTAGCGCTAAAGAAATGCAGTCACTTAGTGACGAAGTACTAAGCGCCCTCAAAGGCAAGCCTGCCGCTTACTACTTTGTACAAAATAAGAGTGGAAATTTAGGGTTATTAAATATTGATCGCTTTGGTAACGGGCGAATTAGCATTAATACCTATCAAGCACATATTTGGCCTGTTGCAGGTAAAGCTAAAAAATTAACCCGCAATTTAACTGCACATCAGTTCTCACTGGGTGGCCCACCTGTGGTCGTTGCTGCGGATTTATCTGATGAGGCAATTAAAAGTCGAACCGATGAAGAAAACTATCAACTGGCTTACCAGCTTTATTTTGGACAAGTGCAAAAGCGCTCAACCAAAAAAGCCTTAGCGCTGTTTGACTACCTTAAAGTAAAACAGCATGCCGGTGCCCATGCTTTTTTGTCTTATCATTATGAAGAAAAAAATAAACCACAGTTATCATTTCAATTTGCAATGAGTGCTGTAGCGGCTGCCAAAAATGAGCACTGGCAAGGAGGTGCAAAAGCGCGTTTAGGACGAGCTTATATCCTTGCTATTGGTACACCACAAGATGCGGTTCGTGGAGTCGCCTTATTAAAAGAAGCTATTGCGCTTAACAATGTTGATGCGATGGCAACCTTGGCAAAATATTATCAAGACAACAACAAAGTGACTGAGCACTATACCTATCGCAAAATGGCCGCAGCGAAAAATCACGCCGAAAGCCAACGTATTTTAGCTGTTATGTACGATTTTGGTTATGGTTTATCTATCAAAAAAGATACGAAAAAAGCACTTAGCTGGTTTCGCGAAGCGTCTAAAAATGGAGATATATTAGCAACTAGGCGGCTTATTCGTGCATATAAGAGGCAAGAATTAGGGCTAACCTTTTCACAGCCTGATATTGATATATTAAATAAGCGCTTAGGTAAGTAAGTCTTACAACTAATATTGAAACTAAATTGTCATTTAAACTCTTAAGCTACCCTGTAATTGAGTAAGCTAAAGCCTTATCCCTTGCTAACTAGGGTTAAGGCTTTTAGCGACAAGTGGTGATTGTGGGGCAAAAATATTGATGATTTCTCTTGATAGCGCTTGTGCTAATAATTGGTGCTGATTAACTTGCCAATGAACTCCCTCATCAGCACAAGCTTGTACAACACTACCCGCATCAAAAAAATAGCAACCTAGTTTTTTAGCAACCTGCGCGTAATGTGGTGCTAATTGCTGCGATTTTTTGGCACCGTTCTGGTAAATATTAATATACGAGCCAACTTCATACAAAGGCGGCGGTGCAATAATCATCACTTTACCTGTAGTATTTTGTTCAGCTCCCTTACCAACCGAAAATTTAAGTACTTGCTCTGTTAAACTTTGCATTGCAAGCGCAACGTCTTCAACTGTTAACGCAAAGCGATTTTTTAAGTCATTGGTACCTAACATAATCAGTACTAACTCGGGCTTATACTCTTGAAGATAAGGCCTTAGGTAGCTTATACCTGACTTATCACCAGCAAAAGGAAAGTTGTGAACTAAAGTACGGTTAGGCTGCCCTGCTTCAATCACTGTTGCTACTTCAGATAACAACTGCGCTAATCTACCACTCCAACGTTGAGTTTTATTATAACGCTCCCCACTGGGTGAAGTTCCCCAGGTATTAGAGTCACCAAAGCATAAAATATTTATCGTCACTCGTTTCCCTCATTTTTTCAATGACACATTAATTATCGATAAAAAGAGCTGCAATGTAACGACATTATTAACTCAACATAAATGTACACATAATTGCGACTATGGTTACTTTATTTTTTCTTTATTGTTAAGTACCATATGGCGATATTTTATCCTGCGCTGTTATCTTTTATTAATAACAGCTTAAAATAGCATTAATATTCCTTAATACTGCTAAATACAGTATTGGTAACCTACCTTAAATGCTAGCTTTACTACGATCACGGAGAGCAAATGCCAATCGTAAAAATTTATAAAAAACTGAGTCCTTTTCAGCGCGTTATTATTGCCTTATGTTTAGGTATATTTACTGGGATTTTTGTCGGCGAGCCTGCGGGTCAGCTTGAAGTTATTGGTAACGTGTATATTCGTTTACTACAAATGACTGTTTTACCTTATGTGCTAGTTTCTATTATTGGTGGTTTAGGACGTTTAGACAGTAATATGGCTAGCCGTATTGGTATGAGAGCGGTTAAAGTTATTCTTATCATGTGGTTATCAGTAATGGCAACATTACTATTATTACCACTTGCCTACCCTAACTGGCAAACAGCAGGTTTTTTCAGCTCAAGCATGGTTGCTGAGCCGAGCCAGTTTAACTTTGTAGAGTTATATATTCCGAGTAATATTTTTGCATCACTTTCTGGAACTATAGTCCCAGCAGTAGTGTTATTTTCACTGCTTATGGGGGTAGCCTTAATACAGGTCAAAAATAAGGAAACCTTTCTAACACTAACCACCAACATTGGTGATAGCTTAATGAAAGTCGCATCCTATGTGGCTAAATTAGCCCCATTAGGTATTTTTGCCATATCAGCCTCTGCAGCAGGTACGTTAGCCGTTGAAGAATTAGGTCGTCTACAGGTATTTTTATGGGTCTATATCATCGCAGCTGCCTTGCTCGCTTTAGTATTTTTACCTTTACTTATTCATTGGGCGACACCGTTTTCATACCGTCAAATTATGTCAACCGCTGGTGAAGCGGTAATAACCGCAACCGCCACAGGTACTGTTTTGGTTGTTCTGCCGATGATAATTGAGCGCAGTAAAGCCTTACTCGCTGAACATAACATGCAATGCGAGGAAACCGACTCAACTGTTGATGTATTGGTGCCAACCGCCTACAGCTTTCCTAGTACAGGTACCTTATTAGGCTTAGGTTTTATTCTATTCTCAGCTTGGTATGTTGGCTCGCCTCTCGCCTTTAATGACTATATTTCTTTTGTCGTGATGGGCGCTTTAACTGCCTTTGGTAGTATGGCCGTTGCCATCCCATTCTTATTAGATTTTTTTGATTTACCCGCAGACCAATTTCAACTGTATTTACTCGGTAGTGTTGTCACCGCTAGATTCGCTACAGGCTTAGCTGCTTTACATGGCTTTGTGGTAACGCTACTTGTTGCCTCTGCTGTGATCAAAAAACTACGCTGGCACCGTTTAATGCAAGCAATTGGCGTACATTTAGCGGTTACTTTTGGTGTTATGGTAGCGACAGGTATTACCTTAAGCTCTTTAATTCCATACAAATATGAAGGTGTAAAAACTTTTGAAACTATGGTGCCAATGAAGCAACCGGTTAAAATTGAACGACCTTCTGAGCTGACCCCATTATACGAAGATGAACAAAAACTACCTCGCTTGGAAGTTATTATGGAGCGAAAAATACTACGTGTAGGCTATTACGATGCGAGCCTACCTTATGTGTTTCGTAATAATGAAAATCGTATGGTGGGTTTTGATGTGGAGATGCTAAATGAACTAGCAGCTGATCTTGAAATCACCATTGCGCTGTACAATATAACCGACCGTGAAGATGAAGCTGAGTTACTCAGTAATGGCAGTATTGATATGAGCATTGGCGGCCATGTTATAACGCCAATGCGTGCACTTAATGTCGCTTTTTCAGACTCTTATACCTACCATACCGCGGGGCTATTACTAAGTGACTCAAGGCGTGATGAGTTTTCAGAGCTCAGTGCAATGAAAGAGATGCCCAATTTACATTTAGGTGTTGGTAGTACCAAGTATTATCAAGATATGGTAAAAGAGCACTTTCCTAATGCAACGTTAACCGAAATAGGCAAAGATAACGTCCGTGGCTTTCTTAGAGGTAAATATCCTGAGGTCGATGCGTTAGTGTTTTCAACCGAGGCGGCATCAGCATGGGCAATGCTATACCCTAATTACTCTGCTATTATTCCTAAAGGGGTAAGCTTAAGAGCTCCTGTTGGCTTTGTACTACCTAAAGGGCAACTAGATTATGTGCAATTTATTAACACATGGCTGAAACTTAAAAAAGAAAATGGCTTTGAACAAGAGGTTTATAACCACTGGATACTGGGAGAAAACCCACAAGCTATACAACCTCGCTGGTCTATTATGCACGATGTACTAGGCTGGTTTTAAGGCTGAATAGACGACACATAATGCCTTAACTAGTAAGATATTATGTGTCGTAAAATAGGCTAAGCTAAAATAAGCTTAGCTTAGCAATGTAAACGCTGTATTACTTGTTTCTAATTAACCGCAACCGCTTTAGCATTTGGTCTACGCGGATCAGCGGCCCCAAAATAAACGCCATCTCTTAGCATAATGGCTTGTAAACTTCCTAAGGATTTAGACTCAACCACGTTATACCCTAATATTTTAAGTAACGTTATCGAGTCTGCAGCAATATCTTGTTCAACCAGTAAACGCTCGGGTAACCACTGATGGTGAATACGTGGGGCATTAGTCGCTTCACTAATATTCATATCAAACAGTAAAACATTCACTAGCTGCTGGAAAACTGCGGTAATAATTTTACTTCCCCCTGGCGTACCGGTGGCAATATAAGGCTCATTATTTTTAAAGACAATAGTCGGCGTCATAGAGCTTAAAGGTTGCTTACGTGCTGCTACAGCATTTGCTTCGCCGCCAACTAAACCGTAACTATTAGCAGTACCTGGCTTAGCGGAAAAGTCATCCATGGTATTGTTCATGACAAAGCCGGTTCCTGGAATCGTTATACCACTGCCAAAATAATGATTAAGAGTGTATGTATTGCTAACAACATTACCCGCTTTGTCCATCACTGAAAAATGAGTGGTATCAGGGCTTTCATGTAAACTTGGCTGTCCCGATGATATTTCAGCTGACGGGGTTACGCGCTCAAGCGATATACCTTGTGCAAGCTTTTTAGCATAGCTTTTACTAATTAGGCCTTGTGTTGGTACTCGAACAAAGTCTGGATCACCTAAGTGCATACTTCTATCGGCATAAGCGCGTTTAAATACTTCTGCTTGTAAGTGCATCATAGAAGCACTCCCCTGGCTTAACGCCTGTATGGGCAGCTGCTCTAGCATATTTAGCATTTGTAATAAGTGCACACCACCAGAGCTTGGTGGTGGCATAGTGACAATATCATAACCATTAAAAGTCCCTGTAAGCGGCTGCATTTCCTCAACACGGTAATTAGCTAAATCTTTCAGAGTAATTAAGCCATTACCGGTTTGCATCTCAGCCACTATTTTGGTTGCAATATCTCCTTGATAAAAGCCCTTAGCGCCATGCTTAGCAATGTAACTTAACGTATTGGCTAAATCAGGCTGCTTGAATAGCTCGCCAACTTGATATAATTGGCAGTCTTTTTTGAAAAATACGCGACAGCTTTCTGCATTACGTCTTAAATTATCAAGCTCTTTCTCAATAATATAAAGCATGTCATCAGTGACAGCAAAGCCAGAAGTAGCTAGTTCAATGGCAGGAGCAATAACTTGTGCTAAAGACATAGTGCCATATTTATCTAATGCATGAGCCAAGCCCGCAACCGTTCCTGGAATACCTGATGCAGATAAGCTTTGTAAGGTTTTATCGGTGTCAACTTCACCTAATTCATTTAAAAATAGGTTTCTATGAGCAGCTTCTGGTGCTTCTTCTCGATAATTAATTGCAATAGTTTTGTCGTCTTTGGCTAAGTGCACCAACATAAAACCACCACCAGCTAAGTTACCTGCTCGAGGTAGCACTACGGCTAATGCAAAGCCAACTGCGACGGCAGCGTCTATTGCATTGCCTCCTTGCTGCAATATATCGGCACCAACCTTACTTGCTAAATCGCTTTGACTCACCACCATACCTTTACGGCCAATCACGGGGTGATGAATATCGTAATAATTAACAATACTTTTTTGCTCATTTATTTGTGTAGTAGTTACGGTTGGAATTACAGAAGGGTTTTGGGCATTCACTTGCTCAGGTATAAGGGCTAGGCTGGCTATAATGCTGCTAGCTAATAAATAGGGCATTTTAGGTGACGCAAAAGAGAACATGAATTTACTCTACTGGTTGATGGTTATTATTTTTGTCGTTTAATGTCTTGACTATATTGTGAATAAACTAGTTTTTAAATTCGCTAATATACCACTGCGTATGTTTAGCGACTGTATTATTGTATTGCGTTTGCAATGACGGTAGTACCACACTATCAGGAGCGCCAGTTAATTCATCCATAAAAACTTTTTTAGTTTCTGTTGCCAGTACTAACACATTGTCATACTTACCATGACAAAAGCCCGCTAAATAGCCTTTACCATAGAAAATGTCATTTTCAGCGGCTGTAACGTCAATACCGTCGACTTGCATACTTTGTAAATCATGTAACCAGCGTTCAATGACAGGTCGCCACTTATCGCTTTTGACTGAGCTTGTACCTAAATTAAACACCGGTAAATCTTGGCGTTCATGTCTTTTATAGTTATACGAGTGGTTGTCATAAACAATACATTGACCAAAGTCTTCAACAAGTGCTTCAACAATCGCTGCCACAATACGATAAAATTGCGCATGTTTTGCTTTGCTTTCATTAGTCTCTTCACTTGTTAATGGTGTTTGCCAAATATCTTTTCCCCAAGCCGTTTCATAGACACACTCTTGTGTATTACGGTTTAAGTCATATTCATAACGTGAATCATGGGCAATTAGTGTGATGGCTTGCTCTTGAATAAAGCTGCCAGTATAGGGGTCTTCTTCGTAATAGCGTGATGTTTGGTCAAGTAAACAATTTTCACTTAATGACGCTCTAAGGTTACCGCCATCATGAATCGCAGCTGACATTGCTGGTAAGTATTCAGCTATTTTTAATGTAAAAGCACCGCCGATGATAGTCGCGGTAAAGCATTGACGGTTATTAATGTGTTCTATAATTTCGAGTTCTGATAATTGTTGTTGCATAAGTTAAGGCCTTAACAGAAATAACATAAAAGACATCATACAACTTGTTTATCAAGTAATTAAGTATTTATCACATTCAGTGTAGGAAAGGGTATATTTACCCTTGCTTAAGCCCCTTATCTACTGAGCTGTCATCCATAAAAGAAAAACCTATCTCACTTAAATTTCCTTTATTATTGAGTACATTATAATGCTTATTTAGTAATGCTTCTGGACGATAAAATTGATCGGTGCGAATACGTTCAATAACGCTGTAATGTACAAGCGGTAAGAAGGGTGATGCAGCTTCATTAACATTCACCCGAATAAGACGAGGTGCCCTTAAGAAGCTTTTCTTGCTTTGCAACGTTTGATAATGAAGTATATCTAACGCATCGGGTTTTATTTCTAATTTCTCAGACGTAATTAAAAAGCGTTCATTATTAAAAATAAGGGTGTGATCATTAAATGCGGTTATAGGTAAAATAATAAGTTGGTCTTTTATCTCCTCAAGCATGAACTTCAAGCATATATCTGACAGACCATCTTGCTGATAGCCGCCACCAATATCACTATGAACGCCTGAAAACCATACCTCTTTAATGCGTGAGTCTTTATTAAATAATGTTGGTTGAAAAACTAAGCGCTGCTCATCAATAGCTACTAAATGTACCGCTTTTTCAACATGCTGCCCCAACACATCATTTTCAAAAACAATACCACTGGCAGGAAAAGTTTTAGGGTTTAAATCTAACGAACCTCGCGTTGCTGCAACAGTATCAAAAACGCCAACAAACTTAACAGGCAAAGAAAGCTGAGAAGTAAATATACGTGCTATTGCAGCACCGCGACTAAAACCAAAGATATAAATATTATCGCCGTCTTGGTAATGCTTAATTAAATCAGACTTTGCTTGCGCCAGAATATCTTCCATTTCACCATAGGGTGGGGCAAAAGCACTATTAAGTAATCGTTTGAACCAGCTGCCTCGGGTACCAATACCGCTGTAATAAAAGCTTTGTTGGTGAGATAGTAGCTCAGAGTGTGTATGCTTAGTTGGCAGTTGCCCACCAAAAAACAAATGCAACTTCAAAACATTAGTTATGCTTTCATCGCGATTATTATCGACAATATCTTCGGGGCTATTACTGGTACCATCAAAGCAAAAAATTAAATTTTTCATATCATCCTTGAAGTTAAAGCTACGTAAAGCTAATCCATAACAACTAATTTTATCTGTTAATTATCAACCTGCTCTAATAGCTCTTCCATTAAACGATTGTTATAAGCGTGAATAATACTTTGACTCTTAAACAGTTGCGGTAGTTCAATAATAAAAGTAAGTAATACTAATGCAATTCCCGCAGCTATAAACGACCCTGTTAGAATAAAAACACAACCGAGTAGCATTAAACCTAGATTGATTGCGCCCCGCTTCCACTTCCCTAAATAAAAATGGTGTAGCCCTGCAACAAACAACCAGTTTAGTGCCGCATAAGTATCAGGGTCTTTAAGGTTTTCAACTTCTAAATTGTAATAATGACGTTTTTGTTCAAGGTTTAGGCGAGAAATTTGCTCTCTTAAGCGGTTTTCTTCTAACTTTAATAATACGTTAGTCATAACTTATATCCTTATAATTATTACTACTTAACTTTATGAATGTATTTGATAAAACATTTACTGCGTTGGGATCTCATCAGAAATAACCTCAACGCAGTCTTTATCGTTACAACGACAAATTCTGCCAATGCCAAGTCTAACGCCTTTAAAAAAGCCGAAGCGCTCAATCGCTTGATAAGTATATTCTGAGCATGTTGGAGAAAAGTTACACGATAAAGCGAAGTGGCGCTCTGAGCCACCAGTTTTTTGATAATAACGAATAGATTTCAGCAAGGCCGTTTTAATCACGAGATTTACCCAGTGTTAAAATAACGGCTTCTCGAGACCAAAAAAGCCAAAAGCGTTTTTGTTCTATTACTTGAAAAACCAATTGCCAACCATTAGCAGCCTCTTGATTTAATGTCGACTCCAAACGTTTAAGTGGTAAGCCGCTTGAGCCTAGTAATAAAGTACCGCAGCCCCCTTCAGTGACATAAATAACCTTATACTCATCGTATTGTGCCATAGAGCTTCCTTACTATTGATTAAAGCGTTGTTACTGCTTCCCAAAATATAAAAGCTGCCCATAAATAGCAAGCACTTTATTTACCGTCCTGTCACTGGTAGAATTTACCGAATTCTATTATTACCAATACGAGAACGATTAATCATGGGTAGAGCTTACCAAAACCGAAAATTATCAATGGCTAAAACAGCCGGAGCCAAAACTAAAGTTTATTCTAAATATGGTAAAGCCATCTATGTATGCGCCAAAAACAATGGCTTAGACCCTGATGGGAATTTAGCATTGAGGGGTTTAATTGATCGCGCTAAAAAAGATCAAGTACCTACTCATGTAATTGATAATGCGATAAAAAAGGCATCTGGTGCTGGCGGTGAAGACTACGCAGAAGCCCGTTATGAAGGCTTTGGCCCTGGCAACTGTATGGTTATTATTGACTGTTTAACCGATAACGGTAACCGTACCATTAAAGATGTTCGTCAATGTTTTACTAAAACTAACTCAAAAATTGGCTCTTCTGGTACTGTATCGCATATGTTTGATCACCAAGCTATTTTTGCTTTTAAAGGTGAAGATGACGAAGCCGTTTTAGAAACTTTAATGATGGCAGATATTGATGTTACCGATGTTGAACTAGAAGATGGCATTATTACCGTTTACGCTCCACATACTGAGTTTTTCAAAATCAAAACCGAGTTTGCTAACTCAATGCCTGAGTACGAATTAGAAGTTGAAGAAATTACCTGGGTGCCACAAACCTATGTTGATATTGAAGGTGAAGAAGACTTAGCCAACTTTGAGAAGTTTATTGCCATGCTTGATGATTGCGATGATGTACAAAACGTTTATCACAACGCTGAAGTAAAAGAGGAAGCTTAAGCTTTCTTATTCAGTAAGTACTTATTCAGGACGGGTCACAAACTTCCAATAAAAAAGCAGCTATCAAGCTGCTTTTTTTATGGTTATCCGTTTAACTAACCTGAACTCGG
>NZ_JAHKPW010000070.1:229252-260797 GCF_018860755.1 Colwellia sp. D2M02 | reverse complement strand
TAGCTGCTAGAGAAACATTTTTTAAGCCGAGATCAGGTTAACTAACAACTAGAACATTATAGTAAATGATTAATCGTAACTTCAGGGCTAACATCTGCGTCATAGTCAACGCCATCAACACCAAAACCAAATAACTTCAAGAACTCAGCATGGTAACCAACGTAGTCAGTTAACTCGTCAATTGTATCAGTATCAACTGTATTCCAAATATCAGTAACACGTTGTTGAACGCTATCTTCAAGCTCTTTATAGTTTTGGCTAAAACGGCCTGCTTCATCTAAACGTGGTGCTTCATTGTAAATGTTTTCTTTGAACAAGTTATCGATTTGCTCAATACAACCTTCATAAGTACCGTCTGCTTTCATCACTTTAAACATCGCTGAAATGTACAACGGCATAATTGGAATTGCTGAGCTTGCTTGCGTTACTACGGCATTTAATGACGTAACATTGGCTTGACCATTAAGAGCTGCAGTAGATGCATTAATTGCACTTGCTGCACGGTCTAAATCTTCTTTGGCTTTACCAATAGTTGCTTTACCGTAAATAGGCCAAGTAAGCTCTTTACCAATGTAAGTATAGGCAACGGTTTTAACGCCTTGTGCTAATACATCCGCCTCTTTAAGCGCATTCATCCATAATTCCCAGTCTGCACCGCCCATTACATCAATAGTACCTTGAATTTCAGCTTCATTTGCCGCTTCAACTGACACTTCATCAATAATACGTTTTGAGGTATTTAAGTTTTTAGTGGTAACACTTTGACCTATTGGCTTTAAAGTAGACGCGTAAACTTCACCTGTATCAGGATCGGTTCTACGTGGAGAAGCTAAAGAGTAAACCACTAAATCAATTTTCCCCATATCAGCTTTAATTGCTTCAATAGCTTGTGCTTTTACTTCATGAGAAAAAGCATCGCCATTAATGCTTTTCGCATAAATACCAGCTTCATCAGCCGCTTGTTGAAAGCCTGCGGTGTTATACCAACCTGCTGAAGCTGTTTTTTTCTCTGTTGGTGGTTTTTCAAAGAAAATACCTAAAGTTTTAGCGTTATAGCCAAATGCAGAGGTAATACGTGACGCTAAACCATAGCCTGTAGAAGCGCCGATCACTAAAACATTTTTAGGGCCCGCTGTAGATGATGAAGCGTTTGCTTTTACGTAAGCAATTTGTTCATTAACATGCGCTTGACAGCCAACAGGGTGAGCATTAGTACAAATAAAACCACGAATTTTTGGTTTGATAACCATAAGAGAGCCTTTTTTATTTATGTTAGTCACGACGTTACGCTAAATCAATATTGCTGATAACGGCGTGTTGAAATGTATGTCATATTGGCGACATTGTACCTTGACTAAACTTTTAAGAGGTACGATCAGATAATATGATCTTTATTTACCGCCACCTAAACAGTTTGGCGACAAAGGTGTGTTTTCTGCGTAATGCTCATCCCACTCTTTTTTGGTGTAAGCGTGAATAGCCAACGCATGAATTTTTTCAGCTAACTCTGTTGCCAATACTGAATTTACTGCGCGATGGCGTTTAATACGCATTGCGCCATTAAACTCATCAGAGACCACAATCACTTTAAAATGCGATTCACTGCCCGGTGGTACATTGTGCTTATGGCTTTCATTTACTACATCTAAATGTAAAGGAGAAAATGCATTAAGAAGTTTCTGTTCAATTATTGCAGCAGTAGTCATTTTTATCCCTGATAATATTATGTCAATTATTCTTAGCTAAATCGGAAATTATTTTAGCTGATTTAAGAGGATAGACCAACAATATGTTATGAAATATGTCACAATATTAGGCTGTAATTTCATTTAATTGGTAAGCTAAAAACCATGATCAGCCCGTTTATTGTCAATGACAAAAATTTATTCTTAACTCGTTTTCCCGTAGCACAAGTAAACCGAGACTTGCAGGCATGGGACGCTGCCGATGAATACTTAATTAATCATATTACAGAACATAACCTTATTAATGAAAACAGCCATGTGGTTATTTTTAATGACAGTTTTGGTGCTTTAGCAACAAGCTTTTGCCAGCCATCACTTAGCCCCGCTAGCGTAACTTGTGTGAATGACTCATACATCAGCGCTCAAGGTATTCGTCATAATATTTCAGAAAATAACTTAGACGACAGTAAAGTAACCTTACGATCTAGCTTAGATAAGCTACCTGAAAACATTGATATTATTTTGTTCAAAATACCTAAAAGTAAATCAATGTTAATTGAACAACTGATACAAATTAAAAATAATGTAAACGATAACACCGTATTTATTGCTGCCGATCGTGCTAAAGAAATTCATAGCTCAACATTAAAAGTGTTTGAAAAGTACTTGGGTACAACAAAAACCTCATTAGCGGTCAAAAAAGCTCGTTTAGTGTTTTGCCAATTTGATAATAAACAACAGCACCAATCACCATTCCCAACAATTTGGTCGCTTGATGATAAGAACACTTCACAACAATTTACCATCAGTAATCATGCTAATGTTTACGCACGAGAAAAGCTGGATATTGGCGCACGCTACTTTATTGAGAACTTACCTAAGGTTAATGAAGGCTGTAAAGTGATTGATTTAGGCTGTGGTAATGGCGTTATCGGTTTAACCGTTTTAGCACAACAACCAACAGCCCAAATACAGTTTTTTGATGAATCATTTATGGCTATTGCATCAGCTGAAGCGAATGTGAACACCAACCTGCCAGAGCATGCAAGACAGTGTACTTTCAACTTAAATGATTGTTTAACCGATGTTGAAAGTAATAGTGTTGATTTAATATTATGTAACCCTCCTTTTCATCAGCAAACGGCAACAACCGATCATATCGCTTGGCAAATGTTTAAAGACAGTTATCGCGTATTAAAAAAAGGCGGCGAATTACGTATTATAGGCAACAGACAACTGGCTTATCACATTAAACTAAAACGTATTTTTGGTAATGAGACTCTGATCGCCAGCAACGATAAGTTTGTGACACAATCAGCTATTAAAAAATAAAATTTTTGAATAAATGAGTGATTACTCAACATTAGCACAAGGAAAACTTCACCATGAAACCGATGGCATCAATGCAAAAAACGCTATTTTCAGCAGTAACAGCCCTTTTAATTGTAGGCTGTAGCAGTGCGCCAACGCACGTAATTTTAGCACCACAAATTATTCAAACGCCAACAAATACATACAATACTCAAGCATCATTAAATGTTGTTGATATGCGTACCAGTAATCACATTGTACAAATATCTCAAGAAGGGGAAGCGGCGACTATCTTGTCGTCTCAACAGCGTTTAGAAGAGTTAATCAACAGTACACTAAGCAGTACTTGGAAAAAGCAAGGCATTGGCTTTAATAGTATTGCCAGTACAAAAATTGATATTACTATTGATAAAGCCATCACCAGTGTTACTCAAAAAACAATGAGCTATACCACACAAAGTGAGCTTATCATTACCGTAAAAGTTGCCAATGCGCAGCAAACATTAACCAACACCTTTAAAAGCCGTGGTAATAGCGAAGGCGCTTTAAAAGCCGATATTGCCGTATTGGAGCGTGACTTTAATAACAGTTTAAATACCCTATTAACGCAAATAGTGAACAGTAACGATATTCGTAACTTTTTAGCAAATTAATTCAGCTCACTTTCATAACCACCAAAGGTTCTTTTATGACAACGTTAACTAAAATCATTATTGCCACGGTATTGGTGTTTACCAGTTTATGCAGTAAAGCAATTGATCCAACAAATATTTATCCGAAAGTAAAATTAGAAACCTCTATGGGGGTTATTATCGTAGAGCTAGATCGCGTTAAAGCTCCTATTACTGTTGATAACTTTCTTACCTATGTGGTTTCAGGTGAATATAACAACACTATATTTCATCGTGTTATTGAAGGTTTTGTCGTACAAGGCGGCGCCTATGATACTGACTTTAGTGAAAAAAAGTTAAACAAGAGTATTTTTAATGAATCGGGTAATGGTTTGAAAAATGACTTTGGCACTATTGCTATGGCAAAAGAAAGTCGCCCGCATACAGCTAACCGTCAATTTTTCTTTAATATGGCAGATAACGATAGTTTAAATCCAGGTAGAGGCTGGGGCTATGCCGTATTTGGCGCTATTGTTGAAGGTGATGAAGTATTAGAAAAAATATCTAAGGTAAGTACCGACTACCACCAAGGTATGGCATGGAATGATGTTCCCGTAGAACCAGTGTTACTGATTAAAGCCACTTTACTCCCTACTGACGAATAAGCTACTCCTACTTTACAATTTGATTACAAATTAACACCAAAATAAAAGGGCTATTTTTTGACAAATAGCCCTTTATCACCGATACCTAATAAGGTTAGCAAGCGTCACATATCTAATTATAGCTATAACATAGCTACGCTTGGTCACATCACAATCAAACGTTTAACTTGAGTGGTTAATTAGAAACTCGAAGTCTAATGCTAAACCAGTAATAACGTAGCCTATCGTTATTTACAGCCGATAATGGCAATTTATTACTGAGCGTTAAAGGAGATTTCATGGTAATAGAGCAGTTTATCAATAATAAAATTATTCAAATGCATGCCTACGTCAACGCTGTTATTGATAATGAAATACATTATACCGAATTAGATCAATTTATATTTGATACCATGGCTGAGTGGACCTTACTATCGGTAACCGATGAAACCCCTAGTTCTGCAAAAGAACGAGTTTTTTGGCACTTAATGCACGAGGTGAGCTTACATGGTGCACAGGCGCTTAACCAAGACTTATTTTTTAAAAGTGAAATGAATACCTGTTTAGACTTTTTTAATGGTATTGGCAGTTATCCTATTGATTGTATCGGCTGGCGGCCACTGCCGTAAGTAACCTACTTAAACAAACATCGGTTACTTTTTTGCTGTGTACCTTATCAAGGTAATACGCTCAATAATAAAGAGCGCAGCTAGTTATTCAACACCCACTCATTCGCGTAATACAAATAACTTTACTACAAAGCCATTAATGCGCTTGGGAGAAATGCAAGCCTCTGATAAGCTTAGCGGTATTAATTTCTCCTTGAGTTTTCTCATTAATGGCTAACAACGCTTTCAAAGACGCTATTCTCAATAAACGTATGTTAATCTGTATTTTTACAGGTTTTAGCTCAGGTTTACCGCTATTTGTTTTATATCAACTAGTACCTGGCTGGTTAAAAGATGAAGGGGTGAGCTTAGCTGAAATTGGCTTATTTTCGTTAATTGGCATCCCTTATGTTTGGAAGTTTATCTGGTCTCCAGTTATCGATCGATATTCACTAGGGCGAATTGGTCGCCGGCGTAGTTGGATGTTATTTACACAATGTACGCTACTTCTATCCATCGGTCTCTTTGGCTTTATTAACCCTGTAATGAATATATGGTCAGTCGCTTATTTAGCGACTGCTGTAGCGTTTTTTAGTGCCAGCCAAGATATTGTACTTGACGCTTATAGACGTGAATTATTACCTGATAACGAGCTAGGTTTGGGTAACTCTATACATGTGCAAGCATATCGTTTCTCAGGGTTAGTGCCAGGTTCACTTGGCTTGATCTTAGCTGATCATATGAGTTGGCAATCTGTTTTTATGATAGTCGCTGCTTTCATGTTACTCGGTGTGTTTCTCACTTTATGTATTAAAGAGGTCAAAACAGAACATAATGCCCCTAAGTCACTCAAAGAGGCGGTAATTCTCCCTTTTAAAGACTTTATACAAAGCAATGGTCTTAAGTCTGCCTGTTATACACTACTATTTTTAGTGCTTTATAAACTCGGCGATAATATGGCAACGGCTTTACAAACACCATTTTTTATGGAGATGGGGTTTAGTAAAACCGAAATTGGTGTAATAGCGAAAACATCTTCAATGGTAGCAATGACTGTTGGTATTGTTATTGGTGGCTTAGTAATGATAAAGCTTAGTATTAATCGCGCGCTATGGTTATTTGGTTTTGTACAAATTGCTAGTATTCTAGGCTTTGCAGCTCTAGCAGAAATAGGTCACAATAATTACGCGTTGGCTTTTACTATGGCCTTTGAATATTTAGGAGTAGGTTTAGGTACTGCAGCTTTCACCGCCTTTATTGCCCGCACCACTAACCCAGCTTTTGCCGCAACTCAAATTGCATTATTCACTGCATTAGCCGTATTGCCGCGCACCTTTGCTAATGCGACTACAGGTTTTATTGTTGAACAAATTGGCTGGACGCAATTTTATTTTTTATGTACCGCACTCGCCATACCAGGCATGATAATGCTTTTAAAAGTTGCCCCTTGGAACGAAAACACTCAATCAAAAGTAACAGGTTAATTTAATGATTAAACTATTTTTTTTACTGCCTATTTTAATGTCACTTATTTGGTGGTGGTATTTAGATAACAGAGGTTATAGCTTAAAGGAAGGCCTTAAAGGCTTTATTTACATCGCACTATTTAATAGCGTTATTATTGGCTTTTTTACCTTAATGATTTTTGTGACCAGCTCATAACACCGTGCATGGCTTTCACTAACTAAAAAATTAGAGAGCTCGAGTACAGGCAAATATATACCAACGCACTCTATGCTCTATATTTTTATACTCGCTCATAAGACAATAACAACCTCTATGAAGTGAGTGAAGAAGTGACCTAACTCGCTTATATCTTATTAACCTGCACCATAGATTTTCTTAAAGTTTTTCAAATTCCACCCAATCATAACTTCATTACCAATTTTAAGAGCGGGTACAGATCGAGCCCCTATAGCATCAAGCTCTTTTCTACCACGCTGCATTTTTGCATTTGTTAACCTGTACTTAATACCGTTATCATCCAAATACTTTTGGGCTTCTCGACAATGAGGGCATTTATCTGAAATATATAAAACAACACGTTTCATGGCTAACCTATAAAGAACTGTTAAAAGCTCACTATTTTACGTGAGTCTCATAAAAAGCAAAGGTGAATTAATCAAACTATCAACTATATATAAATAAAATGAACTAAACTGATTA
This sequence comes from Colwellia sp. D2M02, assembly GCF_018860755.1. Classification (GTDB taxonomy): domain Bacteria; phylum Pseudomonadota; class Gammaproteobacteria; order Enterobacterales; family Alteromonadaceae; genus Colwellia; species Colwellia asteriadis. The sequence continues at coordinate 253,772 of NZ_JAHKPW010000070.1, read as the reverse complement.
ATCTAAGGTGTTTGAACTTATAATTTACCTTAGGTCTAGCTATTTAAGGTTACAGTTGTGAACGATAGCAATAAGTTGCAAGTCATAATAACCTTTATAGTTAAACGTTTGTTAAGCTAATGATGTTACATATAAACGTATTTTTACATAGCCCTAATTTCTACTATAAACAAAGACTGTACCGAACTATTAATTTAACCAGAGTAAAATATGATATTTAACTTTAAAAATAAAATAGAAAAATTAGAATTAGAAGTAAGTACTCTCACGCAGCAAAATTCTTTATTGAAAGAAGAGCTCAAACAAGCTAACCAATCAAATGAGACCTTATCAAATGATATTTCAGTAGCAGCTGCTACACATAACAACCAACAAACATTAAACAAGTTATGGTTGCAATCATCTGATTTAGTTAATCAAATAAGAGAAAGTCTAGCGACCTCATCATCAGAACTTATTATCCATCGTGATAGTTTTCAATCATCTCAAGAATTATTTGATCAAATAATGGAGATGCTAGCTTCAACAATTAAATCTACGGCAGAAATATCTACCGACACTAAAACAGCATCAACATCAGTTGACCAATTACAGGCTGTAACCACTGGTATTAATGATTTTGTTAATATCATTAAAGGTATATCTGACCAAACTAATTTACTCGCATTAAATGCCGCAATTGAAGCTGCCAGAGCTGGCGAGCAAGGAAGAGGTTTTGCTGTAGTTGCTGATGAAGTAAGAACGTTGGCACAGCGCTCAGCTGAAGCATCTAACGAAATATCAGTACTCATTGAACAAGTTAATAGTCAAATGGCTGACGTAGTTAGTGGCATAAGCGGTGTAGGACAAAAAAGTGATGAGATTACCACTAGCACAGCATCCATAGAAGAAACAGCCAATCGAATTGTAAGCTTATCTCAGCAGATGTACTCTGTTATAACAAACTCAACAGCTGATTCTTTTATTCAAACAGTAAAAATGGATCATGTCGTTTGGAAACTTGAAGTGTACCAAGTAATGCTTGGCATGTCTGATAAATCAATAGATGACTTTGCCGACCATACTATGTGCCGCCTTGGAAAATGGTATTATGAAGGTGAAGGAAGCGTCAAATATTCAGGGTTTGACGCTTACAAAAAAATTGAAGTACCGCATGAAGAAGTGCACAAAAATGGTTTAGCGGCATTAATAGCACATCAAGAAGGAAACAGTGATGAAGCGGTTAAAAGATTAACCTTAATGGAGAATTCTAGTTTTAAGGTTGTTGATTTACTTTCATCTTTATCTCATCAAATATCTAATCAAGTGCCTAAACACCCTGGCTAAATAATAAACAACGAAATTATATTCAGAAATATCAACAATACTTATTGTTAGCTATCATATTTAGTTAATCTGCAAAGATGCCTAAGTTCTAGTTACATTTGAGCTACAGCATCTTGCAGCTAAAACTTAGTAGCGAATATTACTAAACTTGGCCCATGAAAGCAGTAAAGCGCGAAAGTCATCAATACCACAACCGGCCATTTCATTTTGATCTAGATGAATATGCTCATCCGTTAACATTTCAGGCAAACCTTCACTATTTTCTAAGCTTCCATTTAAACTAACGTTAGTTTGAATATCAACCTCATCACGGCTTAATGTTACGCTGTATTCACTGCCAACTATTTGCATTTCCTTACGCTCACCATTTTTAACTAGGTTAATTGCGGTTAAAAATTCAGTAAGCTTCTCCGGATTATTGTTAACCTCAACCTCAAGCCAAGGACCCATTACTTCATGTTCTAAAGAAAACCTCGCTCGAGCCTCTCCCGTAATAGCATCGTGTATAAATTCATATTCCATCGTTTTTCCTATAAATAGGCATATTAGTTAAGTGTAGCAAAATTCAGTTAACTCCTCAGAAAGCTTACTGTGCAAACCACTGCTGGTTAATTAATACCTCAGCTTCCGTAACGTTTGCTGCACTACTATTAATACTTACAGAACCACTAAAACTGTCACCGCTTTGAATAACACCAACACCTTTAGGAGTTCCTGTCATTACAATATCACCGTCTTCCAAGCTAACAAATTGTAATAATTCAGCAAGTATTTCTACTGGCTTGTACATCATCAACTCAACACTGCCCTGTTGTGTTAACGTATTATTAATAGTTAAACTTAGAGACAGATGATCAATGTGGTGGCTTTCAATGGCAACAAAGTCACTAAATACAGCTGAGCCATCAAACGCTTTAGCTCGCTCCCAAGGTAAGCCTTTTGCTTTTAATGCAGACTGTAAAGTACGTTTCGTTAAATCTAACCCTAAAGCAACTGCGCTAAACTTTCCTTGTTGATACAAGAAACAAAGCTCAGCTTCGTAATGTAATGGTTCCATTAAATGATGCGCATTAAGCACTGAACTAATCGCAGAGTTAGGTTTGAAAAACACCACCATTTCGTCAGGAACATCATTGTTAAGTTCTTTGATATGCTCAACATAGTTTCTACCGATACAGAGTATTTTAGAAGGTGTTAGCGTTGAGGTGGTTATTGCTAATTGGGCATTGGTGGTAAGGAGGTTTATGGTTTTCATGAAGTGCGGCTTAAAGGAAATACTTTAGAGTTTAAATAGTTACCTTAACTTAAACAAGCCTAAGGCTTAAAGTAATGTTTTTATAGAGGTAAAGAGATAATTAAGCGACTTAATAAGCCGCTTAACAAAGGCTTGTTTAGTTTTGCTCGTTTACACCGAGTAATGTGCGAATAGCTTGGGTAATACTATCAATATTTTCAACATTGTCAGGGGCAATAAAAATAGTATCATCACCTGCTAATGTTCCCAAAATACCAACGGCTTCACCCATACTATCTAACATACGAGAAATTAACGGTGCACCGCCAATACCTGTTTTAAGGATAATTTGCATATTATTATGCTTAACACTTAACACTACCGATTCAATTGACTGCTTAGATTTAGGAACGGCCAATTCATCAGGTAATATATAAATCATTTCATTGTTTGCGTTACGCGTTTTTACAGCGCCAAGCTTAGAGAGTAACCGGGAAATTTTAGCTTGTGACATGTTATCAAAGCCTTGTAAGGCAAGAGCGCCCGCCAACTGACCTTGTGAACCATAACATTGCTCTTTTAATAAACGCTTGAACACATGAATTAATTTAGATTCATTTTCTTTACGACTGATTATCATTTACTAGCTTCATATAGTTTTCATTAAAGGCACAATTCTACACCATAGTACAATTTCAGTGAACTATAACTTATGAATATTTATTCAAAAGTATTTATGTACCGGAAATGTTACGAAGATAATTACATTTACGCCTACTGTTAAACCTTTTTACTGAAATGACACTATTATTTACAACTTAACTGTAACTATTTTGTTAATTTTTTTGACTAGATGAGAACACTAGCGCAAACTCTGAACCATGCTTTTTGTTATACAATAACAAAAAGCAAAAATACTCATTACAATTTTAAAAATAAAGCAGGATATTATGAGACAACTGACTAAATTGTTAATGCTACCGGCATTAGCTTTAACGGCCAGTTCAGCATTAGCTGACGAGGGCATGTGGCAACCAAATCAATTACCAACCATAGCAAAACAATTAACCAAAGCAGGGTTGAAATTAAACCCCAATGACTTAACTGACCTGACAGGTTTCCCAATGGGAGCCATAGTTAGTTTAGGTGGCTGTACCGCCTCATTTGTTTCAGATCAGGGCTTAGTTGCTTCAAACCACCACTGTGTTTACGGTTCGGTGCAATATAATTCAACTGCAGAAAACAACTTACTTAAAAATGGTTTTTTAGCGAAAAGCTTTGATGAAGAATTGCCTGCAACGCCAGGTAGCCGTATTTATGTGACCGAAGAAATTACCGAAGTTACGCCACTCGTGAATGCCGGCATTACTGAAGGTATGAATGGTAGCGAACGATATAAAGCGATTGATACTAACTCAAAAACACTCGTTGCTGAATGTGAAAATGACGACAGATACCGCTGTAGTGTAGTGAATTTTCACGGCGGCTTAGAGTACTACTTATTTAAACAGCTAACCATTAGAGACGTACGTTTAGTACATGCGCCTGCAAGTAGTATTGGCAAATACGGCGGTGATGTAGATAACTGGATGTGGCCACGCCACACTGGTGATTACGGCTTTTACCGTGCCTATGTGGGTAAAGATGGTCAACCTGCCGACTTTAGTAAAGATAATGTACCTTACAAGCCAAAGCATCACCTAAAAGTTAATAAGAGCAGTGTTGATGATGGCGACTACATTATGGTACTTGGCTACCCTGGTAGAACTAACCGTTACCGCACCGCCTATGAAGTAGAAAACACATTTACGTGGACTTACCCTAATGCGAAAGCTTATCGTGAAGAAATTATCGATTTAATACACACTCATTCAGAAGAAGGTAGTGAAGCACGTATTAAATATGAAAGTACTTTAGCTGGCTTAGCAAATTACGCTAAAAACTACGGTTCAATGATCCATAGTTATAACAAAGGTACTTTTTTAGAGCGTAAGCAAACCCTCGAGAAAAAACTAACTCAATGGTTACAGAGTGACAAAAAGCGTCAAGCTAAATACGGCGAAGCATTATCGGGGTTAAATAAACTCATTAAAATTGATGATCAACAACAAGCCCGCGATTTAATTTTAGGTTATATGCGTTATAACAAAATGCTATCTACCGCGACTAGTTTACATCGCTTAGCCGTTGAAAACGAAAAGCCAAATATTGAACGTGAACGTGGTTATCAAGAACGTGATTTAGCGCGCTTTGAACAAGGCATGAAATCTGTTGACCGCCGTTATGACGAAACTATTGATAAAGAAATTCTAATCGCTATGTTAACGCACTATGTTGCGTTACCTAAAGAAGAGCGTATTAAGTCTTTTGATAAGTTTTTTGGCTTAAGTAAGACAACAGCTAAAAACTTTAATGAGAAAAAGTTACGTAAAACATTAGAAAAAATGTATAAAAAAACACAGCTTAATTCTCAAGAGCAACGTTTAGCGTTAATGAATAAGCCGTTAAGTGACTTTGAAAAGAGTAAAGACCCATTCATTAAATTAGCGGTTGCTAGCTTTAAAGAGCGTAAAGCAATTGAAGACACTTCTAAAGAACTAGCCGGCAACATTCAAGCTTACCGCCCTAAGTACATGGAAGCACTTATTGCTTACTTTAATGATAACAACTTACCTGTTTATGCTGACGCAAATAGCACACTACGTATCACTTACGGGAATGTAAAAGGCTACTCGCCACAAGATGGTTTAACGGCAACACCTTATACAACTCTAGAGGGCATTGTTGCTAAAGACACTGGTATTGCACCATTTGATGCGCCTAAAAAACAACTTGAGCTAATTAATAACAAGCAATATGGCGAGTACGCTAAAAAAGCAATCGGCTCAGTGCCAGTAAACTACTTAGGTACTTTAGATATTACAGGTGGTAACTCAGGCTCACCAACCTTAAATGATAAAGCCGAGTTTGTTGGCTTAGTCTTTGACGGTGTTTATGAAAGCATTATTGGTGACTGGGATTACGATAAAAAGCTAAACCGCTCAATTCACGTTGATGTACGTTATATGCTTTGGGTAATGGAGCACGTTGATGGCGCGACTAACCTAATTGAAGAAATGGATATTGTTGAGTAACCAGTTCGCCAGTATCAATACAATAGATACTAGCATTGTTTGCAATATTAACAATAAAAAGTTCTAAGCATAAAAAACCCGACAGTTGTCGGGTTTTTCTTTATCTACTCAATATAAATCGTTTATTGAGTAGCCTTAGTAACATTCAAACTATGTTCTAACTATGCTTGAAATATAGCCTCAATAGATAAGTTCTGTTGAGATAAAATATCACGCAAGCGTTTTAATGCTTCTACTTGAATTTGACGAACACGCTCACGGGTAAGACCTATTTCAGAGCCAACATCTTCAAGAGTTGCCGCCTCATAACCTAGCAAACCAAAGCGTCTTGCTAATACTTCTCGCTGTTTAGTATTAAGCTCATTAAGCCAAGTAACAATATTATTACTCATATCTTGAGACTGTAAGTCTCCTTCAGGTCCTGCACTCTTCTCATCAGGAATAATATCTAGTAATGCTTTGTCAGAGTCACCACCAAAAGGTGTGTCAACTGAAGCCATGCGCTCATTAAGGCGAAGCATTTTAGTAACATCTTCAACAGGTTTATCTAAGTGAAGCGCAATATCTTCAGCGGTTGGTTCATGATCGAGTTTTTGAACGAGTTCTCTAGCAGCACGTAAGTAAATATTAAGCTCTTTTACCACGTGAATAGGTAAGCGAATGGTGCGAGTTTGATTCATAATCGCTCGTTCGATGGTTTGACGAATCCACCACGTAGCGTAAGTTGAAAAGCGAAATCCTCGCTCAGGGTCAAATTTTTCAACGGCTCGAATAAGCCCTAAATTGCCTTCTTCAATTAAGTCTAATAGTGGTAAGCCTCGGTTATTATAACGTCTTGATATTTTTACAACTAAACGCAGGTTACTTTCTATCATACGTTTACGAGATGGCTCATCACCTTTAAGTGCCAAACGAGAAAAATACACTTCTTCTTCTGCACTAAGCAATGGCGAAAAACCTATTTCGCTTAAATAAATCTGAGTAGCATCTAAGTTTGATGGTGCTTCTTCTTTTGCTTCTATTGTATTTTCAGCTTTTATTTTTGTTAGTTTGCTCATACCCTTCTCCCACATAGCAAAGACTTTTATTAAAATTAATTACTCACGTTAACTCCAACTGTTTTTATTTACGTTATTATTATGTTGTTATTTTTATTATTACTTTTTTGGTAAGTACTTTAAGGGGTTTATCGACTTGCCACGAAAGCGTATTTCAAAATGAAGCATAACTTTAACAGAGTCTGTATCGCCCATTTTCGCTATAACTTTACCGCCTTTAACCACTTGCTGTTCTTTTACAAGTAACTTGTCATTATGAGCATAGGCACTTAAGTAATCATCATTATGTTTAATAATAATAAGTTTGCCATACCCTCTTAACGCATCACCAGCATAAACAACCTTCCCATCAGCTGCCGCTTTGATATTTGTACCACGACGACCAGCAATGTCTATCCCTTTATTACCTTGTGCCTGATTGGAAAAGTAATCAATAACTTTACCCTTTACAGGCCATTGCCATCGATGAATTTTTTGTGAAAACCCTTTATTCTCAGGAATGCTCTTTTGGTATACTTTTCCACCAGTTACATTTTTACCATACGCCTGCTTTTTAGTTGTTGCAAGCACCTTTTTAGTACTTTTTTTATTTGCAGTACTAGAGCCCTTACTCGACTTTTTAGTAGAAGGCTTGTTTTTACTATCTTCTGTTGTTTTTTTAGGCGACTTTTCTGTTAAAAATAATTTTTGTCCTGGAAAGATTCTATACGGAGATGAGATTTTATTAAGTTGAGCGATTTGTCGTACGTCAGAGTTGGCGCGCCATGCAATAGAATATAAAGTTTCACCTTTTTTAACAATATATTCACTTGTTGTTATACTATTTTTAACGCGCTCTTTAAGAGGAACACCACCATACATACCAATAACGGGTGCAGGATCATTTCGAGTAGAGCAAGCTGATAAAAGTACACTACAAAGCACAATAGTAGCAACATAACGATAGTGAAAGGTGAGCGAAAACCTTGGCATTATAAAACACCTACCGTTGTAAATTGCTTTACATAAAGCTCACTTATCATCATGATTATTTACTCCATAAGTTCTCGAGCGACTACCTTAAAGCAAAATATGCAATAATAATGGCGATAACGACACCCCAGCCTAAGACATCAACCCATTGACGAATTTTTTGCTCCATGGCGCTGCCCCCCCATTTAATTAAACCAGCAACCAAGAAAAACCGTAATCCTCTACCGATTGCCGATGCCATAAGAAAAGGCAAGAATGCCATATGTAAAAAGCCTGCTGACACAGTAAAAAGTTTATACGGAATAGGTGAAAAGCCTGCAATAAACACGACCCAAACACCCCATTGCATAAACCAACTAATGGCCGTATCAAAACGTGCTTGGTAACCAAATTCGGTTATTAATGGTTGTATCCAAGGTTCAAACATTAAGTAACCTAGCAAATAACCAACCGAGCCACCTAAAATAGAAGCAATAGTGGTTATTGTCGCTAAACGCCATGCATTATGAGGCTTAGCTAATACCATAGGGGCAAGCAAAACATCAGGTGGTATAGGGAAGAAAATAGACTCTATAAAAGTAATAAAAGCTAAAATACGCGGTGCAAATTTATGCTCAGCCCAACGCAACGTCCATTGGTACAAATTCGAAAACACTTTCACTACAACAACTCTCCAGGAACTAAAGGTACAAAGCGTACTGCTTCTACTTTTTCTTCGATAAACTCATCACCATCACGGGTAATAATTTTCAATACTTGGTTTTGTTCTCCCACAGGAATAACTAACCGGCCACCGTCTTCAAGTTGATCTAACAAAGCTTGAGGTACTGCATTAGGTGCTGCGGTTACAATAATGGCAGCGAAAGGCCCTTTACTTGCCCAGCCCTGCCAACCATCACCATGCTTCATTGAAACATTATGTAAGTCCATCGCTCGTAAGCAACGCTTAGCTTGCCATTGCAATGCTTGAATCCGTTCAACCGAAAATACTTTATCGGTTAGCTGCGATAAAATAGAGGTTTGATAACCAGAGCCGGTGCCTATTTCCAAAATGTTAGCAGGTCGACCATTAGCTAGTAGCAACTCTGACATTTTTGCGACAATATAAGGCTGTGAAATAGTTTGCCCTTGCCCTATCGGTAAAGCCGTATTGTCATAAGCTTTATGGGCGAGTATTTCAGGTACAAAAATATGTCGAGGAGTATTAGCTATGGCTTGTAAAACCTCGACGTTTTGAATACCTTCTGCATGTAGTTTTTGCGCTAATAATTCACCGCTACGCTTTGATTTTCCGCCTACCCTGCTAGACATCATATGATTAGATCTCATTGTTAATCTGATAAACTTAGCTCGCTGAGCCAGTCTTTTATTGTTTTAATACTTTGATGGGCCGTCATATCTACAGTTAATGGTGTAACCGAGGCGTAACCCTGTGCTATCGCATGAAAATCAGTACCTTCGCCACCATCTAACTCTTCACCGAGTAAACCATACCAATAAATATCACGCTGCCAAGGGTCTTGCATTTTTTGCATGCACTCCGCTTTATGCCTATTCCCCAACCGAGTTACTTTGATTCCTTTAAGTTCATTCAGGGGCACATCAGGTACGTTAATATTTAAAATTTGATCTGCTGGTAGCGGGTGACTTTTTAAACGTTCAATAATTTTAACGGCAACCACGGCGGCAGTTTTATAATGGTTTTCATCCTTACCAACCAGTGAAATGGCTAAAGCAGGCATACCCATATGACGCCCTTCGGTTGCCGCAGCAACAGTACCTGAGTACAAGGTATCATCACCTAAATTAGCGCCTTTATTAATACCTGCAACCACTAAATCCGCATGACTAAAAAATTGGCTCGCACCAAGGTGCACGGCATCTGTAGGCGTACCATTAACTGACACAAAGCCATTATCAAGCTTTTCAGCGCGTAAAGGATTTAATAATGTTAACGAGTTGCTCGCACCACTACAGTTTCTATCAGGTGCAACCACATCAACACTAAAGCGTTCACTTAGCACCTCAAATAGCACTTTAATCCCTAAAGCATGAACGCCATCATCATTACTGAGTAATATTTTCATCAATAGTCCTACTAACTTTCGGTGCTTGTTTGGCGTGTATCAATGCGCGTAGTCATATCTTGATAAACCAGTAACTCTCTTAATACCGTAGTGGCATAACAGCCTGCGGGTAAAAAGAAACTCACTTTTACATGAGTTTGGTTATCTGGTGTTGATAGTACTGAAATGTCGGTGTCACTAATGGTTAAACGAATACGTCGACGTTCTTGCTTTAAACCAAAACGCGGTAAGCCTTGTGCAAATTCTATATGCTGCTCAGCAACACTTTGCTCTAACGCTAATGCTTCGTTGGTTGTCATTAACTCACCAGCTCCCCACATAGGCCCGGTTATATCAACATCTTTATCTTGTAAACGCTGCTTAACAGCTTCATCAACGGTATCGACATGAAATACCGATTGTGTGCCGGCAAGCATTAACACATCGCCAGTGACTATTTCATTAAAAAGCGACTGTTCAATACGTTTATTAATCATGCTATTAAAAATATAAGAGCGAGCGGCTGATAAATACATACCACGCTTTTTCTTGTCTTTAACTTTGCTGCCCGAAAAAAGCGATAAAGCACGGGCAATATTTCCGCCATCAATACCAAAGCGCTGCTCACCAAAATAATTAGGTACACCTTGGCTGATAATACTTTGCCAACGATCAACTAGTGCATCAACATTCGTAACGTTTCTTAATAGTAATTCAAAGTTATTACCGGTAAGTGCGCCCGTACGTAATTTTTTATTATGGCGTTGGTACTCAAGTACTTCGACACCTTCAATTGCTAAATCGGATAAATCATATAGTTGTTTACCAGGAACATGCACACCAAACCATTGCTCTGTTATAGCAAAACGATCTTTTAAGCCTGCATAAGAAACAAGCCCTTCTTTAACGGCAAAGTATTTAGCAAGCTCACGCGCAACAAAAACGGTATTTGCACCTGTTTTTCGTATTTTAATGAATAAGTGCTCTCCTTCGCCGATGGGTGCAAAAGGGAGTTTTTCAAACACTTTAAAATCACTCATTTCACTGCGTAGCAAACCACTCGATTGAGGCTTTCCATGCAAATAGGCATGTTCTGGTAACATTCTTTATTCCATTTTTTAATAATTAGACATTACAAAGTAATGTGGAAAATAACGGGCGAATTAACACCTAATTTAAATGTGCTGTACTTCATCTATTGGTTTAATCTCATGCTCAGCAACCGTTAATAATACAACGCAATGAACCGCTATACCTTCTTTTCGACCAGCGTAGCCAAGCTTTTCAGTGGTAGTTGCTTTAACATTTACTTGCTCAATAGAGCAGTTTAAGTCTTCACTTAAACAGGTTCGCATATTAAGTAAGTGCGGCGCTATTTTTGGTGCTTGTGCCACAATAGTGATATCAGCATTACCTAACTGGTAACCTTTTTCTGTCATCAGCTCTACCACATGACATAGCAAAATACGGCTAGAGATATTTTCATATTGCCCATCGGTATCAGGAAAGTGATTACCTATATCAGCTAAACATAGCGCGCCTAATATTGCGTCACACAATGCATGTATTGCTACATCGCCATCAGAATGAGCAATAAACCCCTGCTCAAATGGAATTTTTACGCCGCCTAATGTGAGAGGGCCTTCACCGCCAAACTTATGAACGTCAAAACCATGACCTATTCGCATTGTTGCTCCTTATTTAACAAAGTGCCTGATTGCTTAGCAAGGTAAAACTCCGCTAAAAGCAAATCATCGGGGTGAGTTATTTTTATATTTTCACTACTACCAGCAACCAATAAACTGTCAAGATTGGCCTGCTCAATCGCTGATGATTCATCAGTAATACTCCAGCCATTGGCTAAGCCTTGTTCGATTGCGCTCATTAGTTGTTGAGTTTTATATAACTGAGGTGTAAGCGCATGCCATAATTGTTCACGCTCAACCGTATTAATTATAAGTTGCTGATTAGCTGAGTTTACACAGCCTCTTTTCATCGTATCTCTCACCGGGCTTGCTAATATGCCTCCGGTATCGTTGGCAAGACACTGCGTTATTAGCTGGTCAATATCTTGATGGCTAACACAAGGACGAGCTGCGTCATGCACTAACACCCATGGATAAGTTTTGTTATCAACACTACGTAAGCCATTAAGCACCGAGTCGACACGCTCTTTACCGCCATTTACGCGGATAACCTTTGGGTGGTTAACTAACGGGCTGCGATTAAAATACTGATCATTTTTATCAAGAGACAAAATAACTTGCTCTATTTTGGGGTGACTTAACAGCTTATTGACTGTGTGTTCTAAAATAGTTTTATTCGCAATAGATAAGTATTGTTTAGGGCAGTCAGCCTGCATACGTTTACCAACGCCAGCAGCGGGAACAATGGCGATAAATTTCATCGTACTATTTATGAACGCATCACTCATTACGGCGTATCCTGGGTGGTTTTACGTTTATGCTGATTAGTTGTGCGCGATGAGGGTTTATTAGGAATTATACGGAAAAATGTTTCTTGCTCTTTAATCATACCTAACTCGTTGCGAGCACGTTCTTCTATGGCTTCAAGTCCTAACTTTAAGTCATCGGTGTCTGCATAAAGCACCTTATTGCGCTGGCGTAGTTGCTCATTTAGGACTTTTTGACTGGCAACACTTTCTTGTAAAGCAAGATAATCAGGCACACTATTTTTACCGAACCAAAGTCGATGTTGCAGTAAAATAAATAATATCAGTAACACTACTGTAAAAATGCGCATAAAAGCCTAACAAGAAAATAAAGAAGTAACACGATAAAACAAGCGGTTATTATACCTAACTAGCGCGATAGATAAAGAATCAAATAGTTAGCCAGTTTGTGACAACAGCCGTCTTTTTAAAGTTTTTCCAATTAATATTACAAGACAACAACAGCTCACGTAAACTTGGTAGTAAAGGTGCTGATTTATGACTTCCTTGCCATGTGTGACCAGCACAAGCTGCCATCATCACTTTTTTATTTGGTTTCAGTAATTGCTGGTCGTTACTGAAACTTTTTAGCTTCTTTGAAGTTTCATCTTCTAAGGTTGAATGAGTTAATTCAAACCAGCCAGCGACATTAGTACGAACTCGCCCTTTAGCTAAATCAATACGGTCAACGCAATCAAGCACAATAGTTGCTTGCTTGCTTGTTCGATTTATTATCGGGACAACCAAGCCAACACGAATATTACTGGTTAAATACCAGCGATTAACATCGTCAATCGCTTGCCCCGACAAGGGTAAGATGCTGTTTTGCTTAGCAGACCAATTTGCGTTTTGAACATCGAGTAGCAAGGGAGAATGTTGCTGGTTGTTAACTTGCACCATGGCATGAGCAGTACGTGAAACATAATGAGGTAGGCTTTTTAGACGAGCTTGCAATGCCTGACAATGGGGAAAATCCCCTTGCGCCAATACATTAATCTCTCGTTGATACAAGGCAGCGCATAACTCAGCAAAAGAAGATGAGTCTATTTGCGTTTGCCATAAGTTCGCTTGTGTCATCACTCATTCTCCTTTTGGCTGTTTGTTATTTTGTTTAATTGATTATTTCGTTTATTAGCTCAGCTAAACGTGAACTAATAACTATAAAAAATTAACGTTCAGTATTCCAACTAAAAAGATAAGCACCTAATAATAAAAAGGTTACACTCATTATTACTAATATATTTACATGGTAACTAATATCAGCAAGTGACGCACCTTCTGTAATAATAGCTCTTGCGCCAGCAACTAAGTGGGTCAACGGTAAAAAATCGGCTAAGGTTTTTAACCCTTCTGGCGCTCCTTCTAAGCTGAACCACACCCCAGATAACATCATCATCGGCCATGAGGTTAAATTCAACAAGCCACCAATGAGCTCTTCACTTTTACTGCGACTTGCGACTAGTAACCCTAAACTAATTAAACAAAAAGCCCCTAATGCTCCAATAATAATTAAATCGAAATAACTGCCCAACATAAAAAAGTCAAAAAACACATTGCAGCCCGCATAAACAACGCTCGACATAAACATCACAATAAATAAGCGTGACAATAGCTGAGCACTAACAAATTCAAGCGCCGAAAGTGGCGTTGCTTTAAGACGCTTCAACACGGAATTTTTTCTATATCTAACAATGACATAACCAACACCAAACAAACAGCTAAACATCATATTCATTCCCAAAATACCTGGTAATACCCAATCGACATAACGGATACTTTTTCCGGTGCTTTGCAAACGAGTAAAACCTTGTTGATGACCTAAAAATATTTGTTCAACTAAATAGCTATTCGATGATTCATCATTAACCCAATAACGCTGCTGTGCGAAATCGACTAAAAGATCAATATTATGACGACTCAATTTTGCAGTTGCTTGTGCTTGGTCGTCGTAATGAATAAAGTCAATAAAGCGCGTATTTATAAATGAATGCTCTAGCTTTGCTACTGACTCTTGCTTTTGGGCATGGCTTAATGAAGTATCTGGTGTCGCTACTAATACCCCAACTTTATAGGCTGGGCGACCATCACCTGAAAAAATAAACGAAAAGCCGACCAGTAATAACACCGGAAAAAACAGGTTCCACCCTAATGACGATTTATCACGAAAAAACTCAATATTTCGTGCCTTAAACACTGCCATAAAACGCTTAAAATTCATAATATTCCTTAACATATTAAGCTTGCAGAGAATGACCTGTTAGCTTTAAAAACAAATCATCTAAATTGGCTGACTTTACATGTAACCCTTCAAGTGAAACACTTTCAGCCATTAGCAACGTTAATGTTTTTTCAACATTATCAGTGGTTATTTCAACTCGTTCAGATACCACACGCCACTGATATTTTTGCAATAATTCATCGCTAATTTGTGCTTTAGGCAAATAAATAAACACTTCATGAAAGTGCTTAGTTAATAATTGATGAGGTGTACCCGACTCAATAATTTCACCTTGATTCATAATGACAATATCGTCACAAAGTTGCTCTGCTTCATCCATGTAATGTGTGGTTAGTACAATTGTTTTATTCTGTGATTTTATATTTTTAATGAGTTGCCAAAATTTTCGTCGTGCATGAGGGTCTAACCCTGTAGTAGGCTCATCTAGAAAAATAATTTGCGGATCGTTAATTAATGCTAGAGCAAGCAACAAGCGTTGCCGTTGCCCGCCAGATAACAAACGATTATCTCTATCTAAAAAGTCAGCCAAGTCACACAGTTCAATCAATATAGGCTGCGCAATAGTATGTTCGTAAAAAGAGGCAAATAAATTTAAGGTTTCTTTTACCGTAAGAAAGTCCTGTAATGCAGTATTTTGAAATTGAATGCCAATTTTTTGGACGGTATGCTGATCAACAACCTCACCTTGATAAAGTACTTGCCCAGAAGTAGCTGCAATAATACCTTCCATAATTTCAATAGTAGTGGTTTTTCCTGCACCATTTGGCCCAAGCAATCCAAAACAATGTCCTTGAGTTACCTCAAAGCTCACATTATTAACTGCACATACGGCTTTATATTGCTTAGTTAGCGATTGCACACTAATGGCTGCGCTCATTTAATTACC
Source organism: Colwellia sp. D2M02 (assembly GCF_018860755.1). Lineage (GTDB taxonomy): Bacteria > Pseudomonadota > Gammaproteobacteria > Enterobacterales > Alteromonadaceae > Colwellia > Colwellia asteriadis. The sequence continues at coordinate 238,405 of NZ_JAHKPW010000070.1, read as the reverse complement.
TATTTGTATCAATGATCATTGTGAGTATTTACCAAATTATCAAAAGTAACACTCAAACAAAAAGTTTAAGGAAACTAAATATACTGTATTTTCAGTGTCTTTGCTAAAAACAACCAAATGATAATAATTATCATTTGCAACATATGATTTATTAGATTATATTTTATTTGCATTAACGGGCTTCATTAACGTTGAGTGCACGATGCAAACGAATAGCAGAGGTGATAATTATGATGACAACGCGATTTGAACCAGTAGTCAATGCCGACAATAAGGGCAAATCTCAAGTAGAGCTTTCAAGCAATGTTTTGGCTAATTTACTTAATTCAGGCTTACTGCATTGTGGTGACTGTAAGTCGTTAAACTCTAGTGCAAAAGCAGTACTGTGGCATGCATTACTTGAATCTGTAACAACAAACCATGACTAAAAAGTAGTTAGTAGGTAATAACAGATAAACTTCACAAGGAAATACACATGAAAACAACGCCATCGAAAGAGTTTTTACGCATAGAAACTTGGTTAACTGTACTGATTGCCACTTACAAAAGCCACCCAAGTAATGGTTTAGCACAAACCATTAGCTTTTATTTAAGTACACTACTTAATCACGATGATATTTGTTTTTGTGGAGATAAACGCTGTGATTACCTCGCTATGCAGCGCTATTGGCGTTGGTATGCCATAAGAAAATCGCCTGGGTTGAGTTTATAAAATAAACGTAACGCCCAATACGTTCAATTTAACGCTTTAGCTATCAACCTTTGTGGCAGAAAGTAGCTGAGTAACATAGGTTTTAATTGTATTATTAAGCATTTTTTTACCTGTAAAATCATAGTGCAGGCACACATCAGCTTCACTATGCTTTTGTATTAAACGACTCGTTAACACCAATAACATTTTTTGATTGGCAACATGAGTTAATAATTCACGCTGATTAATTAATTCATGTTTAAACCAAAGGTATAAGCTAAATACACAACTGCTATAAACACGCTGCCCTGTGGCAAAAGCGTTAACATTATTTAAATCACTTTTCTCAAGAGGAGGTAATTGAGCAAGCGCTTTTTGTGATAGTAATTGCGCTACCAGTGCGGTTGGTAAACCTTTATATTCATCTAACAGTAAATAGTCAAAACTACGATAAAAACTATTACTAAGTGCCCTTAGTTGAGTAATCGCTTTGGGTGACATACCTTTTAGTAGTAATGCTGAATGCTCACCGCTTGCTTTATCTTGCGTAAAGCCTAAACGCGCGGTAGTAAAACCTGTTTTAAACCAATAAGAAAGTAACTCAACATTAGCGCCAAAACTAGCGCCCGTAAAATCAACCGATTGTAAGCTAGCATGATGATTAATTTGTTCAATAAAAAAAGAGCCTAGCCCTTGTTGTTGCATACTTGGGTGTATTGCAATACGCATAATTCGTAAATATCGATAACTAAAAGCATTTTCAATACCGCAATGTACAAATAACGACTGCGGGATAAAGTGATTACTTAAGCGCTTTTGTGACGCTGCAACAGCAGAAATATCTGCAGCATTAATATCCTCTGCACTATCCCACCAGCCTTCTTGTATTAACAAAGCGACGCCCAGCAATTGCTTTTCTTGATTGCCTTTTCTAAATAAGCACTGTAGTTGCACATTTTTATTATCCAGTAATAACTTAAGATCACTGGGTTTAGTTTGATAATGAGCAGTCACTAATATTGAAAAAGCATCGGCTAATAGCCGCTCATTCGCTAATAGCTCGGCAACACTCACCCTCTCTACCATTAACGATGCTTTTAAAATGGCAGGTTTAGTATTATCAAGCAGCGGTAATTCACTATTGAGTAAACAGCCGTTAAAAATAAGCTGCTCTAATGGGTCGTTTTGCTGCCAGCGAATGGGTTCGTTAATATGCAATGTACGCCAATTAGGACAAAGCTCCGTGAGAATTTTTTGAAACTTTAAGGTAAAACCTCGCCCCGCACCTTCATAACCATGAACGGTACTAGCAAAAACCATACGGTGATAACGCCTAACTAGTTGCTCCAGTAAGTACACTGGAAATGCTGCGGCTTCATCAACTAACACTAAACTTGCGGTGAGCTGCTTTACGAGTAATTGATCTATCGCGATAAACTCAATACTTCCCTGTTCATGTGTTATTTTTTGTTTAAAGGCTTTTGCATTGGGCAAGCTTTTATTTAGTTGCTCAAAAAATACTGAAACCGATGCTAAACTTGGCGCACTAATAATAATACTTAGTGGCTGAGCTTTATTATTCGCTACGTTATTATTCAGCAACAGTTCTGCACAAGCGATAGCCAAGGCGGATGATTTACCACGGCCGCGATCTGCGGTTAACACTAGCGGACGTTTTCGGTGCCCCGTAAGCACTTTTTTAATGGCGATAACCGCTAGCTTTTGCTCAGCAGTCGCATAGGGGGAGCTCATATCATTTAGAGATTGAGTTTCTTCTTTTCGATAGTCATTCGCTGTAGCTGGCATAGTTAATATATCGGGAAAACAAACATCATCCTGACTAATAATAAAATGACTGTTATTAACCAAAGAGAAAAAACGCTGCAAAAAAGGGCTTAATTTAAGCTGCTCTTGTAGCATTGGTGTAATAATAAATAAAACACCACCTGCTTTTAAACTACCTGACAATGCCGCTAACGCGTCAATGGTAAAGTGGCTATCCGCAAAAATAATAAGCTCACTCTCACTACCAAGTTTAGCTTGATAACGTTTGGCCTGAACATTCGCCTTAAAAATTGTGCTATCGCCATAAATTAAACAAGATTTTTGCAAAGAAAGAGGTCGCTGAAAAAAAGGTAGGTTATCCAGTAATGATTTAGCCCAAAGCTCATCCCCTGATAACACCACAAGACGGCGCTCTCTTTTCAAGGTAGCATCAGTAACTAACGCATTAAACCATGCGGTAAAGGTTTCATTTAGCATAATATCGGTAAGGCCTGATCACAAAATAGGGCATGGCAACTATAGGTTGGCTACAGTCTAACAAGACCGTTAAGCTAAGCCAATATCATTAAACACTCCATTAAACACTCAAACACTGGCGTTCTAGCCAAATTTAAATCGCATAAAACCAATCATATAATGTTTACTGCATAGCTTTTATTCACTTGTAAATGTTATAAAAGCGAGACAGCCTAACTTTTATTCAAACACAAAAAAAACGGTACTTTTTTTCTATTTTTTTACAATTAAATTTATAAAACTATTGAAAATGTCATGCTTGTTACCTATTTTATAGATATTATTAGCCAGATTTTTTTTACAGGTAAATACGATGGTAAATGATATAAACAATGACTTTATTGATGATATTGATCCGGATGATTTAGACGATGATGATAATGCTTCAGATAAGGATGACGCTGACACATTAGCCAACAAAAAAGCTCAAGAACAAGCACAAAAAAACTTATTAGCGCGTAAGCGTATTGACGAATTAATGGAAAAAAAACGTCTAAAAGAATTGCTTGATGATAGTGAGGACTGGTAAACACTACTTAATTATTTCCCCCTTATGACACCCAACCCTAAACTAGGCTAAACCTCGAAAAGTTCAACACTGAACAGTCGGTCTAGTTAAAAACCTATTCTTTATACTAATTCTCGTTTAACTGCTCAATAAAATGGGCGGTTAAACGCTATAGAGTATTGCATTCCAAATGTTAAGGCATAAAATAGAATGACTTTACGCCCTAATATTTAATACTATGACTTTATTAGAAAAACTTCGTTGTTTATTTACCTTCGGCCAAGGTGTTGCTTTGCCTTTAGCTGAAGTACCTCCAAACGCTACACCCCACGCACTATTTAAACAATGGTTTGAAGAAGCAAGTCAGTCTGGGATCCTTCTTCCTGAAGCGATGTCTGTTAGTACTTGTGATAGCAGCGGACAACCTAGCTCACGTATGGTGTTACTTAAAGACTTCGACGAAGAAGGCTTTATTTTCTACACAAATTACGGCAGCCGTAAAAGCCAAGAGTTAGTTGAAAATGGAAAAGTCGCCTTACTCTTTCATTGGAATGTATTGCAACGCCAAGTACGTATTGAAGGGACTGTTGAAAAAGTATCTCCACAGCAATCAGCTGATTACTTTCATAGTAGAGATCGTGGTAGCCAAATCGGTGCTTGGGCTTCTAAACAAAGTCAGCAACTAAAATCAAACGATGAATTAAAAGAGAGAATGGCTCACTTTCAAGAAAAATTTCAAACAGGCGAAGTCCCCCATCCTGACTTTTGGGGAGGCTGGCGCATTAAACCTCACCATATAGAGTTTTGGCAAGGACGCGCTAGTCGATTACATGATCGTATTTGTTTTGACAAAACCGAGAGTGGCTGGAATAACTACAAACTTCACCCTTAACAATATTTCCTTAAGTTAACACACAGACACAACACACATAAAAACCAAAAAGCCTAACAACTTGTTAGGCTTTTTGGTTACTGACGATACAAAATATACAATAACATCCTACGTACTCGGTGTTGGTATTACCGCAGGCTTTTGACAACTCGGGTTACTATTCGCTTTATAATAAGTCATTGCCGTTGGTAAGTGTTGGCTTAATTGCTTAATACGCGTTTGGTTTGATGGGTGAGTTGACATAAACTCTGCTGGCGCAGCGCCATTACTTAACTTATCCATATTTTGCCAAAGTTTGATACTCGCTTGCGGGTTAAAGCCGGAACGTGCCATTAAGTCTTGCCCAACAATATCAGCCTCACTTTCATGTGAACGGCTATAAGGCATGATAAGACCATATTGTACCCCAACACCTAACCCAGCCATCCATAAACCTTTATTTTCTAAATCACTAGCGCCAACAGCAATAGTAGTAACAGCCATACCGATATTAGATAACTTACCCGCAGATAAACGTTCATTAGAGTGATGTTCAATGACATGGCCTACTTCATGCCCCATAATAGCCGCGAGCTGGTGCTGATCTTCTGTGACATTGAGGATGCCAGTATAAACACCAATTTTACCGCCTGGTAATGCGAACGCATTCACTTGCTTTGAATCAAAAACGACCACTTCCCATGCACCATTATGAGCAGATTTAGGTACATTAGCCGTAATAGCATCAGCAACACACTGCACAAAGGCATTAACGTTTTTATCACGACTAATTGGCGTATTTTTTTTCATATCTTCAAATGAAGCAGCCCCCATTTGGTTCAATTCATTGTCGGAAAAAAGCATAACTTGTTTACGACCCGTTGTTGAAGTTGAACAAGCACTTAATAGCACTAAGGCGGTGAGAAAAGTAAGTGTAGTAAATAGTGGTTTCATCATAAAGCTCGCAGAGATAAACAGAACGCCTATTTTATGTTGTTTATCTTAATTTTTACACTAAAAATAAAAAATGGTGAGCAAAGCCCACCATTTTTAATGTGTTCATTTTGTTTAACTAACCCAATATTGAATCAATATAAACTATTTTTCATATCAAGCTAACGGCTAACTTAACCAACTAAGGCTAATAAAATACCAGCGGCTACTGCTGAGCCAATTACACCAGCGACATTTGGACCCATTGCATGCATTAACAAGAAATTATGAGGATTAGCTTCCAAGCCTATTTTATTAGAAACACGCGCTGCCATAGGTACAGCTGACACACCCGCAGCACCAATTAATGGGTTAATAGGTGCTTTACTAAACTTATTCATGCCTTTGGCCATCAATACACCTGACGCTGTACCAATTGAGAATGCAACAGCACCTAACGCAAGAATTCCAAGTGTTTCAACATTTAAAAATGCATCAGCACTTAACTTTGAACCTACACCTAAACCTAAAAATATCGTTACAATATTAATTAATTCATTTTGTGCTGTAGAGCTTAAACGATCAACCACACCAGACTCTTTCATTAAGTTACCTAAACAAAACATCCCTACGAGCGGCGCTGCTGCGGGTAAAAACAAAATAGCCATAAGCACTAAACCTAAAGGGAAAATAACCTTTTCCACTTTAGTAACATGGCGTAATTGCGCCATTTCAATTTTTCGTTCTTCTACCGTTGTTAATGCACGCATTATCGGTGGTTGAATGATAGGTACTAGAGCCATATAAGAATAAGCAGCTACCGCTATTGCACCAAGAAGTTCAGGTGCCAACTTAGAGGCTAAGAAAATCGCGGTAGGACCATCTGCACCACCAATAATAGCAATGGCAGAGGCATCTTTTAATGTAAACTCAATCCCAGGAATAAAGTTTAACGCAATAGCACCAAATAACGTGGCAAATATACCAAATTGCGCTGCCGCCCCAAGCAGTAACATTTTAGGGTTAGCAATCAGCGCTCCAAAATCAGTCATTGCCCCTACACCCATAAAAATAAGCAAAGGGAAAATGCCAGTATCAATACCTGCATAATAAATATAGTGCAGTAAGCCGCCAACTTCTGACAACCCTGCTACGGGTATATTAGTTAGAATTGCTCCAAAACCCATTGGCAATAATAACAATGGTTCAAAACTACGTGCAATAGCAAGATAGAGTAAACCACAGCCAACTAACATCATAATGACTTGGCCAAGCTCAAAGTTAGCTAAGCCTGTTGATAGCCATAATTTAGATAAAGATTCCATGATAACCCCTACGAAAAGCTAAGCAAGGCATCGCCAACAGAAACTGAGTCGCCTTCTCTAGTATGAAGGCTAGTGATTGTGCCTGAGTTTACTGCACGGATCTCTGTTTCCATTTTCATGGCTTCCATAATAATAACAACATCACCTGCTGTGACTGAGTCACCTTCATTTACCAGCACTTTAAATATATTACCCGCTAATGGCGCATTTAACGTTTCTTCCGCTGAAATAGATGCCGATTGTTTAATAGCATCATCACCTGCTGGTTGAGTTACAGACTCAATTGAGCCGCCTGGTGCAACAACAACATCATAAACTTTACCGTCAACGCTCACCGCATAGTTTTCAGTCGAAGTATTCGTTGTAGACTGTGTTGCCGCTTTAACAGAGCTGCCCGCTGGTGCCGCTTTTGTTGGAATAGGCTCAAATGCCGCAGGATTATTGCGATTTTCTAAAAACTTCAAGCCAATTTGAGGGAATAGTGCATAGGTAAGCACATCATCAATCACTTCCTCAGCCAAGGTAATATTCTTCTCTTTGGCAAGTGATTGCAGCTCATCAGATAGTTTATCGACTTCAGGTGTTAATAAATCAGCTGGACGACAGGTAATTGGCTCCACACCATCTAAAACACGTGCTTGCAGCTCAGCATTCACTGGCGCAGCAGTTGCACCATATTCGCCCTTTAACACTCCAGTAGTTTCTTTAGTAATTGATTTATAACGCTCACCTGTTAATACATTCAATACAGCCTGTGTACCAACAATTTGCGAAGTAGGTGTTACTAAAGGAATGTAGCCTAAATCTTTACGTACACGAGGAATTTCAGTTAATACTTCATCAAATTTATCAGCTGCACCCTGCTCTTTCAGCTGGTTTTCCATGTTAGTTAACATGCCACCTGGTACTTGTGCAGTTAAAATACGTGCATCAACACCCTTTAAACTGCCTTCAAACTCAGCATATTTTTCTCTAACATCACGGAAGTACGCAGCAACCTCAGCCATTTTTTCAATATTCAAACCGGTAGCACGTGGCGTACCTTCAACAATAGAAGCAATAGTTTCTGTAGGTGAATGCCCGTAAGTCATACTCATTGACGAAATAGAGGTATCAATAACGTCCACATTGCTGTCAATTGCTTTCATTTGCGTGGCAACACTTAAACCAGTAGTAGCGTGACAATGCAATGCAATAGGTAAAGCGACCGTATCTTTAAGACGTGAAATAAGTTCTTGTGCATCATAAGGTTTCAACAAACCCGACATATCTTTAATACATAACGAATGCGCGCCCATATCTTCCAGCTGTTTTGCCATTGTAAGCCAGCCTTCAAGCGTATGAACAGGGCTTTCGGTATAACTTAACGTACCTTGAGCATGCGCACCTACTTTTACAGCGGCCTTGATTGATGTTTGAAGGTTTCTGACATCATTCATGGCATCAAAGATTCTAAAAACATCGACACCGTTAACATGTGCACGTTCAACAAACTTTTCTACAACATCATCAGCATAATGACGATAACCTAGGATGTTTTGACCGCGGAACAACATTTGTTGCTTAGTATTTGGCATCGCTTTTTTTAATTCGCGAATTCTATGCCAAGGATCTTCACCTAAGTAACGAATACATGAGTCGAATGTTGCACCGCCCCATGTTTCAACTGACCAGTAGCCTACTTCGTCTAAAGTAGCTGCGATAGGTAGCATATCTTCTAAACGAAGCCTTGTAGCTAAAATTGACTGATGTCCATCTCTTAAGACGACTTCGGTAATACCTAATGACTTGCTCATGTTATGCCCTTAATTCTTATTTTGAGGTAAAGAGTTATCCGCGGAAGCGCTTGATTGACCGTGTTGTGCTCGGTATCGATTAACAGCTCCGCTAATTGCAGCGACAATCGCCGGAGAAGCGGTACCATCGTCTGCTTTCTTATTATTTTTTTTATTTGAAGGAGCCCGACTTGGTGCAACAGGATCGGGAAAGCGAACAGCTAATTTAGCTAACACTAAATTAACAAATAAAATTAATAGGCCTAAAAAAGCAAAAACAACGACCATACCAACTAACATTAGGGTGCCCGCTTCTAAAAACTCTTGTTGCATGTTATTCATTTTCTTTCTCGTTCAAATTTATTGCAATTAGAATAATCACTCCAATAGCTAAAAAGCAAACAGTTTGTTCAAGTTTCATAAAAATAGTTTTTCGTCAAGTCGTAAAAACGTAAATATTCACTTGTTTTCAATAAATATTCACATAAAAACCTAAAAAATGTAAATTGTATACAATCATGCATCCACTGAATTAGAGAGCAAAAAGACAATAATACAATTTGGTATACAATATACCCCTAGTATTTACCTATTCAGTTGTTCAATAAATCTTGCTTGTTGTTTCTACGAAACTCGTAGTAATCAGTGCATTGGTGATTAAAAATTAGCTAGAAAATGATAGATATTTGAAAGTTTCATTAACTTTATTTTTATAGCAGTAGACAGAAAATCAAGGCAAATTTCGCGTC
>NZ_JAHKPW010000070.1:195340-229140 GCF_018860755.1 Colwellia sp. D2M02 | reverse complement strand
GGCCTATTGCAAGTAAATTTAACGAAGAAGTTAGGAGAAATAGCTGCTAGAGAAACATTTGTTAAGCCGAGCTCGGGTTAGTTATTAAAACCATAAGGTTTCTATGTTGTTTTAAACAAATATCAAGACAAGTAAAAAATTTTAGCCGATGATACTAAAACCCTTTATACAAAATGGATAGTAAGGGTATTGTGCCTGCTAATAATTAAGCACTTTTTTGGCAATAACATGAGGAAATCAATAAGACATGAATTTCAGGTATAAAAAAACCTAGCCGAAGCTAGGTTATCTTACTCTCTAAGAGATGTGGCGGACGCGGCAGGAGTCGAACCTGCGACCGCCTGGTTCGTAGCCAGGTACTCTATCCAGCTGAGCTACGCGTCCGCGGTAAACTATGTTTTATATCTTAGAATAAAGATAACGAACTTCCCCATTCAAGGTTCGTAGCCAATTAAACAGAGTAAACTATCCAGCTGAGCTACATGTTCGCGGTAAACTATGTTTTATATCTTAGAATAAAGATAACGAACTTCCCATTCAAGGTTCGTAGCCAATTAAACAGAGTAAACTATCCAGCTGAGCTACATGTTCGCGGTAAACTATGTTTTATATCTTAGAATAAAGATAACGAATACCAGAAAATGAGCTTCGCTGCCATTTACCTACACTTATTATAAGCATAAGGGAATGGCGGAGAGGGAGGGATTCGAACCCTCGATCCGGGATAAACCAGATACTCCCTTAGCAGGGGAGCGCCTTCGGCCACTCGGCCACCTCTCCTGAGGTTGTAATAAATAATCAATACTGATTAATCACTACGGGTTGAACAATGATGAATATACTTATTAAGTATTTTCACTTTACTACCTAAATAGTAAATTCTCTAACGAGATGTGGCGGACGCGGCAGGAGTCGAACCTGCGACCGCCTGGTTCGTAGCCAGGTACTCTATCCAGCTGAGCTACGCGTCCGCGGTAAACTATGTTTTATATCTTAGTTTGAAGATAACTCTTACTATGAGGCTACTTAATCACCGAAAACGAAGTGATTTTTTCACATAAAAAAACCTAGCCGAAACTAGGTTTACTTATTCTCAAAGAGATGTGGCGGACGCGGCAGGAGTCGAACCTGCGACCGCCTGGTTCGTAGCCAGGTACTCTATCCAGCTGAGCTACGCGTCCGCGGTAAACTATGTTTTATATCTTAGAATAAAGATAACGAACTCCCTAATTCAAGGTTCGTAGCCAATTAAACAGAGTAAACTATCTAGCTGAGCTACATGTTCGCGGTATGAATATTTCTTTATCTAGCCTAAACATTAGCTACACTTTATTATTTAACCACTTAAAGTAAAGTGGCGGACGCGGCAGGAGTCGAACCTGCGACCGCCTGGTTCGTAGCCAGGTACTCTATCCAGCTGAGCTACGCGTCCTCACATTAACTATGTTTTATATCTTAGTCTAAAGATAGCAAATTTTCACTTGCAGCCATTATTATTAATAAATAAAAATAATGGCGGAGAGGGAGGGATTCGAACCCTCGATCCGGGATAAACCAGATACTCCCTTAGCAGGGGAGCGCCTTCGGCCACTCGGCCACCTCTCCAATGGGTGCGAATAATAATGGATCTTAAAAATAAGTCAAACATTTTTTAGATAAATTTGCTGTTTTCTCGCTGTTTGTTGACAATTCAATCAACAACGTTATTTTTTAGACAATAACTCTATTTCAGGTATAAAAAAACACCAACAAGTGTGGTGTTTTTTTATACCTGCTAAGGTCACATTATTTCGACCAAAACAATCAAAGCAATTGCTCTTAAGCTGTATTACCAGAAACTTCGCTATCACCTTTCTCAGCTTGTATACGCATATAAATTTCTTCACGATGAACTGAGATTTCTTTTGGGGCATTTACGCCAATTCTTACTTGGTTACCTTTAACACCTAATACGGTTACGGTAACTTCATCACCGATCATTAAAGTTTCACCGACACGTCTTGTTAGTATAAGCATTGCTTCTTCCTTTTCATTGAAATGAGAATCACTAAATAAATATATATAAGCTAGTAATATATTAGAATTAGTTTACTTTTAGTCCTTCACTATAAGTAATAGTAAAAATAGTCCCAAAAGTCACTATTCAATTAAAAAACTATATCCGATAGCGTTTTTAATTGAATTTCATCGTGAACTACTTGTTGTATTTAGTAGTTTCATAAATGAAATGTTATTTTAGCAACTTTTCTCTACTCTTGAATAGTTTTATACCGTGATTTAGCCGAAGATTGTGTCATTTCTTGTCTATTTATTGTATTTTTTTGTACAGAACAAAAAATGTACAGAATTTAAATAGGCTATTAACTTTTTTATAACGTTATAACCAAAAAAAGAAGCCGAAGCTTCTTTTTTACAATCAAGACATTAATAAAAGCCTTTTATCAACATAATATTTTTAGGCAAGCTTATCTGATAACCAAGCTTCAACACTCGCTAGAGCTGCAGTGATGTTTTCAGGTTGACTACCGCCAGCTTGTGCCATATCAGGGCGACCGCCCCCTTTACCGCCGACTTGTAAGGCAACCATATTCACTAATTCGCCGGCTTTAACCTTACCGACTAAATCTTTAGTAACACCAGCAATTAAGCCAACTTTACCCTCATTAGCCGTAGCAAGCATGATTATGCCTGACTGCATTTTATTTTTAAGTTCATCTACCATGCCACGTAGTGCTTTGCTCTCTACGCCATTTAAGTCAGCAATCAGTACATTAACACCATGAATATTAATCGCGTTATTTACTAGGTCAGAGCCTGCTTGTGCTGCTAATTCTTGCTTTAACTGTGCGATTTCTTTCTCAAGTTGTTTAGAGCGACTAATTAGCTGCTCTACTTTCCCTGAAGCACCTGCAACATCACTCTTTACTAGGCTGGCAATGTTCGATAGTGACTCTGCTTGCTTATCAACAAAGTTTAGAGCTTCAATAGCCGTTACCGCTTCAATACGGCGAACACCTGCTGCAATACCCGACTCAGAAACTATTTTCAGTAAACCGATGTCACCGGTGCGCTCAACATGAACACCACCACAAAGCTCAATAGAAAAGTCACCTAAAGTCACTACGCGTACTTCATCATCGTACTTTTCACCAAATAAGGCCATCGCCCCCTTTTCTTTAGCTTCTTCAATATACATTGATTCAGTTTGTTTTAAGTGGTTTCGACGTATTTCATCGTTAACAAGTTGCTCAACCGCTTTTAATTCATCGGCAGTTACCGCTTCAAAATGAGAGAAGTCAAAACGTAATTTCTCACTATCACATAACGAGCCTTTTTGCCCAACATGTTCACCTAAAACTTTACGTAAAGCCGCGTGTAATAAATGTGTTGCGGTATGGTTTTTAACAATTGCCGCACGGCGTTCTACATCAATCTCAGCTTTAACACGACGATTCAAGCCCATATCAGTATGCGCAATACCTCTGTGCGCATATGCATTACCTAACTTAGTGGTATCTTTAACTTCAAAGTAACCGCCATCAAGGTGTAGGAAGCCACTGTCGCCTGCTTGACCACCCGATTCAGCATAAAATGGCGTATGGTCAAGAATAACAATCCCTTGCTCACCTGCTTTTAACTCGCTAACCGCTTCTTGATCGGTGTTATTGAAAAGTTCAACAATAGTCGCTGAAGCAGAGTTATTGTCATAGCCTTTAAATTCTGTTTTCTGATCAGACTTAAGTTGCAGGTTATAGTCTGTACCAAATTGACTTGCTTGTTGGGCACGTTCGCGCTGTTGTCCCATAGCAATATCAAAGCCATTATGATCAATATTTAATTGTCGCTCACGAGCAATATCAGCGGTTAAATCAGCTGGAAATCCATAAGTATCATATAATTTAAAGACGTCATCACCTTGTATAGTGTCACCCTGTAAATTAGTTAGAATATCTTCAAGTAGCACCATACCGCGATCAAGCGTACGTCCAAACTGCTCTTCTTCAATACGTAATAACTTTTCAATAGTCGCTTGTTGCTGAACTAGCTCAGGGTACGCATCACCCATTTGGGCAATCAGTGAAGACACTAATTTATGGAAGAAGTGCCCTTTCGCCTCTAGTTTATGACCATGACGAATAGCACGACGAATAATACGACGTAATACATAACCGCGTCCTTCATTTGACGGGATAACGCCATCAACAATTAAAAAACTACATGAACGGATATGATCACTAATAACACGTAATGATTTATGGTCTAGGTCATTACAGCTAAGTAAGCTCGCAGTATCTTTAATTAACGCTTGGAAAATATCAATTTCATAGTTGCTATGCACATTTTGCATAATCGCTGAAATACGCTCTAACCCCATACCTGTATCAATAGACGGGTTAGGTAATGGTTCCATTGTGCCATCAACCTGGCGGTTGAACTGCATGAAAACAATATTCCAAATTTCAATAAAACGATCACCGTCTTCATCAGGCGATCCAGGAGGACCACCAAAAATATCTTCACCGTGATCATAAAATATTTCAGAGCAAGGGCCACAAGGGCCAGTATCGCCCATTGACCAGAAGTTATCTGACTCGTATTTTTTACCCGCCGACTTATCACCAATGCGGATAATTTTTTCTGCTGGTATGCCAATGATATCTTTCCAATAAGCATATGCTTCTTCATCCGTTTCATAAACGGTTACCAGAAGTTTCTCTTTTGGAAGCCCTAATACGGTTGTTAAAAACTCCCAAGCATAGCTGATCGCATCATTTTTGAAGTAATCGCCAAAACTGAAGTTACCTAACATTTCAAAAAAAGTGTGGTGGCGTGCAGTATAGCCAACGTTTTCTAAATCGTTATGCTTACCACCAGCACGTACACAGCGCTGTGCTGACGTTGCTCGGGTATAACTGCGTTTTTCAGCACCTAAAAAAACATCTTTAAATGGCACCATACCAGCATTAGTAAATAATAGCGTGGCATCGTTGCCAGGTATTAATGAGTTGCTTTTAACTATTTGGTGTTGTTTGGTGGCAAAGAAATCTAAAAATGCCTGACGGACTTCGGCGGTGCTTTTAATCATGAGATACTCTACAAATCGATTTATTTAATTATCATTCTGTTACCGCAATTATTTCATCGGTTGAAAAACCACGGTATTGCAAAAAACGAATTTTTTTGGCTTTGTCTTTTTCCATAAGCTTATGCTTAGTTTTTTTATCTAGGCTGTCATCTATGTGCTCATCAACAGCATCTTTCATAGCAAAGCGTTTATTATACGCAAGCTCGGCTTGAAGATACCAATCAATTTCACAACTTTCACGCAAATTTTGTATGATTGTTGTGCAAACGCCCTTTTGTTTTAATTCATTAGCAATGTAATACCAACTGTAACCTCGATTAACACGATAGTGATACCGACTTAGTGCAAAACGCTCATCACTAAGGTAGTTTTTTTCTAGTAGTCTCTCAGTAGCTTTATCAATATCTGCTTGAAGAAACTCGCGTGTTAATAGTTTTTGGTTTAGCTCTGCTTGTGAGTGCTCTCACCGTACTAATAAGCCAACAGCGCAATGGAGTGCGGTTTGTTTCAAACTCTCCCCCTTTTTAGCTAAATAACCATGTTGGCATTATAAAGCGCTTGGCGAGCAATTAATAATAATTGTTGTTGAATATAGCAATGTTCCTTCAAGAAACACTCACCTATTTCACTGTATCATAACCAGCGCTTACGTTTAAAGAACGCAATCAAAGCTACCGAGGTTACCGTCATAACACCGAGCAATATGTAATAACCATTTTCAAATTTTAGCTCTGGTATATTCTCAAAGTTCATCCCATAAATGCCTGCTAAAAAGGTTAATGGGACAAATAACGCGGTGATTACTGTGAGTACACGCATAGTGGCATTAAGTTGGTGTGAAGTGATAGACATATAACCATCAATTAAGTCGCCACAAATATCATAATACATTTGTGAAAGGCTCAATAACCTATCTAACCGCTCTCTTAAGTCGGTTAAGGTATGTACTTCGTCTGCGGTGATTAACGCAGTTTCCTCATCTTCAAGGTATACTTTAAGCGTATCACCAATGGTCACGTGGTAATTAAAGGTTCTTCTGATTTTAACTAATTGAGAACGATATGATGTGATCTCTCGCATCATTTGGTCGTTACCACTTAATTGAAATTCATCTTCAATTTTTTCTAGGTTAGCTTCAAATGTGAATAACTGCTTAAGGTAATTACCACAGCTACTATGAAATATTTTTAACGCTAAGTGCATAGGGCTACGCTGTAAGTATTTTGCACTGGTTTTATTGAATAAACTATTAATAGCAATTGAGCTTTTAGGGTGACTAGTAATTAAAATACGATGACCGATAAACATGCTGACTTGTAAATGCTCAAATTTCAAACTGTCATCATTTTCAACAAAACCGCGATAAAGTAGAAAAATGTAATCACTAAATAGCTCAACTTTAGGCGGGTGTCTATCACGCTGCGCATCTTGTATTGCTAATGGGTGGCAGCCTAATTGATTTAATAGTGCTTTTTCTTTAGTGCGATCAAGGTTATCAAGATCAACCCAAAGCAATGTATCAGTGCTGTTTTCCCACTGAGTTAACAATTCTTCACCGCCCATCTCTACTGAAGATGATGGGGAAATCAACATTGTTCTGATCATGTTTTCACTCCAATATAATAAATAAACGCCAGCCCAGGTTAAAAATACTTACATATTACACAGAGCTTAAAATAATAAGGTCGATTTATGCGCTAATAACTAGGGTTTTGCAAGTAAATTCAATGTTGTTATGATTTATTATATTTAACCTGAACTCAGATAACCTGAACTCAGATTAGCTCATATGACGCATGACTCGCCAATAAAAAACGCCTAGCTGCATGGCAACTAAGCGTTTTTGTCGACATTAAGTCGGCATTAAACATAAGAGACTAACCATTTCCTTTAGTTTTGGTATTACCTTCTTTAGCATGCTTTTCAATATATTCAATGATCATACCTGCAACATCTTTGTTAGTTGCGTTCTCAATCCCCTCTAGGCCAGGCGAGGAGTTAACTTCCATAACTACAGGGCCACGCTCGGCACGTAAAATATCAACACCACACATACCTAAGCCCATAACTTTAGCCGACATAACTGCGGTTGCTCGTTCTTCTTTTGTTAGCTTAACAAGTTCAGCACTGCCACCACGATGTAGGTTAGAGCGAAACTCACCCTCAGCGCCTTGACGCTTCATGGCCGCAACCACTTTACCGCCGACCACTAAACACCGAATATCAGCACCGCCAGCTTCTTTAATAAACTCCTGCACCAAAATATCCGCACTTAAGCCCATAAATGCTTCAACAATCGCTTCAGCCGCTTTAGCGGTTTCAGCAAGCACCACACCAATGCCTTGCGTACCTTCAAGTAATTTAATTACTACAGGAGCGCCACCCACATTTTTAATTAGGTCTTTAATGTTGTCAGGTCTGTTAGCAAACCCTGTGCGTGGTAACCCAACCCCTTTACGCGATAACAATTGCATTGAACGTAACTTATCACGTGAACGGCTAATAGCCACTGACTCATTCACGATAAAGGTGCCCATCATCTCAAACTGCCTAACAACGGCTGTACCGTAAAAAGTAACTGAAGCACCAATGCGAGGAATAACAGCATCGTATTTGGGCAGCTCTTCACCATGATACCTTACTGTTGGCTTATTACTGGTAATATCCATGTAGCAATGTAGCGTATCAATCACATCAACTTCATGCCCTCTTGCTCTAGCTGCTTCAACGAGTCTACGAGTAGAGTAGAGTTTTTTATTTCGTGATAAAATAGCAATTTTCATTTTGAAAGCCTTTTCATTTTAGGTAAGTGTACTGATTAAAAACCAACTAATTAGTTAGCATAGCAGTTTATTTTACTTTCATTTCGGGTAATTTAAGCTTAAGTTGATGCCTGAAACACGTTCTATTAAATACATTTAGGAAAATATATGTCTACAGACATCATTTTATGGTGTGCCATCGCATTTTGTATCACGCAATCTGCAATATTCTCAGGGCTCAATCTCGCTTTTTTTTCAATCAGCCGCTTACATTTAGAGGTTGAAGCTAAAAAAGGTAACAAGGCAGCCATTAAGGTTTTACAGCTAAGAGATGATTCTAATTTTTTACTGGCAACCATTTTATGGGGTAATGTAGGTATTAACGTATTGCTCACTATGTTATCTGACTCGGTACTTACTGGTATTAGCGCCTTTTTATTTTCAACCATTGCTATCACGATTATTGGTGAAATTACCCCTCAAGCTTACTTTTCACGAAACGCCTTAAAAATGGGAAATATGCTGGCACCAGTTATTCGTTTCTATCAGTTTTTATTTTATCCTGTTGCACGACCAACCGCGCTTATATTAGATGGCTGGTTAGGTAAAGAAGGTATTACTTATTTAGAAGAAAGTGAGCTACGTAATATTATTAAGCAACATATCACCGCAGAAGAAGCTGACTTAAACCATGTTGAAGGTATAGGCGCATTAAACTTTTTTGCGTTAGATGAAATACATGTAACACAAGAGGGAGAAGTAATTGATCCTAAATCAATTATCGCCCTACCCACTAAATTAGATTTACCTATTATTCCTGAAATTACACAGAGCCCTGACGATGCTTTTTTAAAGCTAGTGAATAATACCAACCACAGTTGGGTGATTTTAACCAATGAAGAAGGTGAGCCGCTGTTAGTATTAGATGCTGACGGTTTTTCTCGTGCTGCATTGTACCAACAAGAAAGCTTCGATCCATATCATTATTGTCATCGCCCGGTAGTTATCACTGACGAAACGACACCATTAAATGAAGCAATGTTATTGATGAAAAGTAACACCTCTATTGATAAAAACTTTGATGGGGTTATTGAACATGACGTGCTATTAATTTGGGGTGAAACAAAGCGTATTATTACGGGGGCTGATATTTTCGGCTTATTACTCAAGGGCATGTTACCTAGCGACCCTAAAGTCGCAGAAACAGCCTCATAAATGACTTGGGGTTATTATTAGGTAGCGTTAATCAGTCATTTACATAGTGAATGGCTGAGCGACTACAGCTTATTGTTTTTGTGTGATTAAACTATAACAACTCAAACTCTATTTGCTGCTGCTCTTGTTGAATACTATCCCCTAAGCCAATATGAACGCCTAACAAACGTACCGCTTTGCCCTGACCTCTTGCCAGCCCTTCTTCCAGTAAAGTTTTAAAAACTAATTCATCAAATTGGTGAAACTTAAATTCTTTCGTCGTTTGGTGAAAATCTTTAAACTTAACCTTAACTCCCAGTTTACTAATATTTCTTGTTAATAAATACTTCTCTGCTCTAAGCTTAAGCTCAGGAATTAATTTATCGTTCATGTAATGATTTAGCGTTTCAACATCATGAATATCATCCGCAAAAGTTCTTTCAACGCCAACGGACTTTCTTACCCTAGTGGTTTCTACTGCACGATTATCTCGACCATGACACTTGTGCCAGAGTGAGTGCCCTAATTTACCAAATTTTTGAATAAGGCTTGCTTCATCTAACGCTTTTACATCACGCCCTAAAGTTAAACCACTTAACTTTAGTTTTTCTGCGCTCACTTTACCAACACCTGGAATTTTTTTGAGGGGCATATTATCGATAAAGCCATCAACTTGAGCAGGCGTAATAACATACTGACCGTTTGGCTTATTTAAATCAGAGGCTATTTTAGCGAGAAACTTAATAGGAGCAATACCGGCAGATGCCGTTAGCTGTAATTCAGTAAAAATAGCAAGGCGAATATCATTAGCAATAAGTGTCGCTGAGCCATTAAAGTGCTTGCAGTGTGTTACATCAAGGTAAGCTTCGTCTAGCGACAGCGGCTCAATTAATGAAGTGTAGCGAGCAAATATCTCTCTGATTTTAGAGGAGACTTCTTGATAAACTTTCATACGCCCGTGAACAATAACAAGTTCAGGGCAAAGCTGCTTTGCTTTACTTGCAGGTAATGCTGAACGAACACCGTATTGTCTTGCTAAATAATTACACGTAGATAAAACACTACGTGGTCCATCTCCACCAACAGCTAAAGGGATATTTCTATATTCAGGGAAATCCCGCATTTCAACAGCGGCATAAAAGCAATCCATGTCAATATGAATAATTTTACGCTGACTTGTCATTTTACGTACCCAGTAACTGTATATAAAAACAGTATAGTTAAGTATCTAAAAATGACAAGTAAAAATAGTACAAGGTATAAATGAAGTTAAAACTTTATTTAACGAGAAGAGTATAGCTTGATTACTCTTTGGCATTGGATCTAGCTGGTTAGTTATAGATGAGTGTATTACCTCACTCCTAGGTTAGTTAACCTCGCAATGTAATAGTAGTGCTCTGCGCGGGTCCCATAATAATTTTTTCTTATAGAATAAAAAAACGTGAATAAATTAGATCTTGATGGGCATTACCCCCCGGTAGATCAATTTACTCACGTTGTCGTTATGCGCAATATACAGCGTATTACAATAAGCCGCTTAGCTGCACTTAATAGAGACTCAAAGCGTTACTCAACCAAGCTATCTATCACTAATGAAATAGTGCCGGTACTATTAACAGCAACGTCTTTTTTCTCTGCTTTATAATCGCCCGGTTTTATGCCAACGCCGCCTAACTTAGATGCTATTGCAAATAAATTTACTTGCTCAACACTGCCTAAGGTATTCGCGCTGCTCATTGCTTGCGAGTTATTAAGCACGATAACCGTTGGCAAGTCACTTAACTTAATTTTAACTGCCGCTAATGGCATACGCTGACCCGTAGTTGGTATCGCATAAACAAATACTACGCGATCTTCACCCTGGGCAAGCTTAGCTGAAATATTTTCAGATAAACTCACCGATACATTCAATTGTGGTCCGTTTGCTGAATCAAGCTTTGAGCTTGCGCTATCATTACTTTTATCGCCACTATCAGCTTGTGAGCTACCTGATAGCCCCATACGGTTATTAGCCTCAGCTACCGCTTCTTTTAATGCCGCAATATTAACGCCTTGCTTATTAGCATCAATAACACGCTGCCAATGGCTAATTGCTTGCGGGTAATTTTCACCTAAGAAATTATGCATACCAAGTAATATATTGGTTGAAGCGTCATTAGCATCTAAAGCTAATGATTTATCAATATAATGCTGCACTATTTCATTAATCTGTTGATCATTTTTATAATAATGTGCCTGAGCAATCGCTCCCAGTAAATCAGCATGCTCCCCTTCAATACGAATGACTTGCTCAAATGATTTAATTGCCGCATCAAACTCACCAACAACGACAAAGGTTTGCCCTAAGTTATACCAAGCTTCAGCGTCATCTGCATTTTCTTGGGTACGCTGCTGTAATTTTTTAATATATGCGACCGTTTCTTTTTGGCGTTGTGCTTGTAGTTGCTCAGCGCTCATACCTTGATGGGCATCATTAATCGCAGGTTGTGTTATTTGCTCTAAGTGACCGTGCTTTAAATAAAATCCAACCGTAAAGGTAAGAATGAACACGCTCAATGCTATAGGCCAGATCACCGAAAAGTTTTTTTCTTTTCCGGTGGCAATATCAGCACTAGTTTCGCTTGCTTCAATGTCTTGTAACAAACTACTGTCAAGCTCAGCTAGTAGATATTGATAGTTTTCATCATCAATACCGCCGTCTTGAAAGTCTTTTTCGATTTCTTTTTTATGCTCATGATATAAACGTACATTGGTTTCATCACGCACATTAGCGTTGTCGGTATTTTTTTGTTTGGTTTGCTTAAAAAACGGTAACCAAACCACCAGTAACAATAAGGCGAATAGTGCCAAAAGGATTAAAGCTAATTCCATAATATTTTCTACTTATTTTAATAGGTGCTGGGTTATTTTTTAAGAAAGCGTTTGAGTTTGTCTTGCTGTTCAGCATTGAGTTGTATATCTTTCTCTGCCACAGGCTTTCTTCTAACAATAACAGTGACAACAATTGCGCCAAACAATATTAATACCGCGGGTCCAAACCATAGAACATAAGTTAACTGTGAAACACGAGGGCGATATAAAACAAATTCCCCGTAACGTTTCACCATAAAGTCAACAATTTCAATATCGGCCTTACCTTGCATCAACAATTCATACACTTCATTACGTAAATCAGCAGCAATGGGTGAGTTAGAGTCAGCTAAGTTTTGATTTTGACATTTAGGGCAGCGTAACTCTTTGGTAAGTGCTTGAAAGCGTATTTTAGTCACTTCATCATGAAACTCGTAGGTATCCATCGGACTAGCATAGGCTTGATTTGATAAAGAGCTACTAAAGCTTACACAGAAGTAGACCACAACGGTTAACAATACAATGAGTGTTTTTTTAAATAGCATGGTTTATTTCCCTTGTTGCTTTTCAACAATAAGCTGTTCAATAAGCGGCTCAAACTCGGAGCGCCAAACGCGTGTATCAATAGCACCAGCAAAACGCTTACGAATAACACCATGGTGATCAATAACAAAAGTTTCAGGTGCGCCATAAACACCAAGATCTAAACCGAGCGTACCTTCTTCATCAAATATTGAGAAAATATACGGGTCTTCATAATCAACAAGCCATTGCTGTCCGGCTACGCGATCGTCTTTATAATTTAAACCATAAAGCTTCACTTTCGGGTTTTTAGCCACATCAACCAAATAAGGGTGTTCATACTTACAAGTTGGGCACCACGTTGCCCATACGTTAATGAGTACAATATCACCTAATAAGTCGGCCTGTGTTACCCGTTTGTTTGCATTATTTAATGTCGATAAGTTAAAGGTTGGCATACTATTACCTACCAGCGCTGACGGCATTTCTTGTGGGTTTAACGATAGTCCTCGATATAAAACCACGCCCAATGCAATCACTAATATAAGGGGTAAAAAACGAATGAGTTTATTCATTATTCATTAAGCCTTGGTATTATTTGAAACAGGTTGAGTAAGTAAGTCGGCTACAACAGGCTCTTTAGCGGTGTTGCTTTTTCGGCGACGATAGCGTTTATCAAGCATAGACAGCACGCCACCAAGTGCCATGAAAATAGCACCTAACCAAATCCAGCGTACAAAGGGTTTATAGTGTACACGTACAGCCCAAGAACCGTCATGTTGTCCATTAATAACAATCGGATCACCTAAAGCAACATAAACATCGCGGAATAAACCAGGATCGATAGCCGCTTCAGTCATTCCCATTGTTTGAACACGATAAGATCGGCGTTCAGGTTTTAATAACGCTACAAAATCATCATTTTTATAAACATTGATTTGACCTTGCTCTGCACTATAGTTTGGCCCTTCAACCTGCTTAATACCTTTGAATTCAATTTGGTAGCCTGAAATAGTAACCTTTTCATCAAGCCCTAGCTTTACGTTAGTTTCACTTTCATAGCTTGAAACAAGCGTTACACCAACAATAGTAATAGCAATACCAGCGTGTGCTGTTGCCATGCCTAAATGGCTAATAGATAATTTTCCTGACGCTTTCAATTGGTTGCGTACTTCTTTTACTACCACTAAGAAAACCCACATTGCTAATGTCATCCCCATAGTAACCAGAATATTAAACTCACCGGCATAAACAACAGGAAACAACAAGCCAAAGGCAATACTAAAAACTGACGGTTTAACTAAATGCTTACGCAGTTCGCCTTTTTTCGCCTTTTTCCAGCGAATCATTGGTCCAATACCCATAATAACAAAGAGCATGCTCATAATAGGCACAAATACCGCGTTAAAATATGGAGGACCTACCGAGATTTTTCCATAACCTAGTGCGTCAACTAATAAAGGATAAAGCGTACCCAGTAATACCGTTACTGCGGCAATCACTAAAATCACATTACAAAGTAATAATGCAGTTTCACGTGAATAAAAGGCAAAGCGAGAGAAGCTGGCAACAGTACGTGCTCTAAAGGCATATAGCGTTAATGCCCCACCCATTGCAAAAGCTAGAATCATTAAAATGAAAACACCTCTTGATGGATCAGCGGCAAAAGAGTGAACCGAGGTAATCACACCAGAGCGTACTAAAAATGTGCCAAGTAAGCTTAAACCAAAGGCAAAAATTGCCAATAATATGGTCCAGTTTCTAAATGTGCCACGCTTTTCGGTAACCGCCAATGAGTGAATAAGAGCAGTACCAACAAGCCAAGGCATAAATGAGGCATTTTCAACAGGGTCCCAAAACCACCAACCGCCCCAGCCAAGTTCGTAATACGCCCACCAGCTTCCTAGGGCAATACCTAATGTTAAAAACATCCAAGCGCCAACAGTCCAAGGGCGTGACCAACGTGCCCAAGCAGCATCCATTTTACCCATCATTAGGGCTGCAACAGCAAAAGCAAAGGCAACGGCAAAGCCAACATAACCAAGATAAAGTAATGGTGGGTGAATAATCAAACCAATATCTTGTAATAATGGGTTTAAGTCTCTCCCTTCTAATGGCGCATTGGGCCATAAGCGTTCAAATGGGTTTGAAGTCAGCACCGTAAAAGCAATAAAACCAACCGCTATCATGCCCATTACCGCTAAAACGCGAGCAATAAACTCTTCTTCAATTGCACTGGAAAACCTGGCAACGGCGGCGGTCCAGGCCGTAAGGGAGAAAACCCAGAGTAACAGTGAACCTTCGTGTCCACCCCATACAGCACTAATTTTAAAATAATAAGGAAGGTGAGTATTAGAGTGGCCAGCAATATATTTAACGGAGAAGTCATCAATAACAAAGCTATACGCCAGAATAAAAAGGCTAATACTGGTAAAAATAAACATACCAAACGTTAGTGGCTTGGCGTAGCTCATTAGCTTTTTTAATGAGCTTTTATTTGAGCTATGAACACCAATTAAAGGGATAACACTTAAACACAGCGCAAAAGCTAACGCGATGATTAAGGCTAGATGACCAAGCTCAGGTATCAGCCTAGGAATTACTTCAGGTACTACATTAGGTAGCATTGCTCTCTCCGCTCTACTAAAAAATATTTACTCAACAAACAACTACCAGTAAAAGATAGTAAAATACTTATAGGCTGCTGGTTAAAAATCACTAAAATATTCTAACATTTAATTGCGCGAAATATTAATGTAAATTCCCCCTGCAAGTTGTTTCATAATGTTACAACTTTATAAGGTTACAACCATAGTGCCTATGATAAGATATTACTCACAGTGATTATGCGATCTACATCAATAATTACCAGAGAAAAAACCGTTAATATATATGTAAGCTTGATGAAAAATAAGCACAAAATTATTCAAGTATATAATGTACAATAACAATTACTGTGGCAATTACATCGATAAAAAGTGTTAACCGAGCATTAGCATTAACTAATAAGAAAAATTAACGTGACTCCATCAACAACACCAAAAGCATCACTGTTACTCAGCGCCAAAAACTTAACTTGTATTCGCCAAGACAGGTTATTGTTTGATGCTTTATCTTTTGATGTTTTCGCCGGGGACATTATACAAGTTGAAGGTCCTAATGGCTCAGGAAAAACCAGTTTATTACGTATACTTACTGGTTTATCGCAGCCATACGAAGGGCAAGTACTTTTTCAGTCAACTGCTACTCATAACAAAGAAAACCTACAGGCTATTACTCGTTACCGTGAAGAGTATCAACAAAATTTACTTTATTTTGGTCACTTATCAGGAATAAAAGGCGAAATGACCGTAGAGGAAAACCTAAGTTTTAATATTGCATTGCACGGTGACAACACTGACGGTCAAGCTCAAGCATTAACCAACGTAAATTTAATGGGCTTTGAAGATAACTTAGCTTCTAATTTAAGCGCTGGACAACATCGCAGAACCGCACTCGCAAGGTTATACCAAAGCAACGCCCCCATTTGGATTTTAGATGAGCCCTTTACCGCAATTGATAAGCAAGGTGTTAGTGATTTAGAGGCACTTTTTTTAGCACACGCTCAACGCGGCGGTTGCATTATACTTACGACCCACCAAGATTTAAGTGCATTAGCTAACACCCAGCTTAAAAAAATCACTTTAGATTACAGCAACGATATTGCTTTTGATTAACGCAGAGAAATCGACAAATGACATTAGCAACATCAACTCCCAATAATAAAGACAATAACCTGCTCCCCATGAGTAAACAGCTTTCTTATCGTCGCGCTTTCTCATTAGTGTTAAAACGCGATTTAACCATCGCATTGCGCCACCGTGACGATATTATCAATCCGTTATTATTTTTTGTGATTGTTATCACGTTATTTCCATTAGGTATTGGCCCAGAGGCAAATACCTTAAGCCGCATTGCACCAGGCATTATTTGGGTAGCAGCCCTCCTTGCAACACTTTTATCGTTAGATCGGTTATTTAAAGCTGACTTTACCGACGGCTCCTTAGAGCAAATGCTATTAAGTCCACATCCAATATTTATTTTAGTGCTGGCAAAAATCACTGCTCATTGGTTAATTACCGGTTTGCCGTTAATACTAATGGCTCCATTATTGGCAGTATTACTGCATTTGGATGAAAACAGTTACGGAGCGTTAATAATAACCTTGTTTTTAGGTACGCCCGTTTTAAGTCTATTGGGGGCTATAGGCGTGGCATTAACTGTTGGTATAAAAAAAGGCGGTGTTTTACTCAGCTTATTAGTGCTACCGCTTTATATTCCTGTATTAATCTTTGCAACGAGCGCCATTGATACCGCAGCGCTTGGTTTACCCTACAGCGGACAACTTGCTATAATTGCCGCGCTATTTTTTGGCTCTTTAACTCTTGCACCTTTTGCCGTAGGTGCCGCACTAAAAGTGAGTACTAATTAATGTGGAAATGGTTACACCCTTATGCAAACCCAGAAGTGTCTTATCACCTTACAAATAAATTGCTGCCTTGGTTTAGTTACCTTGCTGCAATATTTTTAAGTATTGGCTTAGTATGGGCGCTTTTATTTGCCCCTGCCGATTATCAACAAGGTGATAGTTTTCGCATATTTTACGTACATGTTCCTGCAGCCTCACTTTCAATGGGTATTTATGTTTCTATGGCTATTGCCGCTTTTAGTAGCTTAGTTTGGCAAGTAAGGCTTGCTGATGCCTCGGCAGCTGCAATGGCACCTGTTGGTGCAGCTTTTACTGCAATTGCTTTAATTACAGGCTCTGCTTGGGGTAAACCTATGTGGGGCACTTGGTGGATATGGGATGCACGTTTAACCTCTGAATTAATTTTATTGTTTTTATATTTAGGGGTTATTGCCTTACATAGCGCATTTGAAGATAAAAATTTAGCCGGCAAAGCAGCGGGAATTTTAACCTTAGTTGGTGTTATCAACATTCCAATTATTAAATATTCTGTTGAATGGTGGAATACACTTCACCAAGGTTCAACCGTCAGCAAACTAGGAAAGCCATCAATGTCACTTGATATGCTCTGGCCATTTATTTTTTGCTTTATTGGTTTTTCATTATTGGTCGGTGTGATTATCTGTTTACGTTTTCGCAATGAGATTTTAGCTCGCAACAGTATTCGTCCTTGGGTGCGTGAGTTAGTAGAACAAAAAACACAGTAGTAGCAAACTTACATTGGAGAGCAAATAATGCAGTTTACTCATTTTAGTGACTTTATCAGCATGGGAGGATACGGCTTTTACGTATGGCTATCTTTCGGTGCTACCGCTTTATTACTAACGTTATTAGTAATAGATTCAAAAGCGGGGCATAAAAGAATTATAAACCATATTGCGCAACATAAGCGTCGAGAAGATAAGCTACGTAAAAGTCGTGAACAGCGAAAAAAAGCAGCAAAGACAGACGACTCAGCCGCAGGTTAACCCTATTTAACTTTAATTAAAGGTACTATCTCATGAACCCACGTCGTAAAAAACGCTTAGCAATTGTCAGCTCTGTACTCATCGGTATTGGCGCCATTGCAGGCTTAGTGCTTTACGCTTTAAGTCAAAATATTGATTTATTTTACACCCCCTCCGAGATTACTTCGGGTAAGAAGGAGACGGGGATTAAACCGGTTATTGGTCAACGTATACGTATTGGTGGCTTAGTGGTCCCTGGTAGCGTTAAACGCGACCCTGAAAGCCTCAAGGTATCATTTCAACTGAGTGATATGGTAATGCCTATTGTATTTAATGAAGGAGATCCTGTCGTTACTGTTTATTATGAAGGGATATTGCCCGATTTATTTCGAGAAGGCCAAGGTATTGTTGCAAACGGTACGCTAGCCGAGCATCCACCAACGGGTTTGAGTGTAGAAGCGAGTGAAGTACTTGCTAAGCATGATGAGAATTACATGCCGACAGAGCTTGCTGAAGCAGCAGGACAAAAGCATGAAAAAGCAAACTACACCCCTGAACAGCTCAACACAAAGTAGCTAATATAGGTACTCTCTCCTCACTATGAGATAGTACTTACAGCCCCAAGCTAAACCCAACAAAAAAGGTGATTAACATAATCACCTTTTTTGTTGGTTTTTTTCTGTTGTAATGAAGTGGTTAAGCAGATGATTAACTTTTAAGGCCAGTACTCTGCAATCAGGCGATCACCAATACTGTTTAGTATTTCAACCTCTCCTTCACAAACGGCTACAATTGTTTTTCCACGCTTATATCTCTCAGGAATAATCATGTCACCATAAAAATTCAATGCGAAGCTTTGAGTTTCCCTAAATAGCTCTAGCTCTCCATCACTACAATAAATAACCGTCACTGTTCGTTTAGCCTCCCTCATTATTAGCATCCTTTCTTTTAGAATAATTATTAATTTTTATTGATTATTAAGATAAAAAACATCTGGTCTGACCTAGTAACTGGTTAGATATTAATCTGGTTGTACCAGCATGTCAATATCTGGTACAACCAGACAACCACGTTTTAAACAACAAAAGAGAATAATATATAACCAAACCATAAAAACCGATTAAACCTATGTTTTTTAAAGGAATAAAAAAGACCCTCTTACTGGATAACAATAAGAGGGCCTTTTGAATCACCGTTTAATACACGATGGTTTTTCTTGCGGTATTAGATGATTTATCTAGCTGTAAGCTACATCAAAAGCAAGTCTAATAAAATGAATAACTATTTCCAAGACTTCATTTTGCAGCCTTTAACTGCATAAAATAAAATGAATAAGTAACAAGGTACCATCACAATATAGCCACTTTGTGCTGCTTCAGCAGTACCACTTGAACCACTTGCAAGGCTCCAGAACATTGGGCCAAAAGCGCCACCGGCAATCCCCATTACTAATAAAGCAGAGCCAACACTTGTTAATTTACCTAAACCAGATAAAGCGAGTGGGAAAACAGCAGGCCAAACGATAGCATTGGCTAAACCAAGAAATGCCAATAACATCAATGGATCGGGTAGTTGAACACCACCAAGAATAAACGACAAGCCATTAGCAATGGCGAATGAGTTATTATCAGCAAAAATAATACCTAAGCTTAATACCACACCTAAAATCGCTGAAGCGGTTAATGCGGCTTCTTGAGAAATAAATTTAGGAATTAAAGCAATACCTAAAATATAGCCAATAACCATACAAACCATAGTATAAGAGGTCATCACGCTGTATTTTTCAACACCTAACGCTAAGGCAAAAGAGCCAATAGTATCACCCGCAATAACTTCAACAGCTACATATAAGAATAAAGCGATAACACCAAACGCTAAGTTAGGGTGTGCTAGTGCTTCTTTAAGCTGACCTTTAGTTTCTGTTTGATCATCAGCGTCTTGCTCTAACTCTGGTAAAGGTGATTTTTTAACGGCAAAACCTAGTAAACCAATAAATAATGCCATACCTAGATAAGGAAGAATTAAGCTATTAGCCATGTCATCAATTTGATTTTGTGATAATTCAGTGCCAACTGTGTCAGTAAAACCACTCAAAATAAGCGCGGTGAATACAATAGGAGCAACAACACCTGCACCTTTGTTCATAATGCCCATGATAGAAATACGTGCAGCAGCTGATTCTTCTGGCCCAATACGAACAACATAAGGGTTAACCGCTGTTTGTAATAAAGTTTGACCTGCACCCATCACTAGCTGAGCAAATAAAAATAAGGCAAATATTTGGGTTTTAGCGGCTGGAATAAACAACAAGCCAGCGACCATCATAGTTGCCATACCTAATGCCATACCATTCTTATAACCAACTTTACGAATAATAGTCGCTGAAGGTAGTGCCGTAAACGTTACTGCAATATAGAAAGAGAAAATAATTAATGACGCCTGAAAAGGAGTCAGTTGTAGTATTTGTTGTAGATAAGGCATTAACGAGCCATTAAGCCACGTAGCAAAACCTAAAATAAAGAATAGTCCGGCAACTATTACCATGGGTAGAGCATTACTCTGTTTTTTTTCTTCGGTTAAAGACATTTCCATAACTTCCTCGTTAACTTGCGTTATTGTTATAATTATCGCTTGAATTTTTTGTTTAAGTAACTTATTTGTCCTAAAAATTTCTCATTTAGTACAAATAAGTCGTTTAATTAATTGAATTTTCCACCTGATATCCAGGTTTCATCTACTGTTAAGTCATCATTTAAAATAACAAAATCAGCTTGTTTACCCACTTGTAGTTTGCCGCGGATAACCTCTTGTCCTTGATACAGATATTCAGCAGGATACAAACTCCCCATGCGAACGGCTTCACCAAGTTCAACACCTAAACCCAAATGAGTGTTTTTAACGGCACTTGCCATATCTAAAGAGGATCCCGCAAGCTCACCCGTAGTAGAAGTTAACTTTCCGTTATCAACATATACAGTGCGATCATATAAAGCGAATTCTGTTTGGTCTGTACCTACCGGTGGCATAGCATCTGTCACTAAGAATATTTTTCCACGCGGTTTAGTTTTTATTGCTATTTGACAGCTTGCATAGTCAACATGAAACCCGTCAACAATTAAACCACAACTGGTATTGTCATTTAAAAATGCACTACCAACTACACCTGGCTCTCGCCCTTGAAATGCTGACATAGCATTAAATAAGTGTGTAAAGCCACTAGCGCCAGCATCAATGGACTTTTGTGATGTTTCAAAATCGGCATTGGTGTGACCAATACATACTTTAATACCTAAATCGACCATACGTTTCACATCGTTAGGTGCTACAGTTTCAGGCGCTAAGGTAACAATAACTTGACCAATATCTTGGCGTGATAACACTTGCCATTCAGCCTCAGAAATAGGGCGAATGTACTCCGCACAATGCGTACCTTTTTTTGCAACAGACAAGTGTGGCCCTTCAAAGTGCACACCAACAATCCCTGCAACATTTTCATTAATTGCTTGAGCAATAGCATCAGCGGCTTGCGCCATCACTTCCACTTTGTCAGTGATCAAGGTTGGCATCATCGCAGTAGTACCATATTTGGCATGGGCAGCCATAATGGTTTTCAGTTTTTCAACAGATGGCGAGTCATTAAACAATGCGCCACCGCCACCATTAACTTGTAAATCAATATAACCTGGAACAACTAAACCTGATGCCTTAACATCAAAACGTGATGTTTCTTGATCGATAGCCGTTATCTTACCTTGGCTTAATGTAAGCACTTGCTCATTGATAAAATTTTCACCATCAAATAAGCGTGGCGCATAAAGTCGAACTGAAGTCATAGGGTTTCCTATATTTGTCTAAAGAAATTACAGCAATAAATCGTTTTTAACGTAAGATTACGCTGATTGCTGTTGCTTCGCTACTTGTTTGGCGTACTCTTGTCTTGCAAACAGTACCGCGCCTACTTCTGGTGCACTTAAAGGCTCAGATAACTCAGCTTGAATTTCTTTAGCAAGCCATGATTTCAATCTTGGGGTTAAACCACCAATCATAGACATGCGAGGAGGTTTTTTAGCTTTTAGACTGCGTGCCATACTATTAATATATTCTGCACCTTCATTAACAATATCCAGTGCGACTTTATCGCCCTGCTCTGCGGCATCAAATACTAAGTTCGCAAGTTGTGCATAATAAGTCGCTTTTTTACCGGCAATAGCTTCCACTAGGCAAGTATCATCTTTACAGTTCAACTTATTTAATAGCACATCATTCATAATTGTTGGCTCAACTAAGCCATCAATTGATAACAATACATTTTTAGCGGCTTGTAAACCAAACCACGCGCCACTACCTTTATCGCCATGTGGGAAACCATGAGCACCTAAAATAGAGTACTCCTCATCAATACAAGAAAAACCACATGAACCAGTACCTGTAATAATTACTGCACCATCACTACCTTGGTGCGCCCCTAAACAGGCTATTAACAAGTCAGTTGCTAAATACATTTGCTTAAACGGGTGTTTCCAGGCCGCCATTTGGTCAAATAATACCGGTAAATTTACCCCAGCTAAACCAACACCAGCATTAAGCTCATTTAATTCAATGTGAGCTAAGCCTGCATCTTCTAACGCTAACTTAGCTGACTCTGTAATAGAGTTGGTTGCTTGTTCGAAACCGTGAAGTGGGTTACCCGGTCCAGATATCCCCGTACCAAGGACTTCATTATTTTTATTCATAATGATGGTTTTACATTTACTACCACCACCATCAATGCCTAAAAATAGCTCATTGTTATTATCACTGCTTGTCAGCATACCAGCCTCTTAATTTATGCTTGTGCTCATAGATATACTTTTCGTTTATTTAATGATTATTCAGTAATACTGAATTAATACTTATTTTTTGAAAAGAATATTGTTCAATTTTTGATGCTTTTAATCTTAGCCATAAATGACAGCGTTGTCATTTACTTTTTTATAAAACCAACAATTTTAATTAAATTATACAAAAAAAATAAGCGGTGAATCTAACTTCTCTTAGCCGCCGCTTTATTAATGTCATCTTATTATTCGTAAAAAATATAAACCTTTCTGAGTGAAAAGTCATAACATTGGTGGAAATTTCCCGTAACAATTACTGTTCGAGGTACTCACTCTATGTGAATAACACTGTAAAATAAAGAGCGGAAAGACTTTATTACTTCTAATGCGAAACATCCGCTATTAAAGCTGATGCTTCGCATTTATTGTATTTGGCTACTTTGATAAAGCAATGGTTGTTCTACTAGCACGAAGACCATTAATGCTACGACTACGGACCATAACAGGACCTTTCACTACTACAGGTTCAACATAAGTCAGCCAATCACCATTACCTACTTTATACTCAATAGTTAAACCTGGGAAGGCAACATTTGCAAATAACTTACCATCTTTAATAACAGCACCAACGGTTGGTAGGCGGTAATCAATATTTGCAAGTTCGAGTTTTTCAAACTCTTTTTGACCGAGCACATTGGCAAATAAAGCCCACGCGTTATCACGTGAAACCTGCATTTCATCAGTAAAATTGTTAGTTTCTTGACTGTACTTTTTACCTTGATAATCATAAGGCACAGCCCATGAAGCTGAGTACCATGCACGCTCCGCTAGCGCAAGTAAGCGCGGGTAAATTTTATGCTCACCCATAGCACCAGTACGAGTATTTTCTCCCCACAACTGCCCTTGAATGCCATAAAATTTTTGTCCTGGCGCTAATGGAACTTTAGTATCGTCAGCAATATAGGCATTACCCTCTCTATTTGTCCAAAATTCAGCATGAGCCGGTAAGTTATCTGGCATAAATTGGAAGATTTTTTCAGTATTGGTTGCCCGTGAAGCCCAGTAATAGCCATGCTCTTTAGGATCTGCTTCATAAGGTTGATCGAAGTATAAAACCTCAGGACTTGATAACACCATTTGCCAATTACGATTAGTTAATGCGTGAACCTTGTCATGCCCTCCCCAAAATAAAGCATCCCACGCATTTGCTTGCACAATAGCAGGCATATTCTCTTTACGCGTATGCTCCATACCATCACTCCAGCCTGCAGTTTCAATATCTAAATCAGATAAGATACTCGCAACGCGCTCAATAAAATAAGCGCTAAGCTCTTTCATGCTAGTAACACCTTTATCATTGTTAGCAATAAATTGCTGACAAGCAGGTGAGTCTATCCAAGCGCCTGCTGTTTCATCAGCCCCGATGTGATAGCGTGTTAATGGTTGACCTGCATCATTATGCATTTGTTTAACTTGTTTCATGACTTCAGTAATAAAGTCGTATGATGACTCTAGACAAACATTAATGGTGTTATCACCATAAAACTGCACTGAGGAGTACTTAGTGGTATCTTCAAAGTCATCTAATAAGAACTGCTTGGCTTTAGTTTCATCTTCTAAAGCTTGATATTTTTTATAACGCGCATTCATCGCTTTTACTGATGAACGTGAATGTCCGGGCATATCTAATGATGGAATAACCTGAATATGACGCGCTGTGGCTGCTGCTAGAATTTCTTGGTAATCAGCAACGCTATAGTAGCCATTAACAGAACTCGTGGGGTCAACACCTGCGCCTAGTTGCGGCATTAAACAGCTTGTTTCTTGAATATCAAAACAACGTTTGCTGCCTACTTCGGTAAGCTCTGGTAGGCTTGGAATCTCTAAACGCCAACCTTCATCATCACCTAAATGTAAATGTAGCTTATTTAACTTATACGCAGCCATTTGGTCCAGTAACGATAAAATGAACTCTTTAGAATGGAAGTTACGTGCAACATCAACCATCATACCGCGAAAGGTATAATGCGGTTCATCATCAACATTTAATAAAGGTAGGCGTGTTTCACCTAAAGTCACCAAACTTGCTAAAGATTGAATGCCGTTAAAAACGCCATTCGCATCAACACCAACAATTTTGATGTCTTTATCGGTAATATTAAGGCTGTAGCTACCCAATAATTTATCTTTATTCTCACTAATACTTAAATGTAATGGCAATCCTTGCTTATTTTCAGCAATACCTAAAGCCGTTAAACGACTCAACGCTGAAGCAACTTGAGCTTTATCAACATTACCTAAATGAATCGCCAACCCTTGATCGATATTCAAAAAGGCATTTTTGGCATCAATCGTAACGGACTTAGGTGTTGGAATAATGGCATTAGTAACCGCAATTTTATTTTTTTCACTGGTGAGATTAGCCGCAGCGTTACGTTCGAATAAGTTTTCACTTGTTAATCGTACGGTATTATCGTTCACAGTCCGCTTAAAGTGCTTATCAAGATCATTTGCTAATTCAATATGAATGAGCGTTTCTAACCCTGTTTCAGGGTCAATCACTGGTATAGTACTTTCAATAACACGCGGTTTTAAGTTTTGAGCACTCACAATATAGTTAGGCATTGCATCTGACTCTGCCAACATCCAAAATTGAGCACGAAATGAAACTGTTTTAATTTCACCCGCTTTAAAGCCAGAAAAACCATTTTGCAAGCTAATACGATGTAAGTCGCCATTAATATGCTCTATCGAAAACTCATCACTTTCAAAGGATTGAATAGGTGCAATATGACTAAAGTAAATGAACCAATCTTTTGCGTTAATAATTGTTGATGCATTAAAGCTTAGCTCAGCTTCATAACAAGTGCCGTTTTCAATAGCGCTATCACAATGCTCACTAGGGATATTGGTGTTCAAGCGGTACTTCACCTGCAAATTTTCGGCAATATTATCAACATCTATTTGTGTGGCGCTATGCAGTATTTTTAGTTGCTCTGCTGCAGGTATATCAGCCTGTTGGCTATTAATGGGTTGTTCACACCCTAGCAAGGTAAAACTAGCAGCAATAGTTAACGCTAAGATTTTTTTATTCATCTTTTTTATATGCATTTTAAAAGGCCTTTGTCCGAGTTGATTCACGGCGAAATAGTTTATTATTAATATTATAACTTGGCTCACTATCTCTATTTTTGACAGCGCTGTCAAACCTGAGTATATTGATTTATCAAAATGATGATTTATTCAACATTACGAGTATGTGCACACAAGTATTGCTAAAATAAGAACACTAACGATGAATAGCATGAAAAATCTAAGAGTAAACCCTGATTACACTTTAAATAAAGTTACAATCTCTGATAGCGATGTATCGGTATTGGTCATTGATAATTTCTTATTTAATAGTGACGCTATTATGCATTTCGCGCACAATATTGCCTATTTTAACCCCATGTTTTCAGACAATACGCTATTTCCTGGTATGCGAGATAAAATGCCTGCACCTTATACTCGATTGTTAAAGGCCTTTTTTGACAACATCCTATTAAAAGAAATTAAGCCTGATGCTGTGTATCAATCAAGCTTGAATAAAAGTTTGTTATCTTTAGTCACTTGCCCACCAACTGATCTGAGTGCTAACCAAAAAATGCCGCATGTTGACTCATGTAATGATGACGATTACGCTTTCGTTCATTATTTATCAGGTCAAGCATTAGGCGGTACAAGCTTTTATCGTTATAAACCTAAAAACTTAATTGCCTTTACTCAGCAGCACCAAGCCGTTGTCCCCGAAATGTTAGAGAAAGTAACACAAAGCCCAGAAGAGCACGCTAGCTATATTACCCAATCAACGAGCTTATTTGAGCAAGTGTTAACCATTGATGCTCAACCTAATCGCTTAATTATATACCCTGCCAATATATTACATAGCGCTAACTTGGTTTCTAATGAAAGCTATTGTGGTGATATCAATCAAGGACGGCTTTCTATTTCATCATTTGCGAGTATAACAACGAAGTAACTATTCATTCTGTTGTTAATATGCTTTGATGCATTTAACACCTAAAAACAACCCAATAAATAACTATAAAGATAATACTGGAGTACCTTTCATGATCCCTTTAAATAACAAATTACATGCCAATGTAAAAATTAAAAAAAACAATAATGTTTCTCGCTTTAAAGAACAACAACTTATTCCTGTCACGGTACAAGACTTCATTCCATTATCAACAGAGTTCCCTATTGTTTTTGTAAAAAATGAAGAAACGGGGCAGTTTATCAGTGTTGCCATGATGGGAATACGCTCAGGCGTTAACTTGTATTGTCAAGACGAAAAATGGTCTTGTGCTGTAGCACCGTTAGGTTTTCATAATGCGCCATTTTCATTAATACAAACCAATGAGAATAGTGATGAAGTCGTTGTATGTATTGATGAAAAGAGTGTATTTGTTAATACTGAAACTGGTGATGCTTTATTTGACGAGCAAGGCGAGCAAACTGAATTTTTAAAACAAAGAACTCAAGCATTACTAAGCGTTGCCGAGTTTACCGAACAAACTCAAGCAATAATTGATATCTTTGCGAAGAAAAGGTTACTGGCTTCAAAACAACTCAACGTGAAACTTACTAGTGAACAAGAGCCTTTCTTACTTAACGGTATCTATTTGATTGATGAAAAAGCGCTAAACGCATTATCTACTGAAGAATTTGAAGATCTACGCACTAAAGGGTTATTACCACTAATTTACGCACACTTAGCCTCTTTACATCAAATAACACGCCTAACCATAAAGCAAAACGCATTCGAAGCGAAATAGAGAGAATTGTGAATGTCAGCACAACCTAAAAAAATAATAATTCTTGGTGGCGGCAGCGCAGGATGGATGGCTGCAAGTCTTATTCAGAAGGCATGGGCTGATAAAGGCACTGAAATATTACTTATTGAGTCTGATGTCATCAATAAAATAGGGGTTGGTGAAGGTTCAACCCCTGCCTTACGGTTATTCTTCAATTACCTAGGCATAAAGGAAGCAGAATGGATGCCTGCATGTAATGCCACCTATAAATGCGGCATTAGCTTTCCCGGCTGGACTAGTAAAGATGACCCCGCCTACGCTGACTTTTCCGCTTACATTCACCCTTTTTATTCTCAAGCCGACTGGAAAACAGGCAATGCTTTTATGCATAACGCCCGTTTAAGACGAGATGGCATCGATGTACCCGCTCACCCCGATGATTACTGGTTACAGTCTTATTTAGCCAAAAACTTTAAAAGTCCAATCGCCGCTCAACAATTAAGAGACGAAATGGATTATGGCTACCATTTTGACTCGGCACTGGTCGGTAACTTCTTAAAGAAACGCCTACTTTCAATGGGGGTAAAACATTTAGTTGATACCGTTGATGATGTCACACTCAACAACAGCGGTGAAATTGCTAGCCTTATAACAAAAGCTAATGGCGAACAAAATGCTGATATATTTATCGACTGTACAGGTTTTGCTGCGCGGTTAATCAGCAAAGCACTTAACGTTGACTTTGTAGATTATAGTGACAGCTTATTCAATGATAGAGCGGTTGCCATTCAGTCTTCAATAGACTGTACACAAGATATTCCCTCACAGACAACATCAACAGCTCTTTCATCAGGCTGGGCATGGAATATCCCGTTAAGTAACCGTTATGGCAATGGCTATGTTTATTCATCTAAATACATTACTGATGAAGAAGCAGAAAAAGAGCTTAGAGCCCATATAGGTAAAAGCTGCGAAGGTTATGAGGCTAGAGTTATCCCTATGCGCCTCGGTAGGTTAACACACCATTGGCACAAAAATGTTTTAGCTGTAGGTCTATCACAAGGCTTTATTGAACCGTTAGAAGCAACGGCACTGATGTTAATTCAGCATACTGTCGAACTATTTATTAGTCATTACGAAGAAATGTTTACCGAACAACGTGATACCGCAGGCCAACAAAATATTTTCAACTCCCAGCTAAATGAAGTATTTGAGAGTATAAAAGATTATATTGTTGCTCATTATCGCCTAAACTCACGCACTGATAGCCAATATTGGTGTGATAATCGCGATAACACAAACAACTCACCTCGCTTGAACGCTCTACTTAATGCATGGCACACAAAAGGCGGAGACTTCGAAGCGGAATTAACACGTCACAATGCTGAGTTAACCTACTTTGCACCTAGCTGGTATTGCTTATTTGCTGGAAAAGGTCACTTTCCAACAACAGTGACAAAGCCAGAGCAACATATAAAAGTCGCGCCTACCGCAGAAATCATTAATTATTGTCAGCATGTCAGTCAACAATTTTCAGTTCATAACGAGCAACTTGCTAAAGTTTATGGGGATAAATGGCCTAAAAGTAAGTAAACACAACTCACTACCTCTATAAAAGCGTATCACTGACACACCAAAATAAAGCCCAATACTTATGATTTGGGCTTTTTTATGCACGGTTAGAGAGCCTGTAAACCATATTTTTTGATCTTATTAATTAACTCTCTATGACCTGGCAGCTTTTGATTAAGTTGTTCTGAAATAGTACTTATACGTAAAGCATGTTCTTTGGCGGCACTATGATACTGCGATGATAATGCTGACAACTTACTTTGATAGTGCATCCCATAAAGCAAATATAAATAATTATCGTAATCGAATATTTCAAATTTGCTAAAAAAATCTTCTCTTTGAGGGCTAAAGTGTTGCCATAATGCTAATCGCTTTTTAAGTGTATCAGGAATAGTTTCTGACTTTTTATTGTCCAACCAAAACTGTGAATCTTCCCTATCTGAAATACAATAATGTAATTTAATAAAGTCAATAACTCTATCCCAAGCGTAACCCATCACATGATTAAATCGTTGTTCTAGTTCAGATGTTTGTTCGAAGGATTGTGGAAAACGATCAGCTAAAAAGCCTGCAGCAAAATCAGTTAACAAAATAGAGGTTGCTTCTAGCGGCTCTAAAAATCCTTGCGCTAACCCTAATGATACACAGTTTTTATGCCAGAATTTTTCCCTGTGTCCAACTTTCATTGGAATTTTTCGATACTTCAGCCCTGTAGGATTACCATGTAAATAACGATCTAATTTGTTTATTGCTTCTTCATCACTCATATGATCGCTAGAATAAACAAAACCAACCCCACGTCTATTAATCAAAGCAATATCCCAGATCCAGCCAGCTTGATGTGCTGTTGCAACGGTATAAGGCGGAATTTCATCATTCTCTTGAGTAGGCACTTGAACTACCAATGCAGAATTTACTAATAACTCTTTAGACTTTTCAATAAAAGGAACTTGTAAAGCTTTACCCAGTAGCAATGATTCAAAACCACTGCAATCTATATAAAAGTCATAGGCCAACCTACCACTTTCTTTAGTAATCAGTGCTGCTACAGCACCACTTTCATGTAGCTCTGCCTCCAAAACATTTGCTTTTATATGCTGAACGCCAAAGTTTTCAACGGCATTTTTTCGTAATAAATTAGCAAATTTAGCCGCATTCAAATGGTAAGCATAACCAAGTGTTCCTTCATACTCAGGGGTCGTAATAGACTTAGGGGCTTTTTGCTTTTCACAAGCACTATGCTGTGGAGAAACCATATCTGCGTATGCTTTTTCTGCTCCAGAATTAAGCCAATATGGCGTTAAATCATCACCAAACTTACTGGGAGCATCAAACAAATGGTGAAAAAAATTATCGCTACCATGCTTTGCTTTATCCATCCAATTCACAAACTTAATAGATTGTTTAAAGGTAACATCGCATTCACGAATAAACTCAGTTTCACTAATACCAAAGCTAGACAAGGTTTTTCTAATATGAGGAACAGTTCCTTCCCCAACACCAATAGGTGCTATATCAGGAGATTCAATCAAAGTAACAGTGACTGCATCATTATGATTAAATTTTTTACCTAAATGGTTTGCAGCCAACCAGCCCGCTGTTCCACCACCCACAATGACAATATTCTGCATAGCTATCATCCTATTAAATTATCATTTTTTATTGTACTGATAATACAGCAGTTTCTATATAAAAAAACCCAGCCGAGGCTGGGTTTTATTAAGTAGTTATTAACTGTCGTTTAGAAACGAACAGCTACACCCACTTTATAACGTGCTTCGCCTTCAAAACTCCACGCTGGGTAGCCGTGTCTAAGCTCAGGTTTAACCTGTGCATCGCCACTTGCAATACCCACTTGAACACTATCTTCTTCAAGAATGTTAACTGCTTCAAATGTTACATCTAAGTAATCAGTTGCAGACCAAGTAGCACTAAAGTCTAATGTACCGTAGTCTTTGTGTTGACGTTGACCGTAGAAACCAGACTCACGAATCATGTACTCTGAACGCCAGTTGTACGCTAAACGAGCTGATAAGAAATCATTCTCGTAGTAACCAACAGTGTTAACAGTGTGCTTAGATGAATCTGAGAAAACACCTATTTGATCAGGGTAGTTACTTGCAGGAGAGCTTGCGTCAGCATAAGTGTAGTTTACAGAGTAACCTAAGCCGTTGCTAAATGCGTCTTGAAGTTGGAACTCCATACCTTTGATCTTACCGCCAGTTGCGTTTTCTTTGTTGATAAGTGTCCAACAATCGTAAACGCCTACACCACAAGAGCTTCCGCCTGCAGCTTCAAGGTTAGGATCTTCAATACCAATTTGTTGGTTAAGAACCTGAACAGTTGTTACAAATGAATTTACTTCTTTTAAGAAGTAAGTTGCAC
Organism: Colwellia sp. D2M02; assembly: GCF_018860755.1. Taxonomy (GTDB): domain Bacteria; phylum Pseudomonadota; class Gammaproteobacteria; order Enterobacterales; family Alteromonadaceae; genus Colwellia; species Colwellia asteriadis. Next base: position 197,699 of record NZ_JAHKPW010000070.1, on the reverse strand, counting down.
TGAACATACCGTCTTCACTGAAGTACCATTCTACACCTAAGTCAGATTGGAATGCTTTAAACGGGTTTAAACCTACGTTACCACGTTGAACACGCTCGTTACCTGCAGTACCGTCATTGTAACCAGGTAATGCATAGCTAGAGAACATATCTGTGTAGTTAGGACGAGACATAACTTGTGCCGCTGACGTACGTAAAATCACGTCATCAGATAAATCAAATGCAACGTTTACACTTGGTAATACTTCACTGTAGTCCTGAGTATCTGTTGATAATGTATCAGCGTAGTTACCTTGAGCATCTAAGTCATAGTAAGATGATGATGCATCAGTTGTTACATAACGAATACCGAAGTTACCACGAACACCGTCACCTTCAAAATCAGCCATTGCATAAACAGCTAAGTTTTCTTCATCAACAGTACCGTAGCCGTCTTTAGCTTCTGAATAACTATCAATAAACTGATAAGAATCAGAAATCATTGCGTTAAAGTTTGGCTTAGGTAATACAAAACCAGCGCCTGATGTCATAGTACCTGAGTAGAATGCTGAAGCGTCTTGGCCAACAATACCAGAAGAATTAGCATTTAATGTTTGTTGCGAAACAGAGTGATCTGCATAACGGAAACCTGCTTTAACTGCACTAATCGCACCTAAGTCTAGAGGAACTTCTACATCAATATTTACATAAGTTTCTTCATCAGAGTTAGGTTGCTTTTTAAGTGCCCAACCTGCTGATGATAAGTCGCCAGCAAAATCTTCAGCGCCAAATACTTTATTTGCAATATCAATAGCGATTACATCGCCTGTTGCATCGTAAGTCCCCTCGTAATCACTAGGAGTACCTAACCAGAAACCGTAGTTAGCTGTAAGGTTTGTACCGCCTTCAGATTTAGTATTACCTACACGACCTGATAATGTGAAGTTTTCCGCTTCATATTTCCAATCGAAATCATAAGTATCTGAAGTCATACCTGTTGAACGAGCCCATGTTTGTGCCCAACCTGGATTAGCACCAGTACCTGGACGACGGTAGAATGTACATGTACCGTCAGCATTTGTTTGCTCACAGCTAGCATCTTTATCATCTGGGAACATAGCGAACAACGAAGTATTTAAGTTATCAGCTTGAAGCTCTAAACTTGTTACTGTTAAACCAAACTCTAGTTCATCAGTTGGTGCATACTGAACAGCAAGGTTAAGCGCTGTACGCTCACGCATTTGCTCAAACGTTGAAGGAACAATGTCACCCCAACCAACTAATGACTCAATACCGTTACGTTGGTAGTTTTGATCAGAGAATGAACCTGCGATTAAAACACCAAAGCTTTCGCTATCATTTTTCCAGCTGTATAAACCTGAAACTTCAGGATCTGCTTCTTCAGACACTGTACCGTAATCAGCTTTAACGCTTGCGAATAATGTATTAGCTTCTAAATCTAAAGGCTTACGAGTTTTAACGATAACTGTACCACCAACGCCACCTTCAACGATGTTTGCTTGTGATGACTTGTATACTTCAATACCACCAACTAACTCAGGAGGTAATAAAGTGTAGTTAAAGCTACGGTCAATATCTTGTTGGTCGTACCAACCAGTTGATGCAACTGTGTGACCGTTTAATAAAGTACGTGTTAATTGTGCAGAAGCACCACGAATAGAAACTTGCTGACCTTGACCAAATTGACGGTTAACAGCAACACCAGGAATACGACCTAATGATTCACCAACATCGCCATCAGGGAATTTACCAATGTCTTCTGATGATACCGCATCAAGCACAGCGTTAGAAAAACGCTTAGCATTTAATGATGCTTTTAATGAACCACGAATACCAGTAACCTGAATTACTTCAACTTCGTCTTTATTTACTGCAGCAGCTGCTTCATCAGCCGCGCTAGCTTGTGCTGATACACCAGCTAAAACCATAGCGATTGAACTCGCTAAGAAACCTTTTTTAAATGTTTTTGATGACATCGACTTTCCCTTACACACGTTTTGTTTTTAAAATATTTTTTTATATCTAGTATGATTATTTCACTAAATCTCAAATCTTTGCATTCGCCTTTAATGACAACGCTGTCATGAGATAACTAAAACCTTACCTTTTATTAGTTCATTTGGCTAGAATAAATTAACAAATATTTGCATAAAAATAACATAAATCAACAAAAGACACTGATTTAAAAGGGTTTTAACAAGAACTTTTTTTTGTTACAAACCTGTATTAGACTGCAAAATAGTTTATTTTCGAACAAAAAAAAGACACAAAAACACACTTAACGACTAACAATTCAAAAAGAGAGAATAAAAATTCACTAATTCTATATTCATTAAGACAAAAAAGCCCCTTAGCGATTC
>NZ_JAHKPW010000070.1:179996-195119 GCF_018860755.1 Colwellia sp. D2M02 | reverse complement strand
GAATCGCTAAGGGGCTTTTGTATATACATAGGTTATTTAATCAATACAAAACAACTTAAACTGCTATTTGGTCGATAAATAAAACTTTAATAAGCTTTTTGTTGAGCAATCATGCCCGTTAGCAATATTGCCGCTTTCAAGCTCGTCTTGAATCTCAGCAGCTAAACCTTTGCCAAGTTCTACACCCCATTGGTCAAATGAGCATATTTGCAAAACAATACCTTGCACGAATATTTTATGCTCATATGCAGCAATTAAACTACCAATAGTTTTAGGATCTATGCGCTTCATTAATATGGTATTTGTTGGGCGATTACCTTTATGAACCTTATGTGGTGCAACTTGGTCAATATATTCAGGCGTACGTCCTTTAGCTTTAAGATCAGCACGAACTTGCTCTTCATTTACGCCCGCCATTAATGCTTGTGTTTGCGCAAAAAAGTTAGCCATTAAGGTTTCATGGTGCCCTTGCACTGGAGTAACACTCTCTACTGAACCAATAAAGTCAGCTGGCACAACATTATTACTTTGATGTAAGTACTGGTAAAAAGCATGCTGCCCGTTAATACCGAGTTCGCCCCAAATAGAAGGTACTGTAGCATAATCGACATCAACACCATCCCAAGTGACAGACTTACCATTACTTTCCATTTCTGCTTGTTGTAAGTAAGCCGTTAACATATGCAATGTTTGATCGTATGGTAATATAGCCTGTGATTGTGCCCCTAAGAAAGTAGTATTCCATACACTAATAAGTGCCATAATTGCCGGCATATTATCTTTCAATGGTGCATTAATAAAATGTTGGTCCATTTCATGGGCACCATCAAGTAACTCTTTAAATTTATCAAAGCCTAAATCAAGCGCAATAGCTAAACCAATAGCTGACCATAATGAGAAACGACCACCAACCCAGTCCCACATATCAAAGATATTTTGCTCTTCAATACCAAAACTCATCGCATTTTCTTTGTTTGCGGTTACCGCAACAAAATGTTTCGCGATAGATTTTTCATCAAAAGATGCGCTAGTAAGCCACTTCATCGCAGTACGGGCATTTGTCATGGTTTCTGTTGTTGTAAATGTTTTTGATGAAACAATAAACATAACTTTTTCAGGATCTAAAGGTCTTAAAACTTCAACAATTTGTGCGCCATCAACATTGGATACGTAATGTACGTTAACACTACCGTCACTATAATGTTTTAGTGCTTCGGTCACCATTTGTGGACCTAAGTTTGAGCCACCTACACCAATATTAACAATATCAGTAATGCGTTTGCCTGAGTAACCTAACCAATGACCTTGACGTACTTTATCAACAAAAACTTCCATTTCAGCTAATTGTTTTTGCACGTGTTGAGTTACGTTTTCGCCATCAATGATTAACGGCTCATCACTTTTACGACGTAAAGCTGTATGTAATACGGCTCTATCTTCTGTTTTATTTATTTTATCGCCGCCAAACATTTTCGCACGCCACTCGCACACTTCTGTTTCTTGTGCCAACGTGAGTAAAGTATCAAGCGTTTCGCTATCTATTAGGTTTTTTGAGTAATCAAGTAATAAGTTAGGTAGCTCTATTGAGAATTTATTGAAACGCTCGCCATCTTCGGCAAACAGGGTATTCATATGTTGAGATTTTTTTTCTTGAGCAAGTTGTTGCAACTTTTTCCAACTAGCTAATGTTTGACGAGCGGACATAGTGGACCCTAATTTAAAATTGATTGATTTAATGGTTAAACTTACACAAATGCAAGTTACGTATTAATAACATCCGTGTAAATTAACGGTTTAGCTTAATGCGTTACACACATTTATTATTGTTATATACACTCATGGTTAGAGTTTTCGCTCTATTTAACAAGTGTGATTATATGAAATTTATGCTACCCTATTAAATAATGACAGCGCTGTCAATCGTTAATATGATTAACGATAACCCAAAGCTAAAAGATAAGAAAGCACCTCTTATAAGTGATGATATTTATCAATTAAAGGTTTATTCTATTTCCCTTGTTATAAGGCGACTTTATAGAAAATGTTACCGCCTGTGTAATTAAGGTTCAGCTTTAACTAGAGTTTAGTTTAAAAAAACAACATAATAATAAAAAGAATAAAGGCTAATAATATCAATGAAAGCGACAATTAATGACGTAGCCAAGCAGGCTGGCGTATCGATCAAAACTGTATCTCGCGTCATAAACAACGAACCCTCAGTACGAAAAGCGACACAAGAAAAAGTACTGTTAGCCGTTACCGCTTTAAATTATAAGCCTAACCTCTCGGCTAGAAATTTAGCGGGCACAAAATCATTTAGCATAGGTTATGTTTATTGTAATCCCAACGCTTATTATGTTATTGACACCCAAGAGGGTATTTTAACCGCCTGTAAAGAGCAGGGTTTTGAGTTATTCATTCATCCTTGTGATGCTAAAAAAGAACATATTACTGATGAAGTAATAACTATGGTCAAGCAAGCCCGCGTTGCTGGCTTGGTATTAACTCCTCCTTTTTCTGAAATGCCTGATTTTGTCAATGCTATGCTGGCATTAGATGTTAAAGTGGTGCGTATTATGTCAGGAGATGAAGCCCCTGATCAGTTAACTCCTTGCATTATGGTTAATGACCGCGATGCCGCTTACACGATTACTCAGCACCTCATTGATGTGGGCCATCAACGTATTGCTTTTCTTGCTGGTGATGCAGAGCATATGTCAACCATTGAGCGTTATAAAGGCTACCGTAAAGCACTGAAAGACAATAACATTGAGTTTAATCAAGAGTTGGTTATTGAAGGTGAGTACTCTTTTGATTCGGGGGTTGACGCTGTAAAGATATTAATGGCTCCAGAAAAAGACATTCACCCCAGCGCTATTTTTTCATGTAACGATGAGATTGCCGCTGGTGCCTTATTTGCAGCAAGACTAATGAATATCAGTATTCCTGAGCAGTTAGCTATTTCAGGGTTTGAGAATAGCCCGTTTTCACGACAAGCATGGCCTAAACTGACCACAGCAAACCAACCGAATAGAAAAATTGCTGAAAACGCAGCAAACTTACTTATATCGCAAGTTAGAAATCAAAAAGCCAATAATGCACTCACTAAACTATATACTCCTGAACTTATTGTTAGGGACTCCACTACCAGCATTTAATATTATAAAGTTAGCAGCTTTGCAAACGAGAAAATTTTAATAACTTGAAAAATAAATAGCGCACTCAAACTAATTTCAGCTTATATTGAGTAATAGCTACCTTATTTAAACGAGTATTATTATTTTAGCTACTATCAAAAAAGTTCAAAATAAAGCTGTCGAATTCTCCAATAATAGCTTTTTCTTATCTTTAAGGGAGGCCTTTATTGCGCTGCTCCCTTACTTTGTTATTGCTGCACTAATAACGTTAATAAAAACGGTACTACTGAATTTATCACTTCTAGATGAAAACCACTTATTAATTTCAACATTAAGCTTTGGCAGTGAAGTTATTAGCCAGCTATTTCCTGCAGCGGTTGTTATCTCTTTCAGTTATTTTCTATCAAAAAACTTAGGTGTTAATACTATTGTTGGTAGCATATTAGCACTGACTAACTTTTCTATTCATGCGCAATACATCCAAAAAGCACCTGAACATTTTATTTTAATGCCCGACAGCGCCAGTGTGTACTCGTTAATTATTCCAGCTATTTCGTGCTACCTCCTAAAGTTATTTATTGGCTTATGTCGGCCAATTTTCAGCGAGATGCCTTCTATAAGCTTATTCCTACGTAAACATCTCTTACTCATAACCCCTTTCACATTAAGTTTTTTGTCCTTATTTTTATTAATGCCAATAATTGATCTTGTTGGGCATGAGTTTTCCTCATTCTTACTGCCCAAATTCGAAAGTGCCGCAAACACCAGCCAAATGCTATGGCGTATGTGGATTATTCATGGTTTGTGGTTTTTTGGTATTCACGGGGATAATGCTTTTCATGTATTTGTTAATGCCTCTATTTTAGGTAACGACATAGTTCCTGGACTAAACAATAAGAATTTTTATGATGTATTTGTATTATTAGGAGGAACAGGTTGTTTTTGGGGGCTAATACTTGCTGTGTTAATACGAAGAGTTAAGTCACATGAGCAGGCAATTATTAAAATATCTTTGCCTTTTACTCTCTTTAATTTTTGCGAAATTATTATTTTTGCTTTACCTATTATCCTTAACCCTATTTATTTAATTCCTTTTTTTCTCGCACCGACCTTTAATTTTTTACTCTCTTATCAATTATTAACAGCTGAAGTTTTTACCGTTAGTAGCGTAGAAATGAGCTGGATGACACCTATATTTTTTAATGCTTGGTTACTCAGTGAAAATACAATGTTAGTACTTTACCAAGTACTACTTATCGTCTGTAACACTTTAATTTATTATCCCTTTGTTAAGTTAAGTCAGGAAAAGTACAGCCCTTATACCGCGGTAGATAAACTTGAAAGAACACTCGGTATTAGCTCTCAAATAGATCAAGACAATGAAAATATATTTATTAAACACCAACAAAAAAATAAGAGTTCACTCAAAGCATTAAATAATGTCCTGACAGATCTAGCGAATAGCGATCTCGAGTTACATTATCAGCCTCAAATAAACTTAAAAAACAACCAAATCTACGGATATGAGGCATTACTACGCTTAAGGAAGGCGGATGGAAAGTTATATGGTCCTTATTTTTTAGATATTCTTAATGACCATAAATTAGGACATATTGTTGATAACTGGGTAATTGATCAAGTCGCCATAGATTTACAATATTGGAATACTCAAAAATTTTACCCCAACATAAGCCTAAACCTTAACCCAAACATACTCTACAAGCGTCACAATATAGATAATATATGCGCAAAGTTTGCTGACTTCTCAGAACAGGTTAAATTAGAAGTTGTTGAGTCGAGTTACTTAGAGAAAACAGATATAGTGATAGAGCACTTATCGTTATTAGCTGCTCAAGGAATTCAGACAGCCATAGATGACTTTGGTACAGGTTACTCAAGTTTGTCAATGCTAGGAACGTTACCTATCGAAATTGCTAAACTTGATCGACAATTCTTACAAGGTTGTGAAACACAAAGTGGCAAAATATTATACCGACATATTACCACCTTGTTTCATCAATTAGGCTATACCGTTATTGCTGAGGGCATAGAAACAAAAGCAGAGCTAGACTGGGTAAACTCATTAAATATAGAAGTTGCACAGGGTTGGCTTTATTCAGCAGCGATACCACGAGAAGAAGTACTTTTATATCAAAAACATTGGAAGTCGACCAATTCAAATCCTTCAGCATAGTAAGTATGATCTACGTCTTTAGGTTAGCGATTTATCTTCGGGGTTAAATGTACTATTAATTTCTTTCATCCGCTTTAAGTGATTTAAGTGCGCTCTTCGAGCCGCAAAAATAAAAACACCTATCATTGCGATCACTGACACAAAAAGAATGAGAATTTCTTTTGAAAGTATTGATTGAAGCCATTCCATGGTAATTAATCCTTTAATTCCGACGAGTTTTATATTATTTATACACTACCATACTCTAAAACCTTTAGAATATAATTAGTTACTTTAAAATATTAAGGCTAATAGTAGCGACTTTAATACATATGTACAAATAAATATCACCTTTATTTGTACATATAACTAAGCCCTATTCTTCGAAGTATGTACCCCAGCCATCGTAGTCAACACCACATTTTTGTGCTAGTTCAAACATAGTCTTGGTTTCAGCTTTCAACAAATCGATATCTAACATCTGCTCTGTAGCAATATCAAAAGCAAAAACTTTATCACCGTTTTCTAATTCAGCCTCTTCAGGTTCATCTACCTCAAAGCCTAATTTAAATGCAGCAATAGCAGCCTTTTCAAGTAGGTCAAAGTCTGTACTCGCAAAGTGATGTTCAATAGAGTGGTAAACCTCATCATTAGTGCCATCTTCAAGTAACTCTGTCACAAGCGCTTCAGTATGAGCAAACCATTCTTGCAGTTCTTCATTCATATGTTTATACCTAATATTGGGGCGTATTAACGTTATAAGTTTCGATTAATTATCTTGAAGCGCTTTTGCTTCTTCAGATAACTCTTTAATTTTTTCATCCATTAACGAATGTACTGCATTGGCAGTATGTCTAAGGCTATCGCGACTCTCTTCACTAATATATATAGGGTCGAGAAATTCAATAATGATTTTGCCATTGTTCCAACGGTTTAATTTGATTGTACCATGTTGGTTACTGCCGCAAATTGGAACAATAGGAACCTGAGACTGAATGGCTGTTCTAAACGCACCGGTTTTTAAGGGTAGCAGTCCTCGTCCTCTACTTCTGGTTCCTTCAGGAAACAACCAAATAGACAAACCTTTGCTTTTTATTTTTTCGGCCGTAATTGCAATGGTACTCATTGCTTTATTAGTGTTATTTCTATCTATTAAAATATTGCCTGTAAGCCAATACATTTGCCCAAAAAATGGGATCCATTTTAAACTTTTTTTACCAACACTCACAGTGCCTGGCTGTACCGCGTTACTCATGGTAAATAAATCATAGCTATTTTGATGATTAGCAACATAAACCACAGGCCCAATATTCTTAACTGATTCTGGCATTCTAACTTCAATAGTCACACCAAGTAACTTAGGTACTTTCCCTAAGTATTTAGCTGTATGGTAAACGTTATCGCGATGGAATGGCCGTATGAGGCAGTAAAATATTGATACAATACATATCAGCACAAGTGCTAGTGTCATTAGAAAAAAGCGTAATATAGCTAACAAATAGCAACTCCAATACCGAAAAGTAAAATTATAAAAATCGCAGTATACAGAAAAATTTACGAATAAGGTAACACCGATTGTATTAAGTTATTGCTGTGCTAACAAAAAATAATCAATGCTAAAAAAATGTCATAAAAACGCCCTTAATCTTATAAAAATATTCCTTTGTCATCATATTATTTGACTATAGTTATGTTATAAAAATTTTAAATGGGTGGGTGCGTAATGAAATTAACATTAATGCTAATTTGTATTTTATGTTCGTATCATGTGAGCGCGAATGAAAATAAAAGCATTGAACATATCATTTACACTCAAGAGAAAAGTCCGTTAGAAAAATCAATATCTCAAGTTGATAACGTAATACTTCACCAACAAGACTTTGAACAAAACATAACGTTTCATTACGGTCTGCTTGAGATTGAAACACATTATAGTAATTCAAATAACCAACGTGCTCCTGCTGCGGTATCACTACAGGAACAATATAGTGATTTTTACTTAAATAGTGAGCTCACGATACAAAGCTCTGATAATTTTGATATTTCAATGTCTACTAACATTTATCAAGATAACTTAATAACCCTGAATAACCAGCAAAGAACTTGGCTACCTAATAATACTTTCTTAAATAACCACCAAGGCACTCAGTATAGTTTCATGGGTAATTATAATATTTCATCAAGCTGGAAAATTTCTGGTGGGATAGTACTTATTGAAGCAACTAACAACCAAAGTGCAATATTAAGTGATGTAAAAGCTAATAATATTGCACTGTTTGGTACTAGCTATAGATTTTAGTCTCTCTCTAAGAGGCTCTTAAGCTGCGACTAAGCTTAACATATAACCTTTACCCCAAACGGTTTCTATTTGGCATTTTTTCATATTAGCCGACAATAACTTTTCTCTTAATTGCGAGACTCTTACGTCGACTGTTCTTTCACTACCATTATAAACTCGCCCAAGTAGCTCTGCATATATAGCATCTCTTGACAGAATAGCGCCTTGGTTAAGTAGTAATAATTTTAGTAAAGAAAACTCAAAACCCGTTAATTTTATCGGTTTATTATCAACTAAACATTTTTGAGATCTGGGGATTAAGCACAAATCAGCCAAACTAATATCATCAACATGGAGCTGTTTATGACTATGTTTTTTTCGTCTTAATAAAGCAGTAATTCTTACCGTTAATATTTTAGAAGATACCGATTTAATTAGGTACTCATCAGCGCCTAGCTGAAACGCTTCTACTTCTTCATGCTCACTGCTATTTGAAGAGAGCACAACTAAGCAGTTATCGAAGAAGTTTCTCAGACCTCTAATAACCTTCAAAGTTGGCTGATTGCTATAACTCGAATCAAGAATAACAACGTCGGGTTTATACCCAATGATGTTTGACTTTAATTTAGGGTCAAGTAAGTCGCTATACCTTACATGTGCAACATTATACCCTTGTTCAACTAAACCTCGTTGAAAGGAACTTGATAAATAAAAATCACTTTCTATCAGTAATATACGACTTATTTTAGGATCTACAGATACTGTATTATGTAGTGTTACATCATCAATAATGGTTTGATTAAATGTCATTGGTACACTCCTTAACCGCGTTATTTTATATTTTTAGTATAAAATAACGCCAACTAAAGACTGTTATGACTTGTAACTCAGCTGTAACAGTTGGTGGTTAATCAACCAATGCCATAAACCAAAGGTGTATGGCTATTAATAGAAAGTTCAACCTGCTGTTTTAACTCTAAAACTTCTTCACTATATAGGCTTAATTTAGTAAAGCTTAAATCACCATCAACTAAACTACTAAAGTGATAATGATAACCTTGCTCTGTTACGCTAACATATTCAACTTGAGCATTAACCTTTACACTATCGCTTTGTAAATTAAGCTGTGACGGTTTAACTAGCAAACTGTATTTATGCTCACCTTCGCCAAGTAATGATTGCTCATTATTATAAGGCAATACGCCTAGCAAGGTTTTTACTTCATTATTGCTTAGTTGACAAGGCAACCAACTCCCCAGCTGAAGAAAATCAGCAACTTGGTAACTATTAGGTTGCTGGCAAATAGTAGCTGGTGAATCAAATTGTAATAACTTTCCCTCAGCCATCACAGCCATTTTATCAGCAAAGGTAAACACCTCATCTTTATTGTGAGTCACAAAAATAGCAGTTGTATTGACTTGTTTTAATAATTGCCTAATTTCAAGCATAAGTTCATTACGCAAACGAGCATCAATATTAGAAAAAGGCTCATCGAGTAATAATAATTTAGGTTGAGGTGCTAATGCCCTTGCTATTGCAACACGTTGTTGTTGACCACCAGAAAGCTGATGTATGTGACTTTCACTTAACTCACTAAGCTTTAAAATGGCTAATAACTGTTCAATGCGTTGGTTCTGCTCAGTTTTAGGTAAGTGGGATATACCAAAAGCTACATTTGCCTTTACTGTTAAATGGGGGAATAATGCATAATCTTGAAAAATAACCCCTATGTGCCTCTTTTCTGCTGCAAGGTACCGACTCTCATCAACAATAATATTACCATCAATATCTATAACACCTTGGCTTGGTTTGAGAAAGCCAGCAATAGTGTTAAGTAACGTAGTTTTTCCGCAACCACTAGCCCCCACTAAACCAAGAATTTCTCCTTGAGCAAGAGACAAATCTAATTTCGATAAAATAGTACTATTTTGTAGTACCACTGACAGTTGCTTAATACTTAATAGCGAACTCATGAGGTTTCCTTTTTAGTGTTTAGCAGTACTATAGGAAGTAAACCAAAAACAACAATAAGAATGGCGCCTAGCGCACCTTGTTCAAGCATTTCATCTGAAATGAGTTGATAGATTTGACTACTTAAGGTTTCAAAATTAAAGGGCCTTAATAATAAAACGGCTGGTAATTCTTTCATTGCTTCCACAAAAACGAGTAACCATGCCACCATAATAGCAGGCGTTAATAGCGGTAGGTGAACCTTAAATAAAGTACGTTTTAAGCCTGCACCTAATGTTGCAGGCGCATAATCTAACGAATGAGGTATTTGCTTAATACCACTAACAATTGTCCCATTAGCAACCGCAGAAAAGCGTACAACAAAAGCAAAAATTATTGCAAATAATGTACCCGATAGAATCAACCCTGGTTCAGGTAAACCAAATTGCTCTAACAAACTATTTAACCAGTGATCTATTGGCCCAAATGTAGACAAAAGCGCCATCGCTAAAACGGTTCCAGGTACTGCATAACCTAGCCCTGATAATTGCTGTGGTATGGCACGATACTTATGCTGATGTAAGCGTTGATACAAACCAAAAAACAACGCAAGAATAACCGTAATAGTCGCGGCTATCACAGCAATTTTTATACTATTAACACCTGTTTCAAGTAAAACCGTTAATTGCGCGGCAGTGCTATACTCAAGTGCCATAGAAATCAATAATACGAATGGTAATAAAAAGCCAAGTATAACCAAGCTCCAGCAAAGTATTGATGCAAATAATTGCTGTGTAATAGAGAGTTGGATCAACTCCCTTGTAAAACTCGGCCGAGTACTTTGATGGCGTAGCCCTGCTCTACTTTTTTGCTCTGCCAACACTACAAAAAGTATTAGTAGCATTAACACACTCGCTAAAGCATTTGCCGCAGCTAAATCACCATAACCTAACCAAGTATCGTAAATAGCGGTAGTTAACGTGTTCACTGAAAAGTATTGCACGGTGGCAAAATCAGCTAAAGTTTCCATTAAAACTAAGCTGGCTGCTACTGCTATTGCAGGACGAGCAAGAGGCAAGGCGACACGAAAAAAACTTTGTCTTAAGCTAAAACCTAAAGTGCGACTTGCCCTGATCAGGTTTTGGTCTTGCTGCTCAAAAGCGCCACGAGTTAACATATAAATATAAGGAAATAATACTAGCGCAAGCATTACAGCTGCACCTGGTAGTGTTCTAATATCAAAAAACCAATAATCGTTCGGGCTCTGCCAGTTAAACCACGCACGTAGGGAGCGCTGTACTGGTCCAGCATAATCAAATAAATCAGTATAAATATAGGCAATTAAATAAGCAGGCATTGCTAACGGCAGCATTAATAGCCAACGTAGTTGCTTCTTAAATACAATATTTGTGTAGGTGATTATAGCAGCGCTGCTGACACCAAAAAAAAGTGAGAGCACAACTACTAAGCAGCCTAAGAATAAAGTGTTCTTGAGGTAGGTAGGCAAAACTGTTTGCCATAAATGACTAAACAACTCGGTTGAAGCATTAACACCTCCAACCAACATAACCAGCACTGGCACTATCAATACCAGTGCAATTAAAAAGCTAAAAAACGTCCATGTTTTACTATTATTCAGTGCTATCACAAATCAAATTTAGCCTGATCTAACAACATAATGGCTGCTTTACGATTCTTTGCAATATCTTCTAGCGCTAAAGTATCGGCTTTAAACTCTCCCCACGAAGCGACTAATGGTGAAATCTCAACATCTTTGCGTACTGGGTATTCCATATTAGTTTGGGCGTACAACTCTTGAGCGGGCTTAGATACTAAATACTCCATCAGTGCTTGAGCATTTTTAGTGTTAGGTGCGTATTTAGCCATGGCAACACCCGAAATATTAACATGAGTACCGCGGTTTTTCTGATTAGGAAAATTAATATTTACCGCATCAGCCCATGCTTTTTGTTTTTCATCTTGTAACATCTTACCAAAGTAATAACTATTACCTAATGAAACATCACACAAGTTTTGATGTATTGCTTGCACTTGTGAGCGATCGCCACCTTGTGGTTTTCTTGCTAAGTTGGCTTTAAGCTTTTGTAGCCACTGTAAAGTGTATTCTTTACCGTGCTCGCTGATCATTGAAGAAACAAGTGCCACAGTATAAGGGTGTTTGCCACTACGCATACATAAGCGGCCTTTATACTTTTCATCCGCAAGGTCTTCGTAATTAAAGTCAATATTACCTAAACGTTTTGCTGAATATATATTACGAGCACGTGTGGTTAAAGCAAACCAAGTGTTGTCTTTCGCTTGAAATTGTTCAGGAATAGCATTAGCAAGTATGTCAGAGTTTACTACTTGCACTAAATCTCTATCTCGCAGCTCAATTAAACGGCTAATATCTGTTGTTAATAATACATCGGCAGTGCTGTACTTGCCTTCTCCAGCTAAACGTTCTGCCATGCCTTTTTTGGCAAAAACTACGTTTACTTTAATACCACTTTGTTCAGTGAATTGGTCAAACAATGGTTTAACCAAAAAAGGTTGTCGATAAGAATAAACGTTCACTTCTTCACTTGCTACTGCCATTAAGTTCACAGATAACAAGGCACCAATAATTATTTTTTTTAACATAACGTACGCTTTCCTAAAAAATTTGTTAAATTGTGACAAGCAGACATCACAGTGTCAATCTATTTGAGAGTTATTCGCATTAGCTTTTTAACTAAACCTGTTTTTATAACAAACTAACCGTGCCACTTATTAATAACCAAGCAGCAAAAAAAAGCTTTAATTTAACCGCTGATAAGTAACCCACTAATGTTTTAGCGAAATACCCCCCTAATAACGCTCCTGGGCCTGCAAATAAAACAACTTGCCAATAAACGTCATGATGAACTTGTCCAATAGCAGCCCAAACACTTATTGCTGATACCACCACAGCACTTGCCACGGCCATGCTAATATCGAAACGTCGCAAAATAAGATAAATCGCTAATACTTCACCAACACCAACACTAAGCCAAGCGGTAATTGCGCCGCCAAAAAGACCAATAGCAATCATAAAAACATAATCAAAAACCTGTAGCTGGCTCTGCTCTTTTCTTGGCTTAATTAAATAAATAGTTGCAACAATAAACAACCCTAACAGCAATGAAAACCAGCTAAAGCTGTAATGAAGTGAACTAGGAGATGGTAAGGAAAAATAAAAAACACTACTTAAACCAACAACAGCGGCAATACTAACAACGGCAATAATACGTTTAAATCCTTGCCATAAGCGTAACTCTGTTTTTTCTACTTTATAATGATGCCACCAAGTAACCGCTCCAGCAGTCATACCAAAGCACTGTATTGCAAAGCTCGTTGCAATTGCCTGTGCGTCGGTAAAATTAAGTTGATTAAACATGGGAATAAAAACCACGCCGCCGCCAGCGCCAGTTGAATTCGCGAAAAGAGCGCCCGTAAGCCCTAAAAAGCTAAAGCCTACGTAATCAAGCAGGGCTGAAATATCATGAGGAGCACAAGCTAATAACAGCGCCCAACACAGTACAAAGAACGAACCGTGTTTTATTTTAGTGAACTTAGTAGAAGGCGCTTTAATCATATCTGTAGCTACTGGTCGTCCTGACTTACGCCATCATCAATGCGATGTTTACTATTTAAAAAGCTTATTGCCTCTGTGGTTAAGCTGCTTTTAGAAATATAGCTTTTACTGCTAATACCTTTACCTGATATTTTCTTGCCCTTAGCATTTGTTGTTAAGGTAAAGAAAACGACAAAGCCAAGTTCAGTCGCTTTAATAGCCGTGATATCTGACCATAAAATACGGCTATTTACATGAAAAGACTCTGTTAATATGCCCTTATCATCTAGCGTTAAATTAACGTCACTTCCTGACGCCTTACTTAACATTTGACGCATAACCCACCAAGGTTGGTGATAATAAACACTTACCGTTTCTAAAATACCTAATGCAATAACAAACCAAGCGGCATACGGGTTAACGGGTGTAAAAAGTAAAATAACTAAACCAAACAAGGTTAAGGTATTCGCCTTAAAGTAAGTTTTTTTATTATGAACCAAGGTACTTGATTGACTATAACACTCGTTATAATGGGCTTTATCTAAAGTAAACTTGCTGGTAAAAGACGTTGCTGAATTCATTGAAAGTTAAGTGCTCAGTAAAAATAACGAATAGTAAGGGAGTCTACCAGAAGTGTCATATGAAGTAATTACTATAAATTGTAATCTGCCTGTTTAATTCATCCCCCCTTTAAGTAATAAGCGCCAAGTAACGCTTATTTTATCCACCTCATCAACATTAGTAATTTTTAGATCAAAAAAGGCAAAAAAACCAGTTAAAATAAAAAACATTGCCATGTTTTGGCTTTTTTTGTGGTAAAGTTACAAAATAATACTACTTTTTATTATTCTTATGCCTATGCATTATAATAATAAAGTGAATATCGACACAGATGCTGTGCTCTTTTATTTATTCTAATTATCTAAGGAAACAAACATGCAAGTTATTATTTTTGATGATGCACAGCAAGTTGCTGATAGCGCAGCGCAGTGGGTTGCAGAGCTAATTAATAAAAAGCCTAATCCTGTACTTGGTTTAGCGACAGGTAGCACCCCAATTAGCTTATATAAAGCATTAGTTAACAAGCATAAAGCTGGTGAATTAAGCTTTAAAAACACCACAAGCTTTAACTTAGATGAATATCTTGGCATTGATGGTACTAATGTACAAAGCTACCGTCATTTCATGAACGAAAACTTATTTGATCATGTAGATATTGATAAAAGCCAAACTTTTTTACCCACTTGTAATCAAGGTGAAAACCCAAGAGAGCAAGGCTTAGCATACGAAGAAAAAATCAAACAAGCTGGCGGTGTAGATTTACAAATTTTAGGTATTGGTGCTAATGGTCACATTGGTTTTAACGAACCTACTTCAAGCTTAGCATCACGTACTCGTATTAAAACACTAACACAACAAACGCTTGACGATAACAGTCGTTTATTCGCTGCTGATGAGTTTCAGCCAACATTAGCAATGACTATGGGTATCGCAACTATTCTTGACGCTCGTTATGTAATTTTAATGGCAACGGGTAAAAACAAAGCGAAAGCAGTGAAAGACATGGTAACTGGCGCTTTATCAGCGGTATGTCCTGCCTCTGCGTTACAGCTTCATGAAAACGCTATTATATTATTAGATAAAGAAGCAGCAAGTGAGCTTGAAGATCAAGAGTATTACACTTGGGCTAATAAACAAAATATCAAAATTAATGAAGAGTTTGGTTTATACCATAACTACTAATTAACTTAGACACTCTATTCTTAAAAGCTAGTTCATCATGAACTAGCTTTTTTATATCTACTCGTTAATTAACTCTTACTTACGACACTATTTCTTATTCTTTTTATCTCAACGTTATCCATTAACTAAAACAACAATAAACTACTCTTAGTGCCTTAATCACAGTCACCAATAATCAATATAACCTGAACTCGGTTTAAGAGATATTTAACAAATTGAAATATAATAAAAAATTACTTTTATGAAC
>NZ_JAHKPW010000070.1:162655-179768 GCF_018860755.1 Colwellia sp. D2M02 | reverse complement strand
TGTTAAGCCGAGCTCAGGTAATATAACCTTAGCTGTTATCTTCAATCCTTAGCTGGTGATATACTCTCATTTATCTACCTGCGCAGCATATTACTGCCATTTAATATTTATCGTCATTAAGACCAACACTGATAACTTATGAGCCAGCTAAAACAAACAGTCACAACAGCTACTACACTTCCTGCTCAAGAGAAAGAAGTGAGTTTAGCGCAAGCACAGCTTTGTGAAATAGCCCTAGCGGTTTGTATTAATGGTATTAGTCAATCGGTAATGATGGTCTCAGACAATAACCTAGAAGACTTTGCTTTAGGTTTTGCTCTTAGCGAAGGTTTTATTGAACACATCAGTGAAGTGACCGACATTATCATTGAGCCATTATCGCTCGGGAAACAAGTAAATTTAATCGTATCGGCTCGAGCAGAGCACCGCCTTAAAAAGCGCCGCCGTACTTTAGCTGGGCCAACGGGCTGCGGTTTATGTGGTCTCGAGTCTATCAATGAAGCAATGCTGTTAACCACACTCAACGCCAGCAATAAAAACACCACCGCAGTCAGTACCACCAAAACAAGTACGTTAGCGAATATTCCTAATGAACAAACCATAATTAACGCGAAATCTTGCTTAAACGAGTTACAGCAACAACACCATGGTATACGTGGTAATCACTGCGCTGCTTACTTTGACTTATTAGGTAAGCCGCTAGCTTATCGTGAAGATGTCGGTCGCCATTCAGCATTAGATAAACTTATTGGTTGCTTGGCACAGGCCAATACCTACCAACAAGGATTTATTATCCTAAGCAGCCGTTGTAGTCATGACCTTGTTGCAAAAGCTGCGCGTGCAGGCATATTAACGCTAGTAACATTAGCGCAGCCAACTAACTTAGCGGTAAACTCTGCACAGCAAACAGGTCTGGTGCTTTTTAGCTTTAGTAA
This sequence comes from Colwellia sp. D2M02, assembly GCF_018860755.1. Taxonomy (GTDB): domain Bacteria; phylum Pseudomonadota; class Gammaproteobacteria; order Enterobacterales; family Alteromonadaceae; genus Colwellia; species Colwellia asteriadis. The sequence continues at coordinate 178,833 of NZ_JAHKPW010000070.1, read as the reverse complement.
TCGCCAGCTTAAACGGTTTGCTTAACTTACACTTTTATTTAACTTATTCGATTATTCTTTAATTATTTTACTTAGCACTCGAGGTTTTTATGTCAACATCATCAAAAAATGGTTCACCTTACCCTCACCCCGCTGGAGGCTGGGGCGCATTAAAAAGCTCTGCTAAGCATTTAATTCAAACAGAAAAATCTGCTCAAGGGGTAAAAACACTCCTTAAAGCAAATCAGCCTGGTGGCTTTGATTGCCCAGGTTGCGCGTGGGGCGATGAGAAAAAAGCTGGAAAAATTGATTTTTGTGAAAACGGCGTAAAAGCCATTGCCTGGGAAGCTACAGGAAAACGCACCAGCGCTGAGTTTTTTGCTCAGCACTCACTCACAGAATTACAGCAATGGGACGACCATTCGCTAGAGAAAAGCGGTCGCTTAACTGAGCCAATGCTATACGATGCTCGTGATGACCATTATCACCCTATTAGCTGGGATGAAGCATTCTCGCTTATTGCTGAAAATTTACAACAACTTGCCTCCCCTAACGAAGCACTCTTTTACACCTCAGGTCGAGCGAGTAACGAAGCTGCATATTTGTATCAATTATTTGGTCGTGTATATGGTACTAATAATTTCCCCGATTGCTCTAACATGTGTCATGAAGCCTCAGGTATAGGCGTTACCCGTAGTTTAGGCACAGGTAAAGGCACGGTTACTATTGATGACTTTGAGCTTGCTGATGCAATTTTTGTTTTTGGCCAAAACCCCGGAACAAATCACCCACGCATGTTAGGAACCTTACGCAAGGCCAGTAAGCGCGGTGCACGAATAGTCGCCATTAATAACTTACAAGAAAAAGGCTTACAACACTTTGCTGACCCACAAAGCCCAAAAGAAATGCTCATTTTTAGTAGCACCACAATTAGTCAGCATTATTTTACGCCGCGTTTAGGTGGCGATATGGCAATTTTACGTGGTATAGCTAAAAGCTTATTTGAACGCGCGACAACCAATAGCACTATGCTAGATAATGACTTTATAGCTCGTCATTGCCATGGTTTTGAAGAATATAAACAAACGGTTGAAAGTACCTCTTGGGGGAAGATATTACAACAAAGCGCACTGACTCGTGCTGATATTGAGTTAATGACCGATATTTATGCCCATAGCGACAAGGTTATTTTTACTTGGGCAATGGGTATTACTCAGCACAAACATTCGGTTGCCACCGTACAAGAGCTTATTAATGTTTTATTATTACGCGGTAATATAGGTAAAGCTGGCGCTGGTGCTTGCCCTGTGCGCGGGCACTCTAACGTACAAGGTAACCGTACTGTAGGGATTAATGAAAAACCTAGTTCTGCATTTCTAGAAGCGTTAGCACAACGTTATCATTTCACACCACCTAAAAGTAACGGTTTTAATACGGTTGAATCTATTCATGCCATGTTAGCTAAACAGGCCAAAGTATTTATTGGTTTAGGTGGTAACTTTGCTGCGGCAACTCCTGACACAGAGCGTACCTATCAAGCGCTAAAAAACTGCGATTTAACGGTACATATTAGTACCAAACTTAATCGTAGCCATATTGTTACCGGTAAAAAAGCCCTTGTTCTCCCTTGTTTAGGTCGTACTGAAATCGATAATCAAAGCAGCGGGGAACAATGTATTACCGTAGAAGACTCAATGAGCATGGTACATAGTTCGCGTGGTCAAAACAAACCCGCCAGCCCTTTACTTAAGTCTGAAACCGCCATTGTCGCAGGTATAGCTAACGCAACCTTAGGTGAAAGTATTGTGCCATGGTCTAATTTAGCCAATGATTATGGCTTAATTAGAGATGAAATTTCTGCGGTGATACCTGGCTTTACTGATTACAATCAACGCATTGAAGAAAAGCGCGGTTTCTATTTACAAAATCCAGCTGCGCTTCGTCAATGGAATACTGCTACCAGTAAAGCAATGTTCTCTCACACTGCATTACCTGAACAACTAGCGTTTGAAGTTGCTGAACAATACACAAAATCTTTAGTATTTACTCTGCAAACCTTGCGCTCTCATGACCAATATAACACTACAATTTATGGCATGAATGACAGGTATCGTGGCGTGTATGGCGAAAGGCGTGTTGTATTTGCTAATGCTGAAGATATAGAAAAACAACACCTAAAAGAAGGTGATAGCGTTACAATAAAAACGGTTTCTAGTGATGGTATTGAGCGTAGTGTCCAGCACTTTAAAGTGATTCCTTATCAAATCCCGAGTGGCTGCCTTGCCGCTTATTACCCTGAAACTAATCCACTAGTACCACTTGAAAGCACGGCTGATGATTGTGGCACGCCAACTTATAAGTCTATTGCCGTAACACTTCAAAAATCAGCAACGTAAAATGATAAGTACTCACAAAAACTTAATCGACAAAGTTACAGCTATTTCATAAAAACCTGAGCTAGATCATCATAATCGGTAATGATTTTTGTTACTGTTTGGACACTAGTGGCAATTTATTTAATAACCTAAATAATAGTTAAAGTATTTGCTGATACTTCGCTAAAAAGAGAATACAGCTCAATATTGCTAACATAAAAAAATAGCAACTTAAGTGAGTTATATTCTCAAGTTAGGTTAGCAGTATTATTCAAATCATTGCCCCAGAAAAATAATATAACCCCAGCTACCCCACACACGTTAACAGAGGTTTGCTTTGCATAGCCATACGATTTCTCGTAGTACTTTACTTGTTAAAGATATCATGCAAATGAATATTCTTACATGTACTGCTGATACTCCCATATATAAAGCCGCTAGTAGAATGCGTCAGAAAAACATCAGTTCAATTTTAGTTATAGATAATGGTAAAGCAATAGGTATATGGACCGAGGCCGATTGCCGTAAAATTAATTTTAATGAAAATAAAACCTTTATTACTGAAATTAGCCAACTAATGAGTACTCCTGTTCTTACCATACAACAAAACTTATTAGTGCATGAGCTTTCTGCTAAATTTCGTAGTCACGCAATTAGGCATTTTATCGTAGTCGATAATAATAATTCGCCTATCGGTATCGTTAGTCAAAGTGACGTTATAAAAAGCCAAGGTATTGAGCATTACTTACAAGCGAAAAAAGTAGCTAACAGCTATAAAAAAATAACCGAGTCGCTTAATCAGCAGCATAGCCTTAATTGTGTTGCGCAACATATGAAAAACACACAACGCTCGGCCGCACTAATTTACCATACCCAAAGGCAGCAATACGGCATAGTTACTGAACGAGACTTACTGACAATTTTAACTGGCGTACAATATAATAATGATAGTGCTTGGCACTATGCTAACTACCCTTTGCAAACAGTTAACAGTAATACTTCGCTTTATTCAGCGTATCAACACCTTATTAATAACAACATACGTCACCTTGCCGTATGTAATAGTCATGATGAGATAATTGGTCTGTTAACAATGGACAATATCATGTCAGATATAGAGCTTGCTTATGTAGAAGAGCTTCATCAAATAGTACAACAACGTGATGTGGCATTAAAAAAATCGAAGCAACACCTATTAATTGCTGAAAAAATTATTGAAGCATCTTTAGACGGTATTATGATCACTAATGCTAATGGCTCAATTATGTCAGTCAACCCTGCCTTTACTAAGGTTACTGGCTATCAAGCAGATGAGGTTATTGGTAAACGTTCCAACATACTTAGCTCAGGGTTGCATTGTGCAAGCTTTTATCACGAACTATGGCAAACGATACTCACCGAAGGAGTATGGCAAGGAGAAATTTGGAATAAACGTAAAAATGGAGAAGTTTACCCACAATGGTTAACCATCATAGAAATCAGTGAAAGCAAACAAAAAAATCAGACTTTCGCTGCTATTTTCAGCGATATTAGCGACCGAAAAATGGCTGAAAAGCGTATTGAAAACCTCGCTTTTTATGATGAATTAACCCAGCTCCCTAACCGCAGATTGTTTTACGATCGCATTGACATTGCACTCGCATCAGCACATAGAAATCAAGAGAAAGTGGCACTATTCTTTATTGATCTAGACTATTTCAAAGATATTAATGACAACTATGGTCACCGTGTTGGCGATCAATTATTACAAAGCATCGCTAAACGCTTAACCGACAGTATCAAAGAAGGCGACACCGTTGCACGCTTAGGAGGCGATGAGTTCACGCTATTACTCACTGAAATCAAAGAAGTTTCACATATCAGCAAAATTTGTCAGCGCGTTATTGATCAAGTTCGTCAGCCTTATCATATTGACGGACACACTTTACAAGTGACAACCTCTATTGGTATTGCCGTTTACCCTGACGATGGCACCAATGAAACAGAGCTACTCAAAAACGCTGATATTGCCATGTATCGCGCGAAAGACATTGGTCGAAACTCATTTCAGCTATTTACTCCAGCAATGAATGCACAATCATTAGAGCGTTCTTTAATGCAAAATCACTTTCGTTTAGCGTTAAAAAACAATGAGCTGATATTAAATTATCAGTTACAAAAGAATATTCTTAACGATGAAATACATGGTGTTGAAACTTTATTACGCTGGTCTAACCCAACACTGGGGCAAGTATCGCCAGCACAGTTTATTCCTATGGCCGAAGAGTTAGGCTTAATTGCTGAAGTAGACAACTGGGTATTAGCACAAGCATGCCAACAACGTAAAACTTGGCTAGATAACGGCGTAAACTGTGGTCGTATTGCAGTAAATATATCACCATTGCACTTTCATCAAGGCGACCTCATTGCTTCGGTAAAGTCAATTTTATCAATTAGTCAGCTACCACCAGAGTTACTCGAGATAGAAGTAACCGAAAGCTGCTTCATTAAGCAATTAGACAATGCCGCAAATATTTTACAAGAATTAAAGAAAATGGGGATAAAAATAGCCCTAGATGACTTTGGTACTGGCTTTTCTTCGTTGAGTTACTTAACTCGCTTACCAATTGATATTATAAAAATTGATGCTAGCTTTATTGCCAAGTTACCCAACAACTATCGAGAAGCCCAAATTACCTCTGCTATTATTATGCTGGCACAAAACCTTGAACTAGAAATTGTAGCTGAGGGGGTAGAAAACGAAGCACAGATGTCATTTTTACTAGAACATGGCTGCAATATAATACAAGGCTATCTATACAGCAAACCGGCACCAGAGCAACATATATCAAGCATACTTATGCTAGATACGATATAGCTTTATTAAAAGTGTAAAATAAATATCGCGTCAGATAAAATAAGGAATTAACTTTTATCTGGCGCTTTGTTCTAGGTTGAATTTAGCAGATTACATAAATAAAAAGTTAACGTTAGCATTCTTATTAAGCTTCAAACTTACTTCTAACAAATAAACATTGCCATATTTCATCATTATTCGCCCATCACCATGCCACTTTCACTTGTTAGGCTTACTTTACCATCAGCATTTCTTTATAATCAGCACCAATAAAAGTAAGTGCCAGCGGGTATTACTTAAGCTTAAAGGACTATGACATGAAGACCATCCCCTCAACATTGCAAGCTTTACTAATAACGTTAATGTTAGCGCTATTGACATTAGCAGGTTGCAACAATGACCAATCACCAGCGTCAAGCACTGCAACGAAGCCTGAAATCTCCTCTCAGGACGGAAACTCTACAACAACGTCCCCTAAAAACAGTCCTATACCTGAAGCCACCTTTAATCTTCAGCAAGTACAGCAAGATTACGCTAATGTGCCATTAACGGTACTTGATGTGTCTGAACGTAGCCGTAATGGTAAAAACTCCATTGCCGTTACTTTATCTGTCCCCTTAGATCCCGCAAAAGATCATCAAAAGTATTTCAATATCAGTCGTAAAAAATCTGGCGTTATTGACGGTGCTTGGGTGCTTTCTAAGTCAGGAAAAGTTGCGTGGTTTTCCTATACTGAACCAGAAAAAACTTATGACATTACCATTTATCAAGGGCTTGTTGCTGCAAATGGTCAAAGGTTAAAGCAAGTACAAAGCCATGAAGTAACAACCAATAGTCTCACTGCCAGCATTAACTTTAATACCACTGGCGCCTTTTTAACCCAAGGGTTAGGCAATGGTTTACCTGTTGTTAGCGTTAATACCGATTCGGTTGATATAAATTTCTACCGCATTCGAGAGAAAGATCAACAACGATTTTTAGATGAAATGCAATACAACCGCCACTACTGGGGAGTTGAGCGTGTCACTCAGTTTGGTGATTTAGCTTATACTGGCCGATACGAGTTAAACGCGCCTAAAAATACTCGCGTAGAACGCAGTATTGATATCGCGGGTATTACAGTCCTTGAAAACCCAGGAATTTACTTAGCAGTTATGACCAAGGCTGGCACTTATAATAAACAACAAATGATGTGGTTCTCTGTTACCGACATTGGCTTACATGCGCGCTTTTATGATAATCAGATAGACGTTTTTGCATCATCATTAACATCGGGTAAAGCCTTAGCGCAAGTTGAAATCAGCTTATTAAATAATCAAGGGGAAATACTACAACAAGGACTAACCTCACCTAGCGGTCAAGCTTCATTTACCAGTAACCTTAACTTCGCTTCGCTGATAATTGCAAAAAGTGAGCAACACTTTTCGGTAATCGAAATCCATAAACCAGCATTAGATCTGTCTGAATTTGACTTAGGGCTACGTCCAAGTAAACCACAAACACTATTTATTTACGCACCACGTGATTTGTACCGTCCTGGCGAAATAATTAACTTTAATGCCTTACTACGCAATAAAGATGGTGGCTTGATCTCAAATAGCATTTTAACCGCAACCATTATTAGCCCTGACGGCACGCAAGTAAAAACCTTTAAATGGGCTGGTAATGAGCAAAGCTATTATCACCACGCGTGGTCAATTCCCAAGAGCGCTCAAGTGGGTAATTGGCAACTAAATGTTGCTAGCATAACCGATGAAATATTCACTTTTGACTTTAAAGTAGAAGAGTTTTTACCTGAGCGTTTAAAACTAACCTTCAACCCCAAAAATGAAGATAAGCGCGTAGTAAGTACAAAAAGCAAACCCTTAACGGTTGATATTTTAGGGGAATATTTATATGGCGCACCAGCGTCTGGTAACCGTTTATCAACCGAGGTTAATGTTTCTCAATGGCGTAACCCAGTAGTAAGTTTACCGCTATTTGAGTTCGGTAATAGCCAAGAGGTTACCTTTAATAGCCGTAGTCAATTAAGTGATATTGAACTTGATGCCAACGGACGAGGGAGTATTAGCTTTAATGACAACTTGTCAGAGCTTAACAGCCCGCTACGAGTACAATTTATTAGTAGTTTATATGAGTCTGGTGGACGTCCCGTTTCACGAGCATATTCAGGTTTAGTTTGGCCTCAAGAGAAACTACTAGGCATTCGTAGTAGTTTTGGTAATAACAACCCAGAAGCTAACTCAAAGGTAAGCTTTGACATTATCAAAGCCTCTCTCGACGGTAAAAAATATGCTGCCAATAATCTGGATGTCAAACTCATTAGAGAAGACCGTCGTTACTTTTGGGTTTACACCGACAATCAAGGTTGGCACTACCAGTGGAACGATAAAGAATTTGTTGAGCTAACTACCACCGTTAATATTAAAGCGAACGAAAGTGCGCAAGTACAATTTCCTGTTGAATGGGGTCGTTATCGTCTAGAGGTTAGAGATCCCGCTAATAACCTCTTAACTAGCAAACAATTTTATGCTGGTACTAACTGGTATGAAGATTGGCAACAAGCACAAAATGGCAGTGGCGCTGCTAAACCAGACAAAATCACTATGGCGCTAGATAAAGCCGCTTATGCCGCCGGCGATACTGTTAAGGTCAAAGTTATTCCACCGCAAGCAGGCGAAGCCATTATTATGGTAGAAGGTGACACTCCGCTATGGATGCAGCGTATTAGTATTCCTAGTGAAGGTTCTATTGTTGAGATTCCGCTATCAAAAGCGTGGCAACAACATAACCTCTATATTAGTGCTGTTGTTTTACAAGCTGGCAATAACATTAAAAGTATTACCCCTAAGCGTAGTTTTGGCTTAATACATTTACCGCTAGAGCGCAGTAGTCGACAACTAAATATTAGCGTTGATGCGCCAGAAAAATCCTTACCGAATAAAAAATTAACGGTAAAAGTTAACGTTGCCCATGCGCAAAACGCTACCAACACTACCAATAAATCAAGCAAAGCTTTTGTTACCTTAGCCGCGGTTGATGTTGGCGTACTCAGTATCACCGACTTTAAAACGCCCGATCCTTTCAACGCATTTTTTGGCCAACGTCGATACAGTGTTGATGTACGTGATGTTTATCATAAGGTGATTGAAATAAGCCAAGCAGAAAAAGCCAACTTACGCTTTGGTGGCGACAGTGATTTAACTCGTGGCGGTAAAGCACCACAGTCAGATGTGCAAATTGTGTCACTCTTTAGTGGTTTAGTTACTCTTAACGATGCTGGTGAAGCTGAGATTGAATTAGATATTCCAGACTTTAATGGTCAATTAAAATTGATGGCTGTTGCTTTTACTGATGATGAATTTGGCCATGCAGAGCAAAACATTACGATTGCCGCTCCTGTAGTCACCCAAATTGCCATGCCACGCTTTTTAGCTATGGGCGATAAAACCACTATCGCGTTAGATATTACTAACCTCAGTGGCGCCGAACAAGTACTCCAGGTTAGTTTTAGCGCCTCTGGTGCTGTAAAAGCGCTTAATAACAGCCAAACAATAACCTTATCCAATGGCATAAAAGAAACACTAACTTATCAAGTAACAGCACAAGCAGCCAGCGGAAAAGCACAGTTTAACTTGGCCGTTACTGGAGAAAAACTTAACGAGGGTATTAATCAGCAATGGCAACTTGGCTTACGCCCCGCTTACCCAGCAACCTTAACTAAAACACAAAAGGTGTTAATGCAAGGTGAGCAGTTGTCACTTGATTTAGCACAGGTAAATAGCTTAATTCCAGAAACACTCCAAGCCTCTGTATCTATAGCCAACCGCGCTGATATTAACTTACAAAATCAGTTAAGCCATTTAATGCAGTATCCATACGGCTGTTTAGAACAAACCAGCAGTCGAGTTTACCCGCTCATTTTCGCCAGCCCCGACAAACAAAAGTTAATGGGCATAAAAAGCGTGAGTGAAAGTGAACGCTTAGCGATGATTAATAAAGGAATTGAGCGTTTAGCAACCTTACAATTAAGTAATGGCGGTTATGGCTTATGGAGTAATACTTCAGAGGAAGAGCATTGGTTAACCGCTTATGTCGGCGATTTTTTATTAAATGCTCGTGATATGGGGGTCAATGTTCCTGAAGCGTTATTGGCTGACACATTAAAGCGATTACAGCGCTACCTTGCTCATTCAGGTCGTTTTTATAACGAGCGCTGGAGCGATGACGCCAAGCATTACAACTTTGCTTATAAAGCGTATGCCGCTTATGTATTGTCACGAGTCAACCAAGCACCTTTAGGGACGTTACGTAGCCTTGCTAGTAACCATGCTAAAGAGGCTCGTAGCGGTTTATCACAAATACAACTGGCACTGGCATTGGCAAATATGGGCGATAAAAAGCGTAGTAATACTTTATTCGCCAGTGCGTTAAAAAACCTGCCCAAAAAAAGAACGCGTTACTTAGCTGATTACGGTAGCCAAGTCCGTGATTTAGCAATGATGATCCACTTAATGCTCAAACATAAACAAAGCCCAGAGCAAGCAATTGCTTTAAGCTTTACCTTGGCTGAATTAGTTAATCAGCGACAATACTTTAGCACTCAAGAGCGCAATGCATTATTTTTAGCTGGGTTATCACTGAAAGATAATCAGATAAACAATAAGCTTTGGTCTGCTGATTTATTACTTAACGCGGCCACCGCAAGCTTAAGTCAAACAGACGCTTATAGTCAGCCATTACCAGCAAGTAGTTTACAAACACCTGTCAGTATTACCTCAACTAATGAAACACCGCTACTAGCAAGTATTAGCCTTAACGGCTATAGCAAAAAAGCCCCTGCTGAAAGTGCTAACGGTCTGGCAATACAACGTCGCTGGCTTACGCTAAAAGGCAAAGAAGTTTCAATTAAAAACGTTACTGTTGGTGAGTTGTTCTTAGTCAACCTAACCGTTAACGCGAAACAAAGAACACCTGATGCTATGGTTATTGATTTACTTCCTGCAGGCTTTGAGCTAGAAAATCAAAACTTAGCTCACAGCATTAAACTTGATGAAATTATGGTTGACGGCAAAAGCATTAGCCATTGGCAGCAACAAAGCCCGCTAAAGCATCAAGAATTTAGAGACGATCGCTTTGTCGCAGCCTTAGAAGTTTATCAAGGTCATACCGTACAGCTATTCTATTTAGCCCGAGCGGTAACGCCAGGAACTTATAAAGTACCCTCTTCATTGGTTGAAGATATGTATAGACCTGAACTACGTGGTATTGGCAATGCAACACCTGACATCAATGTTAGCCAGCCTAAACGTAAATAGTCTGACATTCAGGCTAATAAGAAGTAGAAATTTTTCATGACAACTAGTGATAACAACCATAAAACACTAAAGCATCTCAAAAAACCGAGATCTGGGTGGAAAAAATATCACCCAAAAGTTTGGTTGTTATCACTCAAAACACACTTAATTTTCAATAAAAAGCTACGCTTAGCATTGCTATTTAGTGGCTTTTTATTATTGTTCACCACAAGCGCAATCATCCTTGATTATTGCTACCCACTGAATTTACCGCATGCCGTCTATCATTCAACAGCTCATAACCGCTTGAATGACGGCTCAGCACAAAACCAAAGTAAACAAACAAAAAAGCAATTTGCTCGCGTTGTTGTTGATGAAAACGATAGACTGTTACGTACTTTTGCCGATAATAATGGCATTTGGCGCTACCCAATCAGCTTATCGCAAGTATCGCCTTTGTATATTGAAGCTTTACTTAACTATGAAGATCGCTGGTTTTGGCAGCATTATGGCATTAACCCTTTATCATTATTACGTGCAAGTTATCAAAATATTAGCGCGGGGAAAATTATTTCTGGTGGCTCAACCTTATCGATGCAAGTTGCGCGTATATTGCACCCTCATGCCCGTAGCTTTACCGGTAAATTCCAGCAAGTATTACGTACGCTACAACTAGAATGGCATTTAGAAAAATCACAAATTTTACAAATATACCTCAACACTGCGCCTTTTGGCGGCACTATTGAAGGTGTACAAGCAGCCAGTTATACCTACTTAAATAAACCAGCTTCAACACTCACTCACGCCGAGGCGGCACTATTAGCAGTATTACCACAAGCGCCAACGCGCTATCGTCCTGATTTACATAATGAAGCAGCTCAACGGGCGCGCGATAAAGTTTTACAACGTCTGGCCGACTTTGGCGTTTGGTCTCAAAGCGAGATCAAGGACGCTAAACTCGAACAAGTCTATAGCGCCAGCTTTAAACCCCAACAGTTAGCACCATTACTTGCCAGACGGTTACTGAATCAATCACCAACTCAGTCTGTCATTAAAAGCACGATCAATACTGAATTACAACAAGGCTTACAAGAGCTAGTGAATGCCTACATGGTACGTTTACCCAAAAAAAGCTCCGCTGCAGTGTTGGTGGTCGACAATACCACCTCAACAGTCAAAGCTTACTTAGGCACTGCAGACTTTGCCAATAGCAAACGTTTTGGTTATGTTGATATGATCCAAGCAACACGCTCACCGGGCTCAACCTTAAAGCCTTTTTTATATGGTTTAGCCTTAGATGACGGGTTAATTCATTCCCATTCATTGTTGGCTGATGTACCAAGAAATAAAGGACAATACCGCCCCGCCAACTTTAATGGTGCTTTCAATGGGCCAGTATCGGCTCACAGCGCATTACAACGCTCATTAAATATGCCAGCGGTAGATTTACTTGATCGCTATGGCGTTAACCGCTTTGTTAGTCAATTAGACAACGCCGGATTACATTTATCTATTCCTGATAATCAACCAAACCTTGCGGTGATATTAGGCGGTGCGGGAACATCGTTAGCACAATTAGTACAACAATATTCAGCGCTGGCTAACCAAGGAAAAGTGCATCAATTACGTTATTTACAAGAACAACTCGCTCAACCCAAAGTAACTCGACAGTTATTATCCCCCGCGAGTTCATGGGTAATTCAAAAAACACTTTCAGGTATTAAGCGCCCTGATAGCATTAATACGCTAGCGGCAAGACTTAGCAAGGCAAACAGCCATAACACCTTGGCATGGAAAACGGGCACCAGTTATGGTTATCGAGACTCTTGGGCAATAGGCGTTAATAAAAAATATACTATTGGTGTTTGGCTAGGGCGGCCCGATGGCACAGCAATGCCCGGTCATTATGGCGGTATAACCGCAGGGCCTTTGCTATTTAAAGTGGCGGACCAATTGCCAAATAGCCCGCAAGAAATCATTAAGCCAGATAATATAACTGCTGAAATGATTTGTTGGCCATTAGGCACTAAATATTCAGAGGACAACAAAGCCTTTTGCCAACAAAAACATCAAGCATGGATTATTGATCAAGTAATTCCCCCAACATGGCATAGCGCTGATAGTGACGCATGGCAAAACGGGCTTTTTAACTACTGGCTCAACCCTAACAACCAGCGTCGGGTGTCAATTGACTGCTTAGTGAACCCCAAAGAGCGTAAACAAGTAGCGTTATGGCCAAAGGTTCTTGAGCCATGGCTCAGTAAACGTTATCAGCGTAGCACGCTTATTCCGCAAAGTGACGAGCAATGTGCAGAGACTTTATTATCAAGTAGTGCGACGCTTAATATTGTCGGCATTGAAAACAATAGTATTTATCGAAGATCAGGTAAGAACGGTGAAGCTCCTAGTATAGTGCTTAAAACAGTGGGCGGTAGTGGTAAAAAAAGCTGGTACATTAACGGTGAGTTTCGTTATCAAAGTGAGAACAATGAAAGTATCAACCATGAATTTTCAAGTGCTATTACTGGTGGTGCTAAGGTTGAGCAAGGCAAGCAGCAAATTATAGTGCAAGATCAAGCGGGTAATACCGATATGGTTATGATCACCTTGCAATAGTTAAGCTTTAACACTCAGTTTACCCTAACTCACCTTAGCTGAATAAATTACGTTATTGCAGCTTAAAAACCAATAAACGATTATTCGCAGGCATTGTATTATCTTCAATAAGCGATAACCCAACAGAGCTGGCAAGTTCTGTAATTTTTTCAAAGTCGCGAATGGCACTGTTGCTATCACGATCTTTTAGCCAAAGATCAAAATCAGCATTGCTTTGACTGGTATATTGCCCATGGTAATTAAAAGGGCCATAAATACACAAGATTCCACCCGCACTTAAATTTTCAGCGACGCCAACAAAGAACTTTTCGACTAACGCCCAACTTACAATATGCAAAGTGTTTGCGGTAAAAATACCGTCAACCTTTTTGGTTAACGACGCACTAGCTTGCCAAGGTTCATTCAAATCCAGTAACAGTGGCGGTAATAAATTAGCACTGCCCTCGTTTTCTTGACGATAAATAATACTGGGGTGATTGATTAATAAATCACTCGGTTGCCAAGTAAGCTGCGGTAAATTCGCAGAGAAATAAAGTGCATGTTGCCCAGTACCTGAGCCTATTTCGAGTACTTGCTTACTCTGTAAAAATACTCGCTGTAATACCGCTAAAATTGCGGTTTTATTATTTTCACAAGCTTGTGAATAGGTAAGTTCCATAACATTCCTTTTACTACGTTGTTATTGCTAAGCATCTGTAACCTGTGACCACTTAGCGGCTAGCCACCTGAGAAAACGGCAGCGCTTGCTGACATTGTTGTAAATAAACCTGCATATGTTCACGCTCTCGCTGGCAAAAGTCTTTTATACTCGGCTGAAAGCTAGGGTTTTTAACCCAATGATATGAATGCGTTAATACGGGTTCAAAGCCACGCTGAATTTTATGTTCTCCTTGAGTACCTGGGTTAAAGCATTGTAATTTATGCTCAATGCAAAATTCTATTCCTTGATAATAACAAAGCTCAAAATGTAAGTTTTTAATTGGCTCTGTACAACCCCAATACCTGCCGTACAAATGGGTGTCATCAAAGAAGAATAAAGCGCAGGCAATATTCTCTACTTCAACATTATTTTTATTATTCTCGTTTGCTACCTGATCGCGACTAGCAATCACTAATAAAATGTTGTCGGCTAAGCTTGATAGCACCTGTTGAAAAAAAGCTAAACTCAAATGTGGCTGGTGACCCTTTTTTAAATAAGTTAATTGATAACTTAAATAGAAAAACTCTAACTGCTGCGCGGTAATATCAGCGCCGTTAACTCGCTTAATGGTAATATTTTGCTGAGTGATAGACGCTCTTTCTTTACGGGTGTTTTTTCGTTTACGCGCATTAAAGCGACTTAGGAAATCATCAAAGCTGGTGTAATCACGATTAAACCAATTAAACTGAACCGTATGGCGTAAGTACACGTCGTCAGGTAAAGCCTCAGCGGTATTAGCATCGCTTTGCGTCACCTGGTTTTGCTGACAAAAAAGTAAATGCCAACTGTGAATATTGTGCTGCTGGCAGTGCTCACTTAATAATGAGAAAGTATCATGCAGTGTTAAATCCCCTAATAATTTAGGGCTGGTAACCGGAGTAAATGGAATGGTGCCAACCAATTTAGGGTAATAAGGAATGTTGTGATCGTCATAGGCCTGTGCCCAGCTCCAGTCAAACACATACTCCCCCCATGAGTGTGACTTAAGGTACAAGGGTAATATGGCGGTAACATTAGCTTTAGCGTCTGAGTTATCGTCAACATTAGTCGCTGGGCTTATGCTGGAGCTAGCATGCTTTAATGATTCTGCCCTTTGGCTAACCACCATATGATGAGGCTGCCATCCTTGCTCAGCAGTAGCCAACTGACTTTCCTCTAAAGCATGAAAGAAATCATAACTTAAAAAAGGTGAATTAGAGCAATTAAGCGCTTGCCAATCACGCTGACTAATATTGGCAAGGCTATCAACAAATGTTATCGGCATTGAAATGCTACACACCTTAAAATATATACTGAAAGCTGGGCTATTAAGTTCATTGCACTATTAAAAAGTCGACTCAAGCAAGCCGACTTAACGCAGATAAGCTTAACGATAAAAAATAATCTTAATTGTTTTTAGCATACGCTATCGCTGAGGTAATTGCTGCCACTTGCGCAAGAATACAGTTTTCATCATCGGCATTTGGGCTGTCAGGGTAAACTTCGGTTGTAGTCACAAATTTTGCATCTGTTAACCCCATACATAAACCAAGTTCACGCGCGGCATAGTTTATAACGCCGTGCTGCTCAATATCTACACCGATAAGTTTGCCTGAATCATCTGCAGGAGCAATATGTGTAACCGCTTCAACGCCAGTAATAACCGCTTTTTGAAAGTCTGCTTGCGCTTTAGTGCTATCACCGACTAAATAAAAGCCATCAGGAATATTCCAGTTGTCATGTACTGTGGCATCACGTGCTGCGAGCGCTGGTCTAAATTCTGAATTATCGGTATCAGTAGTTTCATGTAAATCAATATGCAGATAAATTTCAGTGTCTAATGACTGCATTAAGTTCAGCGCAGCAGCAGACTCTTCTGCAGGACTATTTGCATAAAATGAACGATTAGGATCAATTGCTTTTGGGTTCCAACGATTAATCGTTTCATAACCCCATGGGCTGATACATGGTAAAATAATAACATTAAACAATGTTTGATAATCTTGAGCCTGCGTTTGTGCAAAACGTATTGCCCCTTGCACACCACTGGTTTCATAACCATGAACGCCACCAGTCACTAACACCGTTTTTTTATCGGCTTGCCAGTTTTTACTTTTAATGGCATATAACGGATAGCGAGCTTTATCAATGGTTAACGCGCCATATTGCTCAACATCAAAAAGTGACGCTAATGGTAATACTTTCAGTAACACCTCATCGTGATATGAGCGTTTAATCACTTGCTTGTTAAACCACTGTTTTTTTTCTTTATCGCCCCAAGTGACACCTGGGCTGCCAATATCATACATACATTTTCACCTTATTTTTGTGCGATAACTTTATCAGTATTATTACTTAACCTGAGCTCGGCTTAAGAGATATTTAACAAATTGAAA
>NZ_JAHKPW010000070.1:92203-162511 GCF_018860755.1 Colwellia sp. D2M02 | reverse complement strand
TAACAAATTGAAATATCGGCAAAAACTACTTTTCTGTATCCGAAGCAGTTAGGAAAAAAGTTGCTAAAGAAACATTTGTTAAGTCGAGAGCAGGTTACTTAGTCATTCGCTAGTCATGCTTATCACTCAACGTTTACGATGACAAATCGTAAAAAATAAAATGCCCGCAAAGCGGGCATTAAAAATAACCATTACAATTTATTACTTAGTATCTGCACGACCCATAAATTTATGATCTGTGGTATTTACTTTAATTGTATCGCCAGTAGAAATGTGCTCAGGAACTTGTACTGTTAACCCTGTAGATAAAATAGCAGGTTTTGTTCTTGCACTAGCCGAAGCTCCTTTAATAGAAGGGTCTGTTTCGGTAATAACTAACTCAACGCTTGCTGGAAGATCAACACCAACTGGCGTGCCATCTACGATGATAATTGATAAACCTTCGGTTGCTTCATTGATAAACAATACTTCATCACTAATGCTGTCTTTATTTAAGTTATATGGAGTATAGTCTTCGTTATCCATGAAAACATACTCGTCACCATCAATATAAGAAAACATTGAAGGACGACGGCTTAAGTCTGCTAAGTTAAGCATATCTTCAGCTTTAAAAGTTTCATCAACTTTTCCGCCTGTTACCACATCGTATAAACGCATACGGTATAAGCTGCCCCCTGCTCTACCTTGTGGTACAGAACGGGTAATATCTCTTACAATAAGTACTTTACCATTGTGCTCTATTGCAGCATTTTTCTTTATATCACTAGCCTTTGGCATAGTAGGGTTTCCTTTACTAATACGATAAAAATTTATTGTCTGAAAAATAGCACGATCTAGCCATGATGAAAATGCCTTATCTTTACTAATTCGCTATTTATACGCTTACGAGGCAAAAGCATTATTGCAGCAAAGTTAAATAACGATGTAATATTTCAAGTAGAGCTACATACAAAACAGCTAAAATACTTCAATGAGATCAAAAAAGCAGAAATATAAATTTATATTTCTGCTTTTCAAATTCACTTAACTAAACTTAGCTAACTTAATTAAAGCCAGTTAAGGCTTAGCTAAGCCATAGTAAGACGTAATATAACGAGCACAAAACTCATTATCAAATCTAATACTAATTACTCGTAAGAGCGCTCTAACCAAGCAATTTGTAGTTTAAGCTCTTCAATTTGATGGTTAGCATCAGCTAGAAGTTCAAGCGTAGATTTATTATCTTCCGTTGTATTATCAAGTTTAGCATCAATAGTATTTAGCATTTTGTTTCGTTCCTCATGGGCCATAACAGCCTCCACAACATGTAACCATAACTGTATTATTACACAAAGGATTACATAAGCGATATTTCCCTTGGAAATTGTTACTATTTAAATAGTAAATTTAAGCTTACAGAAAAAACAAAGTCTTTGTTATTACAAGAAATAATAGAGATTAATACGGTACTAAAGCGTAAAGAAGTCACGGTAGAACTTATAAATACTGTCAGTGAGGTAATAAAAAACCAAGTACAAGACTTGGTTTTTTAGGAAACTATTTTGTTAAAAGTGCTGTGCGTATTAAGGCATCATAGCTTCTTGATCTTCGCCTTCTTTCTCAATCACTTCTGGGATTAAGTCATCACGAGAAATCCCTAATGCTAACGCAACAAACGACGCCACATAAATTGATGAGTAAGTACCAACAAAAACACCAAATAACAATGCTGTGGCAAAACCATGAATTAACGCACCACCTTTAAAGAATAGTGCTGCCAATACTAGCAAGGTTGTTATTGAGGTAATAAAAGTACGACTCAAAGTCTGCGTTAGTGAGATATTAATTACGTCTTCAGGCTCTGTGTTACGAATCTTTCTAAAGTTTTCACGAATACGGTCTGATACAACAATGGTATCGTTAAGCGAGTAACCTATAACCGCTAATATCGCTGCTAATACCGTTAAATCAAACTCTAACTGTAAAACAGAGAATAGACCTAACGTTAGTAGTACATCGTGAAATAAAGCGACAACAGAGCCGATAGCAAAGCGCCACTCAAATCGAAAGGCAACGTAAATAAGAATACAGATAAGCGCGGTTAGCATTGCTAAGCCACCCTGCTCTGCTAACTCATCACCAACACTTGCACCAACGAACTCTATACGGCGCATATCAACAGTTTGACCTGTGCTCGATTGTAGTATCTCTAAAACTTCGTTGCCCAGCATTTCTGCTTTAACATCTTCACGTAAGCCTAAACGAATAACAACATCGCGCGAGCTACCGTAAAACTGAATTTTAGCATCAGCAAAGCCATTAGTTTCCATGACTGTACGTAAGGCTTCTAAATCAGCCGCTTTTTCAAAGCCTACTTCAATTAAGGTACCGCCAGTAAAATCTAAACCAAAGTTTAATTTATTAGTGGCTAAAGACACGATAGAGGCGATCATAAGTAATACGCTAAAAATGAAGGCATACTTACGGTAACTCATGAACGCGACAGTGTTTTTCAATTGTAAAATTTGCATAATTTTTTAAATCCCTGTCTTTATATAGAAAGCTTTTTAAGACGCTTTCCGCCCCAAATAGCATTCACTATGGTTCTTGAGCCAACAACAGAGGTAAACATTGAGGTAATAATACCAATTGATAATGTTACCGCGAAACCTTTCACTGGGCCTGTACCGACAGCAAATAAAATCAATGCAGCTATTAAAGTGGTAATATTGGCATCAATAATGGTTGAAAATGCTGACTCATAACCTTGATGAATAGCTTGCTGAATAGTTTTACCTTCGCGGATTTCTTCACGAATACGCTCAAATATCAGAACATTGGCATCAACCGCCATACCTACAGTCAATACAATACCTGCCATACCTGGCAAGGTTAAGGTAGCACCGGGAATGAGTGACATTATACCAACAATCAATACTAAGTTAGCGCCTAGGGCAAAGTTAGCGACAACACCGAACGCTTTGTAGTAAATAATCATAAAAATGAAAACTAAAGCAAAACCTAACACAATCGCTTGGAAGCCTAACTTAACGTTTTCAGCACCTAATGTTGGTCCAACAGTACGCTCTTCTACAATCGTAATTGGCGCAATTAAAGCACCAGCACGTAATAGTAGTGCTAAGTTGTGCGCCTCAGCTGGGCTGCTTGCACCAGTAATACGGAAAGTTTTACCTAGACGTGATTGAATAGTAGCAACAGAAATAATTTCTTCTACTTTTTCAAAGATAATATTACCTTCACCATCGCGTTTATCTGTTGGCTTGTATTCAATGAATACTGTGGCCATTGGCTTACCAACATTACTTTTAGTACCGTTAGACATTTTACTGCCGCCAGCACTATCTAGTGAAATATTAACTTGTGGACGTGAATACTCATCAAAACCAGATTTAGCGTCAGTGATATGATCACCAGTTAACATTACACGCTTTTTAAGTAAGGTCGGTTGACCGTTTTTATCTCTTAGTAAAATAGCATTAGCGGGTACGCGACCATTTAAGGCTTGATTTAAATCACCTTCGGTATCAACCAGTCTAAATTCGATAGTTGCCGTAGCGTTCAAAATTTCTTTCGCTTTAGCCGTATCTTGAACACCTGGTAATTCAATAACAATATGCTTTTTGCCTTGGCGCTGTACTAAAGGCTCTGCAACACCTAACTCATTAACACGGTTACGAATAATAGTAATGTTTTGTTGAAGAGCATACTCACGAATTTCTTTAAGCTTTTCGTCAGTCATTTTCGCGGTAAGTGTTAGTGTATCTTCATCGGCTGCTAACACTAAATCACGGTAATTCTTTTTAAATAGTGACTGGGCTGCTTCTAAGTCTTCAGCTTTACGGAAGATAACCACAATATCATCGTTAACTTCTTTTACCGTTTGGTAGCGAATTTTTTCATTAATTAAATCACCACGAAAATCACCCACCATGCCCACTTTGGCTTTATTGATGGCTTCGCTCATGTTGACTTCCATTAAGAAGCTAACGCCGCCGCTTAAATCTAAACCAAGCTTCATTGGTGTACCACCAATAGCTGCTAACCATTCAGGGGTTTGTGGGGTTAAATTTAAAGCGATTGAATATTGTCTACCTAAGGCGTCATCTAAAACATCACGTGCTTTAAGTTGAGCTTCAGTATTTTTAAAGCGAGTAAGTACTTGACCATTTTCTAATTCGATATTAGCAAATTCGATATTTTCTTGTTGTAATGTTGATTTTATCGTTGCTAATGTTTCAGCGCTAGCTTCTACACCACGTAGACCTGATACTTGTACCGCGGGATCTTCGCCGTATAAGTTAGGTGCGGCATAAAGCGCCCCTAAAGCAACGACCAACGCTACCATCAGTGTTTTCCATAAAGGGTATTTGTTTAACACAATCGGTCCTTTTTATTTATTTCTTTTCAAGTGAGGAATAACAGCCACCTCACCTAAACTATTGCGAGCTTTGAGTTAGCGAATAAAGTTAACTCAAATAGCTATTTACGTTTATAGGCTTTAACTTTGTCATTTGGCTTTACTATAAAGTAAAGCCAAGCAACGAAGGTGACACTATAAAGACTTCATGGTGCCTTTTGGAAGTACTGCTGTAATAGCGCCTTTTTGCACAGTTACTTCAGTGTTTTCAGCAATAGTAATAACGATGAAATCTTTTTCATCTGATACTTTAATGATTTTACCCACTAAACCACCTTGTGTAAGTACTTCATCACCTTTTGCTAATGATGACATTAAACCTTTATGCTCTTTAACACGCTTAGCTTGTGGACGGTAAATCATAAAATAAAAGACTAAACCAAATACCGCTAACATGATGATCATTTCCATACCGCCACCAGCTGGTGCTTGTCCTGCTGACGCATGGGCTGAACTGATAAATAAACTCATAACTTCCTCTTCTTATTACTTTTAAAATGAATATTGTCTTAATTAATAACTAAACTTGTTCACTACCCGCAGCCAGCTCAGGCACGGGTAAGCCGCGTAGTGCATAAAATTCTTCAACAAAGGCGTCTAATTTACCTTGCTCTATCGCATCACGCAAACCTTGCATTACTTTTTGGTAGAAATGTAAATTATGTAAGGTATTCAATTGTGAGCCGAGTATTTCTTTACACTTATCTAAGTGATGTAAGTAAGCGCGTGAATAATTCTTACAGGTATAACAATCACATGTAGAATCTAACGGGCCAGTATCAGTTTTATGGCTTGAATTTCTAATTTTAATCACGCCAGTATTCACAAATAAGTGACCGTTACGAGCATTACGCGTTGGCATTACGCAATCAAACATATCAATACCACGGCGTACACCTTCAACTAAGTCTTCAGGCTTGCCTACTCCCATCAGATATCGGGGCTTATTTTCAGGTATCAAGGGCGCGGTATGATCTAATATGCGTACCATGTCTTCTTTTGGCTCGCCTACTGATAAACCGCCAATCGCATAACCGTCAAACTCAATCGCTTTTAAGCCATTAATTGATACTTCACGCAAGTCTTCATACATACCACCTTGCACTATACCGAACAATGCTGATGGGTTATCACCATGAGCGTCTTTTGAGCGTTGTGCCCAACGTAGTGACAACTCCATTGAGTCTTTTGATTCTTTGTGCGTTGCAGGATATGGCGTACATTCATCAAAAATCATCACCACATCTGAGCCTAATGAACGTTGTACTTCCATTGAGCGTTCAGGGGTCAGCATAATTTTTTCGCCATTCACTGGCGAGCTAAAACGTACGCCTTCTTCGGTAATTTTACGCATTTTGCCTAAGCTGAATACCTGAAAACCACCTGAGTCAGTTAAAATTGGTTTATCCCAGTTCATAAAACCATGTAAACCACCATGCTGCTCAATAATGTCGGTACCAGGGCGTAGCATTAAATGAAAAGTGTTACCCAAAATAATATGAGCGCCAGTAGCGTCAACTTCTTCAGTTTTCATACCTTTTACGGTGCCATAAGTACCTACAGGCATAAATGCAGGGGTTTCAACTACGCCACGGTCAAAGGTCAAACGACCTCGACGAGCTTTACCGTCTTTATTCAATAATTCGTATTTCATTTTTTCTCCTAGCCCACCAACGAAACAGATCAGCGGCATATTTTCATCGTAATAACCACTATTAAGCTATTACGGTTAATGTTAATTCTATTTATTTAACAGGTCTTGCTTAGTCAAAAACATTGCATCACCATAACTAAAAAAACGGTACTGCTCTGTTATAGCGTGTTGGTATGCTTTCATAATATTTTCATAACCTGCAAAGGCACTTACTAACATCAGTAGCGTTGATTCTGATAAATGAAAGTTAGTCACTAGGGCATCAAGCACGCGAAAGTTATAACCTGGTGTAATAAATATATCGGTATCACCATAAAATGCTTGTAGTTCAGTGCCTTTTTCGGCCGAAACTTTAGCAGCACTTTCTAACGAGCGCATTGAGGTTGTACCAACACCAATAACACGACCACCGCGAGCTTTAGTCGCGGAAATTTGTTGAACCACTTCATCAGATACTTCTACATACTCAGCGTGCATTACATGGTCAGCGATTTCATCAACTTTCACAGGTTGAAAAGTGCCTGCGCCAACATGCAAAGTAACAAACGCTAACTCAACACCTTTGGCTTTAATTTGCGCTAATAAAGCTTCATCAAAGTGCAAACCTGCAGTTGGCGCTGCAACCGCGCCGGGCTTTTCATTATAAACGGTTTGATAACGCTCTTTATCGCTATCTTCATCAGGGCGGTCAATGTAAGGTGGCAAAGGCATATGGCCAATGTTTTCTAATACTGAAAGCACCGATTGTTCTTCTGAAAACTTCAGTTCAAACAAAGCACCATGTCGCGCCATCATAGTGGCTTTAATTAAGCTATCACTGTGATCGGCACCTTCAATTGCACCTAATAATATTTCATTGCCAACTTTTGGTGATTTGCTTGCACGAATGTGCGCAAGTGCTGTGTGTTGATCAACAATACGTTCAATTAATACTTCAACTTTACCACCACTGCTCTTTTGACCAAAAAGTCGCGCAGGAATCACTCGAGTATTATTAAAAACTAATAAATCGCCAGCATTCAATTGCTCGACAATATCAATAAAACGACCATCAGTAATATCACCAGAATTGCCATTAAGTGTCATTAATCGACTACCGGTGCGCTCGGCTTTTGGGTAACGAGCAATAAGCTCTTCAGGAAGATCAAAAGAAAAGTCAGAAACACGCATAATGGGGACAATTACTCATTTTAAAAAATGCGTAATTTTAGAGCTGAGCGCCACTGATAGCAAGTTAAATAAGCGATTGTGACTCGCTATTTCACTAATAGCAGTGCTAACTGTAAAGTAAAGTTGCTATTCGTCATATTATTACTCGTGATAACTAACATTTAGCAAAAGTAGCTACACTCGCATTTATTTTCGCGTATGCTTATTTTCACCTATGCTGCTCTCTTTTATGAAGGTTAGCGCTATAACATAATAATTAACGAGTGTGACTGATGATGGATAAACTATCTCTCGATATAGCTTCTCATATTATGCGAAGTTTTAATCGGCATATTGAAATTTTCTCCGAGTTAACTCGCTCAGCCCAACAGCGCTTTCAACAATGCCAATGGCGTGAAGTACAACAAGCAGCCAAAGAAAGAACTACCTATTACGAACAACGCGTTCAAGAAACCTTAACAGTGTTACAGCATGACTTTTCAATAACAAATCTTGATAGCGAGTTATGGTTACAAGTAAAACGCCATTATTTAGCTTTACTAGCACGCCATCAACAACCTGAGTTAGCCGAAACCTTTTACAACTCTGTTTTTTGCAACTTATTCGAGCGTAAGTACTATCATAATGATTATATTTTTGT
Organism: Colwellia sp. D2M02; assembly: GCF_018860755.1. GTDB lineage: Bacteria > Pseudomonadota > Gammaproteobacteria > Enterobacterales > Alteromonadaceae > Colwellia > Colwellia asteriadis. Next base: position 154,630 of record NZ_JAHKPW010000070.1, on the reverse strand, counting down.
AAAAAGTACTGCAAAACGCTTAGAGCAACTGCCCTCACCAAATATTTACACTAGCTATAAACCAGAAAAATCAGGCTTAAAGGCTACTATTTGCCATATTATGAATAGCCATAAAACCACAATCCCTTTTGAAGATTTAAATCGTGATGTAGAAACGCTTATTCGTGCTTTTAAGAAACAAGCACGAAAAACACGTTATCAACTCTCCGAGTTACAGTTTGATATTCTCAACTTCACTTTCTACCGCAACAAAGGTGCATATTTAATTGGCCGAGTATTATCACCAGCAGGTGAAACCCCTTTTATTATTGCGGTACTCAATAATGAAAAAGGCGGCTTATATTTAGATGCGCTATTAACCAGCAGTGAAAGTATGGCAATAGTCTTTGGTTTTGCGCGCGCTTACTTTTTTGTTGATTGCACACACACCTATGCACTAGTGAACTTTCTTCAAGGATTAATGCCCCATAAAACCAAAGCAGACTTGTATTCGGCCATTGGGTTTCATAAACAAGGTAAAACGGAATTTTATCGTGATTTTTTACATCACTTAACTCACAGTGAAGACAAGTTTGAGTTAGCCGCAGGTATTAAAGGCATGGTGATGTCGGTATTTACTCTGCCCTCATACCCTTATGTTTTTAAAATTATTAAAGATAAGTTCTCTCCGAGTAAAAGCATGTCAAGGCAAGACGTTAAAGATAAATACCGCCTCGTAAAACTGCACGACCGTGTTGGCCGCATGGCTGATACCATGGAATACTCTGAAGTCGCCTTTCCTAAAGAACGTTTTAATGAGCAATTACTTGCCGAGTTAATGCAAGTAGCTCCCTCATTAATACGCTACGAAAATGAGTTAATTATCATTGCGCACTTATATATAGAGCGCAGAATGACGCCATTAAACTTATATTTAGCGGATGCACTCGCTAATAAAAATGACTCGGCCATTAATGAAGCACTACGAGGTTATGGCGATGCAATAAAACAATTAATATGTGCCGATATTTTTCCAGGCGACATGCTATTAAAAAACTTTGGTGTAACCCGCCATGGTCGCGTGATTTTTTATGATTATGATGAAATAGCATATATGAATGAAATTAACTTTCGTGTGAAACCCAAAGCAGTGAACGCCGAACAAATATATGCTGCTGAGCCTTGGTATAGTGTTTTGCCCGGTGATATGTTTCCTGAGGAGCTCGCGACCTTTGCATTAGCCAATCCACGTTACCTCAAAGCATTTAAAATTCACCATGAAGATTTATTAACAGCAAGTTATTGGCAGCATTGTCAACAACAAGTCGCCAACGGTATTTATGAAGATGTTTACCCCTACCCCAATGAAGAGAGATTTTGTTTTTTACGCAAACTAACCGCAGCAAAGCAAAAAAACACTCGGCACCGAGTGTAAAACGCATACTTTAAAGCCGCTTTGTTGCTTATTTGTTCGAACAGTCGTCAATTATAAAAAAAAGCTAATTTTAAGCTTTACCTTTGGTTCGCTATCAGTATAATTCGAATCTGTTGCAGGGGTGTAGTTCCAATTGGTAGAACAGCGGTCTCCAAAACCGATGGTTGGGAGTTCGAGTCTCTCCACCCCTGCCATTTTATCTTATGTTTATTCTTATACTTCCCCTAGATTTATTTATCCATTACTATTTTACTAATGCTTTAATCTTCTTAATACATTAACTTACTTGATTTTTCCTTTATTTTTCCTTGTTCTTTCACTTGGCGTCTTGCAAAAGTCCCTTTAAAATTCTACTTTATTTCTAGCTAACACCACTTTATCGCTTTGCGCTTAATAGCCGCATTTTGACTTATTGCTCGAACGCTATACGTTAACGCCTTAATCTGTCATGATACACCCCATAATTAACCTTACTTTTCACTCTTTTTCAGGCACATTGATAAGCTTTATTTATGGCTATTAACACTCGACAATTTGATCAATTAACCGAAATGGGAATATCGCTTTGGCAAAAGCGTACTAAAAAAACAGAGCAAAACCATGCACAAGTAACGACTCACTACCAAATGCCCAACCTAGAGTCATTAACTAACAACCGCTGTTTTAATGATATTCTCTTAGCAATAGACTTGAGTATTGGTGAAGTAACTCAACAAGAGCAAAGCCTTAACTTAGGGTTATTTAATTGGTTCTTTTTCAGTAATGACGCTAATGCTTCAGTAAACCAAGAAGATAAAACTGCTGAGATAACTTATCGCGACAACCAACTATTCACACCAAGCATTAACCAAATAGCTAACTCCCCGACATTAAAAAAAGCACTGTGGCACACTCTTAATACGGAAATTTTATAAGCTCATTAAATTATGACCAAAAACACTAAAACTAACATACTACGCTTTAATAATATTAACACGGACGATATGTCGGTACTTATGCCGATAGAAGAAGCATGTCACTCGCATCCTTGGAGTGAAAAAACCTTTAGTAGTTGTATCGGCGGTCGCTATTTTGGTGAATATGCTCAAGTAAGCAACACACAAGACAGCAGCGAAATTATTGGTTTTTATGTTGGTGAGTACATTTTAGGTGAAGCGACCTTAATGGATATTTGTGTAACACCAAACGAACAAGGCAATGGTTATGGCAAACAGCTGTTATGGCAATTTTTAGCGCAAGCTAAAGCTCAAGGCGCCACTAAAGTGTGGCTAGAAGTACGCGCTAAAAATATTAGTGCGCAAATGCTTTATATGAATGCTGGCTTTATTGAAGTTAATCGTCGTACTGGCTACTACCCAAGTAGTAGCGGCTTTGGTTATGAAGACGCTATTGTAATGTCGTTAACCTGTTGATTTAGAATTTCAATAATATTTACCCTAAGCTAGCCTTATGCGGTAAATATACAGTGTCGGGCTTATGATTTTAGGTTCAACCGATTTTACATTCTTACCTAAAATCTAAAACCTAAAACCTAAAACCTAAGCTTAGAACCTGAATCTAAATCTGAAAAACATACAAAAGCGTTTAACACTCAGCAACTAACAAGCTACAACTAATACTCTGCAACTAACAAGGCTTCAAACTCTTGCGCCGTTACAGGTTTAGCATATAAATAGCCTTGATAATATTCACAGCCTTCCGACTCAAGTAACTGCCGCTGTGCTTCATATTCAACCCCTTCAGCGACTATTTTCATACCTAAGTTATGGCCTAGCTGAATAATAGTACGCACTATCATATGGTCGCGATCGTTATGCACACAATCGTCAATAAAGCTCTTATCTATTTTTAAAATATCCAGTGGTAATCTACCTAGCTGGCTCAATGATGAGTATGCTGTGCCAAAGTCATCGAGTGATAACTGAACACCTAGTTTTTTAATTTCGCTTAAAATTTTAACGTTATTATCAGGGTCATCCATAAACCAGCTTTCTGTTTGTTCTATCTCTAAACGCTCACCAGCACAGTTAGCATTTGCCAGAGCACTTTTAACAACATTGATAAAGTTACTATCGGTTAACTGCACCGACGAAACGTTAGCAGCAATACTGGTTAGGTTTGGATAAGCTTGCCACCTAGCACTTTGCAAGCAAACTTGTTCGAGTACCCATTGTCCTATAGGTATAATCGCTAAACTAGATTCAGCAATAGGAATAAACTCCATAGGGCTAATTAAACCATACTTAGGGTGCTCCCAGCGGATTAACGCTTCTGCTGAATGAATTCTACCAGTGCTTAAACAAACTTTAGGTTGATATAGTAAAAATAATTCATTATTTACTATCGCTGTTTTTAAGGCATCTTCAAGTTCATAACGTCGTGTGGCGGCTTCCATAATTCGGGTGTCATAAAACGAGTAACAATTACGCCCTTTTTCTTTTGACTTATACATCGCCAAATCAGCATTGCTGTATAAGGTTTCAATTTCAACAGCGTCTTGTGGGTACAAAGCAATACCAATACTCGATGAAACGAAAAACTTTTTAGTAGATACCCGATAAGCTTGCTCAGAAAAAGCAATTAATTGCTGCGCTAACAATTGGCTTTGTTGTGATAAGGTGTTTTTATCATCGCTGGTTAGAATAAAGGCAAACTCATCGCCACCTGTTCTAAAAGCAATAGCATTACCATGACTTATTTTATCTAACCTTATTGCCATTTGCCTTAACACTTGATCACCCGCTAAATGCCCTAATTGATCATTTATCTTTTTAAAGTCATCTAAATCAAAAGTTAACAATGCGAAACCTGACTGCTCATTTTTTTTATGTCGCTGTTGAAATATAGTCATATATTCCATGAACTTTTTACGGTTAAACAATCCGGTTAAATAGTCGGTATAACTGTCAAGTTTAAAGTGTTCCATTTGCTTTAAAGACTTTTGTTGAAAATAGGTCATGATGGTCGCAAATGAGCTAATAACAATAAGCTCTAACCCATCTTCAATAAGATCAGATAATTCATGATCTGCCATTGAGGGTAAGTAAGCGCTTAATAAACCAAAAGCAATAAAAATAGGCCACATGGAGCCAGGTAAAACAAATAAAAAAATCAGAGGGATCAATAAATACATTTCTTCAATGGCTTCAAGATCGTTTGGAAAAACAATACCGCTAACGACAATAATGACAAAAGCGACCAAACTTGACGCTTGACGAATATCGTAGCCAATGTTTAGATACTTACTAAAATAAGCAGCCAATAATAATACGCAAGCAACACTGTATGTGACAACAGGAGCAAATTCATGATGCAGTGCTAAAAAAGTACTATAAACAATACCTAGCAATAATAAAAAAATACCGACTAGAAGAAAATTAAAGCCATCCTGATTTTTATTCATATAAATAGCTCTTTAGAAAACCCACATTAACCTTACGTCAATAACTTGTGAGTTTCTAGGTCTTTTCTGTCCAAAATAACATGTTGTAGCAAATAGTTAGCTATAAATAATTGAATTAGAGAAAGCGGCTTGGTATTAATTTCACTATAAAGCAGATATTTCTCACTCTTTGAATGACTTTAGTGAGCTAAATTCGTTATAATGTCGAGTTTATTATTGCTACTATTTTAACGTCTTCATTTAAGGGTTCCTGCATGTCAGTTCAACAGAAGCAAGTCGATCTTCGTCGCACCTTTGCTATTATTTCTCATCCTGATGCGGGTAAAACCACCATCACTGAAAAAGTTCTTTTGTTCGGTCAAGCGTTACAAAAAGCAGGTACGGTAAAAGGTAAAAAATCTGGTCAGCATGCTAAATCAGACTGGATGGAAATGGAAAAAGATCGTGGTATTTCAATTACCACCTCAGTAATGCAGTTTCCTTATAATGACTGTTTAGTAAACCTGTTAGATACCCCCGGTCATGAAGACTTCTCTGAAGATACCTACCGCACCTTAACAGCGGTTGACTCTTGCCTAATGGTGATTGACGTTGCCAAAGGTGTTGAAGCCCGAACCATTAAATTAATGGAAGTCACGCGTTTACGTGATACGCCAATTATTACCTTCATGAACAAGATGGATCGCGATGTGCGTGACCCAATGGAAGTGATGGATGAAGTTGAAGACGTACTTAAAATTAAATGTGCTCCTATTACTTGGCCAATTGGCATGGGTAAAGAATTTAAAGGCGTTTATAATTTAGTAACTGATGAAACTTTTTTATACCAGTCTGGCCAAGGTCATACTATTCAAGAAGTTCGTATCATCAAAGGCTTGGATAACCCAGAGCTAGATACCGCGGTTGGCAGTTATGCCGATGATTTACGTGAAGAGCTTGAGCTAGTGCAAGGTGCATCACACGAATTTGATTTAGACGAGTTTTTAGCTGGCGAATTAACGCCAGTATTTTTTGGTACGGCATTAGGTAACTTTGGCGTTGATCACATGCTAGATGGCTTAACTAAATGGGCACCTAAACCACTACCTCGCGAAACAGATTTACGTCAAGTTCACGCCGAAGAAGAAAAATTTTCAGGCTTTGTTTTTAAAATTCAAGCCAACATGGATCCAAAACATCGTGACCGTATTGCTTTCATGCGTATTTGTTCAGGCAAGTATGAAAAAGGCATGAAAATGAAGCAAGTACGTTTAGGCAAAGATGTAAAAATTGCCGATGCGGTAACCTTTATGGCTGGCGATCGTTCTAATGTTGAAGAAGCTTTTGCAGGCGACATTATCGGTTTACACAACCACGGTAGTATTCAAATTGGCGATACCTTTACTTCGGGTGAAATGATGAAGTTTAGTGGCATTCCAAACTTTGCTCCAGAAATGTTCCGCCGCATTCGCTTACGCGATCCTTTAAAAGCGAAACAACTACAAAAAGGCTTAATACAGCTATCTGAAGAAGGTGCGGTACAAGTATTCAGACCTTTTATTAACAACGATATGATTGTTGGCGCGGTTGGTGTATTACAGTTTGAAGTAGTCGTGCAGCGCCTTAAAACAGAATATAAAGTTGAAGCGATTTATGAGCCAATTAGTGTTGCAACTGCACGCTGGTGTACTTGTGATGATGAACGCACTTTAGAGCAATTTAAAAAGAAAGCGGGTGATAACTTAGCGTTAGATGGCGGTGATAACTTAACTTATATTGCGCCTACTATGGTTAACTTGTCGTTAGCGCAAGAGCGCCATCCAGATATTAAGTTTCACTCGACACGTGAACACTAATTTTTGCTGCCTAAATAGAATTTTTGCGGCATTGTCGTCTGAATTTTATCAAGTCACTTAGGACACTAAGCTCCCTGATAAAATTCATTGCCCGCTTTGCTAAAATCCAATTTAGTTTGCAAAACCGAGCTTGCCAATATGGAAGCGTTAAGAAATAAATTTGCTCTGTGCTAGCTCTGATAACAATATAGCACCGTAGAGTTTTTCAGCCGAGTTACTGATGGTAGTAACAGCGATTTTCATAAGCATGGATGCTTATGTTAAGCCCCATGGATGAGTTTACGCGTATCGCTTGTTTACCTCAGTTACTAGAGAAACCTACCGAGCTAAGTAGAAAATAAACGAGACATAATATGAATATTAAACAGATCCTCTCTGAAAAAGTTAGTGCAGCAATGACTGAAGCGGGTTTGCCTGCCGATACTAATCCTGCCATTAGTTTATCTAACCGTGTTGAATTTGGTGATTACCAAGCTAATGGCGTCATGGGTGCAGCTAAAAAATTAAAAACCAATCCTCGTGAATTAGCCACTAAAGTAGTTGAACAGTTAGACTTAAACGGTATTGCGAGTAAAGTTGAGCTAGCAGGCCCTGGTTTTATCAATATTCACCTATGCCAAAACTGGTTAGCTGCGCAACTTACTAACGTAGCGCAAGATAAGTTTATTGGGGTAACACAGCGTGCCACTCCACAAACGGTAGTAGTAGATTACTCTGCGCCTAACTTAGCCAAAGAAATGCACGTAGGTCACTTACGCTCAACCATTATTGGTGATGCGGTAGTACGCGCATTAGAGTTTCGCGGTGATAAGGTTATTCGTCAAAACCATATGGGCGATTGGGGCACACAATTTGGTATGCTTATCGCGCATTTAAGCGACAAACTTGCGGGTAATGAAGTGGCTGAAACCGCCCTTGCCGATTTAGAAAATTTTTACCGTGAAGCAAAAATTCGTTTTGATAACGAAGAAGGTTTTGCTGATAGAGCACGCGCTGATGTGGTTAAACTGCAAAGTGGTGACGAGCAATGTGCCAAGCTTTGGCAGCAATTTATTGATATCTCTATCACTCATAGCGAAGAGATTTACGCTAAGCTAAATGTGTCATTAAAACGTGCTGATATTATGGGTGAAAGCGCCTACAACGATGACTTATCAACTGTGATTGATGAATTAATGGCAAAAGAAATTGCCGTTGAAGACCAAGGTGCTAAAGTAGTTTTTATTGAAGAAATGGCTAACAAAGATGGCGAGCCATCAGTCTTTATTGTACAAAAATCAGGTGGCGGTTTCTTATATGCCACCACCGATTTATCTGCCTGTCGTTACCGTAGTGGTAAATTAGCCGCAGATCGCATTATTATTTTCACCGACGCACGCCAATCACTGCATTTTAAGCAGGTAGAAATAGTTGCCCGTAAAGCTGGCTTCTTACCTGAAAGTGTTGGTTACCAGCATTGTCCATTTGGCATGATGATGGGGGATGATGGTAAGCCATTTAAAACTCGTACTGGTGGAACCATTAAGTTAGCTGAATTGCTTGATGAAGCCATTGTTCGTGCCAGCGCCTTAATTAAAGAAAAGAACCCTGAAATTAATGACGATGACTTAAAGGTTATCTCAGAAAAAGTTGGTATTGGCGCAGTTAAGTTTGCCGATTTATCGAAAAACCGTACCAGTGATTATATTTTCAACTGGAAAACAATGTTAAGTTTTGAAGGCGCGACAGCACCTTATTTACAGTACGCTTACTCACGTATTCAAAGCATATTTTCAAAGGCAGAAAATTCAAAAGCTGACGCATTAAGCAGTGACGCAAAAATTAATATTGTTGAGCCACAAGAAAAAGCCCTAGCGTTAAAACTGTTACAACTTGAAGATGTTGTTGATGCGGTGATCAGTGAAGGCACGCCAAACTTGCTATGTAATTATTTATACGAATTAGCGAGTCTTTATATGAGCTTTTATGAAGCCTGTCCTATTCTTAAAGACGGCATTGCAACTGAGGTAAAAGAGTCTCGTTTAGCACTTTGTCAGTTAATCGCTAAAACACTTAAGCAAGGCCTAGATATTTTAGGCATTGAAGTCATGGATCGCATGTAAAAGCGACTAAAAGCTGTTGAGCTTTCAATAAAGCTTAACAGCCCTAAGGGTAGTGAATAGATGAAATTTACTGATAGCCATTGCCACTTAGACGATAAAGTACTTACCGAACAGTTGCCGATGCTGTTAACACAATGTCGGCAACTTGCTATTAACCGCATTATTATTCCCGCAATACTTCCTGCTAATTTTGATAGCGTTTTAGCGCTTCCTAAGCAGTATCCTAAAGAAAAAACACAGGTATCTCTTTACCCTTGTTTAGGCATTCATCCCTGGTTTTTAGATAAGTTAACCGATATCCACCTTGAACAGCTTGCTAATAAAGTAGCGCAAACGCGCAGCGATATTATCGCTATTGGTGAAACCGGCCTTGATGGCGCTATTGCTAAAAAAGCCCCAGAGCATGGTCAATCAATTGAAGATAACTGGGCTAAGCAATATCAGTTTTTTGATTTTCAACTGAATTTAGCCAAAGCAGAGCAATTGCCTGTGATTATTCACCATAGGCAATCACACGATAAAATAGTCCCGAGGCTGAAAAAATATCAGTTATCAAAAGCGGGGATTATTCACGGTTTTTCTGGTAGTTATCAGCAAGCTAAAAGCTATCTTGATTTAGGTTTTAAACTCGGTATTGGGGGCACTATTACTTACCCCAGAGCCAAAAAAACCATCAATGCAATAAAGCGATTACCCCTTGAAAGCTTAGTTTTAGAGACTGACGCACCTTCAATGCCAATCAGTATTGAAGCAGGTGGTGTTATCGGTCAGCCTAATAGTCCAACCTATATTGTTAATGTATTTCAGGTGTTGAGTGAGATCAGAGCTGAAAGTGCTGAAGTAATAGCTATGCAGCTAGAAAAAAACCTAGACGACATGTTTTTTAGCAAATAGCTTGTATTAACTGACATAGAGGCTGCTAATTAACTCTTTGTGCGTATGACTAACCTTCCCTCTTACTCGCGCTAATATTTTCGCTTGAACTGCTAGCAGCGCTTAAAGCAGGCTCATTAACATCAGCACTATTAACATCACTACTTTGTTGGCTCTGGGCAATTATCTTTTTCTCACGTTCAATAGCTTTTTTCAAACGGTAACTACGGCGACTAAAGCGATTAAAGCCGCGTGTTAATAAAAAGCCAACAAAACCAGCTAACAATAGCATTAATCGAAACAGCGCCTGTTGGTCTTCATCCGCCTTGGCAAGAATATCAGTCAAGTAAGACTGCTCAATGGTAAAGCGCAAATAGCCTAGTAATTTATCTGTTCGTATTTCTTGCACAAAAGGGGTATACCGATCACTCGTATTATTTTCCCCTAAGGTAATACCATATAAGTCATTAATACTTTTTGCTTGTTGTGCTGTATTTACCAGTCTTTCATTTTGGTTTTCTGTAGACTCGTTATCTTGCTCAATAAGGGGGTTATTATTGTTAGCGTTAATTACTTGGCTAGACGCTATAAGTAAACCAGTAGGGTCGTACAGGTGCACTTGTTTAATAAAATCTACTTCATTCAAGCCATTAATGTAAGTTTGTAAGGTCTCTTTATTACGTTGATTACCGTCATATTCTTGCGCCATTATGGTGGCGGTCCCTACCGAAGCTTGCTGTAACTGCTGTTTAGCAATGTAGTTAAAATGCTCCGCTAAATTATCTCGATTTTTAATACCAGTTGCCTGCCACATGTTCATCAGCACGACTATAAGCAAAATAGCACTAGCTAATTGCAGAATTTTATTATAAATCGACGATAATTTAGGGTATAAAGGCTGTTCGGCTTGCTTCATAAAAAATCAAAATAACTATATAACAAGTTGATAGTGTCACTATAGTGAGATTGTTAACTGATGTGAAGTTTATTATTTTTACTTATACCTATAAAAGAGAGTTAACGTGTCTTTTTCTGCCAATGTTTTACCCCTTTCACTTGAACAGTATTTATCACAGCGGCCAATTAACCTACCGGTTAGTTTTAGTCTTAATGAGCAAGCTATCGATCTTATTGAAGTAAATGCAACACCAACAACTCAATCTATTGAACTTGTTGTATTTTCGCAAACCAGCTTACAACAATTATTAGCGCTACAAAGCTACGCTGTTCTTTCGATAACAGCCCTTCATCAAGCGAATACCCGTAATAACTTAACCAGTTATCGTTTTTATGTAACCTGCTCAGACTTTGATCAAGCAAGAAAAGCTGTTGCACAATTTGCTTTAGAAAATAAGATTGAGGCCGCATTATTACAAAATGTGCCTTGTTTAGCAGAGCCCGGATTACTGGTAATGGATATGGACTCAACCACCATAGAAATAGAATGTATTGATGAAATAGCTAAATTAGCGGGTGTGGGCGAGCAAGTATCTGAAGTAACCGAGCGTGCCATGTTAGGTGAGCTTGATTTTGCACAAAGCTTACATCAACGGGTGGCAACCTTAGCTAACTCCCCTGAAAGTATTTTAGCCGCTGTTGCCCAAGATATTCCGCTAATGGCTGGCTTAGAAAAGCTTATTACTGAGCTTAAAAAACATCAATGGCGCATTGCGATAGCGTCAGGCGGCTTTACTTATTTTGCCGACCACCTAAAAGATACTTTACACTTAGATGCTGCTTTTGCTAATACTTTAGAGATTGTTGATGGTAAGTTAACGGGTAAAGTACTCGGCTCAGTGGTCGACGCACAAGTTAAAGCTGACTCACTTGCCATTTTAAGTGAGCAATATCAAATTCCGCACCAACAAACCGTTGCTATGGGTGATGGCGCTAATGATTTAGTGATGATGGCTGCAGCGTCGTTTGGTGTTGCATTTCATGCTAAACCCATTGTTTTAGCCCAAGCAGATGCTAGCATAAACCATCAAGGTTTAGATTGTTTGCTACACTGGTTGGCATAACGCTTAGCCATAGGCTGAAATAATCAAAAATATTAATAATGTGCGCTTAGCTTTTATTGTTAAGCACACATTATTCAACCACAATAGCTTTATGCATTAAGCTATCGCCAATAATTGATTTCTTAACAAAGTTTCTTGAGTCATATCACACAGCTGCACTAAGCCTGCCACACTAAATATCTCTTGCTCTAGCTGTTTTCCTCTATGTATAGCGTATGCGCTTATATAGCTAAGCTCAGCATGTAAATGCTCTATTTGTGGCTCCATACTACGAGACAGCCTGACTTCTAAGGCATAAAATTGACCACGCATTAACGCTTTCTTGATGAAAAATCGCTTTAATTCAGGTGTTTCAAACTCACTAGCTAACCTAACAGATACCGCTTTATCAACCTGCTCCACGTTAGGGTTAATAGTAATATAAGCCAACTCATTAACTGACTTATCTCCCGGCAGTATCTTCTTTAGCTTTTGATCTAACAAGTTCATTATTTGCAAGTTACTAAGCAAGGGATAAAGGTTATAACGATTAGCTTGGTCACTTAGCTCCAGCATGCTACTTAATAAGTTTTGTTCACTTTTCGGGGCATTTTGATGTGCATATTTACCTAAAACGAGTGCTTCTACTTTATAGCGGCTACCGCTGGTTTGTACCATAGCGCATGGTATCGATAAATTAACTGCATACAGGGTTCTTAACGCTGATGACAAACCGGGAGTAAGCATTGCATATTCATCTGGGGTGAGTTTATGCTTATTTTTCTCAATCAATAGTTTAAAGAAAGAGCGTCCAATATGTTGATGTTCTTTTACTAATACACGTAAGTTCACCGTGGTTTTTTCTTTATTAATACGCACCACTTTATAAGGGAGTGCATTAAGGTCAAATGCCGACGTAATCTTTTGTAAATCGGGGAAGCTTAGTGACACTATGTCGCCCGCCGATAGCATTGCGGGCGCATCAAGTTCAATCTTCAAACCCGACATTGAAAAGTCGGCAGAAACACCAGACCACTTAACAGACTGACATTCTATAATTGCTGGGGTTTTATATTTAAAACGCAACTCTTGACGTTGTTTACCATAGTTAATAGCTATTTCATCTACGGTTATCGCGCTAGTTAAACGTTTATGTCCAAACAACTTTAATTTAGCGAGGTCAATCCCCTCATAAGATAACTGTTTATATTCGTCAACACGCGCTTCACTCGTTAAATCTAACGCTGAAACAACTAAAGGCAGTTGGGCAATTTTTTCTTCCACCTCGGGTGTTAATGGTAAATTAAGGTAACTTTGCTGCTTAGTTTCAATATTTGCCGTGGTATAAGGAGAGTAGCCTTGGTTAGAGGTAACCTCACGATAGCTTAAAGCGGTAATAGCAAAAGAAGCTTTCGACGCAGCAAAAGCAACAAATTTCACAAAGAAGTCTTCATCACTCATTCTTTGCTGATCATCCATCGAATAAAAGAATTTTGCTCCTTGGTGTATATGAACAAAGCTAAAAACAAGTAAATTACGCCCTTGCTCTTGAGCTGTTTGCATGCGCGAAAAGCGCTCTTCAGTAATTAAAAAATTTAAGGTGGAATTTTTTTTCTCATCACGCCAATAATGGTAACAATCTTGATTATTAACGGTAGTTAATGCATAACGAGGTAAGAAAGATTTATTATCCTTGGTCATGAATACTGGTAATTCATTAATTTTTAATAACGTGAATTGCTCAAATATTCTCGCCTGTAATGCGTTAATAGTATTATCTAAATTCACTTTATATCGGCGTTTATGCCCTTGAATATAGCCCTGTAAAAAACGAGAGAAACTATTTTCATCTTCATCTATACGCTTTAGCCCAACAAGTTGCATAGCTTTATCGTGAAAAACATTCTGAACTTGATAACTAAAAACACTGTCTTTAGTAAATTGAAAATCTTGCTCAAAGCCGATAAAAAAAACATTTACTACATCACCGTTTGACATCGGGGCTTGGTTAATTAACTTAATTTTTAGGCCTGTGACACTAATATCTACACTAGTAGCTTCTATAACACGTTTATTGTTTAGCGTAATTTCAATCGCAATAGCGAAGTTCATCCGCTCTTCAGCCCTATTAGGGTAATTATCAAAGTAATATAAGCTGGCAGGATATTGTGTTTTATCAATAACATTGGTTGGCGAAGGCACTTGTGTTTGCGCAAGCGCATTATCAGCACTCCATTGTTCTGCTTGGTAAATATTGCGAAAATTATTCTCGGTGTTTTTTACCGCCTCATAAACGCCAAAGGTATAACCGCCATAAATTTCAGCATGTTCTTCAAATACTCGAATAGCAATATCATCTAGAAAATGGCTTTGCCCTTGATAGTCAAATAGCTGACATTCTCCATCAACCAAACCACGCAAATCTATACCTCGGGTACAGGGGCTGCCCAAGCGCTTTAATTCCATTTTTAGCAGAAACTTTTCGGTTTTGGGGATGTGTCCTGCGGCAGCTGCAAATTTAGTATCAAAATTAGCTTTATTAGCAAGGCCTCGAAAAGCATCGATAAGCGATTGGTGCTTGGAAAAATCTTTATTCATAGAAATTCTTATTAATTATTTTAACTACGGAGATAGACACAACTATTTAACTTAGACAATGACAGTAAAATCATTATAATTTACTGTCAATAAGTCATTAATAATCGTCAAAAATATAACGATTATTAACTAAGCAAATATTACACCAGCTACTTCGCATAATAAAAGAAAATAAAGGATTAACATGGCTAAAACAAAAACAGCTTATGTTTGTACTGATTGCGGCTCAGAATACGCTCGCTGGTTGGGGCAATGTACCGACTGCAAAGCTTGGAATACCATTTCAGAGTTTAGACAAGCTAAAGCGCCAGCTCGCGGCGGTAACTTTGCCGGTTTTGCGGGTGCTACAGAAGCCAAAGTACAAACCTTAGATTCAATAGATTTAACTGACTTACCTCGTTTTAGCTCTGCTTTTAGCGAGTTTGATCGCGTACTTGGCGGCGGTATTGTACCTGGCAGTGCCATTTTAATTGGTGGAGAGCCTGGCGCAGGTAAAAGTACCTTATTATTACAAACCATGTGTACTTTAGCTGAGCAAATGCCAGCACTGTATGTTACCGGTGAAGAATCATTGCAGCAGGTAGCTATGCGAGCAAAACGCTTAGGGCTACCTACCAATAAATTGCAAATGTTATCTGAAACTAGCGTCGAAAATATTTGTAATATCGCCGCAAAAGAAAAGCCGCGCATTATGGTTATTGACTCAATTCAAGTAATGCACATGAGTGATATTCAATCAGCGCCGGGGAGTGTCTCACAAGTTCGAGAAAGCGCCGCGTATTTAACCCGTTTTGCTAAGCAGCATCACGTAGCGATGTTACTGGTTGGCCATGTAACCAAAGATGGTTCACTGGCTGGCCCTAAAGTACTAGAACACTGTATTGATTGTTCTATTATGCTTGAAGGTACCGCCGACTCTCGTTACCGTACTTTACGTGGTAATAAAAACCGTTTTGGTGCTGTCAATGAGCTAGGTGTATTTGCCATGACTGGGGCCGGTTTAAAAGAAGTTAAAAACCCGTCAGCTATTTTTCTCAGCAGAAGTGATGAGCAAACACCCGGCAGTGTCGTTATGGTATTATGGGAAGGAACGCGGCCATTATTAATTGAGATTCAGGCGCTGGTTGATCATTCCGCATTAGGTAATCCAAGACGTGTTGCCGTAGGCGCTGATCAAAACAGGTTGTCAATGTTACTCGCAATATTACATCGACATGGTGGTTTGCAACTAAACGACCAAGATGTTTTTGTCAATGTTGTCGGTGGCGTTAAAGTGACCGAAACAAGTATTGATTTAGCCTTAATTTTGGCATTAGTATCAAGCTTTAAAAACACTGAACTGCCGCAAGACTTAGTTATTTTTGGCGAAGTGGGTCTTTCGGGTGAAATACGCCCAGTTCCAAGTGGACAAGAACGTATTAATGAGGCCGCTAAACATGGCTTCAAGCGTGCTATAGTGCCTTTTAATAATATGCCAAAGCAACCCATTCCTGATATGGAAGTTATTGGCGTAAGAAAGCTAAGTGATGCCCTTGAAGTGATTTAACTATAACGGCTCCCGAGCTAAAATACTAAGCAGCTATTTGCAAAATAACAATATTCATCAAACATTTAAAAACTGAAATCTATTTATGAAATTTACTGTAAAAAAAGCACTACTCACTCTAACTTGCTCTTTAATATTACCATTAAGTGCCTATGCTGCTGAATCTAATGAGTTAGCAACATCAGCCAGCATTACTGCTGAAAGCGAAAAAAAATTAACTATAGAAAGAATTTTCAGCGCGCCTTCATTAAACGGGCAAACACCCAAGTCATTAAAATTCTCACCTGATGGTAATCGCGTGACCTATTTACAAGGTAAAGCCGATGATTTACACCGTTACGACTTATGGGAGTACAATTTAGCGAGCAAAGAAAACAAGCTGTTGGTTGACTCACAAGCCCTTTTTAGTGGTACTGAAACCTTATCTGACGAAGAGAAAGCACGTCGTGAACGCCAACGAATGTATGGCTTTGGTATTATGGAATATCAGTTTTCGGCAGATGGCACTGCCTTGCTATTTCCACTAAATGGTGACATCTATTATTATCACATTGCCACTAAAACCTCGAAACGTTTAACGCAAACTGAAGGCTTTGAAACCGATGTAAAATTCTCTCCAAAAGGAAATTATGTTTCTTACATTCGAGAGCAAAACCTTTATGTCCGCCATATAAGTTCGAATAATGAACGTCAACTCACCAAAGATGGCGGTGGCGTTATCAAAAATGGCATGAGCGAGTTTGTTGCCCAAGAAGAAATGGGACGAATGACGGGCTATTGGTGGTCACCTGATGAAAAACACCTCGCTTTTTTACGTGTTGATGAATCACCGGTACAAACCGTTATTCGCAACGAAATCTACGCTGAGAACATTGAATTAATTGAACAACGTTACCCTGCCACTGGCACTAATAATGTGCATATTCAGCTTGCAGTTACTGATATTAAAGGTAAAAAAACACGCTTTATTGACACTGGTGACAACAAGGATATTTATATCCCTAGAGTAAAATGGTTAGCCGATAGCGAAAACTTATCTTATCAGTGGCAAAGTAGAGATCAAAAAGAACTGATTTTAAAGACCTACAACCTTAAAAAGCGTAAGCAAAAAACCTTATTAACCGAACAGTCAACGCATTGGTTAAACCTACATAAAGACTTATATTTTTTAAAAGATAACAAATCTTTTATTTGGGCATCAGAGCGCGATGGCTTCAAACACTTATACCATTTTGACCTTAACGGTAAGCTTATTGCACAACTTACTAAAGGTTCTTGGGTTGTTGATTCATTAAAATATGTTGACGAAAAGAATGGCTGGATTTATTTCACTGGTCGAGCAGACACCCCATTAGAGCGTCATTTATATAAAGTACCACTTGCTGGCAAATCACCAGAGCAAGTACAGCGTTTAACAAAACGTAATGGTTTTCACAGCATTAGCTTTGCTGCAAAAGGTGGCAACTTTATTGATAGCTTCTCGAACATAGAAACACCAACGCAAGTCAGTTTACACGAGAAAAATGGTAAGCACATTACTTGGCTAGCTGAAAACAAAGTGACTAACAACCACCCTGTAGCACCTTACTACAACGACATTGTTATGCCTGAATTCGGCTCATTGAAATCAGATGACGGGCAAGCAACTTTATTTTATAAACTTTACAAACCAAAGAACATGCAACCGGGTACCAAATACCCAGTAATTGTTAAAGTGTACGGCGGTCCACATGCTCAGCGCGTTACTAATAAATGGCAAGGCGCAGATATGATTCAATACATGGTGCAACAAGGCTACATTGTGTACCAACTTGATAACCGTGGTTCAAACTATCGTGGTACTGCCTTTGAGTTTCCTATTTATGAAAAGTTAGGTGATATTGAAGTTAACGACCAAATTACCGGTGTTAAATTTTTACATACTCTACCGTACGTAGATAAAGAACGTATTGGTATTTATGGTCACTCATACGGTGGTTATATGGCATTAATGACCATGTTTAAAGCTGGCGATTACTTTAAAGCAGGCGTTAGCGGCGCACCTGTTACCGATTGGCTGTTATATGACACTCATTACACTGAACGCTATTTAAACCACCCTCAAGTGAACGCTCAAGGCTATGAGCAAAGCAGCGTATTCCCTTACATTTCAGGTTTAAATGGCCCACTAATGGTTTATCATGGAATGGCTGATGATAATGTGCTATTTACCAACACCACAAAATTAATCAAAGCAATGCAAGATGAGAATAAAATATTTGAATTAATGACTTACCCTGGCAGTAAACACAGCATGCGCGGTAAAAAAGTGAAGCTACATTTAAATACGACTATCATGGATTTCTTTGGTAGGCATTTTAAACAATAAGATGTATTTATTGTAGCTCTATCGATATTAGCTCGAATTAAATCCGAGTAAATGATGATTAATCACGTTTAGTAAAAAGGGAAAATAACACTGTTATTTTCCCTTTTTATTAGCTATTTATGCATAATTCAATTAACTCAAGGCGCTATAGAATTTAAGCTTTATAACCTTTGACTCTTAAGTCATAAACCCAACGAATGAACAATAACCATATAAAGATCGACATAGTACCGCCACTTGATTTTTTATCTTCTGGAAGCTGTACTTTACCCTGTACTATTATTTGTATTATCACCTCTTCTGAGTAA
The DNA here is from genome assembly GCF_018860755.1 of Colwellia sp. D2M02. Taxonomy (GTDB): domain Bacteria; phylum Pseudomonadota; class Gammaproteobacteria; order Enterobacterales; family Alteromonadaceae; genus Colwellia; species Colwellia asteriadis. The sequence goes on along the minus strand of NZ_JAHKPW010000070.1, from coordinate 136,183 downwards.
TCTAAGCCATCATAGACTCGAACGCCTATATTTTCTTGATAGTCTCCAGCATCAGAAGGAACATAAGTTAATACACCTGTAGCTGAATTAAGTTGAATATTGCCTATGTTTGCACCTTCGACTAATTGAAAAGTTAACACGTCGTTATCAACATCCGATGCTAGTAGCTGCTCTGTAACAATATCGTTATATAGTACAGTTTTCTTAAAAGCTTGAATCGAGGGTAGTGTATTAGTGTGCGCAATAGTGATCGTCGCAGGCTGTGAATCATCTATACCATCATTTACTTTTACTGTAAAAGTAACGGCGCCTAATTCAGTTAATTCAGGTTTATACTCAAACTGGCCACTCGCAGCATCAATAAAGCGAACAGTACCTGTACTCGGTTGTGAAATAATGCTGAATTCAAGAGTATCATTATCAATATCCTCAGCAGATAATTGACCTATTATTTCTTTATTCCAATGAGTTGAGAAGTTTTTGCTAGCTATTGTGGGTGGGTTATTTGTCACTGTAATAGATACGTTAGCCTGAACTGACTTACCCTGATGATTTATAGTCGCCACAGTAAACTCATCGACACCAGCAAAACCAGTCAGTGGTGTGTAAGTAAACATACCTTTAGATCTATTGGTAAAATTTACTTTACCAAATTGAGGAGCTGAATGAACGTAAACACCATGTAGCTCGACATTACCCGTGCTAATTAACTCGCCTTCAACAACTGTAGCGCTTTTCGTAGTTAACTTTAGGTCATCAAGACTCATTATTTCAGAGCCGTTTAAGTCAACTTTGTAAAGCGCTCGTTTGTTACCAGTAAAGGTAAGTAAATAAGAGAGTGTATCTGTATGTAGGATTTGAACACGGTTTGGGCTATCAACAAGTAACTGTTCATGCAAAAGGGTATTGGTTTCTAAGTCAAAAACACCAAGTTGATTGTCACAAATATAATAGAGTTGATTGTTATCATTTACAGAAAGGTGCGTCGCAAAACTATCACATATTTGTGTTATTTTTGACGGCTCTATATTCTGGTTAAACGATACTAATTCACCTTTAGCATTAGTACTTAATAGCTTAGTCTGTGCATTCAGAATTGTAGAGCTGTAATTACCAAAGCCTACAAAAGTAAACTTTTCTATTCGACTCTCCTCTAGCCAATAAATGAACAAGTTATCATGGTCACTCAGTACCACTTCCTTCATACCATCATTGTTAAAATCCAAAGCATGTAAAGTGTTCAATGTACCTACAACATCGCTCCCCTTTATTTCTGTTTGGTACTTTATTTGACTGCCAGCTTGTTTAATGCTGATACGATAATCTTGTGATGAATAAGCGTCTTGGCTAAGTACAACAATATCGTTTATAGCATCACCATCTATGTCTACAATGTGGATATCATCAATGTTAAAACCAACATCACTCCAAGAATGAACTCCGGTCCAAGAGTTCACTTCTTTAAAGCAAATAGACATACTTTTAGAAATTTGTTTTCCGTAGCTATATGAGCAGATTAGATTATTATCACCATTTCCAGTGGTGTCAGCTATCTCTAAGTAATCATATTTCGTGGAATTAGGTATCCACGTTGTTATTAAACTCTCAGTATTAAAACGAGATAAAATGGGATCGGCATAGTCTACCCAGTGAGAATATTGCAGAGATTGAATATAGTATTTTTGAAAACTACTTTCTAATAATTCAACATCACCAGTATCTTCAAGAATACCTAATGCATAACTTTTACTCGCTTTACTATCAGAACCATAAAAATTACGATGTAAAAGCCAAGTGGCACCTAACCAACTGGTTCCTGTAATCATCATGGTTTCATCTCGAGTTAAGTTATACTCATTTGATATTGCTATAACCTCAAACAAACCATCATTATCAATATCATCAACAGCATAATTAGATAAACTGTAACGAGTTGAGTGTGCAGAGCCTTGCTGTATATATTTAGGACCTGCATATGCTTTTTCTTGCCATGTGATGGTGTTTGTACCGATGACAGTTCCTGACCTTGGTTCTACTAAGTCTTGCTCTTTATGAAATTGAATTAAACTCCCCGTTGCAGGGTCAATCAAAGATGTAAGCTTATACCTCTTATCATCACAGATACTATCTATATCACTTTTACCTTCAGGTAATATATAAACTCTATTTAGAACATCTAAAGTGCATTTTCTGCCAACAAGTTCATCTAAGCCGTCATTATTAACATCGTGAGCGACGTTATAACTTGCTGATTTTTCAATTGTCCAAACTTGCTCAGCTTCCCCTTCTTTATCTCGATAAACATTACCGCTAGTAAAAGCAATATCAATATAGTTTTTATCTAAAAAATGGCCAAACTGGAATGCCATAAAGTTGTTATCTATGAGTTTTTCTGCTGGAAACTCGTAATTTTTTCTAACTTGCCAAGTACTAACGTCAACACTGATTAGTGCTTGTTCAGATATCAGTAATAAGTCAGTCTGTTTATCATTATTAATATCCGAAAAATCGATATATTCTGCCGTTACATTGTCAATTTTTGTTAAGTATAACTGTGCCGTTAAGTTAAAAACATGTACTTCACTTAACGCTGAAACAACCACTAAATAATGATTATCAGTGACTTCATCATAAAAGCCATTAATACTAAAAAACTCTTTATTTTCTGGCAATTGCAGCTGTTCAGTAATTTCATACTTATCCGGAGATCCACTTTCATTACGGCGGGCTTCCCTTAGTATTGAAATTTTTGTGTTAAGGGAGCCACTATTTGAAGAGCTACCATAAATGACTTCTTTTATGCCATCCCCGTCTAAATCAGCAGTATAAAAACCAGAGTCGCCAATATTGACGCCCTCTTCAGCCCACTGCTTAATTAGCTTTACTTTAGGTAAATCAGTTTGATTATGACTAAGCGTTAATGGATTACCTGCCGCAGCAGAAGTGCAATAAATGAATAACAAAAATTGCATAAATAAAGATATAGGTCCGTAGTTTCCAGTTTTCATTTTAATCCTTTAAAAATTAGTCGCGTATTAAACAATCAACGAATCAATTTATCATGTTTTCTGTATATTTAACATTAAATGATAGTGGCGAGTTGAATAATCACTTACTTTTACCCCTCCTTTATTTACCCATTTTTTTTAAAAAAGTGGTTACATTTAATTGCAATTAACTAACATTTTATTGTTGCATTTTTATGAATGAAGGAGGAATATGAAGATGTAAACAGAGTTAAAAACAAGTGAAAGATAATTAAAGAGGTACGACTATGAAAATTAAAATTTCTGGACACCACGTTGAAATCACTGAAGGTATCAAGCAGTCTATCGAGAATAAGTTTGCAAAAATCTCTAAGCATTATCCGTCAATAATGACGCTAAATTCAACCATTACCGTTGAGCCGCATCAGCAAAAACTTGAAGTAACAACCCTGTATGAAGGAGAACAAGTTACCGTTAACGCGTCCGATAAGCAGTTGTATGTAGCTATCGCTAAAGTTGCTAAAAAACTCCAAGTAGCCCTTGCTCGTCGTAAAGGTGTTTTATCAGCCAAATTCCATGATAAGTTTGTTGTACCGCAAACAGACTTATATCAGTCAAGTTAAGTATTAACTAATAGCGATTAAATTCAGGAGCATAAAATACCTGCTCAGCTTTCATAATCGCATTGTTTTATAAGCTTATAGCTCACAAAAAAGGCTTCATTATTTACTATAATGAAGCCTTTTAAGTTTATTTAATAGAATAACTCGAGCGAGCTTGTGGTTATTCTGGCTCGTAATCGAGGTTGGCAGATAACCAACGCTCGGCTTGCTCTATTGTCATCCCTTTACGCGCAGCGTAATCTAACACCTGATCTTTTGCTAGTTTCGCTACCGCAAAGTATTTTGACTCTGGGTGAGAGAAATACCAACCACTCACCGCAGCACCTGGCCACATTGCATAGCTTGAAGTAAGGTCCATATCAATGTTTTCTTTTACATTGAGTAACTCCCACAATAAACCTTTTTCGGTGTGCTCAGGACAAGCAGGATAACCAGGTGCAGGACGAATTCCTTGGTAGCTTTCGCGAATTAACGCATCGTTATCTAAGTCTTCATCGGGTGCAAAGCCCCAGTATTCCTTACGGATTTTTTCATGCAAATATTCAGCGCTCGCTTCAGCTAATCGGTCAGCAACCGCTTTCAATAAAATAGAGTTGTAAGCATCGTGATCTGCATCATAAACCTTCACTAACTCTTCAACACCAAAACCTGCTGAGACCGCAAACGCCCCAATATAGTCTTCAATATTCGAATCAACGGGTGCAATATAATCAGAAAGACAACGGTTAAACTGCCCTGCTGGTTTTTTACTTTGTTGACGTAACTGATGTAGACGCATTAACTTTTCACTACGGCTTTCATCGGTGTAAAGCTCAATATCATCTTGCACACTGTTTGCTGGGAATAACCCGAAAACAGCTCTTGCACAAATTTTCTTATTGTTAATAACATCGTCAAGCATCGCATTAGCGTCATTAAATAAGTTAGTTGCTTCAGTGCCAATTACTTCGTGCTTTAAAATAAGTGGATATTTACCTGATAGTTGCCATGTCATGAAAAATGGCGTCCAATCGATATATTTTCTTACCTCATTTAAATCAATATCATCAAGCACAGTAACACCGAGTTTATTCGGTTTTTTCGGGGTGTAATCGTCAAAATTAATTTTTGTCGCGTTAGCTCGAGCATCTTCAAGGCTAATTAAACTAGAGCGAGGACCTTTTTTATAATGGCGTTCACGAACACGCACGTACTCTTCTTTAGTACTTTCAAAAAATGCCGCTTTATGTTCTTTTGATAATAAGTTACTAACAACAGAAACCGCGCGCGAAGCGTTAGAAACATAAACAACAGGCTCGTCGTATTGTGGTTCAATTTTAACTGCAGTATGCGCTTTAGATGTTGTTGCACCGCCAATTAATAAAGGTAATTTAAGTCCAGTACGCTTCATCTCTTTAGCAACATGTACCATTTCATCCAATGACGGTGTAATTAAACCTGATAAACCGATAATGTCGACGTTTTCTTCTTTGGCAACTCGTAAAATTTCTTCACAAGAAACCATAACGCCAAGATCAATAATGTCATAGTTATTACACTGTAAAACAACCCCAACAATGTTTTTACCAATATCGTGTACGTCACCTTTTACCGTTGCTAATAATACTTTACCGTTACTGCTTGCTTCGGTTTTAGCCGCTTCAATAAAAGGATTTAAATGAGCAACCGCTTGTTTCATAACACGTGCTGATTTTACCACTTGTGGTAAAAACATTTCACCCGCACCAAATAAATCACCAACAACATTCATACCGTCCATTAACGGTCCTTCAATAACATCGAGAGGTTTTTCGGCGGCTAAGCGGGCTTCTTCAGTATCTTCAATAATAAATTCATTAATACCTTTAACTAAGGCATGAGCGAGGCGTTCACTAATTGGTAGCTCACGCCAAGCTAAATCAGCTTTAGCAACTTGGCCACCCGCTTGACCATGGTATTCTTGAGCAATATCTAGTAAACGTTCGGTGGCGCCGTCATCACTGTTTTGAATAACATCTTCTACGGCTTGTTTTAGTTTCTCAGGCAAGTCTGAATAAATGGCTAATTGGCCTGCGTTTACAATACCCATGTCCATACCATTTTTAATGGCGTAGTATAAAAACACTGCGTGAATAGCTTCACGCACAGGGTTGTTACCTCTAAACGAGAACGAAACGTTAGAAACGCCACCAGAAATCATCGCATGCGGTAAGTTTTTCTTAATGTCGTCAACGGCTTCAATAAAATCTACCGCGTAATTATTATGCTCTTCAATACCAGTGGCGACAGCAAAAATATTAGGATCAAAAATAATATCTTCTGCTGGGTAACCTATTTCGTCTACCAAAATGTGATAAGCACGATGACAAATTTCATATTTACGTTCGCGCGTATCGGCTTGGCCTTCTTCATCAAACGCCATCACAATAACCGCCGCACCGTAGCGACGCAATAACTCAGCTTGTTGACGGAAGTTTTCTTCCCCTTCTTTTAAGCTAATTGAGTTAACGATGCCCTTACCTTGAATGCACTTTAAACCCGCTTCAATAATGTCCCATTTAGAAGAGTCGATCATAATTGGCACTTTAGCGATATCTGGTTCGCCAGCAATTAAGTTCAAAAAGCGCACCATCGCGGTTTTTGAATCGAGCATGCCCTCATCCATATTAATATCAATAATTTGTGCGCCGTTTTCTACTTGCTGTAGTGCAACAGCAATTGCTTGCTCATAATTTTCTTCAACGATTAAACGCTTGAACATAGCAGAGCCTGTTACGTTGGTACGCTCGCCTACGTTAACAAACAAACTATCTTCTTGAATGGTTAATGCTTCTAACCCCGACAAACGACAAGCAATTTCTCGTGGCTTAATTGTACGCGGTTTAACATTAGCAACACTTTCAGCCATACCTCGAATATGAGCAGGCGTTGTACCACAACAGCCACCAATAATATTTAAAAAACCTGATTGAGACCACTCGACGACATGGGTGTTCATGTCTTCTACAGTAAAGTCGTACTCACCAAAAGCATTAGGCAAACCTGCATTAGGGTGAGCAGAAACAGCAACATCACAAATACGGCTTAATTCAGCAACGTATTGACGAAGTTCAACTGGGCCTAACGCACAGTTTAAGCCAAATGATACTGGCTTAGCATGGCGTAAAGAATTATAAAATGCTTCGGTTGTTTGTCCTGATAAGGTACGACCTGAGGCATCGGTAATAGTACCTGAAATCATTACAGGTAAACGCTGACCAAGTTGGTCAAACACTGTTTCTACGGCAAAAATTGCTGCTTTAGCATTCAGGGTATCGAAAATTGTTTCGATTAGAATAATGTCACTGCCGCCTTCAATTAACGCTAAGGTAGACTCGATATAAGCATCTTTTAATTCATCAAAGGTAACGTTACGAAACGCAGGATCATTTACATCAGGAGATATTGAACAAGTGCGGTTTGTTGGACCTAAAACGCCTGCCACAAAGCGCGGACGATCTGGCGTTTTCTTATTGTATTCGTCTGCTGCTTCACGCGCTATTTGTGCTGCAACACGGTTAATTTCAGCACTGTACTCTTCCATGTCATAATCAGCCATGGCAATAGTGGTTGCATTAAACGTATTGGTTTCAAGAATATCGGCACCGGCTTCTAAATACTCAAGATGGATTGCTTTAATCACCTCAGGTTGTGTTAGCACTAACATATCGTTATTGCCTTTTACATCGGTATGCCAATCAGCAAAACGCTCTGCGCGAAAATCCTGCTCTTCAAACTTGTACGCTTGGATCATAGTGCCCATAGCACCATCAAGAATAAGGATGTTATTAGCTAATTGCTCTTCAAATAATGCAAATGAGGGATGGTTTTTCATATCTAATCCAAAGTAATCGTGTTCTTAATTCTGAATAGCGTGTCAAGCATAGCTTATTGACCGCTTTATTTAGTTTATGCTACTGAGCTACTTTTACTCTGCTGTTTTATTTTTCCAAGTAGCACTCATATTATCAGCATCTAGCTGATATGGCGTTATCTGATAAACATAATAATTAAGCCAATTAGTAAATAATAAACAACCATGGCTTCGCCATGAACTCATCGGTTTGTTGTTAACATTATTGTCTTGATAGTAATTTACTGGTAATTCCGTTGAGTTACTTTTCTTACAATCTCGAAGGTATTCTTCATGTAAAGTTACTGTGTCGTATTCTGGGTGACCGGTTAAATACACTTGTCGTTTATCTTTACTTGCAACTAAGTAAACGCCAGCTTCATCAGACTGCGCCAAAATAGTTAAATCATCAATTTTTTGATAATCGGTTTCATCAATATAACCATAACGTGAGTGTGGCACATTAAAGCTCTCATCAAAACCTCGGGTTAACTCTTCGGTTGGTACCAAAGGGTAATGCTGATAAACCCCTGACAATTTTTGTTGTCGTAAATGACGGTTCAAACCGTAATGGTGATATAAAGCGGCATGTGCTGCCCAACAAGAAAACATGGTTGAAGTGACATTTTTTTCAGCCCAGTCAAAAACTTCGCATATTTTGTCCCAAAAGGTCACTTTACTATAATCCATTAATGCTAATGGCGCGCCGGTAATAATTAAGCCATCGTATTGTTTATGCTTAATATCATCGAACAAATAGTAAAAGTTCTCTAAATGCTCTTTTGGCGTATTTTTAGATTCGTTTGCGTGAATACGAACAAACTCAACGTTTATTTGCAGTGGCGTATTAGCCAGCATTCGTAGTATTTGTACTTCAGTTTCAATTTTATTAGGCATTAAATTTAAAATAGCCACCTGCATAGGTCTAATTTCTTGGCTCGCAGCACGGTTTTCTGACATCACGAAAATATTTTCATTCGCGAGTACAGATAATGCAGGTAATTGATCGGGTATTTTAATGGGCATAAGGACACCTATTTAAGATAAAACAGCACTAACTAAAGTACACAATGACGACATAATGCAATGTTACTTAGATTGCTAGCTATGTCAACATCTAAACGTATAGACGTCTATAACCGCTAACACTATCGTAATATAAAACTGTATAAAGCAAACAACCATCACTGTATTCACTAACTTAACCTGAATTTGGTTAAAAACCCCTTAACAGATTGAAATATAATCAACAAATTACTTCACTGAGTATCGGTTTGATAGTTTTTCTTCTTTTCATATGATAAACAAAGTAAATTTGCATCAATAGCTGGCCTATTGCCAATAAATTTAACGAAGAAGTTAGGAAAAATAACGGCTAGAGAAGCATTTATTAAGCATTAAGCCGTTCTCAGGTTAACTTATAATTAAATTAAAGATGGCGTCTGCGGCAGCTTAAACGTCTAAGTCAATATAACCTAGGTAAAACTGAGTAATGAGGAAGTGAGAACAGACGACTAAATGATTAATAGTATATGATTAGTAAAATGAGGTTGTGCAATTAATATAAGGCTAGCAATAAAAAACGCAGCTTTACGTCTAAAGCTGCGTTATTAAGATATGATGTGACTGGTTTAGTGCTATGAGGCTATTAAGCCTACAATTATTAACTACTCAGCTAAAAAGTCTTCTTCTTGCTCTGTCACTTCAGGGCTTTCTACTACAGGTAACGCTTTCGATAAAAACATATCGCGCAATTTAGTATCAACATCCTTAGCCATTTCAGGATGCTCTTCTAAATATTTAGCGGCATTAGCTTTACCTTGGCCAATACGTTCGCCATTACAGCTATACCAGGCACCCGCTTTTTCAACAAAGCCGTTTTTAACGCCTAATTCAATTAACTCACCAAGACTGTTAATACCTTGACCGTAAAGAATTTGAAATTCAGCTTGCTTAAATGGTGGAGCGATTTTGTTTTTAACCACTTTAACACGCGTTTCATTACCGACTATTTCGTCACCATTCTTAACCGCACCAATACGACGAATATCTAAACGTACTGAAGCATAGAATTTTAATGCGTTACCACCAGTAGTGGTTTCAGGGTTACCAAACATGACACCAATTTTCATACGAATTTGGTTAATGAAAATCAACATAGTGTTAGACTTTTTCAAGTTCGCCGTTAATTTACGCATTGCTTGCGATAACATACGTGCTTGTAAGCCCATATGTGAGTCACCCATATCGCCTTCAATTTCTGCTTTTGGCGTTAATGCAGCCACAGAGTCAACTACAATAATATCAACCGCGCCTGAACGACTTAACATGTCACAAATTTCTAACGCTTGCTCACCAGTATCAGGTTGCGATACGAGTAAATCACTAATATTTACACCTAATTTTTCAGCGTAAATAGGATCAAGTGCATGCTCGGCATCAATAAACGCACATACTTTGCCATTACGTTGTGCTTCGGCGATAACTTCAAGTGTTAAGGTAGTTTTACCACTTGATTCAGGACCATAAATTTCAACGACACGACCTAATGGTAAACCGCCAGCACCTAAAGCAATGTCTAACCCTAATGATCCTGTAGAAATAGTTTCTACGTCCATGGTATGGTTATCACCAAGCTTCATGATTGAACCTTTACCAAATTGACGTTCTATTTGGCTTAAGGCAGCAGATAGTGCTTTTTCTTTATCGTCTTTCATAAATTACTCCGTGAGCAGTTGTGTTATTTCGTTTTAATGCGCTCAGTATACTGTAAGTGCGTACAGTATCAAGTTTTTTATAATTTTTTTTTATTGCTTAGCTTTTTTAAAATAATCGACACTTTTAATTAGTTGAAATTTAAGGAGTTTAAGGGGGTCGATAACTTTTTTTATTTTTATTAAAAAAAGTTACTAATGCGGTTTTTTAAAAAACACACAGTACTAATCAGTAATAATCAGTACTGATTTTCAAGTGGGTTTTAAGGTGGGTTAACTAGCCAATTGTTGCTGACCAACTTTGACTATTTGCTGGGAAATACTTTTATTAATGCCTTTTACTAAAACCCAACTATGCCAATATAAGGTTTCTATCAACTCATTGTCAGGTAATAAATTAATCAGCTCACCGCTGGCAAGTTCGTTCGCAATTTGCAATTTAGGTAACAAACAATAAGCAACTCCTTGTTTGGCTAACTCAACAAATGCTTCAGATGATCTAACGCTATGACAATAATACTCACTTGCTGCTAGCTTAAAGTGTTTCGCAATAAAGCGTACATGCATGTCATCTTTGTGATCATAGCTAATTGCTGGAGCCATTTTTAATGACTCTGTATTTACGCCTTTTTTAAAATACTTATTCTTAAAGTGCTTATTAGCGACCAAGCAATATTCCATTTTTCCGAGCCGAAATGAGCGATAGCCTTTTAGTGGCTTTTCTATAACACTTACCGCACCAATCGCCTCACCCGTGCGTAATTTGTCTAATGTTCGCTCTTCATGCTCAATCATTAAGTTTAATTCAACTCGGTTATTTTTTAGTACCGGTGTAATCGCTTGAATAAACCAAGTGGCAATACTGTCGGCATTAACTGCTAACGATACTTTTAACGGCTTTAAAGGCTTGTCGGGCGATAATACTGGTGCTAGTTCATTTTCAAGTTGCTTAACTTTTTTAAAGTGATTAACTAACTGTTCTCCTGCTGCGGTCAGTTCAATAGGTTGGCTACGAATGAGTACCGGTTGACCAATATATTCTTCTAAACTTTTAATGCGCTGAGAAATGGCTGACTGTGAAACAAATAGTTTTTTAGCCGCCAATTCAAAGCTTTGCAGTTCAATAACATCGGTAAGTGCTGCTAATAATTTATAATCAAAACTGCTCATTACTCATTTACCTTTAACTCGAATTTAAGTCACAAATTACATAAGAAAAACTTATGTAGTATAAAAATCATTAATTATATTTATAACAAACTTTACTGCACACTAGCCAACATTATTTATCCCGTTACTAAAGTTAGCCATTAGGCTACTGAGATCACCGTTATGAGTTTATTAATATTAGCAAAAGGTTTTACCTTAACTTTAAGCATGATTGCACCTATTGGCACCCAAAATTCAATGCTGTTAACCCAAGGGATCAGTAAAAATCATCATAAAACTACGGCAGCATTATTTATGCTTTATGATGCAATACTTATTTCAATAGGTGTATTAGGTGGCAGTTTAATTCTATCGAGTAGCGACACGCTGTTTACTTTACTTACTTGGGGCGGCATTTTATTTTTAACTGGTTATGGCTTACTTTCAATGAAGTCAGCCATAAAACAAACAGGTGCCACTGACGATTATATTGTTAATAAAAAATCGGTAAAATTGGTTATTGTTACCAGTTTAGCGGTAACTTTTTTAAACCCTCACGCTTATATAGATACAGTAATGGTTATTGGCAGTGTTGGTGGACAATACACAGGTGATGCCAAAGTATATTTCTTAATTGGTGCTATTTTAGGGTCAGTGGTGTGGTTTTCATGTTTAGCGACTGGCGCTGCGAAACTTTCTTCATACTTAGGTAGACCGAAAGTGAAACGTGTTATCGATATCGCCATCGCGTTGGTTATGTGGGTAATTGCTTGGTCACTTTACAGTGCATGGTTAATTAGAGCGGCAAGTTAGTAACAAGTCTAAATTAGCGATTGTCTCTAACGCAACAGACGACAATTAAACGGCTCGATTTTTAAAACCTCTATTTTACCAATAGAGGTTTTTTGTTTGTTTTGTTATTCTACCCACAACGATATACCGCATAACCTATGCCGTCTTTTGTGATTATTTATCACTTACCATAAGAGCTCTTTTATCAACATGAATGCCAATGTAAAAACCCCTGTAGCGAACTTAGATCACCACACACCAATGATGCGCAGGTGTATAAATATTGAAAATCAATAAGATACAACAATATAAAGAAAAAACCACACTTAGACCTACACATTTAAAAATAGTAATTAACTTTGAAAGTAATAGGTGTTTACTAATTAGTAGATTAACTAAAGTAAAAAGGAAGATGGATACATTGACTCTATAAGTTATAGGAGCAATCAATATTCTGGTTCTGTTCACACAATAAAAATAAATAATATTAAATATCAATAAATTAATTATATATCAATTGATTTATCAAGAACCTGCCACCAAATCTGTCATCATCTATATGGAAAGCTCATCTTGTGCAATGCCTGTTCCATATTCAGGTGTAATGATGCCAAGAAATAAATCACATTTGTTAACGGCTTCTAAGCAGTTTTTAAATGCTGAGTTATTTGAAAAAACAGGAATAGTCCCCTTGTGAGACATCCAAACCTCATAGCCATAGAAGGTTAAGAGAGTGAAAATAGACGTCCAAGTCTTCTGCGTGCCCATAAACCGTATAAAACACCATCAATATTGGTTTTCTATCCATTCCTGCTAAATTCCTTATCATTCATACTATTCATTAGAGATAAAATAGATTATTTGATTACGATATTTTATGTAGTTAAAGCTTAAGGTTTTCAAAGTATTTTATTAAAAATAATCTAAAAAACATACCCATAATTATCACTCATAACTTGTTTATAATCAGTCACGTCATAACCACACTTACCTAAAAGATCCATCATATTGTCAGCAAATCGGTTTAACAAATTTTGATTACCTTCCAAATGCGTATCAACATCAAGGCTTAGCCCCAACTTTTCTAAAGCCTCTACTTTAAGTTTTCTTATTTTATCTTCCGTAAGCGCATCGTCATTATTTTTGGTGATTAGACCTAAAATATCTGGGGCAACGACATCTTCTTTTTCAATCGAGAATACAAATGAATGCATATCATGCTCTCTTTCGTGTAGATTCACAGAATATTTGAAGCTGCTTTTTAATTCAATAGTACAACCTTTACTAATTGCTTCATTAACCAACCATAAAATCAAACAAACTTGGAGCAACTCATTCAATAAAGTTTTATGAGTCTCATCTAAGTCACTCAATCTTTCTACAGCTAACAGTGAATCACTGAAAGCACTTTCAATTACCTTTACTATATCCTGATTTGATTTCATTTCTTGTAATATGGTGTCAAATTTTTCAAGTATTGAGGAAGTAATACCTGATTTATTTAATCGAGTTGTAATACAAAGTAGCCAAGGTACACCATGTATCCTCTTCGCTTGATAATCTAGTAACCTATAAATTGACGGCAGTGTTCTTTCATTTAATGCGCAATCACAGAAGTCTAGGTTGATGAAATGATAATGACCAACACTTCTTATTCTTTTCCATGCCTCGGAGTTTTCTGTACTCAGTTCTTCAAACTCAAATCGCTCTACTTTAGATTTTTCGGAAACATTATCATAATCAAGTAATTGAGATAATCCTGATTGTGCTTTCTTAAACTCAAGTTCACTATTGATGAAACCGTGAACTTGGAATAATTTATTCTTTAATTTCTTATGTTCCAATAATTTTTGGCTAATGTAAGTAACATCTAGTAGATCACCACCAGGCAGACCAAAATAATTTATGGTGCTAATTGTGTTGTATTTACTACTAGTTGCTATACGTTTTAAAGGATTAAGCCATTGCTCTTCACGAATAAATTGCTTTCTAGGTTTATGCCATGGTTTAAATTGGTTATCAGCAATCTTATCTACTTTGCCCGTAACTTCTGCTAAATCAAAAACATCATCTTCAGAGGAAAAAATATCAAGCATAATATTAATCCTCCAAACTTAAAATTCTAACAATATCAAGTAATAACTCTTCTTGTGAGTTAACAGTCAAACTCTCTAGTAATCCATAACCATCAAGTACTTGAAGAATTGCCTCCGACTTTTTTACTAATTTTTTATTTTTAGGAGAGCTTTGAGTTCTACTAGGAATTACTTCATCAAAGCTTTTCTTTGATACGACATAGCTTTCGACATGAGAACTACCATCAATAGCAGTACCTTCTCCATCATCATCCAGTACAACTAGTCTTGAGCGCTCTAAGGGATCTTTTGAATTCGACGTCATGGAGGATGACACTATTTCATTTATTTTTTTTGTAAAATTATCATTTTCAGCTTCGAGCGATTGAGATCTTAAGTCCTTCTTGATTAATTTATATTTATTTACAACTTGTCTAATTGCGCTATGTAACCAACGCATTACAATTTGATAATGAGGGTGGGCAATATTGAACGATTCCCGGTCAATATTTAGAGCTGAATCCAATCCTTTTAATACAAAAATTTCTACCGTTAACTGACTTTTAATAGTATGTTCTGCTACCTGATGCTTCATAAATGTTTCATCAAACAAAATGCCGGACGCGTTATGTATTCTAATTAAACTGCCATTGTGGTCCTTAGGGCTAACTTTTGGTGCCCATAAGCAATATGCCTCAAACTCTAATTCTCCCCCGCTTTCTTTAATATCAATTGCAGTTAAGTTGGGCTTGTATTTACCCAAAAATAATATGGGTTTTTTTACCTGTGCCTTAGATTCTGGGAGGTTAGTATATTTCAAGGGTCTGAATAGTTTGATACCATCAACACAGACATTAAAATCCAATTGTATATCTTGAGAGGTAAATCCTAGTGTTTCCCCAAAAGGTTTATCCGTTTTCGAAATGTCAGATAAACTTTTAACCTGTCCTTTTTTTTGATTACTCAAAACATAAACATCTGCCAAGTCATTATTATTTAGGCTAAAAGGATGTTTCTCAATATAATCTAACGGAATTGACAGTCCTAAGGTCCAAATCATATTGAGATAATTATCTAATATAAAATTCAATTTAGGACTTACTGCATTTTTTGTTTTATCCAAAATTGCATCGTAGAGCTTTAAGAACTTATCATCAGGTTTGTCTTCGGGCTCCCAAGGAAGAGAAGGTGAACTTGTATATTCATCATCATATTCTTGAATGCCTTCTTTATTAGTTAAATATCCAATATGAAATTGGGGTAACATAGCTTTCGATGAATCCATAAAGCTATTTTCGTCTGAAACATTTTCAGCTACAGTTTCATTTTCGGTTTGCCCCCAAACATCAACACTTTTTAATTGTTCTTTTGCGCTTTGCTTTATATTGAAAAGTAAAATGTCAGTGCCATGAGCAGAAATGTTATCTGTAGATTCTTTCCAAATCTTTACACTGCCAGTTTGAAAACTTTTACCACGTTCACTGTTTTCTTTAGCGTCAGAGTTTACAGCCTCGTCTGAGAAATTAAATAGCTGGACTTTAGCCCTTAAATAGAAATCGCTTCCAGCTTGTTTCGTAACTATTTCAAAGTCCCTAGTTAATTGAGCAACACTGAAGAGACCTATACCAATTTTCCCAATTAGTTTTCGTTTTTTATTTAAACTTAATGAATTATCCAAGTCATCAGTAACTTTCAGTTCTTTACCTTTATCAGTTCGCTTCGCGCTTCCACCGATATGTCTCAACATATTAACTAGAGTACTGATCGACATTCCATTGCCATCATCCCTTATTGACATGGTTTCAAATCTAGGTGCATCAGTTTCTACATACACATTATCCGCATCCGCATCGTATGCATTTGAAATTAATTCCCTTAGAGCAGACCCGGGCAAGCGATAAATACCATCTGTTACTCTAGCAAGTACCTTATCGTCAGTTTCAAGTTTAGTTTCTTCAACTTCACCATTGGATATATTTGTTATGAGTCGTTGCTCTAAGTCTATCTCTGCTTTTAAATCCATTTTATTACTCAGTTATGTTATTTATTTTATGGAGCATTTGGCCCAAAATCTCACCTAAAAATGGTGGTACTGCATTACCCACTTGAGTATACCTAGGGCATTCTTGCGTTCTTCTCATGCCCCCTGTTGTGTACTTGCCTTGGAAATTAAAGTCATCCGGGAATGACTGAATCCGAGCATTTTCACGTACAGTCAATATTCTGGGCTCTGAATAATGCAATAAATCATCAGGTAATGTCGTTAATGTTCTTGAAGGTTGGTCAGGATCTAATACACTTATCACTTGTTTTTTTGTGCCGATTAACTCTTTTTGTTCAGCCGTTAAACCTAATCCAGGTCGACATATTTCTTGAATATATTTGAATTTTTCAATAGTGGTTGCCTTGTGGCGAGCAATTCTCAAACCGTTTGGTTTTGTACCATTTAGCCCTTTTCGCATCGCTTTTTGATAAGCATTGAGTTTGGTAGGTGGTATATAGTCAATTTTTTTAAATCCACTTTTTTCAGAGCCTGAATGATGGACTAGTTGAGAATTAGTTATTTCTAAATCATTAATCGCCATTTTTACACCAATAGGAGTTAAAGGGAGTTTTTTATTCTTTAAAAAGTCAGGCCTAATGGATTCAAGTAATTCAAAAGGAGAGATTGTTTTTTGATATATATCTTTACGAATACCGATCATGATAAATCGAGTGCGTTTTTGTGGCACACCATACTCTTCACTGTGAACATAGTTAGTAAAAACCTTATATCCTAACCTTTCAAGTCTTCCCTTTAGTACCATTGCATAGGGTTTTATAGCTTTGTTACCTTCCGAATCTTTAAAAATGGCGTTAAAGCCTCTAACATTTTCTAAAACGAGATACTTAGGACTAATAATTTTAACCATTTTAGCGTATTCATTAGACAGCTTGTTGCGGGGATCTTTAGCGTTTCGTCTTCCGGCTAAAGAAAAGCCCTGGCAAGGTGGGCCACCAGCAATTAAGTCGACTTTACCTTTTAACCCAGTTAGCTGTTCTTTGTGGTCTTTTAGTAATGTTTGAATAGTTGTTTCTTTTTTAGGAAGCCATTCAGGCCAATTGAAATGGCCATATTTACCGTCTATCAAATTATGCTTGAATGTTTCAAATGCCATAGAGTCTTTTTCTACAGCAAAAATACCTTGCCAGCCTGCATTACCCAGACCAAGAGAAAAGCCACCGCACCCAGAAAAAAGGTCAATGTAAGTACCTGCTATTTTATTTGAATTCTCAGAAAGCATTTTGGAAAAAACGACCTAAACATATGTATTTATTGTTGTAATCATAATACCAAAATTGAGTCAATACACCAGGTATATTTGAGACCTATTTTAATGAAGTAAAACATATCAATATATCTCTTGCCAGAGTATCAACTTTCTTTAAAAGTATTTTGTTAATAAAGTACAAAATCCAAAAGTATACTAGATATCTAATTGCTTGTTATATAAAGGTTATGCTCTCATATACACATCAACCAAACTTAAAAGGTAAAAATATGAATGTAGCAAATCTTATAGATTTAAATAAAAACCATGATTTACATGAATCTGAATCGCCATTAATTTACTAGGTACATCTAACAGAAGGAATATACATTTGAAAAATATAAATAATACAGAAAAATATTGGGCCGCAAATTTTTTATTATTTGCGTTAAGCGCTGTTTTATTTTTTGTTACGTTCAGCTTCAGCTTTAATAACCTTTCAATACAATATCCTTTGCTCGCATTGTCGATATTACTAATAAGTTTTTCTGTATATGAAGCTATAAAGCTACAAGGACTAGATTCAAAAATAATGAATTTCATTGAACCTACAGATCGAAAATTTTTTTTATTTCTATTAATCTCACTATTTACATTTTATTCCACGACTAAAGCTTTTTCTACTTTAAATACTATATTCAACACGGATGCTAGCCACTTAGGCTTCGCTGTAGCCGCTTCTGTTTTTAGTGATTTATTAATGTGCTTTTTGGCTTTAATTGCTGTATTGGCTTTTTATTGTTGGATGTCTATAAAGTGGTATAACAATGCAGAAGTCAAATTAAAACGTGTATATAAATTTAAACTTTTCTTTACAGTAATTAAACGAACATTTAATAACGATAAATTTAAAATTTCTTATTTGATTTCTACATTTTTTTTCTCTTTTTTCGCCATAATTCACGCATACCTATATTTTATCAACACGTACACATACGAAGATAGAGCTAAAGACTTTGCTTTAACTTTTGACTTTAATTCAAATCACGGATGTAAAGATATTCGTAAAAATACTAAAGTACTTTTTTTAGATCCGGGAGAAACTAGGATTCTAGTACCCACAATAAATAAAGATATTCCTTACGAACGAAAAGCCTGTAAATAATATTTTACTAGGGATGGAAATAATTATCATACTTCTATCTCTAGTCCATACTTTTTTTCGATTTTATTAATATACTTAGATGCTAATTGACTATGCTTATCAATAGACATTGTTTCAATAACTTTGTTAAGTAAAACATCATTGGTTATTTGCTTCGATTCAGAGAACTCCAAAGCATTAACAAAAATATTGCAATTATCTTTATGTCTTGATGAGGCTACATAGGTATTAGCTCGATCCATGCCTGTTGTGTAATATATAAAAACATCGCCATCAATTGTTAAACCTTGGCTTGAATAAACAGTCATAGCATATGCTTGAGTCATATATAAGTGACCTTCATCATTACAATATTGACTCGTATTGATAATGACTTTGTTCCCATTATCCAGCTTAACGTTGAAATTATGGCTACCATCAATTTGAGATCTAATATCAATTATGTTCCCTAAATCACCGTTTGATAAGTTTTTTGAGTAATCATTTTTTGTAAGGCGTATTCGCTCACCAATTGCAAATTTATTAGTAAAGGCTTTACCGCTAACAGAACATTTTATTGATACATCTTTACTATCAATTTTACCTTCAGCTTGTAGTATTGAACGCACCCTATCATTTAATTGACTAACATCTTTCCAACGCTGCGCTAGTAATAGTGATTTTTTCTCTGGATTACTAACTCGGTAGTTATTCCATTTTTCAATTAGCAAATTTTTAGTTTGTTCTGCATCGTCTGCAAAACTCAATAAACCTTTTTCATCTAGCACTTTTAGGGATTTTTCTGCTTTACCATCACGAAAATTAGCAACAACTTCCCTCGCCCATGGTTCACGCTGCCGTTTTATCGTTTCAACTCTTGTGTTACCCAGTATTTCAGGCTGAGATAAGTACTTTAATGCACCTCCATGCTCAATAGCATCAAGTTGCTTGTCTTCCCCTACTAAAATTAATTTACTGTTTTTTTTATTTACAAGGTCAATAAGTTTGCGTAAATCTTTAGTACTTACTTGGCCTGCTTCATCAACAATGAGTATTGAATTTTCAGCTAGTGATGTACCTTTTAATAGTTTGGCTATAGTAAAGGTTTCAATATTGGCTTCGTCTGCTAAATTGTTTGCTGCTGATTTTGCAATAGCACAGCCTATTACTTTATACCCTGAAGATTTATAAGCATTGGCAACACAGTCCATCAAAGCGGACTTGCCTGCTCCCGCACTGCCTTGAATAATATCAAAGGCACTGTTTTGACACGCTGAATAAACCGCTTCTTTTTGCTCATCAGATAATGGAAATGATTTAGTTAAAATAGCGGTATTAATAGCATGATGATCGATCATGAATTGGCTTCGCTTACTAAGGGTTTTAGCCCCTGTAATCATGGCTTTTTCATTATCAATAACAGCTTGAGTAGTAAATAATGCGTTATGCTTTTCATCTAAACCTAGTGATATACAAAATTTCTGTTCAATAAACTCTTGAGCTACGGCTTGTGCTTTTTCAGCTCCACCACCTGAGATTTGAGCAATTTCAGCTGCAGTCTTATAAATATCTTGCATACGAAAAACTGACTTTTGTTTGATACATGTTCTTCTAGGGTATCTAGCGTTAGATCAAGTTTTGGTTTTTCAATTTCATTCAACCAATCCAGTTTGGTTGCTTTATCTTGGGACACCTCTTTTAATATGTAGCTTTCATTAAAACCAAGTTCACTAAGCTCTTTCTGCCACTGTTTATATAGTGCGGAACGATTTACGTTTTCTTTTTTGGTTCTTGTAGCTAAAGCGGCTATATCACCGCTTTTGCTACAGCTGTTAGCGTTGCCTCGTTTGGTTAACTCAGCCTTGATCATTTCCCTTCGCTTTGAGTAATGGGTACAAATTTCATCTGGCACTACTGACAACTTAAAAGCATCGCCATCTTTTTCAACTTCAAAACCTAAACCTTGAAGTTGTGAAGCCAATTCAGCTCGATAGAGTGTACCTGCAGCTTTATGCCACAGATATAAATCACGACTCTCTACAGTGCCCCAACTACCATCTTCTCGAGGTGCTGCATTAGCAACAAGGCAATGGGTATGCAACTGAGGATCTTGAGCTCTGCTTGTTGCATGTTCAAACGTAGCACAAACTAACCCCGTTACTTTTTCTCGTAAAAGGCCTAGCTTATTCCTCCTCGTTACTGCTGCATTATCTTCAATAAAAACTATTGCAGCTTTAACTCCATTAAAGTGAGCTTGTTGAATTTTCAGCTTCAAATCATTGTTAGCCCTTGCCCAAACAGTGGAAACTGATTTCGGTGCACTAAAGGTTAAGTCCCAACCGTAACGCCTGTTATTCCCTGCATTTTGACAAAGCTTATATTGCTTGTCTGGCGTAAAACCATGCATAAGATTGATATAACTTTCAGTTTCCACATCCCCTGCAAGGTCAAGTAATTTACTCGCCTTACCTGCCCAAACTCCGTTTGGTTCGCCACCATCAAGATAATAATCTTCCTTAGCCAAATCAGAATAATATTTGATGTTACGTATTGGGGAGATGGTTAACACTTTCTTTTTCTCCCTCGGCTACCACGCGCCAGAGTTTCAAAGCTATGATCACCCAATTCAACAGGAACACGCGCTTCAGCTATTACTTCTAGTTCATGGTAAGGCCAAATTAACTCATATACCGCATTCCAACCACTAACAGACAAATAACCTGTAATTCCATTTTTATTAGGTGATGGCAGCTGCATTAGCTGCTCTGGTCGCACAATATATTCTTCACTTTGTTGGTAGCTAGTTGAACGCTTACCTTCTTTGTCAAAGCTTATGTTTGCTCTTTTTACTAACCTTTTACCTAAATTATCAGCTACCTTTTTCGCTGTTTCTGCCGAGGAGCCTATTTTTAACGTGATAATATTTGAAAATAAACTAGTTAATGTTTCGGTTATTTTATCACCGTATATAGCTTGAATTTGGCTGATATTCTGGGTACCAGCAATTGTTCTAGCTCCTTTAGAACGCCCCAATGAAAGCCATTTATCAAGGGCTTGAGTTTTTGGTAAATCAGCTAGTTCATCTAAAACTAACCAAAATTTACGTTTATTATCGTCAGGTAGAGATAAGACTTCCCGAACAACAATAGACAATACAGCAGAGCATAACGGCGCTGATATAGATGAATATTTTGGATCATTTGCAATAATCAACGATTTAAAGTTGTAATGCCCTTCTATCCAGTGAGTAATGCTAAATTTATATTTACTATCTTTCGTCCAAACTTTAGCAACAGAATCAAGCCAACTTAATTGAGTTGTTAACTCCATTATAAAACTATCAGTTGTTTTAGAATTTTCAGCAATCAACTTTGAAGCTTTAGGGTAGTACCTATCAAATAAACTTTTTAATTCATCTGTTGGTTTATCGAGTATGTCCTTTAGGTCATCCCACGACCATTCGGGCTTAATATGATTAAGAGAAACCATACAGCCAGTTAATAATAACCGCGCACCATTAGCCCATATTGGTTCTTTACCTGATTGTGAAATAAAACATGATGCAATTTCATAGGCTACTTCTGGCGACGAAACATCAGCGGCAATATCCCAGCACAATGAACGTGTATCGGTTGGGCTAAGTAATAAGTTATTTTGCTTTAAAAATAGTTGGGTATACTCTTGTTTAGCATCGTAAATAAGCATCAAGTCTTCAGTATTCGAAATTGCGTTTACAAGTGGCTTTATAACTGTGCTTTTTCCTGAGCCTTGTGCTCCTGTAACTAATATATTTCCTAGCTCTTGTTTTTCACTTATTGTGATCTGAGGATGTAAATTCAAACCAATAGTTAGGCTGTTTTTATACTCCTTTTCAAGAATTCGTTTTGCATGTTTTATTGCAAACTTATCTTTAAGCAATCGTCCTCCACTTATATGAATTGCTTTATCAATTCCTCCTTTAATCCAAAATAATTTAAATGCGATAAATAATGAAAATAGCAGACAAATCGAAAATGGTATTAATATTTGTAGCAACCATTTAATAGCGTAATTATTTTCCAATAGATAATCTTTGTATTGGTAAAAACTTGTTAACTTAAAGTCTTTAGTATCTCGAATAATTAAGGGAATGACTTTGAGATGGCCTTCAAAAGGCCCCCAATCGTTATTAATTTCCCATGTATATTTAATTAAAAAATAACTTGCTACTAAGGTTAATAAAATGGTCACAAAAACAATTTCATACCATAATTGGTAGGTATTTTTAAGTTCTCTCATGGTCTAGGCCTCCCAAACGCTCTTTTAGCTCAGAAATAGCTTCAACCCTTTCATCTTCACTTAAACCGGCCACTGCTGAACAAACTTCAAAAGTCTGCTTTAGCAAATTTGCTTTTAAACTTTCTAGCTCTTTGGCTATGTCATTTTTCTTTTTATAACTTCTCCATGCTTCTCGAATTACTTCTGCAAGGTTGCTACCGTTTTGCTCTGCTAATTCTTCAATTCGCTGATACTCTGTAATTGAAAATCTAGCAGTTATAGCTTTCTGGGTTAAGCTTTTATATTTCATTTTAAATCACCTAGTTAGGAATCATTGAAACCCTTATCTTTAAAGGCTTTCAAAGTAATATTTTTTGTTTATTGCACCTGTATTGATTTCAGTGTGGGCGCAAGCTTTTGATCACTTTTACTCACTCAACACGTAGTGTTGAAACACAAGAGGTGCGTAGGGTTTGGTCGTCATCATGATTTTTCTTTTTCTAATAACCATCGTTCTATTACTGATTCTCGCCAGTAAACCAAACGACCAATTTTAATCGGTTGTGGGATCTGATTTTGTTGCCTCCATCTCCAGAGAGTGACAAGATTTACATTTAATTTTTTTGCTAGATGGGCAGGTCGAAGTAGAGTGTCATTTTTGTTCATTTGATTTTTACCTTTTGTTGCGCTCAAAAGCGAGCTACAGCAAAAGTAAAGGATGAAAAAAGAGAAAAAAAGAAAAAGGTGAGTATTCTTGAAATGACTTATTGCATTGAATTACATATCACAATTGCAACAACTTTTATCAAGAATAGTCAGTTTTTTGAGGTTGGTTCTATAGGGAAATACATCCAGTCTAAAACATTTTCACACAGCTACAATTTCGCTATTTTCATTAATATGCAAAATTATTGGAAGAGAAACTCAGTATAAAAAATGCTGTTATGGGATGCGGCAAAACCAACAACTGGCGCAATATTATCTTATTATTTTTCAATCTGATAGTAACTAACAAGAGCTAAGATGATGTCTTTTAATTGATAAAGTTTAGCTTCTGCTGTTTTTCGAGTAATCGAGATTGGATAATTGATTTCTTCTTTCAGTTTATCATTATCAAAATCACGTTCGATTTCATTCAAGATTAATTCATGATGAGTATATAATAAACGAAGATCATTGAATGAATTCAGCCTATTATTTGAGTAGCAAGTCAATAGATAATCAAAGTCTTTAACGAGCAGCCCGTTAATTGATAGCCCCATTCTACTATTGAAGTTAATATTGTAGTATTTAGCGACCTTTCTAAGTTTATACCTATTAAATAATCCAAGCATTTAATTAACCTCATAAATAAATAAGGTTTCTAATTATAGTGACGACTAAAAAATAATATCTATTTATTTCACTATTCATAAATTTAGTTCTCAAAATCGAATAATCGGGATAGATTAATCAACAATTAATAAATCCATATAATCAGCCCATTTCTGCAACCAGACTTTGCACTCACTTTCGTACTTATGAAGGTCATATGTTCCTTCAATACCTGTTCGAGCATGCCCTAATGCTGCTTCAGCAATTTCACTAGGACAACCTAAACGAGATAAACCTGTTCGTACTGTTCGACGAAGATCATGCGGTACCCAGTGGTCTATTTCAATCATTCGTTCATCACGTCTCATATGCCAAGCCTGTTCAGTTAAAGACTTTTGCTGAATTGGTAAGCCTGTTTTAATAGAAGGAAATAAATATTTTCCTGTAACCAACTTTAACTGTTTTAAAAAATCTATGGCTTGTTGAGGTAGTTGTACATAGCGTTCTACCTCTGTTTTTGTTGCTTTAAGGTGCCAAATAGCTTTTTCAAGATCAATATCATCCCACTCAGCACCACATATTTCACCTGTTCTGCAAGCTGTCCAAAGCGTAAAACGAAGGATGTTTTTCTGCGTTTGAGTAAATGCACAGCCTGGCAACCATTGTAGAAATTTTGTTAGTTCTTTGTCAGATAAAACTCGTTGACCTCTTTTAGACGTAAGGCGTACTTTTGCTTGCCTTAGGCTGTTTTTAGCTAATAATGCAGGGTTAGCAAATTCATCAGTAAACTTTTCAAGACCAATACAATATTCGTATGCAGCGGTTAATTCCCTTAAGACATTTCCAGCCTGTACATTTGAACCGCGTTCAACAATTGCCATGATCATATTTACAATATCTTTTCTCGTAACTTCATCAGCATTGCGTTCACCTAAAACTAATACTGCATCACCATAGAGCGTTCTTCTAGTCTCAGCTTGGCCTTTTTTTATTCGTGCCCCTGCTATTTTTTTACCGTCAACAATCCTGTCTTCAATGTATTGTCTTAAATAAAGTTCAACCACATCAGTCACGGTCATTTTTGCTGATAATTTTTTCTTTTGCTCTAGCTCTTCCTGTTTAGCTTGCTTTAACTCAAGAGCAGGACAACGCTCTGCCCTTCTAATGTCTTTGAACTTCTTCAATTTTACTCTAGCTTCAGCGAGTGAAATTGATGGAAACCGCCCTATCTGGATCTGGGTTAGTTTGTTAGTCACAGGGCTGGTATAGCGATAAAAGAATGATTTAGTGCCAGCATTAGCACAAGTGACCCTTAATCCTCTATTTTCACCTACATCTGCAAGATCTTTATCATTAGGCTTCATGCTACTGATCACAGCAGAAGTTAAAATTTTGGTTTGATGATTCATCACTAGCTCTCTGTTTCTATCCAACGTATTATTAACAACAAATAAGTGTCACTTAACGGAATAAGTGTAGGTTTTTGGTCTACAAAAACTATAGCAAAAAAAACCTACACTTACACCTACACTTAATTGTGTAATTTCATGACAATTCAATAATATTCATGACCTTTCATTAAATTACACAATTTACATAAAAGTGAACAAAATCAAAGAACAACAAAATAAAAGCGTAATTAAAACATGCAAGATTTATCACAACACACCCCTATGATGCGTCAGTACTTAACAATTAAGGCTGAATTCCCGCATATTTTGATCTTTTATCGTATGGGAGACTTTTACGAATTATTTTTTGATGATGCCAAAAAAGCTGCCGATTTATTAGATATATCACTCACCGCCCGTGGCAAAACAGGTGGTAATGCAATACCAATGGCGGGTGTGCCTTATCACGCCGTTGAAAATTACTTAGCCAAGCTAGTCGCCTTAGGTGAGTCAGTTGCGCTTTGTGAGCAAATTGGCGATCCTGCTACTAGCAAAGGCCCGGTTGAGCGTAAAGTGGTTAGGGTAATTACCCCAGGAACGGTCAGTGATGAAGCGCTACTTGCCGACCGACAAGATAACTTAATTGTTGCCATTGTTGATAAAAACACCACGCACCTTGCTAAAAAAAGTAACTCTACACCAGCGTTTGGTTTAGCCTACTTAGATATGACAAGTGGCCGCTTTGTACTCACTGAGCCACAAACCAATGAGCAATTACAGGCTGAACTGCAACGTTTATCGCCAGCTGAGTTACTTTACCCAGAGTCTATGGCTAACGTTGACTTAATTGCTCAGCAAAAAGGCTTACGTCGTCGCCCTGAGTGGGAGTTTGATTTAGAAACCAGTATTAATCTATTAAATCAGCAATTTAATACTAAAGAACTGGTTGGCTTTGGCGTTGAAGATAAGCACTTAGGGCTTTGTGCAGCAGGTTGCTTATTTCAATACGTTAAAGATACTCAACGTACTGCACTGCCGCATATTAGAGCCATTATTAGCGAATCAGCAAATACAGGCGTTGTACTTGATGCAGCCACCCGCCGTAATTTAGAGCTTACGCAGAATTTACAAGGGGGCATTGAAAACACCCTAGCCGCTATTTTAGACAAGTCGGCCACACCAATGGGTTCACGCTTATTAAAACGTTGGTTGCATTTTCCTTTACGCGACTTAACTGTTTTAAACAGCCGTCAAGACACTGTTGCCGATATTATTAATACTGACTTAGCCCAGCCTATTCATGGCCTACTTAAAGGCCTTGGTGATGTTGAGCGAATTATTGCTCGTATTGCACTACGCTCTGCTCGTCCGCGCGACTTTGCACGTTTACGCCATGCGTTACAACAACTACCGTCTTTACAAGAAGCACTAAACGAGAGCCAAGCTCCTTATTTAAAAACGTTGGCACAGCAAAGCCAACCTATGCCAACACTGCAAGAATTATTAGAGCATGCGATTGTTGAAAACCCACCAGTGCTGATTCGTGATGGTGGCGTTATTGCTGCTGGCTATCATGATGAGCTAGATGTATTGCGTGATTTAAGTGATGGCGCAACCCAATTTTTAGCCGAACTTGAACAGCGTGAAAAAGAACGCACCGGAATTCAATCACTAAAGGTAGGTTACAACAAAGTGCACGGTTTCTTTATTGAAATTAGCCGTAGCGCTGCCAGCGATGTACCTGAAGATTATATTCGCCGACAAACCCTTAAAAATAACGAACGCTTTATTACTGAAGAATTAAAACAGCATGAGCATAAAGTGCTTAACGCTCAAAGCCAGTTTTTAGCGCTAGAGAAACGCTTATACCAAGAGCTGTTTGACCAAGTGTTGCCTGAGTTAGCAACACTGCAACAATTAAGTCAAAGCATTGCCGAACTAGACGTATTAACCACGTTTGCCGAGCGTGCGGTGACACTTAATTATGTAAAGCCAACGCTAGTTAAGCAAACAGGTATTAATATTGAAGGGGGTCGTCATGTTGTGGTTGAGCAAATGACGGCAGATACATTTATTGCTAACCCAGTGTTGTTAACTGAGCAACGTAAAATGTTAGTGATTACGGGTCCTAACATGGGCGGTAAATCAACCTATATGCGCCAAACTGCCTTAATTGTGTTACTGGCACATGTTGGTTGTTTTGTCCCCGCTGATAGTGCAACTATTGGTTTAGTAGATCGTATTTTTACCCGTATCGGCGCTTCTGATGACTTAGCCAGTGGTCGCTCAACCTTTATGGTTGAAATGACCGAAACCGCTAATATTTTGCATAACGCCACCGACAAAAGCTTAGTACTACTTGATGAAATAGGTCGTGGTACCAGTACCTACGATGGTTTATCACTCGCGTGGGCGTGTGCTGAAATGCTAGCCTTAAAAACCAAAGCGTTAACCTTATTTGCGACCCATTATTTTGAATTAACCTTATTGGCCGAGCAAATAGATACTTTGGCCAATGTTCATTTAGATGCGGTAGAGCATAACGACAGCATTATTTTTATGCATGCGGTGCAAGAAGGCGCCGCAAGTAAGAGTTTTGGCTTACAAGTAGCGCAATTAGCGGGCGTACCTAAAGCGGTAATTAACCGAGCTAAACAACGATTAAACGAATTAGAAAGCCAACAACCACCGTCATTATTACCAGAAAAAAGTGAAGCGTTTGAACAGTTGTTATTAACACCCGTCGAGCATCCAGCAATCACATCATTACATGAGCTGAATGTTGATGATTTGAGCCCAAAACAGGCGCTAGATTTATTATATGAGTTAAAGAAACAGCTATAGTTCCAACAGTACAACCAGTACAACCCAAAAAGCTGCTTCAATACAAAAGCAGCTTTTTGGGTTTTTAATATAACCGTTTAATTGAGTTGCGGTACCAATAACTCTTTTGGTAATTCACTCATATTAGGAGTCAACAAAGTATGTGTTTTACTTTGCGGTATTAATCCTGCTACCTCTAATGCTGATGGTGTTTCTGTCGTGGTGTCTGATTGCTCTATTACCGTCGGTTCAGAGTTAGGACTATCGTTATCATTACAAGCTGTCAGTAAAAGCGTAGCGATAATAAGAAAAATATATTTCATTATTGCTCCTTAGTACTTCACCCAAAAACTCGCATTATCGTGAATTTCACTGAGTGCAGCTTTACCTTCTGCCTCAATCAATTCTTGAGTGACAACATTGCTACTGAATGCAGCATCATCCCACCACACAATTTCTGCATCGTTAAATATACTCATATCATGCAAATGCTGATCAGCACCTGTTGTATACTGATTCCAGCCTGGCGTACGTGCTGGCATTACCATTAATGATGGTGCAGGGTTACCTTCTCCGCCACCGTGATGATCATGACCACTGCTTTCAACATCCCAACTAACAGAAATTTCCTGCTCAATATCATTAATGCAGTATTGAGTCGTTGGAATAAATACTGTGCTAAATGTTGCATCTGGTAATTTACCTCGAAAGGCCACTTTATAATATTGAGTATCACTATCACGTTCAGTGCCTGGTGTTTTCACCCAAGTTATTTCGTTATAACTATGTTCACCGTCAACAAACACAGCGGTTGCTTGACCAAAAACAGCGTCAATGGCATGAACAGAGGTAATACTTGATGGCACTTTAGCAACAATACGTACTGTATCTTCAGAGCCAGAAACTTCATCAGTACACCCGTGAGGAATACTCAGTTCGATAATGCTCGTTTTATTGGCAAAGTGAGGGCCTGAAGCTACGCCAACATGCGCCTGAACAGCTACCGTAAATATGCAAGAGCTTGCCAATAGGCTTGTTTTCAATACCTTTTTCATTTTCTGTCCTTTTTATGAATGAAAGCTAAGCGCTATTATAAATAGCATTAATAAAAAGGAAATATGACAAATTGTCGCAGTTATCATTAAAGTTACAGTCGAAATAACTACATAAATAACTACATAAATAACTGCATAAATAACAATATAAATAACTAATTAATCTAGCTTAAACCGCGTTACTGAGTCGCTTAGTTTAGTGGCAAGTACCATAGTTGAACCAGCTAAGTTACCATTTTCTTCGGCAACCTGATGATTTTGTTTAGTTTGATCCGACATGGTGGTAATGTTTTTACTAACATCTGCCGCCACTTGATTCTGCTCTTCGGTCGCTGTTGCAGTTTGTGCTGCCACATCAACTACTCGAGTAGCCGCATCACTAATTTGTTGTAATGCTGTTAGTGTGCGCTGTGATAATTCAACACTAGCTTGTGTGCTTGAGCTTCCTTTATTAATTGATGTCACTGCTTCTTTCACACCCTTTTGCAGAGTTTCTATCATTTGCTGAATACTTTCAGTAGATTGCTGCGTTCTGCTTGCTAACGTACGCACTTCATCAGCAACAACAGCAAAACCTCGTCCTTGCTCACCGGCTCTTGCCGCTTCAATGGCAGCATTTAATGCCAATAAATTTGTTTGTTCTGCAATCCCTCTAATAACATCTAACACTGATGCTATATCTTTAGAGTTTTCTGATAGGTTTGAAATAACCTCAGCCGCCTGTTCAACGGTAACCGATAAGTGATTGATTTCTTCTACGGCTTCCGAGGTTATTTTACTTCCTTCAGCAGTTAAATTATTCACAACTTCCAATTCATCCGAGGTTAACTGAGCATTTTGAGCAACTTCTTTAATAGCATAAGACATTTCGTTAACCGCCGTGGCTATCATATCAACAGATGACAATTGCTCTTCACTGGTGTTTTTAACATTTTGCGCTCCAGCATCCAGCTGAGCTACGCCATCAATAACTTGGCTCGACTGCTCAACAATAGAACGAATCAGATTTGACAAACTATCAATCAGTAAATCAAATTCTCTAGCAACCTCACCTATTTCGTCTTTTCTTTTAGAATTAATACGTTTGGTAAAGTCGCCATCATCACTATTTAAATTCTTTATTTTTGCGGTTAAGTTATCTAATGCATCCGCCATTGCTTTAGGGGCAGCAATCCCGGCAAAGACCGTTAAAATGACCACAATAGCCCCTATAATACTAATAACCGTTAGGCTTTGAGTAACCGAGTCGATTGTTTGCTTACTAACATTAGCGCTGGTTATATCAGCCTCTTCACCAGCGATATTGTAAACTTCACGCAAGCGCTGAAAAGCTTCGTTAGCTGGACCTGCACTTTGATTTTGAGCCGCCTGAATATTGTTCTCATGAATTAAATTAAATACCTGCTCAGAAGCGCCCCGCCAGCCTTTGAAAGCAGAATCGAACTGTTGTAATTTCAGTAAAGAATCAGGGTAAGCCGCCATAAGCTGTTGATACTTTTTCATTCTATCGTAAGCTTGCTGAGCGTTTTCTTGGTAGTCTTTATAATCAACGTCAATGACACTTTTTTCAGCACCGAAAGCAGCCAAGGCATTTTGCTCAGCAACTTTTGCTTGATACAAGTCTCTATCGGCATTAAGTACTGCAGAAACTGCAGGGTTAAAGTTTTCACCAAAAATCATCAAACTCTGCTCAGTTTTAATAATCAAGCGATAATTCAGTAATAATAAAATGATAAAAAAGGCTGTAATAGTACAAAATGCGGCTGTATATCTAACACGTATTTTATTGAAATTCATTAACTTTTCCTTAGTTAAAGTGAATGTCTATAGTGGATAACTATAGTTGATAATTATAGTTATCCACTATAGAGGTCCTAGTTTTTTCTTACCATTAGTTTACTGGAGCAACAACCACCTTATTTCGCCACTTTCACTTATACCGGAGCGAACTTACTTTAAGGTTTCTACGCAACTAAACATGCTTTAACTCGAGTATTCACAAGAGGATTAACGTCAAAAAATACTATAAAAGCACAATACTAAATATCACAACTCGCGCTAAAAAATACCAATCACAGTATTAAATAGCAGCAAATATAATGTCATGCCGAGAGTTAAAACACTTTGCTACTCCCCCTTCGCAACGTAAAATAAAATTTTTAGCGAGTTACTAAACGATTCAGAGAGTTATAGATGAACTTTGAGGTATTATTACTAATTATTATCGCTATGGCATTTGCTGTGGTAATTAAAAAGCTTACCGAAATGAACGCAAAGATGAATATGTTAATGTCGTCAAATTCAATAGAGTGGTCTCAGCATTTTAATGAAGAGATTAATCACTTGATATTGACTGGGGACTTTACCAAAGCATCCACAGCTTTACGTAAAAAGACAGGGCTATCTTTAAATTTCTGTTTAAAGGTTATTCAAGATCATGCCCATAAAGTTGCTTAATATTAACTTTTGAACTCGCTTTAACAAAGAATCCGGTTATTTAACCTGTTTTAGCCTGCTCTAGTTTTTGTTCCATCAACGCTAACAGTTGCCCGTTTAGTTCAATTAATTCTTGGCTCAATTGCTTTGCTTGTTCCTGTGCTGTCGTGGTGTCATCATTTAACAGCTTTGTTAACTCACGCATTATTTCCTCAATCTTTTCTTTAAGTTCGGCAATTAGCTTTTCCAGTGGGTCATCAGGCTCTGCTGATTGCTCTAGCGAGTCACTGGCTTGTTGGTTAAGTTGCTTGGCAATAGCTTTACCCAACTCGACCTTGTCTGCTGATACTTGTTCTTGGGTTAACTGACGCTGTCCTTGCTCAGAAATCATTACTTGTACACCCGCTACTACTGAGGACGGAGTTAATTCGTTATCAACGCGTGTGCTTTGACGGTGAATACGTAGTTCCATCGCTTTATTATCATTTAAACGATTATTAAGCGTATTCGCTGCCTTGCTAATAGTGCTACCAATATTATTCGTCATAGTTTTACCGTTTAGATAAGAAACAAGCTGATGCGCTTTTTCATGTAAGTTAATAACATTATCGGCTGCACTTTATATAAATTGAGGCAGGTATGCAGAGTTATTAGTTAATAATTAAAGTTCATACTAAAAGCAGTAAAAAACATCGCTTATCTATTATTGCTTTTTAGCACTAACTTTATCGCTCGTTTCTTCTTTTACTATTCTGCGCTCGACCTGAATCACTTTAATGGTATTTTCAACCATAGGATCAGGTGTAAACATCTGCACAAAAATACCAAAAGCCACGGCAATACCACGACGCTTTTTAGCCCACTTAATTAACAAATTCGCTAAAATCCCAAAGACAACAAACACCAGCCACGGTGCAAGTGCTATATATAAAAAATGTTCCACAATAGTCACAACTTAATA
This sequence comes from Colwellia sp. D2M02, assembly GCF_018860755.1. Classification (GTDB taxonomy): domain Bacteria; phylum Pseudomonadota; class Gammaproteobacteria; order Enterobacterales; family Alteromonadaceae; genus Colwellia; species Colwellia asteriadis. The sequence continues at coordinate 103,340 of NZ_JAHKPW010000070.1, read as the reverse complement.
AAAATAAAATAGCAGGCGCGGCTTTTAAAAAAGCACGCGACACATAAGCCTCTGCTGTAAACGAGAGGCCGCAATAGATTTAACGATTAACGTCAGACGTTAACCGTGATCACGGTAGGCTTTAGCTAAGTTGGAATGATTTTTCTGGTTGGTATAAAGCGTATATAACTAAATAGGTATCGCTTAATAGGCTTTTAACTTGATGAGCTACAATCTCTAATATTTGGTAATCACGCACTATTGCTTGCTGTAATAATTGCTGAGCTTGCCAGATAAGCTTGTGCGAAAAAGATTTAAGGTTTTGCTGCAAAATGTAATAACTAAGTGGCTTATTCGCATACTTAACGAGGTGGAACGACGGCTTAGCATTGACTTGAGTTACTTGCTTATATTGTTCACTACCTTCGCTAACATATCTTTTTTTATCAATACGTTTAAGGTTGATGTTTGCAGTATTATCAACATAACTTAAAGCAGAATAGATAGATTGCAGCGCGTTAGATAGCGGTATCGCTAAAGCAAAATTAACCGATAATGCACTGGTACTGACACACAGTAGTAACAATACCTTTATCAACAATTGCTGCACGTTTAATCCTTTAAAACTGTGTTAAGCCATTTAAGGCACTTTGAAGTAAGGTGTTAGTCTGCGAGTTTAACGTTGCGCTTTAGACAAAAATCACCCCTTGAACAATATAATTAGGTCAAACAATTATTTTTCAAGCTTACGTAGGTATTATTACGCTTAACTGCTCCTTCGCTAGAGCGGTATGTTAAGTTATTAAGGCAATAGCCAATTTAAGAGGATAGTAGTAATGGTCAACCCTTTAATTATGCCAATATTGGAGTATTTAAGAAAACAAAAAAAGCCGTGCTCTTTGATTGATTTGATCAACTTATGTCAACAAGACTTGTTAGCGCTTATTAATAAGAATGTAGATGACCAAATTGCTATTTTTCAAAAGAATTTTTTTATTATGAATGCGCTTTATCAAATTCAACAAGAGATTAACAACGAAGGCTTTTTATTAAAAATTTTTCCATTAGAAATTTATATTGTTCCTAATGTTATAAAAAACGGTGACACCAATACCGCTGTGATACAAAAAATCCATAGTGAAGATGAGGCTAGCCGCGATAAAAAATTGGCGCACTACTATTTAGATTGGCAAAATTTAACCAGCGTAACCCTTGAAGAAATCGACACGCTTTTTAGCGGTTTTTGGCAAAGATATAATGCGGCCGATAAAGTATCTAGCGCGTTAGCAACTCTAGGACTTTCAAAAAATAGCCCGTGGACAGATATTCGTCAAGCTTATCAAAAGAAAGTCAAACTAACTCACCCTGATAAAGGCGGCTGCGCGCAAGACTTTATTGAAATCCGACAAGCTTATGAAGTACTAAGTATTAGTTACCGTAACGCCTAAGCAAATTAAATTACGCTATAAACTCCAATTTTAATGACTACGCTAGCTTAGGTTTATGTCTAGGCTCTGCTTATTTGGCGTAACCGCTGCCAATAGCATTAAATGGTAGTGCTAACTCAAGCTCTGGTACTTGCAGCCCAACCCAAGCAACAAAAGTATTACTGTTAGGGCCAGGAAAAACACTGTATTCATTCATCCAAGGGTATAACGCAATAGCCGCTTTAATTTTAGGAATAAGCACTTTAGCCCTGTCGCCTTTAATGGAAAGTAATAACTCAGGTTTAGCGCCAAACCAGTACCGATCAGGAGTCGGCGTTTGATATTCTCGAATAGCAGGCAATCCTCGTTTAACTTGCCAGCCCGTTACCTCATAAACACTGTACTCGCTCGCTTGCTCTTCTTTAATGGCAATCCACGGGTGCACGGCAAACCAACCACGCCAACTAAACGCATCGGCAGCATAAAACTCAATAACTGCGCGGCTCTCTTCACTTGGCACTGGTGCTATGCCAGCAGGCTCTCTACTGGCAGTACGCCAGTCATTATTACTACAGGCATTAACAAAAAGTAAAAGCAAAATAATTGTATAATATTTCATAGTTTTTATCGGCAGGCATGAGTAAGAGATAAGTTACAGAGCTTATCATAAAGGCGAATAAAGCTCAGCAAGCAAACACTTATCTAAAGCCGATTATTAGGAGCTGTTGACCTTCACGGTTAAACTTCGTTCGAGCTAAAAGCATTTTAATCGCGGCGATTAGTGTGTAGCCTAGGGGCTTTTTTCGTTAATTTTAATCACTAACGACTTAAATCACTATTCACATTTATAAGCTCAATTGTTATGGTAACGCGCAATATTTACTAATGCTGACTCCATCAGTTCAACCTCTACTCAACTTAAACACAACCTAAAATAAATCCAATGAACTCTTTAATTAAAAATACCTATATTGGCTGGGCAGCGTATTTTATTATCTTTAATATTTATTGTATTTTTTGGCGTCAGTATTTATTTACTGAACAATATGACTTTGTAGATTCACTAACATGGTGGCTTAAAGAGTGGGGAATGTGGTTAGCTTATACACCGTTAACGATTTCAAGTTTAGCGTGGTTAAAGCAACGAAAATCACTAATAACTAGTTTTATTATCGTCGGTTTATTGAGTATATTTTTAGCGACATTTACCCGAGAGGTTATTTATTTTGTCACTGATAATGCGAATTGGCGTGTAGACTCCGTAATACCTCATGTTATTGCTTACTTCCCTAAATATAGTATTACTTTTGTTTTAATTGCACTTTGTTGGTACTTAAGTTTGTTCCAGCAAAAACTTAACTCAACATCAACGCCTTCGGTATCTGAAAGTAATACCAATAAAAGCAATGCTGATGAAAACAATACGAATAACACAACTAGTATCCATACCCAGCCCGTGAGTGAGTCACTAAAGCATTGTGATACGCAATTAGTTCACGCTGACAATACTATCGAAAAACATAAAGCGGCAATTACTGGCATCAACGTTGAACACTTAGGATTAACAATAACCTTACCTTTTGACGAGGTTTACTTAATCAGTGCAGCAGGAAATTACGTCGATATTATTTGCCAAAACACGCAATACATTTTGCGAACACCATTAAAAGACATGTTAGCTAACTTACCCGAGCAACAATTCATGCAAGTTCACCGAAGTCATATTGTTAACCTGAGCAAAATAATTCAGCTTAGCACTAACGGCTCAGGCACCAGTCAAATCACATTAGACAACCAACAAACTATCAATATCAGTAAAAAACTGAAACACACCATTAAAACACTAGTGCACGCATAATCGTTCAAAAAATAACAATTCGCTAAAGCCGATTTTACTTAACTCAGTAACTAAGCTGTTATTCCATTTTAAAACCACTGGTCACTGGTCACTGGTCACTGGTCACTGGTCACTGGTCACTGGTCACTGGTCACTGGTCACTGGTCACAAAATAAAGACTTTCACCCCAAGACACTAGTAGCAAAGTTCATTTATTCTTATCGTGCTTTTACTTTTCATTCAGACAGTAAGAATATTTATGGCTACTTCAAATATCGCAATAACACGTACTTTTCACTGGGTAATGGCGTTCGTTATTATTGCTATTACCCTTGTGGGTTTATATATGGCTAACACTGAAACCTACGCTTTATACCATTGGCACAAATCATTTGGCTTAATTGCTTTGTTATTAATTATCGCTCGACTTTTTTGGCGAAAAAAACATGTTTGGGAGTCGGCAAGTAAAGGTACTAGTCAAGCCAAGTTAGTTAATTTTGTTCACTTATTTTTATTAGCACTTCTTATGCTAATGCCTTTATCTGGTATGGTTTACTCTGGGTTTGCTGGCTATGGGTTTTCACTATTTGAATGGCATATCATTCCAAAGAACTTGAACAGCGAACAACAAGTGATCCCTTATAACGAGCTATTAGGCAGCTTAGGTAAAACACTGCATGGTTTATTAGGGTATTTGTTTGCAGGAGTTGTCGTCTTGCACGTGGGCGCAGCGTTAAAGCATCACTTTATTAATAAAGACCAAACCTTAAACCGAATGTTAAATAAAAAACCAAGTGAAAACACCTAAGGATTAATCATGAATAAACTTACCTTTGTGCTAGTCATAATGACATTTTTTATTACTGAAACATTCGCTGAAATCGTTGGTGAAAATAAACTTAACCCCATCATTAATCAGGTTAACAAGGTTGATATTAATCGTACTGACAATTTTGATGACTTAGCGTCCTTTGGTGAAGCCATTAGCGACAAACGTATTGTATTTATTGATGAGCTAACTCATGGTGAACAAGAAGGCTTTGCACTTAAAAGCCGAATAGTTCAATACTTGCACCAACATCAAGGCTTTGAAGTATTGTTGTTAGAAAGTGGACTATTTGATGTTCAACAAATATGGCAAAACAAAAACACAGCAATTAAAAAGAGTGCTCCTGGTAACATTTTTTATATGTATGCTAGCGATGAAAGTTTCATTGAGTTATTTGACTATATTGATAGTAAAAGAAAAGACAAAACACCCTTGGTATTAGCAGGCTTTGACGGTCGATTAAGTGGAGAGTTAAGCCGTCAACATGCGGTTAACTTTATTGAAACACAGAGTAAAAAATTTTTAAGCCATGCTGCAGTGCCCAGCACGATAAATTCAAGCATAGACCTGAAATTTGATTGGCGGTTTTATAAACGTTATAGCCAGGAAATTATTGAGCGACAATCATCATTAACCGATAAAAACTTGCAAGATAACTACATTAAACAAAGCTATTGGCTTTATGATCAACTCAATAACATAAACACGCTCGAAACGGGTTATGAGTCAGCTCAATATGTAGCCCGTTTAATTCACGGCATTATTAGAATAGCGGAAGTAATGTGGGGTAGTCGCCGCCACGACGAACATGATTTACCAATGGCTGATAACGTTCAGTGGTTAATCGACCACGCTTACCCAAATAAAAAAGTGATTGTTTGGGGTCATTATATTCACTTAAACCGACAAGGAGCCTTTCAAAGTCGATACGACAATTTAGGTAGCCTGCTTGATAAGCGTTATGCCGATGAAATTTATATCGCGCACTTTTCTGGCATTCAAGGTAGTTATAGAGAGTTTAGAGACTTATCGGTTATCCCACTTCCTGAATTAACTAACACGGAGCAACAGCAACGCCTAGAAACTGCATTATTGCCTTATTTCAATAGCGCTACTAACAATAAAGATGAGTTACGCGACCACAACTCGGCGCTGTTTATTGATTATAAAAATATTAACAGTGACAGAGCACAAGGTATGATGATGTTTGGGCATGAGTATAATGCACTCATTCCTGTGAATAACTGGAACAAGCACTGGGATGGTATGTTTATGATTAAGCATCTTAATCCATCCCAGTAAAGGCAGTTAAAAAAACGCCTGCAAGCCGGTTTGAGCTCTACCTAAAATAAGCGCGTGAATATCGTGGGTGCCTTCATAGGTATTCACCGCTTCTAAATTCATCACGTGGCGCATAACATGAAATTCATCACTAATGCCATTGCCACCATGCATATCACGCGCTTCACGTGCTATAGCTAACGCTTTACCACAAGAGTTACGCTTGATCAGTGAAATAGCTTCAGGGGCTAAGCTATTAGCATCCATTAACTTGCCTGCTTGAACACAGGCAAGTAAGCCGGTGGTGATTTCAGTTTGCATATCGGCGAGTTTTTTTTGAATTAATTGTGTTGCCGCGAGCGGTTTACCAAATTGTTCTCTATCTAAAGTATATTGCCGAGCACTGTGCCAGCAAAACTCTGCAGCGCCTAATGCGCCCCACGCAATACCGTAACGCGCTTTATTTAAACACGAAAAAGGTCCTGATAAGCCTTTGGCATCTGGCAATAGGTTTTCAGCAGCAACAAAAACATTGTCCATCACAATTTCACCGGTAATTGACGCGCGCAAGCTAAACTTACCGTCAATTTTAGGAGTCGATAGCCCTGCCATGCCTTTTTCTAAAATAAAGCCTCGGATCACGCCATCAAGCTTTGCCCAGACAATAAAAATATCAGCAATGGGTGAATTGGTTATCCACATTTTGCTGCCGTTAAGTTGATAACCGCCATCAACGGCTACCGCTTTAGATGCCATACTGGCAGGGTCTGATCCTGAATTAGGCTCAGTTAAACCAAAGCAGCCAATTAATTCACCGGTGGCGAGCTTAGGTAAATACTTCATTTTTTGTGCTTCACTGCCAAAAGCATAAATTGGATGCATAACCAAAGACGACTGCACGCTCATGGCACTGCGATAACCACTATCTACACGCTCTACTTCACGAGCAATCAACCCATAACTGACATGACTTACGCCAGCGCCACCATACTTTTCATCAAGGGTTGCCCCTAATAATCCTAGCGCACCAAATTCACGCATAATATTGATATCAAAATGCTCTTGGCGGTTGGCCTGTAAAATACGTGGTTGCAACTTTTCTTGGCAAAACTGCTGAGCGCTATCACGCACCAAGCGCTCTTCTTCTGACAAGAGTGATTCAAGCAACAATGGATCTTGCCAGCTAAATTTTGGCTTTGTGTTTTTGGTGTTTATCTGGTTTACACTAAAATTTGGCATGTATCATTCAACGTTATAACAAAGAGGTGAAATACTAATTAATATCTTTTGCAAGTCAATTTAATAACTCATAAAATATGCGCCTAAACAATAAAAACCTGCGGTACTAATAAGATAAATATTCAAAAATATTTACGTCAGTTATAATACTCAGGAGTTAAAAGGGATTTTATGAGCTTCAAAATTACATTACTTATGTGTTTATTATGCGTAACTGGCTGCAACGATTCAGATGATAAACCAAACCAAGCACCGACAGCAAAAATCATACACCCTCAGAGCGCTTTATCATTAGAGTCGTTTCTCATCACCTCACAAATCTCCGATACTGAAAATGACACTATGAGTGCTAACTGGGAGTTAACATCAGACGCGGGAATTAATTTACGCTTTAGCGATGTTACAGAGATAACTTATGATATTCCTCTCGTCACAACAGATACGCAATACAGCATTTCATTAACCGTTACTGACAGTGAAGGTAATACAACATCAACCACAAGTAGCTTTATCGTACCTGCAATAGAAATAGACTTTGTGCTACCATTTGGTGCTATTTCACAGAGATATGTTGATGTACAAGCCACTCTCAATAATATCGCTAACTCCGAAATTGGGTTTTCATGGCAGTTATCTGGCAATAATAACTACTCATTAACAAGTATTTCACCGTCAAGGGTTCGATTTTTTGCTAGCAAACCATTAACTTCAGAATATGATCCAAGTGATGTACGCGGCACTGAGTATGTTCGCGGTGAAGGAATAACTGAAGAGGTTCCTATAAAATTATCAATCGTTCATGACGATACCACTATAGATTTTGACACCGTAGTTAACATCAAACCAATACAAGATACCCAAGCATGGCCAGAGCATATAATTAATCAAGAGGTGAGCTATAGTTCGTCGATAACGACAGCTTTCCCATCAGATGTGTTGTTAAAAACTCAGCACTGTGTCGTGACTGACGATGAAGAAAAGCGAGAGTTTGATTATAACCAAGATGGTATTAATGACTATTTTTGCTCTACTGAAAATGCGTTATATTTTTATTTATCTGAAAAGCAAGATAATGACACTCATTTTATTGAATCACTCATTAGTAACACCCCCCATAGCCAGTATGCTGACCTTGTCAATTTTAATCACGGAATACCAAAGTTAGTTTTAATCGAAAACCTAAAAGAAATCATTACGCTGGATTTCAACTTATCCATTAATCACTTTAATCGAAAACAAGTATTCCAACTTGAAGATAATGTCCTGCAATACAGCTTTGCAGAAGTCGATAACAAATTGTTTTTAGCTTACTCAATACCTAACGCAAGAACTTCAACTCCCATTATTAAAGTTTTTGACTTTACTGAAATATCTTTATCGCCTTTAGCTACACTACAACTTGATGGATATAGTGTAGGGATGTCAGATTTAATAGTCACAAATATTGATGAGCAAGGTAAAGACGAAATATTATTACAAACTGAAAGTCTGCTGGGATTAACCTCATCAGTTAAAAAATTATTTGTTCTAAAAGCACCTTATATAGACTTTATTGAGTCCCCTTTTTGGTTTACTAACATTTACAGAGAAAATATTGACGAAGATCCATTCTTAGAATGGCTTGGCATCAAAGGAGCCGATATTGCCCACAACGATCTTAAAGGAGGTTTTTTAGTTCATTTATCACTAGACTCCAACGATGCAGTTAGTCATGAGATTCTTAAAAATTATTATACTGATTTGTTCTTTAAGTTCAGAGCAATAAGCACTGATTTACATTTGAATCAAGATGAACTTATTGATAATACAACAAGCTATGTAACTTATGATACCTATCAGTATCCAAGTGATGCTTATATAACTTATACGCTGGCAAATCAAAAAAGAGTATTAATTACTTCGCAAAAAATGGATGCATATTACGCAGGCCAAGCCAATATTTTAGGCTTTGAAGATGTAGATAATGATGGTGACTTAGATATCAAACTTGGTGATCAAAACGGTGTAGCCTTTACTTGGCTAGAAAACATCAACGGCTACCCTATCAATTAGCAAATCCCCCCTCCAATAAAAGCTTATGGGGACTCACGCTATCTAGTGCCTATAAGCTTTATCTTACAATTTCTGACATTTCTCGCACATGTTATCAACACTTGCGTTACTGATTCACACAAGCAGGTAAACCAAAATACCCCTTAATAATTAGATCTGAACAATCAATAGCTCTAAGCAATAAACAGATAAAATATCATAGGGAATAAACATGAAAGCAAATACGTTAACTTCCGTGCTTTGCACATCGATAGGGACATCACTAAAAATATTACCAAGCTCGTCATATAAGTTACTACCTAGCACTTGGACTAAGCTATCAGTAGCAATCACTTGTGCATTACTCTCAAGCTCAGTGTTTGCTGTTGATGAAGGCACGCAAAAAAGTGCTGAGCAGAAAAAGAATTCTGAGCAGCAAAAAGTTGCCAAGTTAGAAAAAGAGGTTGAAGTCATTAACGTGGTCGGCAGACGCAACCAAGCTAACAGTGAAATGACTGAGCAAACAGAGCAATTGTTAAGCGTTGCAGGTATTGGTAACGATCCTCTTAGCGCAGTTTACAGCTTACCGGGCATTGTTTATGCCGGTGGAGATACTGGCTCGCCTGCGGTGCGTGGCTCATCCCCCGATGATAATGCTTTTTATATAGATGATATTCCCACAGGTTATATTTTTCACTTGTTTGGCGATAGTATTTTTAATGAAAATTTAATTAGAAACTTTGACTTACATGCCGCCGCTTTTGGTAGCCAATATGGCAATGCAACGGGGGGGATTTTTGATGTGCAATTACGCGATCCTCGTCACCAAGACTTCACCACCACGGTTGACCTAAGTATGCTCAAAAGTGGTTTTATGACCGAAGGTAGCGTGACTGAAAATAGCGCCTTTTATTTATCGTATCGTCGTAGCCAAATTCATTTGTTTTTGCCTGAAGGTGAAGAAGATGAAGGTTATACCGTTTTCAAAGCGCCAATTAGTGATGATTACCAAGCTAAATACCAATGGTTACTAGGCGATTCGTACAAGCTCACGTTTACCGCCTCAGGTGCCAGTGATACCGGCGGCGTTAATATTTCTGAGCAATCAGAGCAAGGTAGAATAGATCCCGACACGATTGGGGATTTCAAAATGACCACCAGTTTTGATACGCAAAGCTTAGCCTGGCAGTTTTACGGCGATGAGCAAAAAATTATGCAACTGGTTGCTGGCCACACGGCAAAAAGTACTGAAGAAAAGTTTGGTCAAGGGCAGTTTGTTAATGTCGATGAAAATAGCTTTGATGTACGATTTTTCTATCAAGTCGCTTGGTTTGATAACCATAAGCTAGGCTTTGGTATTGATTATAGCAAAACCGATGTTGATTATGATTTTGATTTGATCCCCTATTACTGTACTGAAAACGATGCAGACTGTAATCAATACAAAGGTGACAGAATACAAGATACGGCTTCATTGTCTGATCAAAACATCGCCGTATATCTTGATGAAATTTGGGCAATAAATCCAAACTGGTTATTAACCGTTGGCGTACGCGCTGAGCGTAATGACTATACCGAGCAAAGCTTTGTTCATCCGCGTATTGCCCTAGACTGGTTTGTTAATAATCAAGTCACTATCAAGGCTAAAGCAGGCTCCTATAGCCGGTTTCCTGATGTTGATACCGCCTTAAAAAAACTTGGTAACCCTAATATAAAGTCGCCCACGGCTATACATTACTCACTGGGTATTGATTATGATTTCAATGATTTATGGTTCACCTCTTTAGATATTTACCATAAATCACTCACCGATTTACCCCGCTCAACCGATGAGCATACGCAAACAAATACAGACATTGCTGTAACCGATAATGACTTACACTACACTAGCGATACCTCAGGTAATGCGCAAGGTATTGAATGGTTAGTAAGGCGAGAACGTCATAATGGCTGGTTTGGCTGGGCATCTCTGAGCTGGTCTCAAAGTGAACGTACCGATGACTTAACCAATATAACCAGCGATTATTACCTTGATACACCACTGGTTGCTAATGTGGTTGCTAATTATCAGCTCAACGAACATTGGGACTTTGGTTTGCGTTTTACCTTACGTAGTGGCGCAAAATATACGCCCATCACTGGGCTAAGAGATAACCCCGACCATGAGGGACATTTTCTGCCAAACTATGGCGAACTAAATTCAAAAACATTACCGGTTTATCACCGCCTTGATTTAGAAGCGAATTATCAAACGACCTATTGGGGCTATGATGCAAAATGGACCATGGCAGTCATTAACGCGATGGCACAAGAAAATGTTTCAGGTTATTACTACGACCCTGAAGATAATGATACTTTAACCGAATACAATATTTCGGGCGAAGAAGATATTGGTGTATTCCCTTATATAGGTTTAACCATGACTTTTTAGAGAATCACTAACGCTATTTAACCTGAACTCGGTTTAAGAGGTGCTTAACAAATTGAAATATCAGCAAAAATCACTTTTATGAA
>NZ_JAHKPW010000070.1:53558-91899 GCF_018860755.1 Colwellia sp. D2M02 | reverse complement strand
GCCGAGCTCAGGTTATTTACATTAGCGCTTACATTTTTTAAACAATTAAGCGCAAGCGGTTAAGCATCAAATAGTAACATTATGGTAACATGGTGTTACGTTTGTTATTAACCCTGTTGCCCTGCTATGTTTCTCATTAAACGCTGTAGTTTTTTAACGCCGTTGTTGCGCCCTTTCTATCGCTCATCACTAGCTTTATTCGCCCTATTGATAAGCGTATTAACATTGAGCAATACCGCATTCGCTAGCGATACTAATACAGCAGTAAACCCCAACGCACCTATTGTTAAAGATAGTTTTGAGTGGCAGCTCATTGTCGACTTTTCAGCTTTTTATCAACAAAGTACACTACAAGATGTAAAACAAACTGATTTTGTTCACTTTATCCAACCAGCTTTATATATTGATCTTTCATATAAGGGCTTTTTCTTACAAAGTAACCAAAGGCGATCATCCGCCGTACTTGAAGGAGCAGAGTTTGGTTACCAAATAACCGTACAGGATAATTGGCAACTTGATATTCTCGCAAAGTCTTATCTAAATGGTTTTGACCCTAACGATTTGGTTGAGTATCTCAATGCCAACCCAGTACTTTTTTCTGGGCTTAGAGAACGCGACTCTACTGGTGGTGTTGCGCTGCGTTACTCACACTTTTTTGAGAACGCTATTTTTAGCCTTGATATTGCCGCAGCACACTCTGGGGACGATGCCTTTGGCGAAGATGTCACCGGAGTTATTATTGATAGCTTTTATAGTTACCTATTACCTTATCGTAATTGGGATATATATTTAGGTGCAGGGTTAACCTATTACCAAGACAATATTGTTAATTATTATTATGGTATTCAATCAGTAGAAGCAACACCACAACGCCCTGAGTTTACCGCTGATTCAGCCGTTAGGGCACAACTAGAAATTTACGCACAATACCCATTATCAGCCAGCTGGTCTTTTAATGGTGGCGTAACACAAAGTATTTACTCGCCAAGTATAAAAGACAGTCCATTGGTTGATAGAAACTTTATCACCCAAGTGATGGTTGGGGTACAGTATGTATTTTAAAGCCAACCGTATTATTAGTGTATTACTACTCTATGGTGTGCTTTACCCTGTACAAGCAATGGAGCAAAAAAAGCCAACGGAAAATGGCAATAACACTGAGGCAGCCTTGCAGGCTACTCAGCTAAAATATATACCGTCAACAACACAATTTAGTGTATTGCCCGAGCAATGCGTAACATTACGCCAAGGTCGTGATTGCTTTGCTGAGGTTAATATTTCATGGCAATCAGACAGTAAACAGTCGTTATGTTTATACCAAGAAGGTATAGACAAGCATATAGTTTGTTGGCATGAACATGATAGTGCTGACATTGCCATTGATTTTGTTTCAAATAAAAACATTAATTATCAACTACGTAATATCAGTGATAACAAAGTGGTTGCCGAAACCGAAATCAAGGTAAGTTGGCTTCATAAGAGTAATGCTCGTAAACGTCGCTGGCGCTTATTTTAATAATTATCTTAAAAGATAAAGGTACAATGATGAAACATAATATTTTGCTAGTAGAAGACGATATCAGCCTAGCTAGTTGGGTTTGTGAATACCTTAATGAGCAAGGTTTTAATGTTATTCATGTTGCTCGTGGCGACTTGGTATTAGCAGCCGTTAAAGAAAATATTATTGATTTAGTATTACTTGATGTGATGTTACCTGGACTAAATGGCATTGAAGTATGTCGACTAATACGTGAACACCAACAAATGCCAATTATTATGCTAACGGCTCGTGCTGATGAGTTTGATGAAGTTATTGGCTTAGAAGCTGGGGCTGATGACTATGTTATTAAACCTGTTCGCCCAAGAGCGCTACTCGCACGCATTAACAGGCAACTGAGTCACAGCCAAAATAATACCCCCGAGCTAAATAATGTACTAACTTTTGGTCAATTGGTTATTAACGAAGAGGCTAAACGAGTTATTTATCAAGGTAACGAAGTGGACCTTTCAACCAGTTTGTTCGCTTTTTTAACTTACTTAGCCCAACACGCTGGAGCCGTTGTTGATCGTGACTCGGTATTTAAAGCCTTAAAAAAACGTGAATATGATGGTTTAGATAGACGTTTCGATGTCATGCTGTCTACCTTACGTAAGTTATTTAATGACGATCCACAAAAGCCTAAAAAGTTTAAAACTATTTGGGGGAAAGGTTATTTATTTGTTAGCGACGCATGGGATGACGTCAACAGCACAATTGAAAACGATAGTAACATCAAGAGCTCGCGCTAATTATGCGCCAGCTCTATTTAAGTATTATTTTTACCGTAGTAGGCTCGTTATTTTTTATGGGTTGGGGGCTAGATAAAATTGTTGAATTAACCGAGTCACAAACTAACCTTAACCACGATGAACCAACAACATTACTCTATCGACAAATTATTGATGGTTTAAGTAGCGATCTTAACGCGTTAACTAAAACAGAGCTAAATAGCCATCTTGATCACTTCGAAAAAAAATACCAAATACGTGTCAGTTTAGCGCCCAGTAAATCGATAGCCTTACCAAAAACAGCAATCGCTGAATTATCACAACAAGGCGGCGTACTACTCGCCAATGATGATGATCAGTATTTATTAAAAGCGCTGACTCATCACCCTGAGTTTTTACTGCAACTCAATTTTCCTATCGAACAAGAACAAGATAGCTCTTTTAATTTTGTGTTAACACTGATCTTATACCTTGGTATTTGCGGCATATTAATTTTATGGTTATTACCGCTAACCAGACGGCTGTACTTATTAAATACTGCGGCCGCTAAAATTGGTGCTGGACAGCTTGAAGCACGTGTAGCCACCAGCCGTTTTTCTTATATAAAAATGCTAGAAAAAAGCTTCAACCGTATGGCAGCCCAAATAGAAAAGCTAGTCGCTGACAATAAAATTCTCGCCCGTAGCTTATCTCACGATATACGAACGCCAATGGCCTGTTTACGCTTTGGTATAGAAGCGGCAATCGATAGTAAAAGTATAGAGAAAAAAGACACCTATTTACTACGCATGGACACTGAATTAACGCGTATGGAAGATATGACCAGTGCTTTTTTAGATTATGCATCAATGGAGCGACATGCCTTATCTTTGAAAAAGCAAACAACAGATATGGTTATGTTAATCAACTCAGCTAAAAATGATTGCCAAGTGCTAGCACAGCAAAAAAATGTAACCTTGATGTTCACACCAATCGTAGAAAGAGTTAACCATTCTGTTGACTACCACTGGTTTCATCGCGCACTAGTTAACTTAATTAGTAATGCGATAGGCTACGCTAAAACAGAAGTATTAATTACTATTAACAGCATTAACAAACAGCTAATTATTACCGTTGAAGATGATGGTAAAGGCATTGAAGCCGGTAAGCTTCATATTATTTTCACGCCTTTTGTTAAACTTGATGCCGATCGTTCACGTGAACAAGGTCACTTTGGTTTAGGCTTAGCAATATGTACCAAAGTGATGGACTGGCACCAAGGTAGCATAACAGCCAGCAACCAAAATAATTTATCTGGTGCCTGCTTTTCTTTAACGCTACCAATAACTTAATAAACCTCTTGTTATGAGTAAAGATTACCAGCAATAGCTTAACGTTATGTTTACAATTCATGCCGCTGTGGCTTAAGTAAATAACAGCCTCAAACTTGCCATCATTATTGAGACATCGTATATAAGATATCAACCTCTTATTTTCTCTATTATGGAATAGCGTTATGACTCAAGACCGTCGCCATTTTTTAAAGTCTGTTGCAGCAATAACCGCAGCTGGTGTTGCCGCCAGCGCAACGACAGGCTGTACTTCACAAAGCACTAAATCAACATCGTTAACTAATCCGCTAGCACAAGGCAAGTCGGTGATGGGCTTAACAGTACCTAAAATGGATGTCGTACGCATTGGCTTTATTGGTGTTGGTGAACGGGGCTCAGGTCATGTTCAACATTATTGCCATATTGACGGTGTCGAAATCAAAGCAATTTGTGATACTAATGAAAAGGTTTTAGATAACTCTATTGCTACTGTTGTAAAAAACGGGTTCAGTAAACCATCTCGTTATACTGGCTCAGCATTAGCTTATAAAAAAATGCTTGATCGTGACGATATTGATATTGTTATTATTTCAACGCCATGGCGCTGGCATACACCAATGTGTGTCGATACGATGGAAAGCGGCAAGCATGCATTTGTCGAGGTACCGGCTGCAACCACCGTTGAAGAATGTTGGCAGCTAGTGGATACCGCTGAACGCACCCAGAAAAACTGTATGATGATGGAAAACGTCTGTTATGGGCGAGATGAACTCATGGTCTTAAATATGGTACGTCAGGGGTTATTTGGCGACTTATTACATGGCGAAGCCGCCTATATTCATGAGCTTCGCTGGCAAATGAAAGAAATCACAGAAAAAACGGGCTCATGGCGCACCGCATGGCATGCAAAAACTAATGGTAATTTATATCCTACCCACGGTTTAGGCCCGGTTGCTCAGTATATGAATATTAACCGTGGCGATCGTTTTGATTATGTAACCTCAACCAGCTCGCCAGCATTAGGACGACAAGCCTATGCCGCAAAAGAATTCAGTGGTGATCACCAACGTAATCAGCTCAATTATATTGCTGGTGATATGAATACTAGTGTTATTAAAACGATAAAAGGTAGAACTATTATGGTTCAGCATGATACCACTAGCCCTCGCCCTTATTCTCGTCATAATTATATTCAAGGTACCAATGGCACATTTGCAGGTTTTCCTAACCGTATTGCCTTAGAAAATGCACCTGCTGCAATTAAAGCACAATACCAAAAAGACTATGAACTGGCAGTAAGCCAATGGCAAAAAAATGGTCAGCAAGGACGTAAGCCAAGTCCAACTAATTTTCACCGCTGGGATCATGACATGGCAAAATGGCAAAACAGTTATGATCATCCATTATGGGCACGAATGGGCGCAGAAGCAGAGCGTAATGGCGGCCATGGTGGTATGGATTTCTTGATGTTATGGCGCATGGTGTACTGCTTACGTAATGGTCAGCCTCTTGATCAAGATGTTTATGATGCTGCCGCATGGTCAGTTATCACCCCATTAAGCGCTGATTCTGTTGCCGATAGAAGTAATTCAAAAGATATTCCTGATTTTACTCGCGGTGTTTGGCAAAGCGCGAAGCCATTGGCTATTGTAAGTTAAGGTTCTTATGAGCACTTTAGTTATTTTAGCGGCTGGTTTAGGCAGTCGCTTTGGCGGTAACAAACAACTGGCCGAATTTGGTGAGCGCAAGCTCACCTTAATGGAATATAATATTATTCATGCAGCACAGGCAGGCTTTACTGATGTAGTATTTATCATACGTCCAGAGCTAGAACAAACCCTAACTAGTCAAGTAATTCCCCGATTACCTAACACGATTAAAGCACATACAGTTCATCAATCTTTATCTACGTTGCCCCAAGGTTGCCAAGTTAATACAGAGCGAACCAAGCCACTTGGTACCGCACATGCGCTATGGTGTTGCCATAAGTTAATTAAAACGACTTTTGCGGTGATCAATGCCGATGACTATTACGGCGCGCAAGCCTTTAACCTGCTATTCGCACAAGCAAAGTCTCAGCCTAACGATCATGCTATGGTTGCATATCAACTTAAGAGTACTTTATCGGCATTTGGTGGTGTTAATAGAGGGTTATGCCAAGTATCACCACATAGCACCTTACAGGGCATTGAAGAATGTGAAGATATTCAACTAATAAATAATACCCTTGTAGGAAGAATCAATAATAATGAGCATACGGTATTAAAAGACAACAGCTTAATATCAATGAACTGCTGGTTATTTAACGGTGATATTTTTGCGTTACTAGAAAATGAAATACGTATTATGCTGAGCGAGCACTCACAAACAAAGAGCGCCTTATCACAAAAATATTTAAAGCAAGAATGTTACCTACCAACCGTTGTGATGAAACAAATTAAGCAACAGCAAAAAAATGTTCATGTACTTTGTTCGACAGAACAATGGTTTGGACTAACCTACCCGCAAGATGCTGCTTTAGTCGACAAAAAAGTTACTGCTATTTTCAAATAAAACACGTATAGTATCGCGCTAATTTTGTCGTAAAATTAACGCGTTTTTGCTTGTTCACAAGCAATTTCATTCGTTATAAAGCCATTATGCGCTAATTCCCCCCCACTTACGGCAATTTAAGACCAATGAACAATTGTGATTATTTTATAAAAAAATAAGTATAACGAAGAGAATTATGGATATTAACAAGTCATCACTACACACGGATATTGATACGGTATTAAACAACTACGATTTTGACTTCTCTGACGTCGAAGTTACCTCACTAGGTAATGGCCATATTAATAGTACTTACAAGCTTACTACGTCTGAATTTGAGTTTGTTTTACAACAAATCAACCACGATATTTTTACTAAAACCGTTGAGTTAAGTGAAAATGCTCAAAAAATTAATACGCATTTAGCTGAAAAAAATAACCAAGGTGAATACCCATTAGCCGTACCGCAACAGCTTTTAACTAAAAACGGCGACACCACCATTAAAATTGGCAGTAACTATTGGCGCTTAATGGAGTTTATTAGTGACTCTTATACGTTAGAGGAAGTGTCATCTCCTGAGCAAGCCGCTTTAGTTGCGCGATCATTCGCGCAATTTAGTTGTGCACTAAGTGACTTTTCAGCTGAAGAGTTATCTGTAATTATTAAAGATTTTCATGACATTAGCTTTAGAATGAGTCAATTAAGTACAGCAATTGCTAACAACACTCATAATAGATTGGCACAATGCCAAGATATTGTTGATTTTTGTCTTTCACAACAAGATTTTATTAATAGCGTGGTAGAAATTAGTCAAAAATTACCACTGCATGTAACACACAACGATACTAAAATTAATAACTTACTCTTCGCCAAAGGCGATGTGCCTTGTGCTGTTATTGACTTAGATACTTGTATGCCTGGGTTACTTATGCACGATTTTGGCGATATGGTTAGAACTTGTTGCAGTAACTTGGCTGAAGATGATACAAGCACGGAAGAAATGGTGTTTAAATATGACATTTTTGAAGCGTTAATTACCAACTATAAAGAAGCTTTTGGTGACACCTTAACACCACTTGAAAGGCAAAGTCTTATCGTTGGCGCGAAGCTACTACCATTCATCATTGGCGTACGCTTTTTAACCGACCATTTAGAAGGCGATCACTACTTCCATGTTGATCGTGAAAACCATAACTTAGACCGTGTTAAAAGCCAGTTTCAGTTATTTAAATTGGTTTGTGAAGCTGAGCCTGAGTTGCTCAAATACGCTGAATAATCAGGTTACCTAAGCTACAATCCAACAAAGTAACCTGAGCAACTTGAGTTCAGGTTACTGCTTTTCACTTAATTCTCCCTTACGTTCGGTTAGCTGAAATATTAGTGTTTATCGCTAATCCCTAAGAGCGTTTCCAAGTTAACAAAACGATAACCTTGTGATTGATAATGCTTGATAATAGCGGGCAAAGAGTCCACCGTATTTTGTCTATTACCGCCGGCATCGTGCATTAAGGTAATCACTTCTTCGTGTTGATTATTAATTATTTCACTTTCAATGTATTCAACGGTATTAATCGACGAGTTCCAATCTCTTGAGTCAACTGACCATAACAGTACTTTCATACCATGTTCTGTCAAACTCTGTACCTGCTCATCAGTTATTTCACCATAAGGCGGGCGATAAAACCTTGGCGTAATATTAAATAAGCGTTGAAATTCATTATTCGTTTTCATCACTTGTTGTTGCCATAAAGCATCAACTGAAAGCGTAGTACCATTCGTATGGTTCCAGCTATGGTTGGCAACCGTATGACCGTCTTTAATCGTCTGTTTAATAAGCGATTGATATGGTGATAAGTTCTTTCCTTGCCAAAAAAAACTTGCCGGTATCTTAGCTTCATTAAGTACATCAAGTATTTTTTGAGTGTATTCTGAGGGGCCATCATCAAACGTTAATGCAATCAGTTTCTCATGATTATAACCTTCTAAAAAGTAGCTACCAATAAACTGATTCCCTTGACGAGATAACTCGGTTACTGCAATTTGCTCTTCAACGTCACCCGTACGTACAAAGGTTGTCGTTTTTTGATTATTAGGACTGTCATTATTCAACCAAGGTATAAATAACTCGTTTGGCACGCTAAAGCTATTTGCTGCTGTGCTACCAATATAATTACGCAAATGCTGCTCAACTAAGTAATAACCAATAGCATTTTCATGCTCAGCTAAAAAATCATGAGTTAAAGTAATATTATTATCTAAACTTGCTTTTACTTGTACTAGTACTTGTTGTTTCACTTTTTCGTTAGCAAACTGAGTTAGAGGGAGGTTTGCTTCATCTGAAAGTACTTGCTGAATAAAGTGCAAGGTTAAGCCATGACTAACTAAGTATTCAAAGCTGCGTTGACCCTCTTGGCTTTCTTGACGATATTTAGCACGTTCACTTTGATAAATTAACGACACTATAGGTTGTAATAAATCCGATGTTTGAAAGGGAGAGCTTTCTAAAAATGATAGGTGTAATAAACCGTCACTTCCTAATTGATAATCAATTTCTCCTTCAACTAAGCCCAGTGAGTTATCAGGGCCTAATGGTTTAAAAATGATAGATTTAAATTGAGGTTCTTGGGTATTATTAAGGTCAGAAAAAGCAAAATATTGTTGCGAAAACAACATATCTATTTGGGGGATAAGTACAGTTAATACCTTAAAAAAATCAGCTGGAATGTCCCTATTACTTGGCCAGTAACTTTGTACAGAAAGGAGCTTAGGCGTATTAATATCAACAAGCTTATATTCTTGTTCAGAGACCAACCATGTAGATTGAGGTTGCACAACCACTTCAGCAACGGCTTCCTCTTTTTTTTTGGTTTCAGGGCTAGTGGAAGAGCCACCGCATGCACTTAATAAAAAGCATAGAACAAAAGTAAATAAGGCTGTGCCTTTAAAAGAAGTTGTTTGAGATCTTGAGTCATTACGATGGTTAAACATATATTATCCTTTAGTAGCCACTGCATTTTTAGTAAATACAGCAGCTTAAAAGTAATATTTTATTGTATATTTGGCAAGCAGTTATCTCGTTTATAAATTCACCGATACTTCTATGATAGTTATCTTTAAAACTCAATTAACCTGAGCTCGGTTAAGAATAACTAACCCTAACCGCTATTGTCAGTACTTTACTACCTTGATGTTTAAGCCATAAATAAATACCGTAAAATACCGCTAAGGCAATAAAAATAGTAATACTTGCTATTAATGGTGCCTCTGTAAAATTACCTATCTGGTAGCATAGTGTTGCCATTAAGTAAGCTAAGATCAAGCTCCAGAGCCCTGCAAATGTTGCCCAACGTGTACCCACTTCATTTTTTATAGCGCCCATCGCTGCAACACACGGCGTATAAAGTAAAATAAACAATAAATAACTAAAAGCGCCCAGCTGGCTAACAAAAGCTATTTGCATGCGTTCATAAGTAGTTAACTCAACCTCTTGCTCTTGAGCCACAATCGTTAAATCACTCAAATCCCCAACTTGAATACCGAGAGGATCATCTGGTGCAATACCTAATAAGTTTTCTTTAATGCTTGCGGTGGCATCGTGCCAGCTTTGTGTTAACGAAGGTGCGCCATCGTCTGCATCATGGGCAGATGAATACAAACTATTAAAGGTTGCGACTAAAACTTCTTTGGCAAATATGCCCGTAATAATCCCAACGCCAGCTTGCCAGTTATCTTCTTCGACTCCCATAGGAGCGAGTACTGGCATCACCAATTTAGCTCCCGCACTTAGAATAGAAGACTCACTATCTTGATGACCAAATTCCCCGTCGGTACCAACAGAGTTTAAAAAATTCAATAAGCACACTACAATAACAATGGTTTTACCTGCACCAGTGACAAAACCATATGTTCTTTGCCATACGCGTAACATTAAACTCATCAAAGAAGGAAAGGCGTAGTTCGGGAGCTCCATTACATTTAAAGAACTGTTTCCCGACAACACGGTTTTCTTCAATAAAAACCCGGTAAAAATAGCAACGGCTATTCCAATAAGATATAAAAGAAAAACTAAATTTTGCCCGTTATCGGGAAAAAATGCCGCGGCAAACAATGCATATACAGGCAAACGAGCCCCACAGGACATAAATGGTGCCATCATCACGGTAGTAATTCGCTCTCGCTCACTATCGAGCACTCGCGCTGACATAACCGCCGGAACAGTACAACCAAAGCCAACAATCAGTGGGACAAATGCTTTTCCCGGTAGCCCTATTTTTTGCATAACACTATCAACAACAAAAGCAGCGCGCGCTAAATACCCAGAGCTTTCGAGTAATGACAAGCCAATAAATAAACAAGCAATAACCGGTATAAACGTAGCAACAGTTTGCATACCACTGCCAATACCTTCAACAATGGTAAGTAGCCACTGTGGTAGCTCTAAAGGAGCAAGAAAATGTAACGGGTAAGCAACAAATAATGTGCCGCTTAAAATATCAAAAAAGTCAATAAAAGCACTACCAACATTAATAGCAAACATGAACAGTAAATACATAATGCCTAAAAATATTGGAATGCCTGCAAGTGGGTGCAACACAATATTATCTAATTTATCTGACAACGAGACACTATTATCGATACAAATACTAGAGCGACTTAAGACATCAGTAATGTAATCATGTCTTGCTTGAATAGCACCTAGGCTTTCTGGTTTCCCCTTCTCGGGCTGGTGACTTTTTACTTCATTACTGCTTTCTATGCTGCTGGTGAGTTTTTTACTCTCAGATAAGTCATTAAGTGCTTGTTGAATTTGCTTTAAACTCTTTTTATCTTGCGCACTTGTGGTAATAACAGGACAACCTAACTCATCAGACAGCGTTGCTATATCAATACTCAATGCTTGTTTATCGGTTTTATTCAACACCACAATCATTGGTACGTTAAGCTCAAGTAACTGCGTGGTTAAATAAAGCTGACGAGTTAATTGGTTAACATCAACCACATTGACTAAAAAGTCTATAGCGTTTTGCTGTAAAAAATCTTGCGAAATGGTTAAATCTTCACCTTGCTCAGCATGCTGATTAAGTGAACTTAACCCCGGTAAATCAGAAAGAAGTGCAGCGGTTCCGGCGATATCCAACGCCGTTTTTTTAGCCGAAACAGTAACGCCAGACCAGTTGCCAACATTTTGTTTGGCGATCTTCTGGCTTTGTCCCGATTGAGCTGAAGTTAATAAATTAAATAGCGTGCTTTTACCTGAGTTAGCAAAACCAACTAAGGCGTAATGAAGAGGTTTAGTCATTATAAGTAATCTACGCTAATTTGCTCAGCGACTGAGCGTTGAATACTGATTTTTGTGTTATGTAACTTAAATGCCATTGGTCCATTAAAGGGCGCTTTATGGGCAAGTGAAATAGCCGTGCGTATACTAAAACCTTGCTCAAGCAGTTGAGCTGCCAGTATCGCATCTTTAGGTAAGGCGCTAATTTTCGCTAGTTTATTTTTAGGTAGTTCTGCTAAGGTCATGATTTTTTTTATTCTAATACGTGATGCTAAGGAATATTGAGTTTACTTATCACAATAAAACGAAGAGCAAATGATACTTACTATTGTTTAGATGATAGCATTTACCTTAGCAATTCCCTAATGCCTCCGTTGATATTAGTCAATATTACCTGAACTTTTAACGATACTAGCCTGACTGATTTGACTTGCGAGTAATGACAGCAAACAATACGCTGTAAAATAATAAAAGCCGACCCCTACAGCTGAGAGAGTTTCACTTGAAATAACTAAATCCATTTTAAAACCAAAAAGCTCTAACGCTGTGCGGTTAGCTGTTTCACTATGGTTTGTTGAGAGCATAGCCAAAAAGACTGCGACAACAAATACATCAGCCATAGACCACTTACCTATCACACTCACAAAGTTATAAATTTTCTTTTCAACGAGTGTGTTTTTCTGAAAATACGCCCAGCTCATTAATGAAGACTTTACTAATGGAATACAAATAGAGAAAAGGAAGATTAATATAGCGACTAGAAAGCGCTCTCCATGCCATAACTCTTGTACCGTTTGTACCAGTGAAACTTCTTTATTAATTAACTCAGAAGTCAAACTCGCATTGGCAACTTGTGCGTTCATCTCCATCGCTAAAGAAAACATGGGTAATAAAATGCCGGGAATAAAAAGTGCTATCGCCAGCAGATTCAAAGAAAAACCTAAGTGTTTGTTGAGTAAATTCATTATTCGCTTCGCTCTATTGAAAAAGTAGATGAATGTTATTATTTGCAATGGCTGAAACTATAAGCCAGAGGAATATTATCTGTTAACTTGCCATTTCAGTGCAAATAGTATTAACCTGAACTCATCGTTAACCTTTTTTAAACAATTCATTTATGCAACTACAAAAGATACTAATTATACTCTGCTGTACTTTTACTTTTCTATCATACTTACCATCAAGCAATGCCAGTTCAACCTCATGTGTAACGAAAGAGTTTAGTAGCCTAAAGCTTTACCAACTACAAAAAAAGCAATTCTCCGTAAAAGATAACGCTCAGCGCAATGAACTAGCATTGCAGCTAAGTCAATGTTTGGCGCACTCAGATCCAACGATTAGAGATAGCATTGCATTTTCTGCTCTAAGCCAGTGGTTAAGAAATGACGAGCTAGATACCCCAACAAGATCATCACTTTTTCATACGTTAATTGATGTATTAATCACGACAAAAGGTACTTCAGCGCTTCATAAGAGTTTTGCTGTCCTCACGCTTTCAGAGCTTGCTCGCTCAGATAGGAAGTCAAGCTTCTTAAATAATAATCAGCGAGAACTCCTGATTAAAAGCACAACAACTTACATTATCTCTTTAGATGATTATCGAGGATTTGATGAAATAATCGGCTGGCGACATGGTGTAGCCCATAGCGCCGACTTATTCATGCAGCTATCACTCAACCCTCAAACAACTAAAAGCCAGTTAGATCAAATGCTAATGGCCTTAACAGCAAAAATTACCGCGGATAACAACCATTTTTATATTTATGGCGAACCTCGCCGATTAGCAAGGGCTACTCTTTATATTTTATACCGAGACTTGCACTCTAATGAAGAGCTAAAAGTTTGGTTTAACAATGTAAGCTCCCCTGCGCCCTTTAACCAATGGGGTGATGTATATATATCCCAACCTGGGTTAGCAAAGCTTCATAACACCAGAGCTTTTATTAGTGAACTATTTATCCTCTCTCAGGAAAGCAAAAATAAAAGTATTAGTGTAATAAGACAACTAGCAGGCGATGCGCTAACCCAAATTAATTAGTCGGCTATTTAGCAATGAACCGACGATAAAAGTAAGTATTTTCGAACGAACATCAGGTTAGATAATAAAAAGCCGTAATATAACGAACGTATACCACGGCTTTTTTATAAGTTTAATAAAGTTTTCTAACCCGTATTCAGCTTAATTAGCAGGAAGCTCTTTCGATTTAACTTCATTATCGTTACTACGCTTTTCAGCAGAGCTTTCTTGTCCTTTTTTCCATCTAAATTTTTGCTTAATATCTTCAATAATCAAATACAAGCTTGGAATGAAAATCAAGGTCACTATTGTCGCAAATAAAACACCAAATGATAACGATACTGCCATTGGAATCACCATTTTCGCCTGCATACTGGTTTCAAAGAAAACAATAGGCACTAAACCAATAAAGGTAGTTAGTGAGGTTAACAATATCGCGCGAAAACGTTTAGTACCGGCATGAATAACCGCATCTTTCAATCTTTCACCACGCTTACGCGCATTGTTCACATAGTCAACCATTACTAATGAGTCATTCACCACAACACCCGCGGCAGCTAAAATCCCCATTACTGACAGTGCGTTTAAGTCCATCCCCAAAATAAGGTGACCAAACACTGAGCCAATAATACCAAAAGGAATTACCACCATGATCATAGTTGCTTGTGAATATGAACGTAATGGTATTGCGAGTAATGAGAAGATAACCATCAATGAAATCATGAAGTCTCTGAATTGCTCACCAAGGCCTTCTTGCTCCTCTTTTATACTACCGGTTAGTTCACTTTTCACTAGTGGGTATTTACGTAATAGTTCAGGAATAAAGTTTTCTTCAATATCACTAACAATTTTATATGGCTCAACCTGCTCAGAATCAACCGAAGCCCAAACATTAATCGTACGGTTACCATTTTCACGACGGATACGCGTAACACCATCAGTTAACTTAATGTCAGCTAACTCTGATAAAGGTAGTTCAGCACCATTTGGCGCTTTAATCATAACATCATCAACATGACCAACTGAGCTACGTTCATCTTGAGGGTAACGGACCATTACTTTTACTTCTTCTGCATCTCGTAAGATACGTTGTGCTTCTAAGCCGTAAAAACTGTACCCCACTTGGTTGGCGATATCAGCTAAGGTCAAGCCCATAGAGTACGCTAAAGGTTTTAAGTCAAACTGCACTTCTTTGGCGCTAGTTTGACGTGAATCATTTACATCACCTACCCCTTTCAATGTATTTAGCTTAGCTTTGAGTGCTTTAGACGCAAGTAATAGTTGCGCATCGTTTTGACTCTCTAATCTAAAGGCGATATCGCCATCATCTCGACCACCACCAAATAGATTATCGCTAATAGTTAAGCTTTTCATGCCCGGGAATTTTGGTATTGCTTTACGCCACTTTTCTGCTAGTGCAAAAGTGTCCATGGCACGAAACTCAGGGTCAACCAATTTCACCATCACTTGACCACTAGTTCTACTACGCAGTTCAACCTGCATATCTGAAATCATACCTTGACCAAACTCTTCAGTTATTTCGTTATCAATGCGGTACAAAATACTCTCAATAGATAATACTGTTTGTAATGTCGCATTTTCTGAAGCATCTATGTTCATTTCTACTGAAATACGTGGGAAGTCATGGGGGATTTTAGGTTGTCCAACATACTTAACAATACCACCAGCAAATAGACCTGCACTGACTAGCATAATGCTAATAAAAAACATTAATACCGCATAACGATAGTTAAGGCATACCGCTAAGCTTGGGCGATAATAATTCTCGATAATATTTTTCAGCCCTTTATCGACTACCCCTCTTAATTTATCTAGTGGGTTTTTAGGGTTGAATTTTTTAACTTTCATATTCGCTAAGTGCGACGGTAAAATAAGTTTAGATTCTATTAAAGAGAAAATTAAACATAATATCACCACAAAGCCAATCGACTTACCAAATGCAGACTCGGGGCCATCGCCTAAAACAAAAGGTACAAATACCGCAATAGTGGTTAAAACACCAAAGGTAGCAGGCATAGCTACACGCTTAACACCGCGAATAACATTATCAAGAGAGTGCCCATGTTGCTCAATCTCATCATGGGCACTCTCACCCATGACAATAGCATCATCAACCACAATACCCAGCACTAAAATGAAAGCAAATAAACTAATAACATTAATAGTGACGTTAACAAACTCCATCGGCATCACTAACAAGGTACCCAAGAAACATACAGGTAAGCCCATCATTACCCAGAATGCTAAACGTACGCGTAGAAATAGCGCTAACATAATAAACACTAATATCGCACCACTTTGCATGTTATCGACCATTAGCTGTAAGCGGCCTTCTAAGTAGTACGTCATATCTACCCAGGTTTCTAACTTAACCCCCTGTGGTAACACTTCCGATTTTTGCTCAACAAACCTTTTAACTATGTCGGCAACACTAGTCATACTTTGGTTTTCAGCCGCACCAATAAAAAAGGTTACGGAGTTTTTACCATTGAACTTAGAGTACTGAAGCCCTTCTTCGAAGCCATCGTTAATGGTTGCTATTTCCCCTAGCAGTACTTTAGTGCCGTCTGTTAGCGTAACTACAGGAATACGTTCAAATTCATAACCGCGGTAAGCTTGTTTTTCAACACGTAAATTTATATAACCGTTCTCTGCACGAATTTGACCCGCTGACATATTACGTGAGTTACTTCTTACCGCTTGTGCCACATCAGTAAAGCTTAAGCCGTATTCACGTAATTTATCTTTACTAACCTCTATCGATATTTCGTATGCTAAACCACTGTAAAAGTCTGAGATATTAACTAATGGTAGTTGCTGAATTTCATCATGAATTTTACGACCCAATTCTTTAAGTTCTGTATTAGTTAAGTCACCATAAAGGCTGATGTACATCACTTCTTGGCGAAATTTTTCACGCTCAACATTAATACGTTCCATACCAGCCGGGAAGCTAGGAATAGAGTCTATCGCGGATTTAACTTCTTCTAATACCACTTGTGGATCGTAATCAAGGTCAACCTCAAACCAACCGTTTGAATAGTTACGGTTAGAGTAAGTAATAACGCGTTTAAGCCCTTGTACTGACTCTAACGCTTCTTCTACTTTAATGGTAATTCCTTCTTCTACTTCTTGCGGAGCGGCGCCAGGGTATGCGGCATTATAAGAAATCCAATTAATTTGTACTTGCGGAAACATTTGTTTATTAATGGTACTAATAGTAAGAAAGCCACCTATTAGGATAAAAAACATTAATAAATTAGCAGCAATACTATTGCGCGCAAACCAAGCGATAATACCCGTATTAGTATCAATACCATCACGTGGTTGTGCAGAAGAGTTTTCGTCACCATTAACAATGTCAGGTGACTTATCATGAGTTGATGACATAGTTATTCCCCTGCTTTATTGTTATTCGCAACCTGACTTTCGCCTGCCTGCTCACTATCAATATCATCAGGTGTTGCTGTCGGCGTAACTTCATCACTTGCTAATGCGAGTTTCATCCCATCAACCGGATAATCTAACGCAGAAACAATCAGCTGATCACCATTAGCAAGACCACTAGCAACAATAACATTACGACCTTCTTCACGAATAATATCAATCGCTGCATAATGCAATTTGGAGTCGCTATCTAACAGCGCAACTTTGCCGTTCACCACTAAATAACGAGGGATTGAGCTGGCTTGGCTTACTTGGTTACCTTGTATAAGCGCATTAACATAACTACCAAAACGTAACGGTACACCAGCACTGGTTTTAGATTTCAGCTGATAAGGGTCTTTTACTTCAGCCACCAAATAGCTCATACGGCTGGTGTCATCAATAACACCTTCACCACGAGCGATTTTAGCTTGCCATTCAGTTGACTGCCCAGCGTAAACACCAACTAAATTCACTGTAGCATTAGCGCCTTCATTAGTTAAAAACTGTAATTGATTATCAGCGACAGGAAGGCGTATTTCTGCTGTTGCAGTGCCTGAAACCTTACCTAATTGAGTCCCCATACTAACAAAAGAACCTAAACCGATTGCGCGGTTATCAATCATGGCATCAAACGGCGCTCTGATTTCAGTACGCTCTAAATTGCGCTCAGCACGTAAAACAGATGCTTGTGCAGCTTTTACGCGGGCCAATTCTTGCGCTAATTGAGGTTTACGTAAACTCAGTTCAGTAGGTGAACTATCGGTTATTTGCTTCCATTCACGCTCCGCCACTTTACCTTGTGCAACTTCAGTTTCTAATGCAGCGCGGGCGGTAGCCATAGTTGCTTGCGCGTCAATTAATGCGGCATGATAATCGCTCGGATCAATACGCGCTAATAACTGATCCTTTTTAACAAAACCACCACGAACAAACGCAGGACTAAGCTCAACAATTTCTCCTGTCACTTGGGCAACTAACTTTGTTTCATATTTAGGAGTCACTATGCCGTGAGACGGTACTTCCATGGTCATTGGCGCGACCACAATGCTCTCAACAGCAACAATTGGAGTATTGTCGACTTTCTCTTTTTCTTCTGGTGGTTTTTTTAAACTGGCAAACCCTGCCATCGCGGCGATACCTGCTGCTAAGACTAGGATAGGTATTATGATTTGTTTTTTAGTAGCCACTTTTGCTCCCTTATTTTGTAATGTGCACTTCAAATTTTGATGTGAATTTTATTATTATTATTAATTATCTACGTAATTTTAATACTGATATAATAGCTAATTATCTGTTACAAGTATTAACAAAGATGTAACTCAGTATTACAAAATCCGCACCAAAATAGTCCCCCCTATACAACCCCAACAAAAAATCAAAATAAAACCCTATATTTTAATAACTTAAATAAAAAGAAAACATAACATTAATTTAGATATCAAAGTGGACTATTAAATTCATATGGCTTTTTTTACTACTTATTACGATTAATCACTTTTTTTTCGTGAAAAAAACCAGCCTCTAGCGTATGGTTGCGATTAACGGTAAACTCAAAAATACAACGTACTTGTGGAGTATTTAAATGCTAAATAAACTCAATGACTTTCTCGCCTCATTAGTTGGAAGTGATCATGAAAAAAAGGTAGCACCACCTTCTTTAGAGGTATCGTGTTCAGTTTTATTATGTGAAGTAATGCGTGCAGATCAACATCGTAGTACTGCAGAACTCGATACATTGAAAACACTGATTTCAGAGCAATTTTCATTACCAAGTAACGACGTGAATTCAATTATGGATACTGCGTTAGCATTAAGTGAAAATGCCACTGACTTTTTTCAATTTACTCAAGCTATCAATGAACATTATTCATTAGCACAGCGCACTCATATTGTTAATTTATTATGGCAAGTTGCCTATGCTGACGGTGAGCTTGCCAGTATAGAAGAGCATACCATTAGACGAATTGCCGACCTCCTACACTTGCGTGATTCTGAATATGTAGCGACTAAAGTCAATGCGAAAGCGAAATATGAGCAATAACCGAACTTAACAAACTATATTAACAAACTATATTCGCTTAGGGAGCTATTAAAATAATAACCGCTGAGCTAGTTATGATATTGGTATAGTGCGTGATATACGGTACAATTACGGCAGACTCAGCTACCACGGCATTTTCATGACCAACGCTCAACTAACAACAAACCCTACTATTGGTAAATATAATACCTTACGCGTTATCGCAATTAGAGATAACGGTGTTTACCTTGACGCTGGAGAGCTAGGAGAAATACTACTTCCTAAGCGCTACGTGCCTGAAAACTGCCAAGCCGACAGTATTGTTGAAGTATTTATTTACGCTGACTCAGCTGACCGTTTAGTGGCAACAAGTGACAAACCTTATGGCCAGGTAGGTGAGTTTGTTTCATTAAAAGTTGTGCAAGTTAATAAAATGGGCGCCTTTTTAGATTGGGGTTTACCAAAGGACTTACTCGTACCTTACAACCAACAGCACACCAAAATGGAAGTAGGTAAATACTATCTAGTACGTATTTTTCTTGATCAGGTAACAGACCGTCTTGTTGCTTCAAGTAAGCTCGACAAATTTTTAGACATTTGGCCTGCTGATTATAAAGATGGCGATAAAGTTAATTTAATTATCGGTAATAAAACAGACCTGGGCTTTAAAGCTATTGTTAACGATTTACACTGGGGCTTATTGTATGATAACGAGATTTTTCAACCATTACGTATTGGTAAAAAAATTGAAGGTTACATCAAACAAGTACGTGAAGATGGTCGCTTAGATTTAATTTTAACGCGTGGCAGTAAAAATACCGTAAGCAACTTTAATGAAAAATTGCTTGCCCACCTAGCCGACAACAATGGCTTTAGCTCTCTGCACGATAAAAGCTCACCTGAAGTTATTAAAAACACTCTAGGAGTCAGTAAAAAAACGTTTAAGGCAACCGTTGGTCATTTATTAAAGCAAGGTAAAATTGCCATTGAAAAAAATGGTATTCGCTTACTTTAGCGGCTAATCTGTTTAAGTATTTACCAGTCAATAGTTCAAAGTGTGCAGCACCAGCCCCTAACCATTCAGACCTTATTAATACAGAATAAGGTCTATCACTCTCCTATGGTATCGAGAGCATTGTTCGCCTGAATGCTCAGCAAAATGTGTCTATCTAAAATCAGCTAATAACTTAATATTTATCACTTTATCTGTGCCTATCAATAGCTAATATATTATTGCTCTACTAAGCTTTAATAAACTCACCATAAACTTTCAAAAATAGTGGGTTTATTAATAATAATAAGAAGGAATTATTTATTATGACTTTTATTAGCAATAATTATTTAAGATCTTATGAGGCTCATCATGCTGCAATCACTAAACCATTTCTTAGTAAGTTTATCTTATTAACACTATCACTTTTATACTATCAGGTTAGTTATGCCGACAGCTTTACAGCAAAGCGTGCTGGGCAAGGTTTTACAGCTATTACTCAAGATTTCACGTCCTCGTTAAGTAACCCCGCGCTACTAACTAAATACACGTTAGAAGATGATGTCTATTTCTCATTTAACTTGGGAGGGATGGGCAGCGATCAATACAACGTCATTGATATTGCAGAGCAAATATCAAACGACTTATCAAGTCTGGCTAACGATATTAATAACACCAGTACTACAAACCATTTGCATGATAGTGTTGATACTATTATTCACAACTTAGCCGCAATAGATAATAAAGTTGTTAATGTTCGAAACGGCTTAAACTTTCAACTTATTATTCCTAATAAATATTTAAGTTTTGGATTATTCACTAATCAATTTGGACGTATAGGTGGTGTGGTTAATTACAATGATAATGATGCTTTATTACTAGAAGAAGCCATTAATCAAGGTTATTTAGATTTAACTCAACTAAAGTCTACCGCTAATGGTCTTGGTTATTCGTTGGCTGAAGCGGGGGTTATGTTGGGCTATCAAATTACTAACAATAATCATTATGAAATAAGTATAGGGAGTAAACTTAAATACCAACGTATCGATTTATTATATAGAAAACTAAATATTAGTAACTTTAATGAAGATGAGTTTGATTTAAACAATGATGAATACTTAACCAATGATAGTCATCTCAATGTTGATTTAGGTTTGTATGTTGCTTGGGGCGACGAACGTCAGTGGCATGCGGCTTTAGTAAGCGACAACCTAATCTCTCGACAAGTAGAGTACAGTAAACAAATACAGCCGACAGATCCCAACATTAATTTCAGTTTAAAACCAACAACTTCAGTAGGTTTTAGTTACCAAAATAGTTGGTTAACCTTAGCAACCGAAATCGATTTAGCCGATAGAGAGCACTTTATTTCTCTCACTCCCTCTAAATATGTTGCACTCGGTGCAGAGTTTACCCTATTTGAAAGTGTACAATTACGTATGGGCTTACGTAGTGACTTAAATGATGTAGATGGCGATCTGTATACCTTAGGTTTTGGTATATCGCCTTGGGATGTTCTCGCTATTGATATTGCAGGTTTTGCGGGTAATAACGATACTTATGGTGCGGCTTTACAGCTTGGCTTAAAAATATAACTTCTCCGTCATGGAGTTCATGATGAAGATGCTGCTATACGCAGCACCTTCGTTATATTTTTAACACTAACCTTAATTTTAACTTTCGGGTAACTCAAAGTAATTATAAAAAACTTTATAAAGCTCTGTGCCTTGGTTAACACTTGCAGAGGCAAAATGTAAGATTGGAATAACAGGTTTATCTAGTGAAACATAATGTAGTGCTTCACCATCACCATAATTATCCATTCGTAAAATTCGAGCTAATGGCTCACCTGCCGCTAAAACCTCACCAAACTCAGCTAAATAATCAACCATGCCACCCATTGGAGAGTATAATGCTTTGTAGTCGTTAAGGTAACACGCATAACGCGTCATTGCTTGTGGTTGGTATTCATCATTACTAATCACACCTTTATAGTGCAGATAAGCTAAAATACTTACCGCGTCGTCTTTAGCGACGTCTAAGTCAATTTGCTCTTGTGAGCCTAGCTCTACGGTAAAACTTTCTTTATTAAACAGCCCTTGTCCCATGGTAAATTTTCGGCCTTGTTTTTCAAAAGCTTGCTGCAAGCTCCACCAAGGGCAAAAAGTTGCTTCATCCATAGCCCCATCAAAATCATTAGGAATTAATAGGGTGTGAGGAATATCAAAATAATTCGCACTCGCTTGTGCATATTCAGGGCAATATAAATGTTTACTGGAAATAGGACCTGTGTGTAAATCTAAAACTATATCAGCTTGATAAGCCAAGCGCTGTAGTTGATAAGCGATACGTTGACCGGTTGTTAAGCCAAAAATATTATGGTCTAGCTTTTGCTCAATCTCGTTAAGCATTAACGCTCTAAAATTGTTATTGATGTCTTCTTCGGTCGCATCTATGTAGTTTTGAGAAAAAGGTTCAATAACACTCTCATCAAAATGGTACATACGATTCCAGTTTACACCGGTAATAGGATCAAATCGCCCTAAGGTGTATTCGCCATTTTTGTGATTACAAGCAACAGGATTAGCGTAAGGCACTAAAGTGATATTCGCATTCAAACGGCAATGTTGTAGTAACTCAAGTAACTGAAATATTACCGCATTACCTTGCACTTCTGCGCCGTGCATATTGGCCTGTATATAAACATTAGGACCACAGGCATTTTCACTAACAAAAGAATAAACGGGTACCGTTAATTTGGCACCGCTAGCCATTTCACCTACCGACATGACTTTTTTTGTAAAGGTATTCATTTTCAATCTCAACTAAAGGTTACTAAATATCACTAACTAAGCTAAATAAGAGGCTGCTGCTTGGGCGGCTCTTACCTCAGTTAATTTTCCATCTTGAAAAACATATTCTGCAGCGAGTTCATGACATAAGAAAAATGGCATACTTTCGGTAAAGCCATAAGCGCCACAATAACCAAAAACCAGTTCATCACCCACTTCAACATCATTAGGTAACGGTAAACGACCTAACTTATCCATACTGGTACATAAAGGGCCATGTATATCAAATAGTTGTTCCGCTCCTTGAGCAGCATTGTTATCACTTCTTAGGAGAGTTACCGGAAAAGGTTGGTCGGTAATCGCTGGGCGTATTAGATGATTAATCCCTGCAGACAATACTAATTGCTCTTGCCCATAGTTCATTTTTCTATCAACCACAGGAACCACATAATAGCCGCACTCAGCAACAGCATAACGTCCCAATTCAAGCCATAACTCTTCAACACCAGCTTGTGCTTTTATTTTTGCTAAATCTTCAATAATTTGTGGCCAAGACAGCGTTTGTCCTTGGTCTAAATAATCAATTCCTAAACCGCCGCCTAAATCGAGTATTTTCAAATCCATGCCAATGACGTTAGCAAGGCCCGTTAATGGTGCAACCATTTGCCCCCACAATGAGTACATTTTTTCATTACTGAGCATATTGCCCCACTGAAAAATATGTAAACCACAAAGATTAAGTGCAGGGAAATCATCAACATGAATACTTTGCCATTGTTCAACAGATAAACCAAATGGCGTAAGGCTATTGCCTCCAAGTGGGTTTTTCTCACCTTCTTGCCATTGTAATTGCACTCGCAGTAAAACCGCTGGCTTATCATCAGTTAACTTTTGCTCGATAACCGCTTCATTTAACCACGTTAATTGATTTAAACTTTCCACCACAAAAGTGCGCACGCCTTGTTGTAAAAAAGCGCTTAGTTGCTTTTTGGTTTTAGCAGGCCCGGTATTTAAAATACGTTCAGGGTTAATGCCTTGCGCTAACACTTGCGCTAATTCACCGGAACTAGCGACATCAAAATTAAAGCCTTCACTATCAAGTGTTTGAATTATTTTCGATAATGGATTCGCTTTAACCGCAAACCATAACTTAATCACATCTTGCTGCTGTAATTTAGCTAAGTGTGCTTTAAGAGCATCGAGTTGATAAACAAAATATGCCTGTTCATGCTCCGGTGACTGATGAGCAGTTAAGGCACTTTTAATACTAAGATCGAACCAGCTAGGATGTGTTGTCATAATTTTTCTTAGGTTATGTTAGGTTGTGTCGTGTTAGTTATGTTGTGTTAAGTTTGGTTAATTCGACAGTTAGTAAAGTGAACTCAGCTAAAAACCATATAACAAAGTCACGTTTAAAGAGGTAACAAGTAAAATAGATTCGCTTATTACCTCACTTAATAATCAGTAAATACTCAGTAAATTAGCGTAAGATAGACTCTAACTCTAAAGAAGCATCACTTTGCTCATCACGGTACTTAACGATTAGTGCACATGCCATGTTTAAGCCTTGCGCTTGTGCCCACTCGCCTTTAACTGGGCGAGTACCTGGTACAACAACAGCACGTTCAGGGATTTCAGCACCTTTTTCACGCATAACTTGGTTAACACAATCGTATACTGGCACAGATTTAGATAATGAAACGCCTGGTGCTAATACTGCGCCTTTTTTAACGACAATACCTTCAACAACCACAACGCCAGCACTTAAAAATGCATCGTCTTCAATAATCACTGGGCTAGCGCCAATTGGCTCTAATACACCACCAATTTGTACCGCTGCAGAAACATGTACGTTTTTACCAATTTGTGCACATGAACCAATTAAAGCGTGACTATCAACCATAGTACCACTGTCAACAAATGCCCCAACATTAATATAGGCTGGTGGCATAATAATAACGCCTGATGCAACATGAGCACCTGCACGCACTGAAGAGCCGCCTGGTACTAAACGTACTCCATCTTGTGGCGTGAATTGACGTGCTGGTAAATTATGCTTATCAACAAAGCCTTGGTAGTTATCAGAAAAACTAATATTTTCGCCTGCTTTAAACGCTGCTAAAATACCTTGCTTAACTTCAACATTTGCATGCCAGTTACCATTTTCATCTTGACTTGCAGCTCGCAAAGTACCCGCTTCTAGTTGTGCAATTACATCTTGCCAATCCATTTTCTACTCCAATTATTATATCTATTTACGTTAAAATTTAAGGTTTATGTTGAAGGAAAGTACTCGAACTTATCGCAGCACTTTCTCTGAATTTTTAATTTATGTTGAATAAGCCGCAAGCCACTGCGCAATGCGCTGATCAAAGTGCTGAATATCATCACTATTAGCTAACTCTAATGCCGTTAATGGTGCGCGCAGTGTGTTATGGCTAATAACGCCTTGTTGGTGCATTAACACTTTCACGGGAATAGGATTTGCCACGGCAAACAATGCGTCTACCGCATTTTGCCATAGCGGGAAAAGTGTTTGACATTGCGTTGCTGTTTTAGAAAGACAGCACTCAACATATTTTTTGGTGGCTTCAGGCCATGCATTGGCGCAAACAGACACTAAGCCTTTAACACCACCGGAAACAAGGTACGGCACCATAGCATCTTCACCACTATAAAGATCAATTTCAGGACAATGCTGACGGTAAGCTAAAAACTTATTAATATCGCCGCTAGCTTCTTTCATTGCCCAACAATTTGGGTGGTTTTGAATTTGTTGTAAGGTTTCAATGGGAATATCAACACCACTCCGTGAAGGG
The DNA here is from genome assembly GCF_018860755.1 of Colwellia sp. D2M02. Lineage (GTDB taxonomy): Bacteria > Pseudomonadota > Gammaproteobacteria > Enterobacterales > Alteromonadaceae > Colwellia > Colwellia asteriadis. The sequence continues at coordinate 66,422 of NZ_JAHKPW010000070.1, read as the reverse complement.
ACGTTGTATAGCATGCACGGGAATTTGGCCGCATCTAATAAGGCACTAAACCATTGTGTTTGACCTACAGGTCCTGGTTTTGCGTATATCGGCGTGGCAAGCAAATAGGCATCAATAGGTAGGCTATTACATTGTGCTAACCACTGTAATTGCTCAGATAAATTAGAGCCACCAACAGCCACCATAAGCGGTGTATCCAGCGCTAAACCACAAATAAAGTCAACAATCGAGAATTGCTCTTCAGCTGTTAGCGCCAACCCTTCGCCTGTACTACCAAGTAATAAAATACCATTACCTGCAGCAGCTTGATGCTGAGCAATTTCACGCAAACTTATAAAGTCGACGCTGCCATTCTGATTAAAAGGGGTAACTAAAGCTGTCCAAAGCGCACAGTGTTGTACGGCCTTATTAGTTTGAACATCTGAAGAATGAATTGAAGTCATTACTCTCGAACTCTTGTTTAGCCATGTTTATTGTACACAGCAGTGATAGTTCGGAGAGTTCTTGGCAATTACAAAGAAGAGCAACAATACAATGAATGTATTTAGGCACTTATGCAAAGGCCAGAAGCTCTCCACTTATATAACTATAAAATAGTTACTAGTGACAATTGTTGGGATTCAGCCCAAACAACCGATAGCTAACTCATCAAAAAGCTCGCTATCTCGGCGTTAATCCCCCTCATTACTATTATTGGAGTTTGATCTCCATATTCTGAGTTACCTCAAAATACCGCAATAGTAATTACCTGGTTAACGCTCCTCTTCTGGCCCCTTTGGTTTAATAGCCAAACTATTAAACCTGAATTAGGGACGGCGCTATTTAAGCATTTTTTAAAATGATATTCAATAAAAGACTACTGCGGTGCTATTCCAATTTTGTAAATTATCGTAGAATAGTAATAACGCTTCTTTTATTTTATCTGTGCCAGTTATCTATGTCTCTTAGCAACCCTAGCCAAGTCTTATTACGTAATAGTGAATTACTCACTTCAGCAACGCCTTTATTAATTAACTTACCTGAAGATGGCTTTATTGATGAATTAATAACGCTAAATGAGAGTGCTAAGGTAAGTTGCTACAATACTAATTTTATTGATCATCAAGCCTTGACTCATAAGCACGGTAGTCGTATTCATAATAACTTTACTTGTGTTTATGAAAGTGAGCTACAACACGATTTAGTGATTATTGCTTTCCCTAAAAGCAAAGCCGAACTCAATTTCACTTTAGCGATGATCGCTCCTTTTTTAACAGCCGAGACAAAAATACTGATTGTTGGTGAGAAAAAAGGCGGAATTCAATCAACTCCTAAACTAACTGCAAACTTTTTAGAACATTGTCAAAAAGTTGATTCAGCACGCCATTGCTTTTTATTTGCAGGATTAATGAATGAAAATAAAAGATCTGTTCCTTTTAAATTAGAGAGCTGGTACAAGCACTATGCTATAACAGTGGACGGGATTGAATTAGCGATTGCCTCACTGCCTGGAGTATTCAGCCAAGAAAAACTTGATATTGGTACAGCATTACTTCTCAGTAACTTACCCAAAGAATTAACAGGTAAAATCCTCGACTTTGGTTGTGGTGCTGGAGTAATAAGTTGCTTTATTGCTAAAAAATATTCGAATGTTGAGCTATCCTTATTAGACGTTAGTGCATTAGCGCTTGCTTCGGCAGAAAAAACACTAGCATTAAACAACATAAACGCGACTGTGTTTCCTTCAAATAGCTTATCTGAAGTTACCAACACATATCAGCATATTGTTTCAAATCCACCTTTTCATCAAGGGGTTAATACAAATTATCAAGCAACAGAAACCTTTTTATCAGGTATTCATAAAAATCTAAAAAAGAAAGGAAGTATTACCATAGTCGCGAATAGTTTCTTACGTTACCAACCTATTATGGAACAATACATTGGCTGTACAAGTGTCATCACTAAAGCACAAGGTTTTACTATTTATCATGCATCTAAACGTTAAAGTAACAGCATCATAAGATTCAATTAATTCATCTCTCAGGAATAATGTTAAGTATGCCAAACTCAGTGAAAACAAAATCGTTTCGTAGTTTATTGTTGAAAAGTACTTTAGGGCTAACTATAACGTTAGCTGCATTAACGGCATTATTACTGTTATTAAAAATTAATACTCAACAGCGCAATGAAATAGAAAGTAACACTTGGTTGTGGGCAAGCATTTTAGCAGACAAAAGTCTCCCTTTTTTAAAAGATGACCCAACAAAAACTAATATTGCTCTAAAAAAAGAGTTAACAGAACTCAGTAAAAACATTACGTTAATTAATCGCATACATATCTACGATTTAAACGACAACAGTGTATCTTTTTTCACAAGCTATAATAAAAACAACAGTTTTCCTGCGATTAAAGACAAAATAAATGAAATTGATGAACTCACTACCATTCGCTATCATGAACAATATCTAGAGCTTGTTGTTGAAATTAAAAGTAGTCAAAAAACCGTTGGTTATGTTTACCTTCAAACTAGCTTAACTGAAAAGAATGATTTTTTTAGTAGCTTATTGCTACTTGGACTCTTTTTACTTATTAGCGCTATTAGTATCGCGGTATTAACTGCCCTGTGGTTATACAAAAAAACCTGCACTCCCCTTGATGATATTACTGAACTCATTGATAACATCTCTCAGAAAAAGCGTTATGACAACCGAGCTAAAAAACAAGAGTATAAAGAATTTGATATTTTAGCTCGCTATATCAACATTTTATTAACCGTTACAGAAAAACATATCTATAAATTAGAAGATGATCACCACTATGCGTTATCACAAAACAATGAACTTAAAAGCCGTGTAGAATCACGCACTAGCGCACTAAAAGACTCAAACCAAGAGTTACTTTCTACCTTAGAGAAGTTACATCAATACCAAGGTCAACTCGTCGAAAGTGAAAAGATGGCTTCATTAGGAGATATGGTTGCAGGCATTGCACACGAAATTAATACCCCTATCGGGTTAGGAGTAACTGCTTCAAGTTTACTAGCCGATAACCTAAATAATATAAAAGAGCGTTTTGATAATAAAACATTAAAATCAAGTGAGTTAAAGCGCTTCCTTAACGACGGCGAAGAGAATATTGCTATTATTTTTCGTAATCTTGAACGTGCGGCTAACTTAATTTCGAGCTTTAAGAAAGTTGCAGTTGACCAATCTAGTGCTGAAAGCAGAACCTTTGATGTCCATGGTCTTATTGATGAGGTGTTACTCACACTATCTGCAAAAATAAAGTCAGCACAAGTCACCGTAATAATAGATTGCCCTGAAAATCTCACTATTACGAGTAAACCAGGGCCGCTCAATCAAATACTCATTAACCTTATTTTAAACTCAATTCATCATGCATTTGACGGTATAACCGCAAGAGAAGTATCCATTAAAATTCAAAGTTTAAGTGACCAACTAAATATTCACTATCATGATAATGGTGTTGGCATAGATGAAAGCATTAAGAATAAAATATTCGACCCCTTTACAACCACTAAACGTGGCAGCGGCGGCAGCGGTTTAGGAATGCATTTAGTTTATAATTTAGTCACTCAAGCCCTTATTGGACATATAAGCATGCACAGTGAACCTCAACAAGGGGTCGATTTTGATATAACATTCCCGATTGAGCGTACAATAGTACAATAAAATAGTAACTAATCAGCCAATCTAATTGTTTTTTAAGCATGACTTGGCTAACATAGTTAAATAATTGTTAATTGTTTTATATAGTATTTAATTAATTAACCTATTCTTCATAATTATTAGGTCACTTTACCAATGGAAATATATCAAATTCTTGTCGTTGAAGATGAAGACGTTACACGTTTTAATTTACGCAATTTATTTGAAGCAGAAGGATACACAGTACACGAAGCCACTGATGGCAATAGCATGACAGAAATGCTTCAGCAACATGACATCAACTTAGTTATTATGGATATTAACCTCCCCGGCAAAAACGGTTTATTGCTCGCCAGAGAGTTGACTAACAACAAAGAGTTGGGGTTAATATTTTTAACAGGCCGTGATAGCGACATTGATAAAATACTCGGTTTAGAAATTGGCGCTGATGATTACTTAACTAAGCCTTTTAATCCTCGAGAGCTTACGATTAGAGCCCGTAATATATTAAATCGCATTGGTCAGAATAAAACAGAAGTACCTGAACAAACGATCCTTAAGTTTAACCAATGGTCTCTTGATAGTAACTCAAGACAAATGACAAGCCCTGACGGCGATACCATTGCAATACCACGTGGTGAATATAGAGCGTTAAGCTTACTAATTAGCAACGCAGGAAAAATTGTCACTCGCCAAGAGTTAATCAAAGAGATGACAGGTAGAGAGTTACGTTCTAATGACAGAACAGTAGATGTAACAATAAGACGATTACGTAAACACTTTGAAAGCTGCTCAAGTACACCTGAGCTTATTAATACAATTCATGGTGAGGGATATCGCTTCATCGGTACACTTGAAGCTTAAATGTATTAACAGTATTCCTGTGTAATCAAAAAGCTAGACTAATTATCTAGCTTTTTTAGTTTTAGCTCACATCAACAAATTGTGATGTAAATAATAAACGTTAATCTAACGCTGAGAGCCAAGACTCAAAAACTTTCATATCGGCATTATTCTGTTGCGTAAGCTCGGCTAATAACTTTTCTTTTTCTACGCTATCTGCCGTGATTTTCTCTAACGTGACTAAGCGGCTGTGTAATCTAACTAAACCAACACTCGCTGCTGCTCCTTTCATTTTATGACAGCTCTCTTGCCATAAAGATTCTGAATTTTGGGTGACAGCATTATTAATATCAGCCAAATAAATAGTTGTTTGTTGACGATATAACGCATACATTTTTTCTAGCATCTCTTTACCTAAGGTATCGAAATAGCCTTGAAGTAATTCTATATTAAGTGTTTCAGATACTTGCTTGGTACTCACGTAATAACTCACAAATTAATATAATAATAAAAAGAGTGTAACATAACCCTCACTTAATATGAGTAAACTTGCATTGTATGATTATTTGCCTGTTTATAACATCAGTAGGATTACCACAGCTTATTGCTAACACGAATAATCAGCCCAGAAAACGGTGATTTTCCATTATTATTTCGCCATATTGACATTATTTTGTATATTTTTTACCACTGTGCTTACAACAATAATGATTACCATTAAAAAATAAGCTAGAATGTGCGCCCTTAGTTCTACTCATTGCATTCCTTAGTTACTTACATAGTTAGTGCAATAGTTAATAATCATATTTAGTTTTAAAGTGGAGTCGTAATGCCGACATCAATGCCTGATATTGCCAACCATACAACAGCCCAAACCGAAGGTACGTTAGACTGGGTAGGTATGAGCAACATTGAAATGCCTATTATGGTGGCCTCAAAAGGCGAAAGTGAGCGCATGGTTTCAGCTCATATCGATGCTTTTGTGAATTTAAATGATGCACAAGCGAAAGGTATTCATATGTCGCGCTTGTACTTACTTATTGATGAGTTATCAACGAGCAGCGTATTAAATTACCAAACATTAGTCGCCTTACTCGATGGTTTTATTAATAGCCACCAAGAGCTCAGCGATGAAGCCAAGGTAGTCTTTAATTTTGAGTACCACCTACGCAGAAAGTCATTAATAAGCGGTAAAGAAGGCTGGAAAGGCTACCCGGTAACCCTAACCGGCTCATTAAAGCAAGGGAAGTTAGCGATAGAACTTTCAATTGAAGTACCTTACTCTTCAACTTGCCCTTGTTCTGCTGCATTAGCTAGACAACTTATTCAGCAAGCATTCCAAGATAAATTTGCTAGTCAACAAGATTTAGCACTTAACGATGTACATGAATGGTTAGGCACTACCGAGGGAGTCGTTGCAACACCGCACTCTCAACGTTCAGTGGCTGAAATAAAAGTAAAACTTAATAACAGCATTGATGACTTTCCTATCACTGAATTAGTTGACTTAATTGAAGGCTCACTAAAAACACCTGTTCAGGCTGCTGTAAAGCGTGAAGATGAACAAGAGTTTGCTCGCCTAAATGGTCAAAACTTAATGTTTTGTGAAGATGCTGCACGTCGTTTACAACATACTATGAATCAAGCAGTACACTTTGATGATTTCTGGTTACGTATAAACCACCTTGAATCTCTGCACGCTCATGATGCGGTTAGCGTCACCACAAAAGGTATTCCTGGCGGGTATCAACCATAAAAACAATTAGTTTTTCGTAAAAAGCCAAGCGCGTTATGCCTTGGCTTTTTTATTGTCTAAAATTTATCCTTCTAAAAGTTTTTCTTATTTACTTTTAAACAAAGTTACTTAATACTCAAGATCATTTCAACGGTGAGTAGCCATTAATATTTGTGATTACCCCTACCCAGCATAATTTGAATAAATATTTAATATTCACTAATCCCATAATCCATCTAAAATGTAATAAAGTTTCATCATTTTTTCTATTAAAGATCATAAAAAACACCCTAAAACACAAAAAACCATAAATAACAAAAACTTATAAAAAATCACTTATTTTCAGTATTTACAAAAAGAAACAAAGATGAAAATTAATTACGAGCAAAAGCTCTATTTTGATTGACCTTTGCTATATAACTGGTTAATGTTGAAAGTTCCACTTACTTTAAAAGAGGTTTATTTATGCATTTTTTCCATGCATTTATTCTTCTTTTATCCGTCCTGAGAGTAAGTCGAACTTATTTAGGAGAAAAGAATGCAGCTTTATGATCATAGCGTCCAAAAAGACAACTGTGGCTTCGGACTTATTGCCCATCAACATGGGGAAACCAGCCACAAATTAATTAAGACCGCTATTTCCGCTTTGGATCGTATGCAACATCGTGGCGGTATCGCCAGCGATGGTAAAACAGGTGATGGTTGTGGTTTATTGTTACAAAAGCCGGATAGCTTTTTTCGTGCAGTAGCCGCTGATAATAATTGGAAGTTGGGTAAGAAATATGCCGTAGGTATGATTTTCTTAAACCCTGATCCTGTCGAAGCTGCATTATCTAAAAAGGTATTGGAAGAAGAGCTAGCTAACGAGAGTTTAACTTTAGTAGGGTGGCGTACAGTACCTATTGATACTTCAGTACTTGGTGAAATTGCTACAGGTAATTTACCAACAATTGAGCAAGTATTTGTTGATGCTCCTCCGGGATGGCGTAATCGCGACTTAGAGCGCCGCTTATATATGGCTCGTCGCCGTGCTGAAAAACGCATAACCGACGACAGATTTTATGTTGCCAGTCTTTCTTGTTTAGTAACTATCTATAAAGGCCTAATGATGCCTGTAGACTTACCAAACTTTTATTTAGACTTAGCCGATATTCGTATGCAAAGTGCTATTTGCGTATTCCATCAGCGTTTTTCTACAAATACCTCGCCACAATGGCATTTAGCACAACCATTCCGCTATTTAGCGCATAATGGTGAAATCAATACTATTAATGGTAACCGTCAATGGAGTCGTGCGCGTACCTATCGCTTTAAATCGCCTTTGTTACCTGATTTACAAGATGCAGCACCATTTGTTGGGCAGACTGGTTCAGATTCATCGTCACTTGATAACATGCTTGAGCTATTTTTAGCTGGCGGCATGGATTTATATCGTGCGATGCGTTTATTAATGCCACCAGCGTGGCAAAATAGTCCGTTAATGGACGATGACTTACGTGCTTTCTACGAATTTAACTCAATGCACATGGAACCATGGGACGGCCCTGCTGGTGTTGTTATGACCAATGGTCGTCATGTTGCCTGTAACCTTGACCGTAATGGTTTACGCCCTGCCCGCTATGTTATTACCCGTAACGGCTTTATCACCTTAGCCTCTGAAGTAGGCATTTGGGATTACGGCGAAGATGAAGTCGTAGAAAAAGGCCGTGTTGGCCCTGGCGAAATGTTAGCGATAGATACCTATACTGGTAAACTATTTAGCTCAAACCAAATTGACAACGACTTAAAAGAACGTCATCCGTACCGTGAGTGGCTTGATAAAAACATTCGCCGCTTAGTACCCTTTGACCAGTTAGAAGCGAATAAAATTGGCGCATGTGTTTTTTCTGATCAAGAAATGGCGCAATACCATAAAATGTTTAATTACAGCTACGAAGAAATTCAGCAAGTCATTAAAACATTGGCTGAAAATGGCCAAGAAGCTACAGGTTCAATGGGTGATGATACACCTATGGCCGTATTATCTAGCCAAACACGTACCTTGTATGACTATTTCCGTCAACAGTTTGCGCAAGTAACTAACCCGCCAATTGATCCATTACGTGAACGCTACGTTATGTCATTAGGCACTTGTATTGGTCGTGAGCATAACGTATTTAATGAAACATCAGGCCATGCCGATCGTATGTTGTTCTCAACGCCAATATTAATGTATACCGGCTTAAAGCAATTACGTGAGTTAGACCCTGAGCATTACCGCTCTGATACTATTCCGCTACACTATACAGCCGAAGAAGGGCTTGAAGCAGCTATTATACGCTTATGTGACCAAGCAGAAAGTTTAGTACGTGATCAAAGCACTGTTATCTTAATTTTATCTGATAGAAACATCGCACCGGGCTTATTAGTAGTTCCTGCAGCAATGGCTGTTGGCGCAATTCAAAAGCGTTTAGTTGATCAACAACTGCGTTGTGATTCAAATATTATTGTTGAAACAGCGTCGGTTCGTGATTCACATCAGTTTGCAGTATTACTTGGTTTAGGCGCAACAGCAATTTACCCTTACTTAGCTTTTGAAACCGTTGAGCAATTGGTTGCTCAAGGTCAAATAAAGCTAAGCGCACGCGATGCTATTGTTAACTACCGTGAAGGTATTAACAAAGGCTTATTAAAAATACTCTCTAAAATGGGTATTTCCACTATTGCCAGTTACCGCTGTGCCGGTTTATTTGAAGTTATCGGCTTAAATGAAGACATTATGTCGCTTTGTTTTAGCGACTTACCAAGTCGTATTAAAGGTGCTGACTTTAGTGATATTCAACAAGATGGCGTTAACTCTGCTCGCAAAGCATTTTTACCACATCAAAAAATGAGTCACGGCGGCTTATTAAAATATGTTCATGGTGGTGAGTATCACGCCTTTAACCCGAACGTAGTTAATTACTTACAACGTGCAGTACAAAATGGTGACTACAACGATTACCGTAAATTTGCGGATGAAGTTGATCAGCGCCCTATCGCGATGATTCGTGACTTATTAACATTCAAAGATGATTGTACGCCAATTAGCATTGACCAAGTTGAAGCTGAAAATGATATGTTCAAGCGCTTTGACAGTGCTGCTATGTCTATTGGTGCGTTAAGCCCTGAGGCACATGAAGCGTTGGCTATTGCGATGAACCGTTTAGGTGGTAGCTCAAACTCAGGTGAAGGTGGTGAAGATGAACGCCGTTTTGGTACAGTGAAAAATTCACGTATCAAACAAATTGCTTCTGGCCGTTTTGGTGTAACACCACATTATCTTGTTAATGCTGATGTACTGCAAATTAAAGTAGCACAAGGCGCTAAGCCAGGTGAAGGTGGTCAATTACCAGGTGATAAAGTATCGCCTTTAATTGCTAAACTTCGCTACTCAGTACCAGGTGTCACCCTTATTTCGCCACCGCCACATCACGATATTTATTCAATTGAAGATTTAGCTCAGCTAATTTTTGATTTAAAGCAAGTGAACCCAAAAGCTGTTGTATCAGTTAAATTAGTATCTGGCCCTGGCGTAGGAACTATCGCTGCTGGTGTTGCTAAAGCATACGCTGACTTTATTACTATTTCAGGTTATGACGGTGGTACTGCGGCAAGTCCATTAACATCAGTTAAGTATGCTGGTTGTCCTTGGGAGCTAGGTTTAGCTGAAGCACAGCAAGCTCTAGTGACTAACGGTTTACGCCACAAAGTACGCTTACAAGTTGATGGCGGTTTAAAAACCGGTGTTGATATTGTTAAAGCGGCTATTTTAGGTGCTGAAAGCTTTGGTTTTGGTACTGCACCAATGGTGGCACTAGGCTGTAAATTCTTACGAATTTGTCACTTAAATAACTGTGCAACAGGTGTAGCAACACAAGATGAAGTATTGCGTGAGCAATTCTTTAAAGGCTTGCCTGATCAAGTAATGAATTACTTCAAGTTTATTGCCCGTGATGTTCGTGAAATATTGGCACGTTTAGGGGTTGCTAGCTTAACTGACTTAATTGGCCGTACTGATTTATTAGTACAAATTGACGGTATTAGCTCAAAGCAGCAAAAACTTGATTTATCTCCAATTATTGCTCCTGTAGTGGCAGGTCCAAATACAGCCCTTTATCAAACCGAAGAGAACACCGCGTTTGATGAAGGTAAGTTAAACCAAAAAATACTAGCTGCAGCAACTGATGCAGTAGCTCATAGCAGTGGTGGCGAATACCGCTTTACCATTCAAAATACTGACCGTTCAGTCGGTGCTGCCTTATCAGGTGAAATTGCTCGTCAACATGGCGATCAAGGCATGGCAGCCTCACCAATTACCTTGCACTTAACAGGTACTGCAGGCCAAAGTTTTGGTGTTTGGAATGCTGGTGGCTTACATATGATATTAACGGGTGACAGTAACGATTATGTCGGTAAAGGCATGACCGGTGGTAAGTTAACCATTAAGCCTCCGGTAGGTGTTGATTATCAAAGTAACAAAACCATGATTATGGGTAACACCTGTTTATATGGTGCAACTGGCGGTAAGCTTTATGGCTGTGGCCGTGCTGGTGAGCGCTTTGCAGTTCGTAACTCAGGTGCGCACGCGGTTATTGAAGGCACTGGCGACCATGCTTGTGAGTACATGACCGGCGGTATCGTAACTGTTTTAGGTAACATTGGCGTTAACTTTGGTGCGGGTATGACAGGTGGTTTCGCTTACGTATTAGATGAAGCAGGCGATCTTGATGTACGTATGAATAAAGAATCAATTGAAATGTTAACTATGGGTGATTTAGCTATCCATCAAGAACATTTACGCGGCATTATTAATCAGCATTTTGAAGAAACAGGCAGCTTACGCGCTCAAGAAATACTTCATGATTTTGATAAATTCGCGCCATTATTTAAATTAATTAAACCTACGGCAACTGATGTAAAAACCTTACTAGGTCATCGCAGTCGTTCAAGTGCTGAATTACGCGTACAAGCGCAATAATCACATTGATAAATAGGTTAGAGAGAGGAATTAAATAATGAGTAAAAATGTTTATCAATTTATTGATGTAAAACGTATCGATCCAGCTAAAAAATCAATCGCGGATCGTAAAATTAACTTTGTTGAAATATACCAACCACTTGGTAATGAACAAAGTGCGGGCCAAGCCGATCGCTGTTTAGACTGTGGTAACCCTTATTGTGAATGGAAGTGTCCTGTACATAACTACATTCCACAATGGCTTGAGTTAGTCACTGAAGACCGTATTTTTGAGGCGGCTGACTTATGTCATGAAACTAACAGTTTACCTGAAATGTGTGGCCGCGTGTGCCCACAAGATAGATTATGTGAATCAGCATGTACGTTAAATGATGAATTTGGCGCAGTGACTATCGGTAATATTGAAAAGTACATTACCGATACCGCAATTGAACAAGGTTGGAAGCCTGATTTATCGCACGTAATTAAAACAGGTAAGCGTGTTGCTGTTATTGGTGCTGGTCCTGCTGGCTTAGCTTGTGCCGACGTATTAACCCGTAATGGTGTTGATGCAGTGGTTTTTGACAAACACGCGCAAATTGGTGGTTTATTAACGTTTGGTATTCCTTCTTTCAAACTAGAAAAAGAAGTAATTCAAACCCGCCGTGAAATTCTGGAAGGAATGGGAATTGAGTTTCGTTTAAATACTGAAGTAGGTAAAGATATTAGCTTTAGTGATATTAGCGACGAGTTTGATGCTGTTTTCCTAGCATTAGGTACCTACACTGATATGACAGGCGGTTTTGAACATGAAGGCGCTGCAGGTGTTTACAATGCGTTAGACTTCTTAATTGGCAATACTCAGAAATTAATGGGCATTACCGAAAAAGAAAGCAATCACGTTAAACCGTACGTTGAATTTAGCGGCAAGAAAGTGATTGTACTAGGTGGTGGTGATACCGCAATGGATTGTGTTCGTACTTCAATTAGACAAGGCGCTACCGAAGTGACTTGTGCTTATCGTCGTGACGAAGCTAACATGCCAGGTTCACCGCGTGAAGTACAAAACGCGAAAGAAGAAGGTGTTAACTTTGAGTTTAACATTCAACCATTAGATATTGCGGTTAATGACGAAGGCGTAGCTATTGGCGTTAAATTTGTTAAAACCCAGCTTGGCGCACCTGATGCAAATGGTAGACGTAACCCTGAGCCAATTGAAGGCTCTGAATTTGTTATGGAAGCTGACGCTGTTGTTATCGCTTTTGGCTTCTTACCAAGCCCACCAAAGTGGATGGTAGATGCTGGTGTTGAGTTAGACTCTCGTGGTCGTGTTATTGCGGTTGATAACTCTGAGTTTGCCTTACAAACTACTAAGCAAAATGTATTTGCCGGTGGTGATATGGTACTTGGCTCTGATTTAGTGGTTACCGCCATTGATCAAGGTCGTAAAGCGGCTATTGGCATATTAGACTTTGTAACCACTAACTAGTTAGTTGTTAGCATTGAAACTAAAAAAGGTAAGCTATACGCTTACCTTTTTTGTGCTCATAGTAACTTGAGTCTATAGTAATGAACCACACTAAATAACCTGAACTCGGTTTAAGATATATTTAACAAATTGAAATATAAGAAAAAATTATTTTTTATGAATCGCTAGCTT
>NZ_JAHKPW010000070.1:41986-53381 GCF_018860755.1 Colwellia sp. D2M02 | reverse complement strand
ATTTAACGAAGAAGTCAGGAAAATTAGCTGCTAGAGAAGCATTTGTTAAGCCGAGCTCTGGTTAAATAGTGCTTTAATAGCTCTGTTGTATTAATGAGTCTAAGGTAACCTAAGCCTGGGTTAACTTAAAATCATTAAGCTTTTTCATACACGCAAAAATCTAAGTCAAATTCATTTGCGTCATCGGCATTACGAACTTCACTCTTTACTCTTTTCCAGCTACCATCATTATAATCAGGGAACTGCGTATCACCCTCTATATCCGCTTTAATGTGAGTTATGTATAAACGTTGTGCGGCAGGTAAACAGTGCTTATATATTGCACCACCACCTATAACCATTATTTCATCGACCGCTGGCTCACCATTTGAGCCATCAACCAGCGCTAGCGCTTGCTCAACTGAAGTGACCACATCAACCCCTTCTGCGCCTTTGCCTTGTGGAATATACTTTTCATCACGAGAGATAACAATATTTCGTCTACCGGGTAATGCACGACCGATAGATTCATAGGTTTTACGCCCCATGATAACGGGCTTACCCAAGGTAACTTGTTTAAAGTAGGCAAGATCAGCAGGTAAGTGCCATGGCATGACATTATTTTTACCAATGATATTACTATTCTCAATCATCGCTACTATCATAGATAAAATGGGCATAAAACTCTCTTTCTTTGTTACGTTCTTTAACTCTTGGCGTCATTAATTATATATAGAGAAAAAAGAAAATTGAAAGCACTAATTCATAAACTAATGCTTTCTTATATTATTGACGATACTCTACTTCAACATCGTAATCATCTTCGTCCCAGTCATCATCATCAAGATCATCATCTAAACCATGGCCTGAAAGCGCTTCTTCGTGGTATGTATCCCACTTAAATTCAACCGTTTTGCCATCAATAGGAGCTTCTTCTTCCTCTGCTGGCAGTGCTTCAATAAAGGTCATCACTTTTTGTGCTAACTCTTGTGTACCTAGTTTATTGAATGCTGAAATACTGTGTACTTCACCTTTCCAATCAAGTCCAGCTAGAATAGCATCAGTAATTTCTTTAGCTTCTTCTTCAAGTACTAAATCAAGCTTATTAAATACAATCCAACGAGGCTTACCGGCAAGTTTTTCATTGTGTTGCTCTAATTCGCTAATAATTGTTTTAGCATTTTCTAAAGGATCAGAGCCATCAACAGGCATAATATCAATTACGTGCAATAAAATACGACAACGTTCAAGATGCTTTAAAAATTGAGTGCCTAAACCAGCACCTTCAGCCGCACCTTCAATAATGCCTGGAATATCAGCAATAACAAAGCTACGTTGAGTATCTAAACGAACAACACCTAAATTAGGCACCAATGTAGTAAATGGGTAATCAGCTACTTTAGGTTTAGCGGCCGAAACACTGCGAATTAATGTCGATTTACCTGCATTAGGTAAGCCTAATAAGCCAACATCAGCAAGTAGCAACAGCTCTAACTTTAAATTACGAATTTCGCCCGGTGTGCCATCCGTTCTTTGACGAGGCGCGCGGTTGGTACTACTTTTAAAACGAGTATTACCTAAACCATGCCAACCACCTTTAGCAACCAGCATTTTTTGACCTTTATGGGTCAAATCACCAATTTGCTCACCTGTGTCAAGATCGACTGCACGTGTACCTACAGGTACATTTAGCACTAAATCTGGAGCACTTTTACCTGTACAGTCACGACTCTGACCATTTTGGCCACGCTTAGCGCGGTGAAAACGTTCAAAGCGGTAATCAATTAAGGTGTTTAGGCTTTCGTGTGCCATTAAATAGACATCACCACCATCACCACCGTCACCACCGTTAGGGCCGCCGAATTCAATATATTTTTCTTTACGGAAACTGATACAGCCGTTGCCGCCATCGCCCGCTTCAACTCTGATTTCAACTTCATCAACAAATTTCATGGTATTTCAACAATCCTAAATAACGGAGTAACTTTTAACTAGCGCTAGTATAAACTATTTTTGACTGACAAAAAATTAATCTATTTAACAAGCTAAATATAAACTATACGAATAGTACCTACATTTTTTATCTAATTAGCTGTTATATAAGTGAAAGAAAACCCTAAGGTGTTATTTCATCTTACGACAATTAATCAACCGAATAAATATACAGGCATCAATGTGTTTTTTACTACTCTAGAAAGTAAAACATACTAATTAGAATAGTGGGAATAAAAAAAAACCTCGCTAGAAGCGAGGTTTTTATAAATCAAAGTTTTTAATTAGTCAGCGATGATGCTAACAAACTTACGATTTTTTGGACCTTTAACTTCAAATTGTACTTTACCGTCAGATAAAGCAAATAAAGTGTGATCTTTGCCGATACCCATGTTGTCACCAGCGTGGAAACGAGTACCACGTTGACGAACAATGATGTTACCTGCTAAAACTGATTCGCCACCAAAACGCTTAACACCTAGGCGTTTCGCTTCTGAATCACGACCATTTCGTGTACTACCTGCAGCTTTCTTATGTGCCATGTCAAAATGCTCCTAATTAGCCGTTAATACCAGTAATTTTCACTTCAGTGAACCATTGACGATGGCCCGCTTGTTTGCGTGAATGCTTACGACGTTTGAATTTAACAATAGTAACTTTATCTGCACGAGCTTGAGTTACAACCTCAGCAGTTACTTTACCACCAGCAACGTAAGGCGCGCCTACATTGATGTTGTCGCCGTTAGCGATCATTAAAACGTTATCAAATTCTACTGTTGCGCCTACTTCAAGCTCTAGCTTTTCTAGACGAACTGTTTGTCCTTCGGTTACACGATGCTGTTTGCCACCGCTTTGGAATACCGCGTACATAGCTACTCCGTACTGCGTCATTAATTAAGACGCTAAATTTAAAAATATAGGGCGCGAATTCTACTCGAATAGTTTGAGTAGAGCAAGCGTAAATATGATTAATTTACGCTTTTTAGTATTTAAAATGATTTTTTTCTAGATAATGAAAACAATGCCTTCGGAAAACTTCTTTCTGCTTGATTTTCGTGTAAACTTTGCGGTCTTAAATAATTGCAATATTATGGTTAGTAGCTAGGTAGCATGGGTAAGAACATCGATTTAAAAGCAATACAAACATTAGCACAAGCAGATATGACTGCGGTTAACGATCTTATATATCAACAACTGCAATCCGATGTCACCCTAATAAACCAATTGGGGATTTATATCGTAAATGGTGGCGGTAAACGTATGCGCCCTATGCTAACGGTGCTAGCTGCTAAAGCCTTAGGTTATTCTGGTGCTAAGCATTGTGATATTGCCGCCATTATTGAATTTATTCATACTGCAACGTTATTGCATGACGATGTCGTTGACGAATCAAATATGCGTCGTGGTAGAGAAACCGCTAATGCGCTTTTTGGTAATAGTGCCAGTGTATTAGTAGGTGACTTTCTCTATACCCGTTCATTTCAAATGATGACTAAACTCAATGATATGCGCATTATGGATATTTTATCGGATGCGACAAACATTGTTGCAGAGGGTGAAGTATTGCAGTTAATGAACTGCAACGATCCTAATACTACTGAAGCAAGCTACATGCAGGTAATTTACTGTAAAACGGCTAAGCTCTTTGAAGCAGCGACTCGTTTAGCTGCGGTTATTTCGAAACAAGATGAAAAAATTGAACAGGCAATGGCTGACTACGGTAAGTTTTTAGGCACTGCTTTTCAGCTCGTTGACGATATTATGGATTATACTGCTGACGCCAAAGAAATGGGCAAAAATGTAGGTGACGACTTATCTGAAGGTAAACCTACCCTACCATTACTTTATGCTATGGAACATGGTAATGCACAGCAGAAACAGCTTATCAGTGATGCTATTGAGCATGGCAATGGAATGGACAACTTAGACGCTATTTTGCAAGCCATGGAAGAAACAGGTTCATTACGTTATACCCAGCAACAGGCTGAAATTGAAGCTGATAAAGCCATTAATGCGCTAGATATTTTAACTGATAGCCCACAAAAGCAAGCTTTAATTGCGTTAGCCCATATTGCTGCTAACCGAAATCACTAGTTAATTACTAACCTTAAGTTAATACTTAAGCTAATATGCAACTTTATTCTAACGGCTTTCCTGTGAGCCATAAAAAAGCCACTCAATGAGTGGCTTTTTTGTTGTGGCATTATTAAATGGCTATTAAGCCATAAAATCTACACCTTCTTGAATATCTTTTTTCAGTGTCGCTAACATGTCATCTTTTGCTTTTTGCTCAAATGCACTTAACTCACCGTAAGGTAAAATTTCACTTACGCCATTAACGCCTAAACGTACAGGGTGAGCAAAGTAAGGTGCATCGCCATTATCAAGCGCAACATAAGCGTAATCTACAACATCTTCACCTTGTAAACCTTTAACTAAAGACATACAAAAACGTGCTGCTGCAGCGCCCATAGATAACGTAGCTGAACCGCCACCCGCTTTAGCTTCAACAACTTCAGTACCCGCATTTTGGATACGTGGTGTTAACGCTGCTACTTCTTCATCAGAGAAAGTCACGCCTTCAACTTGAGAAAGTAAAGGTAAAATTGTTGTACCTGAGTGACCACCAATAACTGGTACTTTAACCGTAGCAACATCAACACCTTTAAGTTCAGCAACAAACGCTTCACTGCGGATAACATCTAATGTTGTAATACCAAATACACGATTAGCATCATAAGTACCTGCTTTTTTAAATACTTCAGCAACAATTGGTACAGTGCCATTTACAGGGTTAGTGATAATACCTACTAACGCTTTAGGACAACTTGCAACAATACCTTCAGCTAATGTTTTAATGATACCGGCATTTACGTTGAATAAATCAGCACGGTCCATACCTGGCTTACGTGGCATACCTGCTGGAATTAATACGATATCTGCGCCAGTTAGTGCTTCATTTAGTGCGTCAGCACCAAAGCCTGCAACTTTAACATCAGTTGGGATGTGAGAAAGGTCAACAGCAACACCAGGTACAACTGGAGCTACGTCATATAAAGACAACTCTGAGCCCGCAGGTAATTGAGTTTTTAATAATAATGATAATGCTTGACCAATACCGCCTGCGGCACCTAATACAGCTACTTTCATGTGATTTCTCCGAAATTTAGTGGGGTTGTTGTAACAATGTTTAAATTATGAATACGATAATAGTCGCTAATCAAAATTTAAATAAATTATAAACGTTCATTTAAAAAAGAATTATTTATCGATAACTCTAAGGCTAAGTGAACAATTACAAATAAAAATTGAGTAATTACGTAAATTTTTCCGACCAAAAGATATAGTATAAGCCAAGAAAAAACAATTAATATTAACTTCTGACGCGATAACGTATACTAATTGGATAGAACAGTTAAAAAAACTCAACTTTAGTATTAATCGATTGAGATAATTTCAAACAGCGAATATAAAAGGTTTTAATTTAACATGGCGAGCGGTCCACAAAAACAAGAAGCATTAGTTCAAACATTTAAAGACTTACTAAAACAAGAGCAATTTGGCTCACAAGGTGAAATAGTTGATGCCTTAAAAGCAATTGGCTTTGAAAATATAAGCCAGTCAAAAGTATCACGTATGTTAAGTAAGTTTGGTGCAGTACGTACTCGAAACGCACGCCAAGAAATGGTTTATTGTTTACCCGCAGAATTAGGTGTACCCACCGCACAAAGCCCATTAAAGCAATTAGTATTAGAAATCGAGCACAATGGTGTGATGATCATCATTCAAACCAGTCCTGGAGCTGCACAATTAATTGCGCGTTTACTTGATAGTTTAAGTAAAAGTGATGGTGTATTAGGTACAATTGCTGGTGATGATACTATTTTTATAGCGCCCACCAACGTTAGTGAAATAGACGAGACCATTAAACGTTTAGAGCAGCTTTTTTCTAAAAACCTTTCATAAGGGCTGAATAAAAGTTAGCGTTCATATTTAACTTCGCACTTTCACCTAGCAGCAAACTCACCTTACAATAAAATAACAAAAGCGCTGATAATCGAATAACGATTAACAGCGCTTTTTGGTATATTTCAACACTAACAATAACCTTAAATTTACCCGCGACCTTAATAACTAACCCGAGTTCAGGTGAACTAACCCGAGCTTGGCTTAACTATAATTGAGGCAAAACATCCTCAATGGTGTCGTATAACATTTTTGCTGTAACGGGTTTGGCAATATGCCTATTCATTCCTACCGCTAAACTATGTTGTTTATCTTCTTCTCGAGCATGGGCTGTCATTGCAATAATTGGTAATTGAGTAAAGCAACGTTGTTCTCTAATTTTTTTTGCAGCGGTTAACCCGTCCATCACTGGCATTTGAATATCCATTAAAACGACATCAAATGCTTGTTCAGCTAACAAATCAAGCGCACATTGACCATTATCAGCAATAGTTACAGAAGCATTCATTGCTAACAGTAATTCTTTCGCAACTAATTGGTTTACTAAGTTATCTTCAACTAATAAGACTTCAACACCTGCCAAATTATGCTTTACTTGTGATGTTGCTTGACGCTCTTTACTAGCAGTTTTTTCTGCTGTTGCTTCTAGCGCCAATGCGGCTATTGATACGCTTTGAATATCATCCACAATCGCATTGTTTTTTAAGTCTGGAGTACTATCAGTTTGTTTACTCACTTCAGACACTTTGGCTTTATTACTTTGTAGTGAAGCAAAAATTTGTGTTAATGAATAACGAAATAATGGCTTATCGAGTAATAAATAAGGGGCAGTAAGCTCCTCTAAGCGAAGGCATGTTTCATTACTTAAGGGTGTCATTGCCGATTGACATAAACAAAGCAACTGTAAGGTTTTCTCGCAATGAATAAATAATTTTTGATTATTATTCGTTAACATTTGTTGATTAAAAACATCTTCATCAACCAATAAAATAATAGGGTCGTTAATATTTGCTTCGCATAATTCACTAATAGACTCAAAGTAATAAAAGTGACCTTGCATTTTACTAATTGATGCTTGAAATGATGACGAGGTTTCTTGCTTAATGGCACAAACAGCAACACTATTTACCAGAGGTTCATCAGCAAAAAGGCTTAAGAAGCATTCTTTTTCATGCGCTGCGGCATCAACGTGAACCAGTGGCAATTTAAAACTTAACTCACTTCCTTTACCTAATTCGCTTTTTAAGGTGATTGTCCCTCCTAAGCGTTGCACAATATGCTGGCAAATAGATAAACCTAAGCCTGAGCCACCATACTTACGGGTCATTGAATCATCTGCTTGGCTAAATGCTTCAAATAAGTGGCCTTGTTTTTCTTTAGCAATACCAATACCGGTATCTGCCATAGTAAAACGAACCAAGCTATACTCATCGTTAGTCGATAATGCTTCTATGAATAACGAAATTGTTCCCTGCTCAGTAAATTTAATAGCATTATTAAACAAGTTCGCCAGCACCTGTACTAAACGCATTTCGTCGCTCATAACATAACTAGGTACGTTCTCGTCTAGCTCTACTTGAATATTTACTTTCTCTGCATTGACATTGGTAATATTGAGCTTCAATGCTTTATCAATGATTTCAGGTAAGTTAACACAGTCATTGTTAACCACCATTTTACCCGCTTCAATTTTAGATAAATCTAAGAGCTCATCAATTAAATGTAATAGCGTTGTTGAAGCGCGCTGAGCATTAACCAAGTAATGCTGCTGTCGTGAATCTAAAGCCGTATTGTGCAATAAATCCATCATACCTTGCATGGCATTAATTGGCGTTCTCACTTCATGGCTCATATTAGCCAGAAATTGAATTTTTACTTGGTTAGCGTATTCAGCTTGATCTTTAGCTTTTTCGAGTGCCGACTTAGTCGCTTGTTGTACGGTAACATCTCGGAAAATACTGATAGTACCTAGCACTTCACCTTGGTTATTTTTAAATTGATTACAAAAACCTTGATAAACATAGTCCCCCGCTTCAATCAGCGCTTGTTGGGGGTAGGTATTGGTATACACAGAGTTAAGATAGTTTATCTCTTTAGCAAGTGCTTTAGGCATAAAATTAACAGCCTTAGCACCAAGCATTGATTGCTCAGAGCATGCTGCTATTTGTTCGAAAGCTCTATTACACCCCATCAAAAAACCCTGTGGATCATTAAAAATAATCAATTCGGGTATCGCATTCATTACCGAACGTAGCGAGGCATAATCACGCTGATGCTTCATGCTTGTTTCTTGTAGTGCTCGTGTCTTTTCAATAACACGACTATCGAGCACATCATTTTGCTCTTTGAGTTGTAGCAATAAACTGCGATTTTGAGTAAAGATATCTTCAACAACTTGAAACCAATGCAACCAGTCTGCATTAGGCTTAACTTTTCCAGGATCTCCTTCTGAGCAATACTCAATATGGCGAATGAACTCTGTTGTCGGCTTAATGAAGGTGCGCTTAGTCATCGTATTAACTAACATTAAAAACACGAGTAGTGCGACAAAAAGTATAATAAATACAAAAGCAAAATCACTACGTAGTGGGGCAATAAAGTTGTCATATGATTGATACTTTAATAGCGTCCACCCCGTAAGCTCTAAGGATTGCTTTTCAATAAACCAATTTCCAACTTGTGACGCATCATCCATTGTCGAAAGCTTAGTTGCATTAAGGCCAGCTAAATCTACTGGAAGTAAGTCGTCCCACGTAGCACGAAAAGCTAATGATTTTTTTCCGTTACGCTTGAAAAGTAAAATATGATCATCCTGATTATATAAAACCATACCCGCATCATCGCTTTCTAACTCGGATAACTTTGCATGCAAGCGCGTTAAACTTATATCAATAACCACAGCACCAATAAGTTTATCTTGATAAAAAACCCCTTTACCAATTGAGGTATTCATACCTGTTCCGGCTGAGTCTAAATAAGGCGCAGACCATACTGCCCGGTTGGTCTCCTCGGTGTATTTTTTCATTTCTTTATGGTGCGGGTTGGTTAGCGTAGTGCTGTTAAATTGCCAAATATCACGGTCTACCCATGGATACATGCTGACAAATTGGCTAAAAGAAACATAGTAAAACCATGTTGCTTCTTTAATGGTTTTTTTGGCGGCAACAAAAGCAGGTGTTAATGCGTAAGCCATAGTTATTTCTTGCTTCTGCTCAGCACTAAATTTTTCAATATTACCAATGCCGGTAATATTCCCGCTTAAACGCTGGCCCTCTTTAACAACATCGTATTGTTGCTTATCTAAAAAGTAGACTTCGCCGTCTTGAGATAAAGCAGGTAAATTACCTGAGATGTCGCTGGGAATTTTTATGTAATATTGAGCAAGCTCTTGAATGCCTTCAACAGCCTGTTCACTTTGCTCTAACATATTGTTTAGCTGTGTCGCTTCATCTTTTAATTCAGCAATACTTTCGCTTTTATGGTGAGCTAGTTGATTAAAGTAACGAACGGTAGAAATAGATAGTGCAATAATTATAATCACTAAAAAAGCAACCACCACGGCGGTATTATAACGTCTAAAAACGGTATTTTTACTTAACTGATAATACACTTATCCATCCTATTTGAACTTCTAAAACACTCAAAAATTATAGCCCTTATATTCAGCTGTTAGGTTAATTCAGCTATTAGAAGGAAACAAGCAAAAGCGTAAAAGCTAATTTTTGTTAACAACAAGACAGACATCGCTTCATTTAACTTTCAAAGAATAATGAAACAGGTAATGATGACAGAGTGAGGTTATCCAGCATAAATAAAAAGTCAGTGATATAGTTCACTGACTTTTAGTTGAATAACTTACCATTTAATAGAAATAATCAATTATAAGTTTTCTTCTGCAAAAGACGCTAAGCGACTTCTAACCACACCATTTAAATTGACTGTAGCGCTGCCTGGGAAGTCTTTAAAGCGCTCAACAATATAAGTTAACCCCGAGGTGACGGCGGTTAAGTAATTGCTATCTATTTGCGCTAAATTACCACTACAGACTAATTTAGTACCTTCACCACAACGAGTAATAATTGTCTTGAGCTGAGCTGCGGTTAAGTTTTGACACTCATCCAATAACACCAAAGCGTTTTGAATACTGCGACCGCGCATAAAGTTAACCGACTTAAACTGAATATTCGCCTTATCCATGATGTAATTTAAACTACCATGCATACTTTCATCTTGTTGATGTAAAACTTCTAACGAGTCAGTAATTGCCGCTAACCACGGTGCCATTTTTTCTTCTTCTGTGCCAGGTAAAAAACCAATAGACTCAGCAATTTCAGGAGTACTACGAGTTACAATAATTTTATCGTATAAGCCCCGTTCAATGACTTGTTCTAATGCTGTTGCTAAGGCAAGTAAGGTTTTACCACAACCGGCAGGCCCCGTTAATATGACTAAATCAATATTAGGGTCGAGTAAAGCGTCCATCGCCATTCCCTGATAAATATTTTTAGGGTGTATGCCCCATGCATTTTTAGCGAGTAGGCGATCTCGCCCTAAGTCTAAAATAGAGATATTTTCATTGTCAAAACCAGTAATTTTTCCCGCAAAGTTCTCGGTTTCGTCAATAAGGTACTCATTAATATAACTTAGAGGTACTACTGACTTGCTAACGTAATGCGTGGTATTTCGTCCTTCTGCTTCACTATTTACCGAGTTAATGTTTTGCCAAAAATCACCTTCAAACTTATGATAACCTTTAGTTAAAAATTGAATATCATCAATTAATTGGTCAGTGCGATAATCTTCAACATGTGCTAGCCCTGCTCCTTTAGCTTTTAAGCGCATATTAATATCTTTAGTAACCAAGACTATTTTTTTGTTCGGATGTTTCTTTTGAATATGAAGCGCGGCATTGATAATACGATTATCGTTTTCATTAAACGATAATACACTTGCGGTTTGCGTTAGTGCGTAGTCGTTTATAATCGCTAAACAACCGCTTGGATGTTGCTCATCATTTTGTGGTAATTTCACTCCCGTTAATACTTGCTCAGGCGAAGCGTCGCGTAATGTATCTTCAAGTGCGCGTATTGCCACACGGGCATCGCGACTAACATCTTTATTTCTATCTTTTATTGAGTCTAACTCTTCAAGTACAGTCATAGGCACAACAACGTCGTGCTCTTTAAAAGAAAGGAATGCAAAGGGTTCGTGCAAGAGGATATTCGTGTCTAAGATATAAATGATATTTTCTACGGCGGCGTTTTCGTTCTTCATATTTTCTTCAGTCATAAGCAATCTCCGTGATTAACTGACAAAACAAATACAAAACAGTAATAAATCAACTCTAGGTTAATTAAAGCTAGGGGCTGTTCAACAAAGCGTAAAACGCTTTTAGCCGAATCCTTCTAACAGCGTTTGTTGGAAATTTTTACTGCGTTACACCTTTTTAGGTAACGCT
>NZ_JAHKPW010000070.1:29085-41773 GCF_018860755.1 Colwellia sp. D2M02 | reverse complement strand
TAGCTTATTAGACAATGTTGGAACCTATTGTCCTGATTAACCACACGACAAAGGCTCAGCCTTGTATAAACACCCAACAAAAAGCTGCAAAAACAATCTCGAAAGTCAACATCCCTAATATAAATTCATATAAAACAAGCACAAAAAAACAATATCTACGCATCACTTATGATTATAAGTATAGCCTGTTCACAGTAATACCATCATTCTCAGTTAGCAAGCATAATTTTTTCCTTCAATAGGTTATTTTTTTAATGATCACTTCTATGATAAAGAGTAATATAGCGCCCCTTTTTTGCCCCTGAATTTTCTGTATAATTTGTCTACATTATTAGGGGAACAATATTATTTTAGTAGTTGGAGAATTAAGCCTATGCCATTTAAACCCGGTCAACGTTGGATCAGTGACAGTGAATCAGATCAAGGACTAGGTACAGTTACCGGTGTCGAGCATAGGTTTGTCAATATTGTATTTACCGCCACAGGCGAATCAAGAAAATACGCGAAAGAAAACGCACCATTAACGCGTGTTATTTTTAATACTGGCGATATTATTCCAAGTCATGAAGGCTGGATGTTAAAAGTAGAGTCGTATAGTGAAGCTCACGGCATCATCACTTACGAAGGTATACGCCAAGATATTCAAGAGCCAGCGTCATTAAAAGAAGTGATGATAGACCACTTCATAAAGTTTAATAAACCACACGACCGCTTATTAAACAGCCAAGTTGACCGACTTGACTGGTTCCGTTTGCGCAAGGACTCATTACGTCATCAATACCAGCAACAACAGTCAGATTTAATGGGTTTAACTGGTGGTAGAGTCAGTTTAATTCCACATCAACTTTATATTGCCGATGAAGTAGGCAGCCGTTTTGCGCCACGAGTATTACTTGCCGATGAAGTAGGTTTAGGTAAAACCATTGAAGCGGGGCTTATTATTCATCAACAGCTTGTCAGTGGTCGCGCTAAGCGAGTATTGATCATCGTGCCTGAGTCATTAATGCACCAATGGCTAGTTGAAATGTTACGCCGTTTCAATTTGCAATTTAGTTTATTCGATACTGATCGTTGCGTAGAAAGCAGTCAGCACGGTGAATATGTAGATGGTAAAAAAGTTAATCCTTTCAGCTCTGAGCAATTAGTTTTAGTTAACCTTGATTTTATTACTAAAAACCCTGAGTGGTATGAAGCACTACTAAGCGAAGAGTGGGATTTAATGGTGGTTGATGAAGCCCATCATCTTAATTGGCAACAAAATAACCCAAGCCTTGAATATCAATGTATTGAGCAATTAGCTCAAGTGATTCCTGGGGTATTATTACTTACCGCAACCCCTGATCAACTAGGTCATGAAAGTCACTTTGCACGTTTACGTTTACTTGACCCTGATCGTTTCTTCGATTACGAAAAATTCACTGAGGAAGAATCACATTATGGCGCTGTTGCCAGTGCAGCTAACGCCCTAGTTGAAAAACAAACATTAACAAACGAGCAAGCACAAACCCTTACTCGCTTATTAGCTGAAGTTGATATTGCCAAGCAATTACCGTTACTTAATGATAAAGATGAAACAGTTGCCAAAAATACCCGTCAGCAATTATTAAAACAGCTTTTAGATAGACACGGTACTGGGCGTATTTTATTTAGAAACTCACGCAACACGATTAAAGGCTTTCCAGCAAGAGAGCTCAAACCAACCGCTCTTGCGATGCCTGAACAATATCAAGAAGCGATTAATGAGCTTCTATTAAGTGACTCACCTGAGGCACTGCTGACATCACCACAAGCTAAATTTATTTTTACCCCTGAAATGCTCTTTGGCTTAGATCACCACAGCGAAACCTGGACAGACTTTGATCCCCGTGTTGATTATTTAATTGAACTATTAAAGTCATTAAATAAAGAGAAAGTTTTAGTGATTTGTGCCAACGCACAAACCGCGATTGATTTAGAGGCCGTTCTTCGTATTAAAGAAGGAATACGCGCGGCAGTATTCCACGAAGGTTTATCTATTTTTGAGCGCGATAAAGCAGCTGCTTATTTTGCACAAGATGAAGACAGCGCCCAATTATTACTCTGCTCTGAAATAGGCAGTGAAGGTCGAAACTTCCAGTTTGCGCATCATTTAGTATTATTTGATTTACCAAGCAACCCTGATTTATTAGAGCAGCGTATTGGTCGCTTAGACCGTATTGGTCAACAAGAAATTATTCGCTTACATGTACCTTATTTCAGTGACTCTGCTCAGCACTTGTTATTTGACTGGTATCATCAAGGCATGCAAGCTTTTGAAAACACTTGTATTACTGGTCGTGTAGTGTTTGAAAGCTTTGGTGAACAGTTATTATCTTTAGCTTTAACGGCTCAACAACAATCAAGCGAAGCTGAGACATTAATCGCGCAGAGCTGGCAAAAGCATTTAGACATCAAAGCCGAATTAGAGTCAGGCCGTGATAAATTATTAGAGCTGAACTCGTCAGGTCAAGGTCGTGCCCACGAATTAGTAGAGAAAATAGCGGCTGTTGATAATGATATCAACCTCCCTCAGTTTATGTTTCAAGCATTAGATGTTTTTGGTGTTCAACAAGACGACAAAGCCGATAATGCTATTGCCTTAAATCCAACTGAGCACATGCTCAATAGCAACTTCCCTTGCTTACCTGAAGATGGCACAACAGTTACCTTTAATCGTGATACTGCCCTGATAAACGAGAACTATCAATTACTCACTTGGGATCACCCTATGGTGCGTGGTGTTTTAGACTTAGTGCTTAGTGACGATATTGGTAATGCCAGTATCGGGCTTTTAAAGAACGAAGCGTTACCCGTTGGTACCTTCTTTTTAGAGTGTTTATTTACTGTAGAAGCAACAGCGCCTGCTAACTTACAACTAGGGCGCTATTTACCGACTACGCCTATTCGTATTTTAGTGGATAAAAATGGTAACAATCTCGCAGAAAAAGTCAGTGAAGACGTGTTAGACAAGCAGCTTGCTCCGGTTAAAAAGCAAATGGCATTACAGTTAGTAAAAGCATTAAAAAGTCAAATTGGCCCATTAGTGACTAAAGCAGAAGCTCATGGCGATAAAGAAATTAATGCCATTCAAGAAAAAGCACTAGCCATGATGAACATTAAGCTGACACAAGAGCAAGAAAGGTTAACCGCACTAAAAGCCATAAACCCGAGTGTACGCCAAGAAGAAATAGACTTTATTGCCACACAGCAACAGGAGTTGAGCCATTATATAGACAAAGCACAACTCACCTTTGAAGCGATACGTATGATAGTGGTTACCCACTAACAAAAAACTAGCAGGGGTTATGAATAAGCCCCTGCTATAAAAAAGGAAATGTATGGCTGCTAACCCAGACTTTATTTATACCCCACCAATGTCACCGTATCTTGATATTATTTATCAAGACAGTGATATTGTTATCATTAATAAAACCAGTGGTATTTTAAGCGTACCTGGGCGCTTACCTGAGCATCAAGACTGCTTACAAAATAGAGTACAACGCGTATTACCAACAGCAACCATAGTGCACCGCCTTGATATGGCTACCTCTGGTTTAATGCTATTAGCGCTAAATAAGCCAGCTCATGTAGCGATTAGTCGCCAATTTGAAAAGCGACAAACCCAAAAAAGCTATATTGCCAGAGTTTACGGTCAGGTTGCACAAGATCAAGGTAGTGTCGATTTACCCTTGATCTGTGATTGGCCTAATCGCCCTAAACAAATGGTTGACCATGACTACGGTAAAGCCGCACTAACACATTACAAAGTACTGAGCCGTGATACCAGTAATGAACGTAATAGCACTTTGGTTGAACTTAGCCCTGTTACTGGTCGTTCGCACCAATTACGCGTACACATGCTAGCGTTAGGACACCCTATTTTGGGTGATCGTCTTTATGCAAACCCACAAGCGTTAGCGTTAAGCCCTCGCTTACAGTTACACGCGCTAAGCTTAAGCTTTACACACCCAAGCACTCAAGCGCAGGTCAGCTTTAACGCACCATGTCCGTTTAACTAATCACTGAAATGGTTACATATTTAGATAAAATATAGAATGTAATTAACGCTTGGTATAAAAGTGTCGATAAGATATAAGCAAGTACCATATATAAAAACACTCAATAAGCTGAGATCATGATAAATACATTGGAGAAACAATAATTATGCCCATTAAGCTTTTCTCATTACCATGTATTATCTTGTTAACTGTAAGCGTACTCGCGTTAAATACTCAAGCATTTGAGGAAAGTAAAGCAACCGAAAAAACGAAAGAAAGCACGGCTACCGAACAAGCGAAAACAAAAACAGACTCACCAAATAAAGAGCAAGAAAAAGAACAGCAACCTATGCCGATAAATTACGGCGTTCAACATACACAAGACTTAAAGCATTATATCGCAGCAGAACGGGTTAAACCTTTACTTGCGGGTCCTGAGAGCTATCTAACCTTAGAACAAAAATTCACAACAGCTAACAGTAAGGGCGTTGCCATTTTATTACCTGATTGGCAACAAGGAGCAACCAACCCAAAAGCGATTAATTTTTTACGTAAGGCGTTACCAAAACATGGCTGGACTACTATAACGATTCAGCCTAACGATAAACCCGAAGGTTATCCGTCAACCGCGCTTACGGCAACTGAACAACAAGAGCAAAATACCCCCTTAATCACTGAGTATAAAAAGCAACTTGCTGCAATACTTACCGCAACAATGAATAAAGCGAAAGAACATCCCGGTATTGTGATTGTAATAGCACAAGGTAACAATGGCGCCTTTTTAGTCGATTTATTAAGTGAAAATACAGAGTCTGCAGATGATGTAGCTAAGTTAACCACCGCGCCTAATGCGTTGGTGCTATTAAGCAGTTATCGCAGAGGTAGCCGAGATCTTCAAACTCAACTCAATGAAGATCTTGCTAAAAGTGTTGCTTTATTAGAACTGCCTTTACTCGATCTTTATTTACATTACGATCATCCCAGTGTAATCGCCGCGATGCCGATGCGAATGTCGTCATCAGCTCAAGAAATGAAAGTTTATTACCGTCAACGACAACTTAACAATACACTCTCTGGCTATTACCCTAATAATGAATTATTAAGTCAAATTAATGGTTGGCTGAAATCTATTGGCTGGTAGGCATTAGCTAGGCAACCCATTTACTACTTCACTTGTTTAGAAATCAAATCGTAAGCGGCTTGAATATCTTGAGTTTTTTGCTTAGCTGTTTCCATCATTTCTGGCGGTAAACCTTTAGCAATCAACTTATCGGGGTGATGCTGTGACATTAACTTTTTATATGCCTTTTTAATTGCTGGCATTGGGGTGCTTGCTTCAACACCTAAAACTTTATAAGCATTATTTAATTGTTGACCACTTGTTTGACTACTTTGTTGTCTCCCTGACGACCCTGATTGCTGATGAAATGATGCACTAGCAATAATCATTTCCAATAAATTATCAAGCTCGCGCGCAGAATAACCTAAATATTTAGCAATGGTATGCAACACTGCACGCTCTTCTTTATCGAGCTCGCCATCACTAAATGCAACTTGAATTTGGATTTCCAAAAACATCAGCAATAAATCCTGACGGTTGCCCATGATACGCTTAAATTTAATTAAACGATCTTTGAGCGGAAAAGCTTCCGATTTACCTTCTCTAAAAGCATCTTGTGCCTGTTTACGTAGCTGGCTTGTTAAGCCCAATTTGTCCATGTAAGCACTAGCAAAAGCAATTTCATGACTCGTTACCTGCCCTTTCGCTTTAGCGACATGCCCCATAATTGAGAAGGTACTATAAAAAAATGTTGCTTGGCGGGAAACATCATCTTCTTCATTGCCTGACATAGCATTGAAATCAAAACCTCGGCCTCGATCAAATAGGTGCCCTAGCCAAGCTCCAAGTAATGCACCAACAATATTTTTACTCAACATTAAACCGAATAAAAAACCTAAGATTTTACCCCAAATACGCATATAAACTATGACCTATTGAAAAGATTTAGAAATAACATTGCTAAAAAAGCATAAGATTTAAAGACAACGCAAAAAATTGCTATATTATAACTGGATTTAGCATTAAAATAATGAGTTCATCACATTAAAAATCATCATTATTAACATTATCGCCACTTTTCCGGATATTAAATGCTTTTTTCCCGACAAATAAATGTTTCTCTCTGCCTTTTCTTATTATGCCTTACACATGAAGTAAGCGCTAACTCAGCCACACCTAGCGAAGCACCTGAAACCAAGCCTATGTTCTGTCCTATTCCCACTTTTGCAGAAATAGGAGCTAATACACCTACAGTTAATGACAATAGTATTAACATATATTCGCATTATGCTGGTATCGAAAAAGATCAAATTGCACAATTTAGCGGTGGTGTGACCTTAGTCGATAAAAGTCAAAAAATAATTGCTGATGAATTGTCATTTAATCGACTTAAAATGAGCATAGAGGCTTTAGGCAATATTCAATACCAAAGCAACGATATTAATATTTTTGCAAATAGTCTCAGCGCAAGTAAACAAGAAAGCTCTACCGCGATGACTGATGCAGCATACCAACTTAATGGTAACCCTGGTCACGGTAGCGCAGGCAAACTATTTGTTAGTACTGATGGGCGTTTAAGTTTATTAGATTCGACCTTCACGACGTGCGCTGGCGAAGTACCTAGCTGGCAAATAAAAGCTAAAGAAATTAATTTATCTGCCACTGGCGACTTTGGTGAAGCATACCATGCTCAATTTAGAGTGATGGATGTACCAATTCTTTATGTTCCTTATTTCTCATTTCCCGTTTCAAAAAAGCGTACTAGTGGCTTTCTTTATCCTAAAATCAGTAGCTCAAGTAATTCAGGATTAGAGGTTGAAACACCATTTTATTGGAATATAGCAGAGAACTTAGACGCAACAATTACTCCTCATTATATGTCAAAACGTGGCATGCAACTACAAACAGAAGTACGTTATTTAACTGGCTTACAATCAGGTCAAATAGATTTAGAGTACTTAAATAACGATAAAGCCTTAAAAAGTAGTGATCCTCGCTATTTAGCAAGATTTCAGCACATCGGTACTTTCTCTGAAGACTTTCGTGCGTACATAGATTACACCACAATCAGTGATGACAACTACCTCGTCGATATTGGGAGTAAGCAATACAACTCTAATGATGCTTACTTATACCAGTTAGGTGAATTATCTTATTTTGGCGAGCAATGGCAAACCACCCTAAAACTACAAGATTTCGAAGTCTTAGGTAGCCACAACCCTAGCTATAAAACCATTCCTCATATAGAAATAGCGGCACAACAACCACTGAACTTTTTATCAGGGCAATTTGAACTTTACTCTGAAATGAGCAGTTTTCAAGCCGCTGAAGAGGGACAAGTTGAAGCAAATAGGTATCACGTAGAAGCCGGAGTTACGTTACCAATATCAACTCCAGCTTGGTTTCTTAACTCAGAAATGAAGCTTATGCACACCTATTATCAACAAAGTAATATTAACGTTGGCAGCCCTTTAGACGAAACCGTACAACGAACCTTACCGAAAGTACGTGTACATGGCGGCATTAACTTTGATCGCAATATGACTGCATTTGGTAACGATTATCGCCATACATTTGAGCCACAATTACAATATTTGTACATTCCCGAAAAAGACCAATCTAATATTGGTTTATACGACACAACCAGCTTACAAGAGGATTACAACGGACTTTTCCGTGATAGACGTTACAGTGGTTTAGATAGAATATCTGCAGCGAATCAATACACTTGGGGTATAACCAGTCGAATATTGGACACTTCAAATTTAGAGGTATTTCGCTTTAGTGTTGGTCGTATTCAATATTTATCAAGTCGTAACATTACTGAAAATAACAATACAGCTTTAGTACAAACAACACCATTAACCACCAAAGAGTCTTCTGTTGCCGCTGATGTTTTCTTTCGCTTAAACCATCAATGGCAAATAAGTGGTGACATTCAATATAACACCCTAGGGAACTTCACCAATAAAGGCCAAGTAAACTTAGATTACCACTTTGATAAATTTAATACCTTACAATTGAACCATAGGTATACTCGTGATGTCTCAGGTAATAGCTTAGAGCAAGTCTCTGCGCTCACTAGTATGGCCATTAATAGTAATTGGTCTTTTGTTGGTCGTATAACTCAAGATTTAAAACAACAAAGAAGCTTAGAAAGCTATGCTGGTTTTCAATATGAAAGTTGTTGTTGGGCTATACGTGTTGCCTACCATCGCCACATAAATTCTAATCTAGATGAAAATAATAATGATATCGAGAAGCGCGATGAATTTGATAGCGGTTTCATGGTACAGTTTATTATTAAAGGGCTTGATGGGCAGCAGTCCGCTATTGGTACACAAGAAATGTTTAATGATAGTATCTTTGGCTATAAGCGCCCTTACTATTTAAATAATTAAAGCAGATTAACTTACATTAACTATTAAACTGCTAACACTTTAAAAAAGAAGACATAAAATTTATATGAAAAATTCACTTAAAAACTTCGCTTTAATCACAAGTCTTATTGTCGGCTCTTTTAATTACGCTCACGCTAAAGAAGAGCTATTAGACCGCGTAACTGCAATTGTTGACTCTGGCGTAGTGCTTGAATCCGAAGTAACTGATTTACTAGCAAGCATTAAATTACAAGCCAAAAAAAACAATCAAAGCTTACCTGGCGAGTCAGCTTTACGCATTCAGGTAATGGATAAGCTAATCAACGATAACCTGATCACGCAATTAGGTGAACGTATGGGTATTCAAGTAAGCGATGCTCAGTTAGACCAAACCATTACTAATATGGCCAAAGAAAGCAAGTTAACCTTAGCTCAATTTAGAGAGTCTATAATTAGTGAAGGTTTAGATTATGAGAAATACCGTGAAAGTGTTCGTATAGAGCTTATTTCAGGTGAAGTAAAACGTAATACCATGAGGCGTCGTATTTATATATCCCCTCAAGAAGTAACAAATTTGCTTGCGGTTATGAAAGAACAAACCAATAACAATGTAGAGTACCATCTAGGTCATATTCTGATTCAGTTTCCGTCAAATCCAACGCAAGCGGATATGACGGCATCTAAAACCCGTGCTGATCAAGTTATCAAATTACTTAATGATGGTTCAGATTTTACAAAAATAGCTATCGCATCATCAGGCGATGAGAATGCACTAAGTGGTGGTGACTTAGGCTGGAAAAATATCAATGAAATGCCAACCTTATTTGCTGAGCTAATTGATGGTGAAAAGAAAGGCACCGTCGTTGGGCCCATTAGAACAGGCTTAGGTTTTAGTATTGTAAAAGTGCTCGACATCCGCGGCAAACAAGTCGTAGAAGTTGAAGAAGTGAAAGCGAGACATATTTTGATTGAACCTTCGATTATTTTAAGCGACGCAAAAGCTGAATCGTTATTACAAGGGTTATTAAATCAAGTCGAAGCTGGCGAAGCTGATTTTGCTGAACTTGCAAAAGAACACTCTGATGGACCAACATCTGTTCGCGGTGGTGATTTAGGTTGGGCTGACCCAACGAAATATGATAAAGCATTCCAAGACGCCTTAGCGACAATGAAGCCAGGTGAGTACCACAAACCATTCCGCTCTTCATTTGGTTGGCACATTATTCAACTTGAAGACAGACGCATGGTTGATGCAACCTCACAAATGAATGAAAACAGAGCCTACCAAATGCTATATAACCGTAAATTTGGTACCGAGAGTGCACGTTGGTTAAGTGAAATACGTAACGAAGCTTATATTGAAATTTTTGAACAGGACACCAAGTAATGACTAAACGCATTGCCATTACGCCTGGCGAGCCTGCGGGTATTGGCCCAGATCTTGTTATCACGATTGCCCAACAAGCATGGCCAGTAGAGCTAGTTGTAATTGCCTCTAAAAAACTTTTGTTAGAACGCGCTCAACAATTATCATTACCACTAACCTTAATTGACTACGACAAAAATAATGCAGTACAAGCACAGCAGGCAGGCACTCTTACTGTGCTAGATGTTGAGCTGCCTGACACCTGTATTGCGGGCACTTTAAACAGTAATAATGGTAGTTATGTTGTTGAAACCTTACGCCTCGCCAGTGAGAAAAATATCTCTGGTGAGTTTGATGCCATCGTCACAGGCCCTGTACACAAGGGGCTGATAAATAAAGCAGGTATTGCTTTTAGTGGTCATACCGAATACTTTGCGCATCAAGCAAACTGTAGTGACGTAGTTATGATGCTAGCAACAGAAGGCTTAAGAGTGGCCTTAGTTACCACTCACATACCGTTAGCCTATGTTTCAAAAGCCGTAACCTATGAGCGCTTACAAAAAATCACCCGTATTTTGCATCATGATCTCATTGAGAAATTCGCGATTAGTAACCCTCGAATTTATGCCTGTGGTGTTAACCCACATGCTGGAGAAGATGGTCACTTAGGCCGAGAAGAAATTGAAGTAATAGAACCGGCTTTAAACGAGTTACGTGCTGAAG
Source organism: Colwellia sp. D2M02 (assembly GCF_018860755.1). GTDB lineage: Bacteria > Pseudomonadota > Gammaproteobacteria > Enterobacterales > Alteromonadaceae > Colwellia > Colwellia asteriadis. Next base: position 31,228 of record NZ_JAHKPW010000070.1, on the reverse strand, counting down.
GTATTGATGTTATTGGTCCTTTACCCGCCGATACTATTTTTCAAGATAAATACCTTCGCGATGCCGATGCCATTTTAGCGATGTACCATGATCAAGGTTTACCTGTATTAAAATACAAAGGTTTTGGCTCTTCAGTCAATATCACCTTAGGGCTGCCTTTTATTCGTACATCGGTTGACCACGGAACAGCTGTAGAGCTAGCAGGTAAAGGTACTGCCGATGTTGGCAGTATGATGGAGGCAATGAAAAGCGCCATCAGCTTATGCTTAAATAAGTCATAGTAAACATGACTACGGGTTTATTACTTCGCTAAAAAGTAAATGAGTTCTACACTAAAGTAATCAAAGTATAACCACAGCTTAATCAAAAAATAATGGCGATATTAGCGCCATTATTAACAACGAGATATTAATGAATAGTAAAAGCCATTTAGGTCACCAAGCAAAAAAACGTTTTGGTCAAAATTTCTTACACAATGATGCGGTAATAAGTGACATTATTGATGCGATCAATCCAGAACCAGGTGAAAACCTTATAGAAATAGGCCCAGGTTTAGGTGCATTAACTGAGCCGGTAATAGAGCGTGCAAAAAAACTTTCCGTAGTTGAACTCGATAGAGATCTTGCTCATCGTTTACGTCACCATCCTTTTTTAGCACCACATTTAACTATTTATGAAACCGATGCGCTCAAGTTCGACTTTGCACAACTCGCCAGTGAAGACAAACCATTACGTATTTTCGGCAATCTGCCGTATAACATTTCAACACCGCTTATTTTTCACTTATTAACCTTTAAGTCACAAGTAAAAGATATGCACTTTATGTTGCAAAAAGAAGTTGTACAGCGCATGGCTGCAGGACCTGACTGTAAAGCTTATGGTCGTTTATCCATTATGACGCAATATCAGTGTCAGGTTTTACCTGTAATGGAAATTGGCCCAGAAGCCTTTAAGCCAGCACCTAAAGTAGACTCGGCCATTGTTCGTTTAATCCCTCATAAAGAGATTAAAAACCCAGTTAAAGATATTGCTGCTTTAAATACTGTTTGTTTAGCGGCATTTAATCAACGCCGAAAAACTATTCGCAATAGCTTTAAAAACTTAATTTCTGTCGAGCAATTAGAAAACTTAAATATTGATGCAAACTTACGCCCTGAAAACTTATCAATTGATGACTATATTACCCTAGCGAATTTTATTACCGACAATCCAGTTCAAGAAGACAATAAGCCGAAAAAAAGTAAACGACACATGGCTAAAAAACAAATGACTGACTCACCTAATGCAGTAAATCCCGATATGCTCGACTAATGGCAATATATTTAGTTGGTGATGTACAAGGATGTTATAGCGAATTAAAAGCGCTACTCAAGCGTGTTAATTTTGACCGTGATTGCGATATTTTATACTTGGCTGGTGACTTGGTCGCTAGAGGCCCTAGCTCATTAGAAACTTTACGCTTTGTCAAAGCCTTAGGCGATAGTGCTAAAGTGGTATTAGGTAATCACGACTTACACTTACTGGCGGTTTATGCTGGTATTAAAAAAGCTAAAGCTGCAGATAAACTAGATAAGCTTTTGACATCACCCGATGCAGATGAATTAATTAATTGGTTAGCCGCACAGCCTCTCATTCAAAAAATTCCCGATAAAAAAAAATCCGCCTATATGAGTCACGCAGGGATCTCTCCTCAGTGGCTATTAAAGGATGCACTTGAGCAAGCACAATTAATACATCAAAAACTGATCTCTACTGAGCGTAATCAGTGGTTAGCGTTAATGTATGGAGAAAAACCAAATTCATGGCAAGCTTCACTAACCGAAGAGGAAAGGTTTCGTTACAGTGTTAACGCACTAACACGTATGCGTTACTGCTTTATGGATGGCTCTTTAGAGTTTCACCATAAAAATACTCCAGAGGAAACACCTGAGCACTTAGTTCCTTGGTTTACACTATCCAAAACAATTGATAAAACCCCATGGGTTTTCGGTCACTGGGCATCTTTAATGGGTCATAGCTCTCATAGAAATATTTATCCGCTAGACACTGGCTGTGTGTGGGGTAGTCACTTGACTCTACTACGCTGGGGCGATAAGAAAGTATTTATTGAGCAAGCTCACCAATAAATAATTAACCTGAACTC
>NZ_JAHKPW010000070.1:15603-28844 GCF_018860755.1 Colwellia sp. D2M02 | reverse complement strand
TTAACGAAGAAGTTAGGAAAACTAGCTGCTAGAGAAACATATATTAAGCCGATCTCAGGTTAATTACACAAACAGATATTATTTTATACAAATAACACGTTAGTATTGTTCGAATAACAAGCTAAATATAAATAAGTAGACTTAAGTGCCTCCTCACTTGAAATATAATACAAAATAACATTAAATAAATATTATCAATAGCCGATAACTTAAAAGCTTATCAGCTAAAACTACAAATATCTTTGTATTATCCTATTTATACTACTTATGGATAGACGAGCCGTATAACTTGCAGTAAGTTAATCTAATGAATTAATCTGGGGACAACCCAAACCAATGGTGAACTATATGAATTTAACTGTCGCGATGAAAATAATTGGTGGCTTTGCCATTTTAACAATTCTGCTAGTACTCACTAGTGTCATCTCTCTTTCAAACTTAAGTACTATCCATAGCGCGACAAGCCAGCAACGAGACTTAGCTATTCCAACCTTAAAAGGTAGCAATCAGCTTGCTTTGCAAATTAGTCAAATGACTAACCTAACATTAAAAGCATATTATCAAACTGAGCTAAATTTACTGGCCAAAGAGTTAACTAATTATAAAAATACTCAAGGTGAGTTTGATCAGAAACTTTCTCACTTAAAGCAAATAATTTCAAATGAAAAAACATTACTTGCAAGCTTGGGTGAAATCGAAGCATCCTACAACGATTACTCTCAATCATCTTTAAGTTTATTCAAAAATCATAAAATCAGTATTAACCAAAAAAAGCAGTTAATTAATGATATTGATACTCTCGAAGAACAAGCTGATGATATGGTAACTTTATTACTTGATTTAGCCGATCATGATTTAGCTGACACTAAGCTACAACGAGCAATTAATTTAAGTGAGCAACTTGAAAACCAATTAAATTCTTTAGTATCTTCTGCCCTTGAATATAGAGACACTTTATCATTGAGCACTGCTGAACTTATTGAGAGTGAGCTCTCTTATAGCCTTTCAGGGGCGAAGCAATCTGTCGATGAGATAATCTCGGAACTAAATATCAACAAAGTAAATTCCGTAGCACAAGATGTACAGGGATCTTTTAATGACATCCAAAACCTTATATCGATGAATGACGGTTTTATTGCCAATAAAAAAGCCCAACTTAACGCCAGACAGCAAGCTGAACTAATGCTTGAAAATGTAGAAAAAAATGCCACTCATATTAATAACTTATTAGCGAATCAAATTGAACTTGCTAATGAAGCGACCCTTGATGTTGCTGAACAAGTAGAATATTCAGTAAATAGTAGTAACAATCAAACTGTCATCATTATGATCATTAGCATTGTTATCGCAATTGTTATTGCTCGATTCACCTTATTAAGTATTACTCGACCTTTAGAGCGAGTTAATAAAATGTTAAACATTGTCGCTTCAGGTGACTTGTCTCATAAACTTGATGAAAGTGGTAAAGATGAGTTTGCGCAACTATCTAAAAACTGTAACTTGTTAATTGATAGCTTACGTAACCTTATTGAAAGTATTGTTAACCGCTCAGCACAGCTTTCGGCAGCTGCTGAAGAAACATCAGCAGTAACAGCACAAAGTACAACGGCAATTGAAGAACAACGAAATCAAGTAGAGCAAGCGGCTTCTGCAACAACAGAAATGAGCAGCACATCTCAAAGTGTTTTAGCCAGTGCTAACGATGCCTTAAATGAAATTAAACATGCTGATGACGAAGCTGAACGAGTGAAAGTTATTTCAGCAAGAAACCGCCAAACTATTGAGCAGCTTGCCAACGAAGTTGACTCTGCTTCTCAAGTTATTAATCAATTACAACAAGACAGTGCTTCTATTGGTAGCATCTTAGATGTTATCCGTGGTATTGCAGAGCAAACCAATCTACTTGCTTTAAATGCTGCTATTGAAGCGGCGAGAGCAGGCGAACAAGGTCGTGGTTTTGCTGTAGTTGCTGATGAAGTAAGAACTTTAGCAAGTAGAACGCAAGAGTCTACCTCTGAGATTCAAACCATGATTGAGGCATTACAAAATGGCGCAACTAAAGCCGTTACAGTAATGGATACTGGTAAAGCCAAAGCGAGTGACTGTGTAACACAAAGTGAAGAAGCCGATACTGCGTTAGAAACAATTACCCATGCCGTACATGAAGCTTTTGATCGTAGTTCTCAAATTGCCACCGCTGCCGAAGAGCAAAGTGTGGTTGCTAATGAAATTAGTGAAAACCTTGAATCTATTGTTGCTATTGCAGAGCAAACCACTGAGGGCTCCAAACAAACAGCAACATCAAGTAGTGAAGTTGCCCGTTTAGCCGAAGAACTCCAACACTCTGTACAAGAGTTTAAGTTATAAAAAACCCGTAAACACAGGCAGATATATTGTAATTCACGTTATTATATATCTGCCACGCAAGATGTTTATATTGACTTACATTCAATAAAACATATAATACCCCTGCTTGAAGTTAGTTTTATATTTTTGTACACCATTTCGATGTTAAAAACTTTCTTACCTTTGGTAAGACATATGTAGCACGTCCTGATTTATAAGTAATAGCAACTCTTTTTAGCAAACCCCGATTAGTTAAATAAATTGATTTAACTAACGAATTACTCTTAAATTTATAGGATACACATTATGTCTACTACTACTGGTACAGTAAAATGGTTTAACGAAGCTAAAGGTTTTGGTTTCATCGAGCAAGAAAATGGTCCAGACGTTTTCGCACACTTTAACGCTATCGTTGGCGAAGGTTTCAAAACTTTAGCTGAAGGTCAAAAAGTTGAATTTACAGTTACTGACGGCCAAAAAGGTCCTCAAGCTGAAAACATCGTTGCTCTTTAATTACTAATAACTGAGTAGCTTTAGTTACTCGTTATAATAATTAAAAAAAAGGACATACTATTTAATAGATGTCCTTTTTTATTACCTAAAATATTTTATTATTCGCTATTTATCTATAATTAGCGCTTTGTTATTTATCACGACACTATTCATAAGCTTGCACTTATAATATGTAACCCGTGTTCAGGTTATTTAATAAATAACCATCGCACTGGGGCATAATATTGATAACATTCCCATCCGATCTAACATGCAATAGTCAACGGCATTAGCAAGTAATTCATCTGTTATCTCTAACTGTTCAAGTAACTCTTCACCTATCAACTCTTGATATGATAATGCTTTAATACTTTCATTAGGCATAACCATGCTTTTATAGGTAACCCGTTTCGCAATATAGAGTAGCTGCGTCTCTATACTTTGTAGAGCTACCTCGTTAATATCCTGATTTCGGATAGATGAGAATAAGCTATAAGGTAACTGCCAGTACTTTAATAACTCTGCAGAGCACTCTCCGTAACTAAAACCTAAAACGGCGCGCTGTTGCTGCCAGGGTAGTAAGTCAGACTCGCGACAACGAGAAATAGCCTCAGGGGTAACTTGGTGAACGACTAGCTCACCTAAGTTATGCAAAAGTCCTAAGATAAATAATCGTTCAGCATTGGCAACATTAAGGTGAACACCTAAAAACTTAATTAATAAAGCACAATCAATACTATTTAACCAAAACTGCTCTAAATAATCATTGTTTTCATCGTCTAACTTGAATGCCTCGGTAGTAAAATAAGCGAGAACTAACGTATAAATTTCAGTGATCCCTAAGACTAAAACTGCTTTAGAAATAGTATCAATCTTACCTGGGTAGCTAAAAAAAGAGCTATTGGCTAATTTAAGAATACTACCAGCTAAAGCAGGATCGAGTAGAATAACCTCTGAAATATCGTCAATAGTAGAGGCTTCATCATCAACGAGTTCTTTGATACGTAAAAAGGAATCAGACAAAACAAAAACATCACTCACTTGTTCAATATACTCTTCTAATCGCATCCTTAAGCCCCAACAATACAAATTAATTATGTTATTAACGATTATAGTTATAAATTACCTTAATACGCTATGTTAATTTGATATGAACTAAACTTTCGCATATTAATAACGCCTTTATCGAAGATTAAATACTGTCCTTTTATTCCGAGTAATACACCTGAAACCTGCTCCGTTTTATCAAAATTAAACGAGCTGATTTTAGTGAGGTATTCGCTCACTGGGTAGTGAATATCTTGAACTTCTTCATCTAATGCGACAATAGCATCGTCACCAAACTCTAAACGCAGTTGAGAAAGTTTCTCCGCTATTTTTGGCATTAACTCTTTGGCTTTTTCTTTTAAATCGAGGGACTCAGGCGCTCCCTTTAACATTGCGCGCCAATTCGTTTTATCACTAATAAACTCAGCTAATGCTGTTTCGACTAAGCCAGACTGTAAACGTGTTCGCACTTTAAATATAGCAAGCGCTTGGCTAGCCCCCTGATCAATCCAACGTGTAGGTAATTGAGTATGACGCGTAATACCAACTTTAAGCCCTGAGCTATTAGCCAAATACACGTAATGTTCAACCATGCAGTGTTGCTCTCCCCACTCAGGCTCTTTACAAGTACCTAGGTGAAAGTGACAAGTTTCAGGTTTCATAATACATAAATCACACTGCGCTAGTTTTGCCATGCAAGGGTAGCAAAAACCTTGCGAATAACTTTTTTTAGTTTTTTTACCACAATGTTTACACGCAATCATGCCAGAAAAAGTTAACGTAACTTCTTTACCTATTAAAGGGTTCAACTCAATACTCTGCTTAGTACTTTCGCCATTAATACTGGCTAACGGTAATTGGTAATGCACTAAATTGTTTTCATCAAGCTGAGCCGTTAACTTTTCTACAGCACCTATTTCACTAATAACCATATTGCTCTCTTCTTTCATTAATTGTGTATTAAGTTCGTTCAAATCGATTAAGGGTCAAATGTTATAAGTCCACTCAAAACTGAACTTTTTGTCGCGTTTTCTTTATTGTTTTTCTATTAGCTTTAGAGTCTAAGCGACGCATCACCGAGCCTTTGGTTGGTTTAGTTTCTCGCCTTTTTTTCACCACAACCATCGCTTGTTGAATGATCTCTTTTAAACGGTTTAAAGCATCTTCTTTATTCATCTCTTGGGTGCGAAATGATTGCGCTTTTAAAATAATAACGCCATCTTTTGAAATGCGACTATCTTTTGATTTAAGTAGTTTTTCTTTATACACTGCGGGTAATGATGAACGTTTAATATCAAAACGTAAATGAATTGCCGTCGCTACTTTATTTACACGCTGACCACCGTTACCTTGCGAGCGAATAGCACTTAATTCTATTTCCCAATCAGCTAAATTTACTGTATTTGAAATTTCTAACACATTTATTTACCATCAATTTATTCTAATAAGGCACAATGTTACCTATGACAATGCAAACGACTTGGTGGGTATATTTACTACGCTGTAATGACAATAGTTTATATACAGGTATTACTACAGATGTCTCCCGCCGTTTACACGAGCATAATACCAGTAAACTTGGGGCAAAATATACCCGCGCAAGACGCCCCGTGACATTGGTTTACCAAGAGGAAGTCCCTAATAAAAGTATCGCGGCCAGTAGAGAATATCAATTACGAAAGCTCACTAAGCAGAAGAAAGAACATCTGGTTGACCTTTACACGAAAAAACATCAATAACTGCTACTTTTCGATAACAAAACTTCGATTTCACTGTAAACTACTGCTAGAATGCGCTGTTTTTAATGTTAATTGAGAAGTGAATAATTATGTCAACCCAGAAAATGTTTATTGAGAACTACTGCCCTGTAAGTGCTGATAAAATAAGCTTTACTCGACAACAAGGCAGTGATTTTGCCAAACAAGTTGCGGATGACTTTAATCCCTTACATAACATTGACGCTAAGCGTTTTTGTGTTCCTGGTGATTTATTATTCTCAGTGATCATTGCCAAGTCTGGCCTTTATGAAAAAATGACCTTTGATTTTTCTGGTATGGTTAACGATAACGTAGCACTCACCTTCCCAACCCATATTGATAATAGTTACGATATCAAAGATGACGCAGACAAGGTTTATTTAAGTGTACAAGCAAGTGGTAAAAGCACCACTAACACTAGCTTAATTAATGCGCTCACTAAAGCATATGTAAGCTTTTCAGGTCATACTTTCCCCGATATATTAGTCAAACTGATGGCTGAGAATAATGTAATGATTAACCCTGCTCGTCCAATGGTTATGTACCAAAGTATGTCTATAGACTTGTTTACTCTAAATACTGACGATATCTCACTCGTTTTAGCTCAAACTAGCTTAACGATTGATGGAAAACGCGGTGATGCCTTATTAGCGTTTAACTTACTATCAAACGGTGAAGTGATTGGTCGCGGTGAAAAGCATATGCTGCTAAGCGGTTTGCGTGATTATGACCAAGAAGGCATAAACGCAATGATAGCTCAACATAGCCAGCACAAAGCTGACTATCAAAAAAGCATGTAAACGATAATAGTCGATTAATCTGTAGCAGCCGGCTCAACATATTGATGCTCAAACTCTGCTTGTTGCATTAACCTGTCTTCACTACAAAAAGCAAATGTAGTTAAGCTCTTAGGTTGATGGCAACGCTCAGGTCGTTGATAAAAATGTAACCAAGCAAACTGCTTTTCCCTAGGGTATTTAGATTTAACTTCAATACGTTGTTTGCTAGCAAAAGGGGCCGCAACGTTTTTAGTTTTTTTATTTCTTGATTTTTTATAGGTTACTTTAGCCTTGTTGCTGCTATTACCTTGAGCTTTACTTCGCTTTTTTTTGCTCTTACTCTTTGTTTTAAAGCTAGATGAGCGTTCACACTGCCACCACTTATCTCTCGCCTTATCTTCCCTTGCTCTTAAACTTTGTCCTTTTTTTAAGCCATAACCACTTCTTTGCAAAGCTTGTATATTTTGCAGTTTTTCTAATAAAGGACGACAACGTTTTTTTGCCTCAACATTAACACTCAAAAAAACTACGGTTACACAAACAACCGATAATATTAATTTCATACCCTTTGTTTTCATCATAGCCTCCTTGCTACGCTTTTGGTCAAACCTATCGTGACTCTTAAAATATAGACTACTCTTATTAATACACTCAATAACACGGATGTTAATGATGACTCATTACTGCAGAGTAATATCGACCACTACATTATCTTTATTGCTATTACTACTGACAATTTCCCCTTATACGAAGGCTGTTGAAAAACCACATATACAAAAAGCCCTCAACTTTAATAAAGGTGCAATAAAACACCAACCGGAGCAAAATAGTGATGATATTAGTCATTACTATGTGTCAGAAAAGCTCGATGGTATGCGCGGTTATTGGAATGGCACACAATTAATTAGTCGAGGAGGTAACCTAATAAAAACACCCATCTGGTTTACTCAAAACTGGCCCCAAACACCCATGGATGGAGAGCTCTGGTTAGGAAGAAACACTTTTCAGTTATTAATGTCGTGTATTAAACGTCGTCCAATTGTTGAAGATCAACAGAGTAGCTGTTGGGCGAATGTTCGCTTTATGGTTTTTGATTTACCTAAATATAATCACCCCTTTTCAAAACGCGTACAGCAAATGCAAAGGGTTATTCAAAACACAAAATCTCATTATTTACAGATGATAGCGCAAGAGCATTTACCAACATTAGCAGCGCTTAATAGTAAGCTTAATACCGTAATTGCTATGCAAGGTGAAGGGCTAATGCTGCATTTAGCGAGTGCTTATTATCAGGTAGGACGAAATAAGGCTTTACTTAAACTAAAGAGGTTTGATGATGCTGAAGCGATTGTTATTGCTTATACCGAAGGCAAAGGTAAATACATAGGTATGATGGGGGCATTACAAGTGAAAACAGAACAAGGTGTTGTCTTTAAAATTGGCTCAGGGTTTAGTGATGACGAACGCAAAAATCCCCCAGCAATAGGTAGTATCATCACTTATAAATTTAATGGTTTAACACAAGCTGGTGTTCCAAGGTTTGCCCGCTTTTGGCGTATTAAGCGAGCAGAGTAAAAGATAAATCTATCGTTAGTCAATTTTCTATGAGTGTTCTGGTAAATAAGTAAAAATAAGCACTTTTAACCCTTTCCCTGCTTGAGCTTCTTTAAATACTTCAGGGTTATCAACCTTATAATTAAACTGACATTGCGGACATTCACGAGCGACTTCAGCCTTTAGAAAGTCTTCATCTAAGTCTGGAGAGTTCAAACATAGCATAAGCCTAGCACCAGCATTCATCCACTGTGGAATACGGCGGATAATTTTCGCGTAATCTCGCTCAATATTCACACTACCTTTTTGAAAGGAAGGAGGATCACAAATTAATAAGTCGTAAGGGCCGTATTTTTTTATTCGGCTATTTGATTTAAAAATATCAACACCTTCAAAAACCACCTGCTTCCCTTCTTTTTTAGATAACAGGTTTAACTGATGATTTTCTCGCCCCTTACTTAATGACGCTTTACTTAAGTCAATATTAACAACGCGACTAGCACCGCCCAAAGTGGCCGCTAACGAAAAGGCGCAAGTGTAAGCAAATAGGTTTAAAACATTTTTATTATCCGCATGCTCTTTAACCCAAGCACGCCCATTAGCCATATCTAAAAACAAACCGCTATTTTGTGCTTTACCTAACTCAATATTAAACTTTAGCCCTTGCTCTTGCACAACCGTTTGTTCAATGCTCTCCCCTAACAAAACTTGCATCGGTGCCATCTTTTCATAGCGTCGCTGCACTTGTACGCTCTGACATTCAGGAATTAACGCCTGCAATGCCAGCGCTTGTCTTAGCAACCATTGTTCATCAACAGGGCTATATAAGGTAATAAGCACAACAGGATTAAACCAATCAACATTAACATGAGTTAATTCTGGGTAGGAATGACCACGGCCATGAAATAATCGCTGTGTATCGCTAAAGTCTGTTGCTGAAATAAATTCAATCATTTATAAACCAAAAATGTTAACGGCAAAGAACTTGGTTGCCACGGTATTAATAAAAATGAGCAACACAATTAATGGAATAAATGTACCTAATGAAAAGCTAATGTATTTCTCTACCCATGAACCACGATAATTTGCATTACCAATACTCAACTCTTCAGATAGCTGCTTTTTCTTCCAACGATAACTAACAAACATACATAATAAAAAGCCATTCAATGGCAAAATGGTATCGTAGAAAACATCATAAACCACATCAAAGAAAGACTTTGTTTTACCTGCATAACTGGTAAATTCACTAAAAAATGGCACCATACCAAACGACACTGTTGCAAACAAGGTTAAGACCCCTGCGGTAAGTGTTAGGTAACCTAATGCTTTTTTACGCGTTTGCTTTTTCTCTGTCACTAAGTAAGAAACCGGTACTTCAATGATTGAAACTAATGATGTTATCGCCGCAAAAAAAACTAAAAGAAAAAAGAATGTCGCGACACTACTTGCACCTACATAACCAATAGAGGTTTGCAACGCTAAGAATATCTTAGGAAGAAAGGTAAAAATTAATGAAACTGAGCTATCACTTAACTCGCTCGGATTAACATTAGGGTTAAAGGAAAATACGGCAGGTAAAATCATCAAACCCGCAATAAAAGCGACCGAAGTATCGGTAATAGCGACGAGTTTTGCAGAATTAGGAATATTGGTTTGCTTGTTTATATAAGAGCCATAGGTTAGTAAAATCCCCATACCTAAAGACAATGAGAAAAATGCCTGGGATAGCGCACCATTAATAACCCCTGGTGTTAACTTACTAAAGTCTGGGATTAAAAAGAATTCAATACCTGCCATAGCATTGTCTAACGTTAAGACAAAAGCCACCATAATAATCAACATACCGAATAAAGCTGGCATTAATGTTTTAGCCGCTTTTTCAATACCGTCTTTCACCCCTGCCGCTAAAATAAAGCTGACAATACCCGCCACAGCGAATAAGGCAACAAAAAGGTAAGGACTGTTAATGAATTCACCAAAGCCCGCACCACTGGCTAAGTAATCTAAATTCCCGGTTACCGTTAAAACGATGTAACCAAAAATCCAGACGGTTATCACCATATAAAACACCGCAATCATAAACGGAGTTAATACACCAAGTAAGCCTGCAACTCCCCAAGCTTTATTGCCTTGACTCAAAGTTTTGAAAGCCCCAACAGGCTCTTTAGCGGTATTCCTACCAACCGCCATTTCGGCAATCATCACAGGTAAACAAATCAAAAAAACAAATAAAGCATAAAGTATTAAAAAGGCACCGCCGCCATTTTTAGCTGCATTAACAGGAAAACCCACTAAATTCCCAATTCCAACCGCTGAGCCAGCGGCCGCCAAAATAAACCCAATGCGTGAGCTAAAATGCTCTCTAGAGGCTGCCATAGTCTTCCTTTATTTTTTATTGTAATGGACTAATAATTATTACATTTGATGCTAACAAGCTTTATTAAATTTGTCTTGCTTTTAAAAACCTTTATTTACTGAGCGTTACATTATTAACCACTACGGGCTGTCATAAATAAAACAATGACACATCATATACGTTAGGCTAAAAACGATAATAAAATGATATATAATCGGTGTGAAAAAAGTACGGATTCAGCTAAAATAAAGTACTAATTATAAAATAACTTAATATTATCAATGCGCTTCATTACTTTTTATTTTTGTGCTTTATCTTTGTTTTTTTGCCAATTGTCTAATGCAAGTACGCAAGACAATGTGGAACTATATTGGTTAACAAATGAAGTAAATGATCATGAAACATTACTAAGACCTAGTAGTGAAAAGCTTTCTACCGCCAATGATACTATTAGGCTATTAATGGAAAACCTGCCTCAATATCAATTTAAAGTACATCTCGCTCAAGGACCAAGTATTAATCGCTTATTAGAAAAGCTTCCCAATAGTTGCGCGCCAAATCGAATAAAAACGCCCGAACGTTTAGAAAAGTTCATTTATAGCTTACCCATTAATATTTACTTAGATTTACACCTTTATTATAAAAAAGAAAATACATTTTCAAAAATACCGCTTTCGGCATTAAACGAACAACAGCAATTACTAAACTTATCGAGTTTATTTTCAGAAAATCATGAAAATTTATTAGGCGTTGATGAAGGTCGCTCTTTTGGTACTATGCTAGATGAACAAATAGCGAGTTTAAATGCGCACAACATTATTGTTCGAGGTGGAGGAAATCGCTCTAGATCATTGATCAAGATGCTATTTAAAGAGCGTATTAACTATATTATTGACTACCCAACCATGATTAAGGAGTCTTTAAATACTCTTTCTATTGAGATGGATTTAGTCTCTCTTGAAATTGCCAATATGCCTAGCTATATCACAGGACATATTGCGTGCAATAAAAGCGAATTCGGCAAAGAGGTGATTGCCGATATTAATAACGTATTAAGAAAACTATATAAAACCCACGCTTTTTACGAAGCGCATAGCCATTATATTGATAAAGCTGATATTGAAGACTTTAATCGTGCCTATAAAGAAGCTTATCAAACCGATATTCCCAAAAAAGCACCTCAATAAGCGCTATTTCAATAACTGCTTGAAACCATTAACTGAAATCATTAACTGAAATCATTAACTAAAATAATCGATTGAAATGACCGACTCCAATAGTCCGCCGTCTTATTTTATACTTAGTTGACTTACTGGGAAAATAACTTAGGGTTCATTAATGCTAAAATGCTCCCCGCCTCTTCACATGCTACTTCGTTAACTTGTGTTAAATCATCACTAGATAGCCCAAGTGCGTCACATAAATCGTTATCGATTAAAGCCTCATTAGTAAACTCATCGCTATTACTATCAATTAGCGCTAATCGAGAGGCCAAATAAAGCACTTTCACATCTTTATTTATTTGAATATCTTGCGCCTGATTAAAAAATCGAATCGGCATTATTATTTTCTCTGGTAACTGCCAAATTTTTAATAAGTCTGCAGAAATATCGGTATAAGTAAAACCTAATACCTGTTGCTGTCGCTGCCAAGGCAAATCATCACTGGTGTATTTTTCACAATGTTGAGCAATTTCGGGGGTTATTTTAGCAACTAACAACTCTCCAAAATTTTGTAATAAACCTGCGACAAACAAGCGTTCAATATCTCTGATACCTGCTTTAATGGCTAAATTTTTAGAAACTAAACCACAATAAATACTCATTCGCCAAAATCGCTTTAGATCTATCGCTTGGTTTTCAAAGTGTTTAAAAGCGGAAGCGGCAACATCAACCAGCATCATGTTATAAATGGCTTGTGTACCAATAATAGTAATAGCACGAGAGATAGTACTTATTTCACCAGGGAAGCTATAAATAGCACTATTGGCTATTTGCAATAACCTTGATGTCATTGAAGGATCTGTACCAATTACATCAGCAAAATTAGCAATTTCAGCGGTTTCGTCTTCCATTAATGCTTTTACTTTAAAGCAGGCATCAGGTAATGCAAAAGAGCCATTAGCTTGCAATGCATAATCATGTACGTTCATTGTTATCCCTTCTATTTGTAATTAGACTAGCAATACGAGCATACAGAATTGTTACTCTAATGGCACTCCGCTATCGCGTTTCACTTGTTCCGTTACCATATAGGTACTGGTTTGTGAAATAACCGGTAAGTCGCCTATTTTCTCTAACACTAGACGATAATTAGCAATATCAGCAAATCGAATCTTTAAAAGGTAGTCATAACCACCTGCAATTAAGTGACACTCAACCACTTCTTTTATGGTAACGATTTCTTTTTTGAATAACTTGAATGCATCTGATGTTGTACAATTAAGTGTGACCTGAATAAAAGCAGTCATACCATAATTAAGCATACTTGCATTTAAAAAAGCGCCGTAACGCTCAATATAGCCCTCTTTCTCCAAGCGCTTTACTCTGTCTAAACAAGGGCTTGCGCTAAGGTTTACTTTTTTAGCAAGCTCAACATTAGAGATTCGCCCATCACCTTGTAAGGTGGATAAAATAACTTTATCAATACGATCTAAAGGTTTTCTTTTGGAATTTGACATAAAGCACTTACGTTATGTGGTAATTTTTGAATATTGCCATATAAAATTCTAAAAAAAAAGCGCAATCAAATGATTGCGCCTTTATCATAGCAGTCTAAATAACCAGAGCTCGGCTTAACAAATGTTTCTCTAGCAGCTAATTTTCCTAACTTCTTCGTTAAATTTACTTGCAATAGGTCAGCTATTGACGCGAAATTTGCATTGCTTATCATATGAAAAGAAGAAAA
>NZ_JAHKPW010000070.1:0-15541 GCF_018860755.1 Colwellia sp. D2M02 | reverse complement strand
ATTTCAATTTGTTAAATATCTTTTAAACCGAGTTCAGATTAAATAAACGATTTAACGCTTACTCTTCAGCTTCAATCATTGTCATTAATGATGTGTTACCACCTGAGGCTGTAGTATCGATACTAATTGTTTTTTCTGTTACTAGACGCTGAATTAGATTATCAAAGTATTCAGAACTAATAACTGGCAGTATAGCACCTGGGCGTTGCGCTAACTTCTCACTAATATAGTGCTTACTATTACAAAGACTATCTACCACGACACCTGCAAGTGCAGGGTGCGCTAGCATTGCTTCTAAGTGAGTTAATTTAGCAACTTGAAATACATCTTTACCTGCGCCAGTTGCAAGAAACTTATCTCTAAAAGCCAATGCTTCTTGATAAAATAAGTCTGATACAACTGATACAACGGTGTTACCTGTTGCTAATGCCGTCACAACAGAAAGCACCCAGAAGTGGAAGTTAACATCTTCATCGGCATAACAAATAATGTTACCGCGGTTTTCTAAGTACAAGATGTTAGACTCGCCCGTAGGTCCAGGTAACTCTTGAGCTCTTCGCATACGCTTTTCAATATCAATTAACTGAGAGCGTGCGGAGGTAATTGTTCTATTTAAGTTATCGGCTAAATCGTCAACAATCTCAACGTGAGAAATTTTAGCCAGTAATTGGCGTACACAAGAAATTCGCGTATTTAAGTCTGTTAAACGCCACTCTTGTTCAGCCCAATTCGCTTTATCCATTATACGAATAGCTTCATGTTCCCCTTGTGCGTCATCCGTTAAACGTGTTTCTTTTTTCTCTGGGAAAATTACCTCATCAGCATCTGGGGTTGATTTTTCTTTTACTAAACGTGTTAAATAGTTTGGACCACCCGCTTTAGGGCCTGTACCAGAAAGACCACGACCACCAAAAGGCTGTACGCCAACAATAGCACCAATCATGTTACGGTTAATATAAATATTGCCCGCTCGAGATAACTTAGCTAATTCAACCGCACGATGTTCAATACGAGTATGAATCCCCATAGTTAAGCCGAAACCAGTACCATTAATTTTTTCAATAACGTTTTCAATATCTTCGCCTTTAAAGCGAACTATATGTACACAAGGACCAAAAACTTCTTGCTTAAGAACACTAATATCATCAATTTCATATAAACGCGGCGCAAAGAAGAAGTGACCCTTTTCATCAACCACTTGTTCTGAAAATTCACATTGGTACAACAACTTGCCATGTTTACTCATATAGCTTGCATGTGCATTTAACGCATCTAGTGCTTTTTGATCAATAACAGGACCAACATCCGTGCTTAAGTTTGCTGGGTTTCCTATGTGTAGCTCTGCTAATGCACCTTTAAGCATAGTAATCACATTATCAGCAATGTCATCTTGCAAGAATAAAACGCGTAATGCTGAACAACGCTGACCCGCACTTTGGAAGCCCGATGAAATAACATCGTCAACCACTTGCTCAGGTAACGCGGTTGAGTCAACAACCATACAGTTTTGGCCGCCCGTTTCAGCAATAAGTGGTACTTGATCGCCACCTCGCTCTGCTAAAGTTTGCGAAATACGTGTGCCGGTTTCAGTTGATCCAGTAAACATAACTGTTTGTACACGAGCATCAGGAATAATAGTACTACCAACCACGCTACCGCGAGCAATAACCGCTTGTACAACGTTTTCAGGTAAACCTACTGATTTCATTAGTTCAATAGCACGTAAGGCAATTAAACCTGTTTGTTCAGCAGGTTTTGCTAATACTGTATTACCTGTAGCAATAGCAGCGGCAACTTGACCTAAAAATATAGCTAGAGGGAAATTCCATGGACTAATACAAAGAACAACACCACGTGGTTCAAGACGATCATCTTCGCTTAATTTCACCGCTCTTGCTGCGTAATAGCGACAAAAATCAACAGCTTCACGTACTTCATCAATACCATCTTGAGCAACCTTACCAGCCTCTTTGATACAAAGGGCGATTAGCTCGTCCATATGACGTTCTAAAATATCACTAATACGACATAATAAAGCTGCACGTTCACTTACCGGTGTTTTTGACCATTCAATAAAGGCGGTATCAGCTTTATCGATCATTGCTAACATTTCATCAGCATTATGGTGCTGGTGAAAGCCAATAACCTCAGTATGGTTGGCAGGGTTTCTAACAGCATTAGCACCTTCAGGTACATCTTGCTCGGTTATTAAGTGATCTTCAAACCATGTATCTAACGCTGTTTTTAACGGAGTGATTTCGTTAACATCGGTTAAGTCTAAACCTTTAGAGTTATCACGCTCTTCACCGTATAAGTCAATCGGCTTAATAATTTGGGTATTATATTTTTCTTTTAGGCGTTGAGTTTTCTCAACAGGATCGGCAAGTAATGCTTCAACTGGCTGACTTTCATCAACAATGGCATTAACAAATGAAGAGTTAGCACCATTTTCTAATAAACGTCTTACTAAATAAGCGAGTAAGTCTTCATGATGACCAACTGGTGCATAAATTCGACATTGGATACTTTCGTCGCGCACGATTTGATCATACAAAGAGTCTCCCATACCGTGTAAACATTGGAATTCAAAACCTTCTTTGTCGTCACCTGCTAATTCGATGATAGTTGCTGCGGTGTAGGCATTATGTGTCGCAAACTGCGGATACATAGTGTCACGATATTCAAGCAATTTATTAGCACACGCGTGGTAAGAAACATCTGTTGATGATTTACGTGTGAATACAGGAAAATGACTTAAACCATCTTTTTGGGCGTTTTTAATTTCAGTATCCCAATACGCGCCTTTAACTAAACGTACCATCATTTTACGGTCACTGCGTAATGTTAAGTCGCGTAACCATTCAACAACATAAATAGCTCGCTTTTGGTAAGCTTGCATCGCCAAACCAAAACCTTGCCAGTCACCTAGCTCGCTATCGGTAAATACAGCTTCAATAATATCTAATGAAATATCTAAGCGCTCAGACTCTTCAGCATCAACCGTTAGACCAATGTTGTATTTTTTAGCTTGTAAACAAAGTGCTTTAAGCTTTGGCACCAACTCTGCCATTACTCGACCTTGATGACTAAATTCATAACGTGGATGAATAGCAGATAGCTTAATTGAAATACCTGGTACTTTACGCGGATTATTTTTACCTGATGCTACGGCCACTTTACCAATTGCATCAATAGCGTCTTGGTATGATTTTAAGTAACGCTCAGCATCAGCCATTGTACGTGCACCTTCACCGAGCATGTCGTATGAGTACACATATCCCTGTTGTTCTTTGGTGGCTGCACGCTCAGTAGCGGCTTTAATGGTTTCACCCATAACAAACTGTTTACCCATGACTTTCATGGCATAGTTCATTGATTTACGAATTACAGGCTCGCCTAAACGACCAATGGTTTTTTTCAATAAACCAAATTGGTCTTTTTTACGTTTGTCGGCAAAATCTACCATAGAGCCAGTAACTAAAAGCCCCCATGATGAAGCGTTTACAAACAATGATTCACTAGAGCCTAAGTGTGAGCTCCATTGACCTTTTGATATTTTGTCACGAATTAATACATCTTGTGTATGCTTATCTGGTACACGTAATAGCGCTTCGGCTAAACACATTAATACCACACCTTCTTCAGATGAAAGTGAGTATTCGTTTAATAATGCATCGATTGCACCATTACCCTCTTGGTCTTGACGAATTTGCAATACCATGCGGCGAGCACGATCCCATGCACGACTACGCGCACTCACATTTACCTCTGCGGCAGGTAAAATATGATCAACAGCAATATTTTCATCAATACGATAGAACTCGCGAATTTTTTGACGAATTGGGCAATCAGTTTGTAGTGAATCAGTAAAAAGCATGTAAATATCCTTAAAAGTAAATTAAGTTATACCTAGTTATAGTAACGAATATAGATATACCCAACCTACTTGAAGATTTGTGTTTTAAACGTTTGAGCGATTCATGATCAAACGTCTCGTTGTATTAATAGTTACTTTCTTAAAGAAAGATAGTAGTAACATAATCTACTTAATCACTTTAACAAAATGTATGTAAAAATGATCTTCTTTCATCGTATTAGACAGCATACAATTATTGGCGCATTTTAGGAGGTATTCGACAGAATGTGCTGGTTAAATTCCAGTTTTACCCATATAAAAAACTGAATTTAGAATAAAACACAGCATTACACATGGTTTTTAATAAGTTGTAGCTGCTCTCTTATTATTTCAACGGGTGCAAAAATAAAAAAGCTTAGCTGTTAGGGAGTAACAAATAGCGATGTAATTTATATAATAAGTCGTCTATATTTATTCTGATAAGCATCTTTATATCACTTTTAATAATCCAGAAGAATTAAGACACATTAGCTTATGGTTTAAAACAGCAAATCACTTCAATATTGAGTTGGTTTGTATTTTTTCTTGTATGTACGCACTCGCTTGAACAGCAGACATAGGTTTAGCAAAATAATAGCCTTGCCCATACATACAATCCATTTGTTGTAAGAGCTCGGCATCGGCTAAGTTTTCAATGCCCTCGCCTACCGTTGCCATTTGTAAATTGGTCGCTAAATCAACAATGGTTTTAATAATAGCTCTATGATTATCGTGCTCATGAACATTACTAATGAAAGAGCGATCTATTTTTAGAACATCAAGCGGAAAGCGATGTAGGTAACTTAAACTTGAGTAACCCGTACCAAAATCATCCAGCAATAATTTTACGCCCATTTCTTTCAGCGCTTGCATATTGGTTAAAACAATTTCAGTATTTTCTAATAAAGCACGCTCAGTTAATTCTATACGCAAGTTTTTAGGCGCTAAGCCAGAGCGTTGTAAAATTCGTTTAATTTGATTCGGTAAGTTGCTACTAAAAAATTGTTGAGAGAATAAATTACAGCTTACATAAAGCTCGCTACACCCAAGCTCTAATTGCCAAGTACGAACTTGCTGACAAGCTCTTTCGATTATTTGCATATCAATAGCTTGGATCAGTGCGGTTTCTTCTGCTAACGGAATGAAGTCATTAGGATACACGAAGCCACGCTTGTCACTCTGCCAACGGGCCAGTGCTTCAAAGCCGCGTAATTCTTCATTATCTAAGCGCAAAATAGGCTGAAAATAAGGAATGAACTCTTGTTTGCTAATGGCCTCTCTTATATCAGCTTCCATACTTAACGCGTGTTGAACTTTTTTATGCATGCTAGCATCAAAAACTTCATAACGCCCTTTACCGCTATCTTTAGCGTGATACATTGCCGTATCAGCGTCTCTTAGCATCAGATCCGCGCTATCATAACGGTCATCATCAAAAAGAATACCAATACTTGTGCCGGTATAAACTAATTGATCTTCAATAGTAAAAGGCTGGCTAAGGAATTCTGTTATTCTATCGGCAACGTCAAATGCCTCTCCTTGAGTGTCAATATCTTCAATTAAAATAACAAACTCATCGCCACCAAGGCGCGCTACCGTGTCTTTTTCTCGAACGATACTTTGTAATTCAGTTGCAATTATTTTTAATAACGTATCGCCTGCATGATGACCTAAGCTGTCATTAACTACTTTAAAACGGTCTAAGTCTAAAAAAAGTACCGCAAATGAAAAGTCAGTATTACGTTTACGACTAGCAATAGCGTGGCTAAGTAAGTCAATGAAAACAGTGCGATTAGGAAGACCCGTTAAGCTATCGTGAGCAGCTGTATGTTTTAATAGCTTTTCGGCTTGTTTACGTTGAGTTATTTCATCTTCAAGCGCTAACGTTCTTAATTTCACTTGTTGCTCTAATAGCTCATGAGTGCGTCGCTCAAAATCAGCTAACTCTCTACGCTTAATTGCTGCAGAAACATGGTTAGAAACAAAGTTCAATAACTCAGCATCACCTTCGGTGTACATAGTTTTACTTTCGTAACTTTGAATAACCATTACACCTAATAATTTATCGGAATAAATTAATGGTACACCTAGCCAGGAATATATATTTTTATGAGGTTTTTGTGTTTTGCCTTGCT
This sequence comes from Colwellia sp. D2M02, assembly GCF_018860755.1. Lineage (GTDB taxonomy): Bacteria > Pseudomonadota > Gammaproteobacteria > Enterobacterales > Alteromonadaceae > Colwellia > Colwellia asteriadis. The sequence goes on along the minus strand of NZ_JAHKPW010000070.1, from coordinate 9,511 downwards.
TATACAGCTCAAGCATATCTTCATAACTGAGTAAAACAGTTTTGCGATTACGTAAGACTAGCTCAGAAAAACGGTTCGATAACTTTCGCGGTTTGAACTCTTCAATTAGATCATCTTTTTTTTGGTCTACGTAGTAGCAAAACTCTAATAACTCTTCTTCTATATTATACTTTGCAATAAAGAAGTTTTTTGCGTTAATTAATTTACCAATAATATCGTGTACGCTACTGTAAAACGTATTAATATCAAGATTAACATCAGTACTCAATTCTGAAATTTTATATAACGACTCTTGTAATACTTCAGCTTTTTCACGCTCACGAATTTGTGCCATTAACTCTTTAGTGCGTGCATTAACCGCATTTTTCAAACGTTGTTGATCTTGCAAACGCACCATAGCGCCAACAACATGCTGGGCAGCAAAGGTCAGTAACTTTAAGTCGGCTTCTTGGTAGCGTACACTTTCACTATAACTTTGCACGGCAATAACACCAATAACCAAGTCGTTATGCAATAACGGTACACCTAACCAATCGGTACCACGTACACCAAACTCTTTTACCAGCGCATTATCTTGCAACTGTTGATCTATTTCAGGAGTTACAAGTAAGGGCTGTTTAGACTCTATAACTAAGGATGTAAAAGAGCCTTCATAATCTGCGAAATCTATTTTTCCTTCAGGACACTCATCAACTTCATCAATATAATAAACAAACTCAAGTAAGGAAAATGTTTGATCGTATAAAACAATAAATAAATTTTCTGCGGTCATTAGTGAAGCAATTGTTCGATGTACTTGAGCATAGAAGTGATTAAGTTCATCACACTCTTGAGATAATTGATTTAAACGAAATAATGCTGTGTAACGAGCTTGCAAGTCATCATTTTTTTGACGCAGTAATTCGATATCTTCAGAGTGGTTCGTTACTTCAGTCTGTTGATCGCACTTATTGTCTATTTTACCCATCAAACCAACGTTATCTTTATTAGAGCTAGATTTTATGCCATTTTAGCGACAGACGCGACATTAAGCCAACTCTGGAAATCAATCATCCAACTAAATTATTATTCAGTATAATGAACTATTTATACACTAAAATCTACCATTGCTTATCGTGAATAATGCTAGGTAATTACTAAATTTATTCTTGTATTTCTTTTGCCTCTTTCTTAGCTTTTTGCTTAATCTCTTCTAGTTTATGCTTGTTACCACAAATAGCAGCTTGATGCTCATCACGATAGTAACGAATCTCAATACAGTCTTGCTGATAACGCCTTTCTAATTCGGTTCTGATTAACACATCACCTTTTGCATTAATTATTTTACGGTGTAAAGCTTGGCACTCTTGAATTTGTTCTGAGGCTAAAGTTATATCTTCACATGTATTCTCGGAGCTAGAACAACTCGCTAATAAGAAACCTAACGGTAATGCTAAAAATAGTGATTTATTCATTAATATCTTCCAGTTACACTTAAAAAGTAATTGTTATTTTGAATTTAGGAACGGTTGAACTTAGTATTATACTCAGGCTATTTTCAAATGCGAGTGACATAATTACGAGTTATTATTAATCATAGCAACTTCCTGCGAAGTTAACAGCCGACTTTCGCCAACCTTGAGCGAATAATCTAAACTAAGTTGACCAATAGCGCTACGATGTAAGGCAACCACGGGGTTTCGAAAACGACCAAACATCCGTTTTATTTGATGGTAACGACCTTCAAGTAAAACTACTTCGGCGCTGTGGCTCGTTAAAATTCGTAACTTAGCGGGTAAAGTAGTAATACCTTCATATTCAAAGTACATTCCTTGTTCAAATGCTTGAATATAATCACTCGTTAAGGGGTTCTTCAGTGTCACTTGATAAACTTTTTCAACTTTACTTTCTGGCTGGGTTAACGCTTCAGACCAACGACTGTCATTGGTGAGTAAAACTAGTCCAGAAGTATTTAAGTCTAAACGCCCAACAATGTGTAATTCACGCTTATCTGAGTAAGGTAATAAATCGATCACGGTTTTATGTTGCTCATCTTTTGTGGCTGATACAACACCTATAGGCTTATGAAGCATAATATATCGGGCTTCATTGGCTTGTAGTACTTTGTCATCCATACAAATAAGAGAAAACTTATCAACAATATGAGCTACGTTTTTGATAATGATACCGTCAACCGTTATACGCTGTTGAGCAAGGTACAGCCGCACGGCTTTTCGATTAACTTGGCAGTGTTCACTAATAAAGCGATCTAAACGGGTTCGACTAATAGCCATTAATATTGAATCTCGGGCAAATATTAAGGTAATTCTGGATAGGCCAGTTGCTTAGCAATAAGCCCTAACACCTTGGTTAATTTAGTGGTTAAAAGAGGCAGTAATACTTTGGGGTGCTTCGCAACTAAGGTTAACTCAGCTTCAGTGATCATAATATAACAATTTAAACCACCACCATGAACAGGTGTGAATATACTAAAAACATCATCAGAAAAATGTTTTAGCTCGTGAGTGTCATGAAATTGCACTTTCACGCTATCAAATTCAGTTGCCGTATAAAGCCATAAAGAAATATCAATAATGTTGTCTTCATCTCCATACCAGTTTGCCATCATGGTTTGGAAGTTTAGCTGTGCTTCTAGTTTATTAGTTACTGAGTGTATCTTCCCTTGGGTTAATGTGATGAGCTCATTAGACTTTTCAATATTAATAGGTAGACGTTCACTCACAACTTTATTCCTTAGGTGTAAATTATATACGATAATACAAGGGTTCTACCCTAGATTACTATTAATAACATACAATTAAATGAAAAAGCTCATATTCAAAGACAAGTTATCATATTAAACAGGACGCCTATAAATATATGAGCAATATTTGGGCGCGGTAATAAAAAGGCAACTGCATTTAGTAAACAGCTGCCTTAAAACTGACGATAAGCAGTTAACCTAAAGTAAAGTTAGCTAACTTTAAAGCCACCGACTAATGTTTGAAGTTTTTGAGCTAAGCTTGACATGTGCTGGCTCGATTCTGCGGTTTCACTAGCACCATTAGCGGTAACTTCTGCTGAGTCACTGATTGAAGTGATATTGCTATTGATCTCACTCGCGACAACCGACTGCTCTTCTACTGCAGTAGCAACTTGTGTGTTCATATCGTTAATTAAATTAATGGTTTCTAAAATACTCGCAAGCGCATCACCAGTCTCTTTAGATTTCCCTACGGTTTCTTGCGCCTCATCTTTACTTTCATTCATGACTTTTACGGCATCATTAGTTCCAGTTTGCAGAGTTTGAATCATGTCTTGTATTTCGCTGGTTGCCGCACGTGTTCTTTGCGCTAACCCTCTCACCTCATCAGCAACAACAGCAAAACCTCGCCCTTGCTCGCCTGCACGTGCTGCCTCTATAGCTGCATTTAACGCGAGTAAATTAGTTTGCTCTGAAATACTCTGTATTACTTGCACAACAGTGCCTATTTCAAGCGAGTTTTTCTCAAGCGATTTAATAACCTCTACTGACTCTTCGACGCTACTCGCAAGGTTTTCAATAGAGGCTATAGTGCCATCTACCACCTCTTTACCTTTTTCAGCTTTTCCTTTTGCCTCAAATGCAGCCATAGATGAGTCAGCTGCATGTTTAACAACTTCTTGAATACTATATGACATTTCATTAATAGCAGCAGCCACTTGTGTAGTTAACTCTTTTTGTGCCATTGCCGCATCACTTGTTTGATCTGAAACAACAGACATTTGATTGGCACTACTGGCTATTTCATTGCCTGTTTCGACAATTCCCCCGATAAGTTCTTTGAGCTTATTTGTCATTTCAGCAATCGCTAAATATATACCCGTAGCTGTTTGTGTATCACCAAAGTCGTAAGTTAAATTCCCTCCTGAAATTGAATGAGTAATATTCGCTATTTCTAAAGGCTCACCACCAACAGGGCGTTTAATTGCTTCTTTAAGAAACCAAGACATAGTCGCCCCTAAAACAACACTTATTAACGATACCCACATAACTAAAGAGACAGAGTTCTCAGCATTTTTTTGAGCACTTGGCCCGAGTAGATCCTGCTCTTTTTTTACTGAAAGTTTTACACTCTCAACTTTATCAGCAACGATTGGCCCTATACGATTAAGCGTATTGTCAATAATGTCGTTGCGTTGAACAATAGCATCATAGACGCTCTCTAATGCAGATAAATAACTATTATAGTTTTGTTCAAATTGACGAAGATAATCTTTTTCTTGATTAGAGCTTAATAGCCCGACAAGTAGGTTCTTTTCTCGGACAAGGTTTTCACCTAACTCTAACTGAGCCCGCTCATAATCGCCTTTATTATTGGTGACGAGAAATTTCACTACGTATAAACGACCAAGTAAAAGCGCTTCTTCTGTTTTGGCTATAGCATAATGCGCACTAGTATTCCCATTTTTATGGGTAAGCTCTAAAAGCGCTGTTATATTTTTTCTCATACTGCGACCTGATGGATTGAGCTCTTTATTGACAATATCGTTGCGTAACGCAATAAGGCTAACGATTTGATCAAACCCGCTTCTATAGTCACCAATAAGGGTAATAACGCTATTAATATCAGCCGCTCTTGTTGGGTTTTTAATTTTATTTTTAGCCTCCATTAAAAAGCTATCCATTCGCGCTAATCTCTCTTTATATTCGGCTAATACCTCTGGTGTTGATGCTCCCAAATACTTTAAAGCATTTAACCTAACCATTAGCATATTCGCTTGTACTCTTCCTGCTAAATTAGTGTCAACAGCTAAACCTCTATAGCTAGTAAAGTTGCTATACCCTTGATTCAAGCCACGATAGGAGAGCACTGAAATAACAATTAATAGCAAGAGGATAAGTGTAAATGATATGTTTAATTGAGCAGAGAGTTTTAAATTTTTAAGCATGTAAGCCTCAATATAGATAGCCAGTAAAAGTTAAATACCTTTAAAGTCCATTTGAAGGTGATAACGCTTCATTCAGTTAATATCTGAATGAAGCGTTATCTAAATATAGTCGTTAGTTTTTAAGGCTGCCAAAATTTTATTTGGGGCTAAAAGTATTCTGGTGTTAAATATGGATAACTTCACTTCGTAATAACGCTAATCTGGCAAGGATTCTATTCTGCACTGGATAACTAATATCCACATCCTCCATTGCTAAAATTAACAGCTCAACAATACGATTAAAACTCGCCTCATTTATACTCATACCTGTATGAATATCTTTCATAGTATCTCCTTGATACTGACATGGGCCACCAACCACATCACAAAAATGTTCAATAAAGCCTGCTCTAAAATGCGACACACTCGATTTAGCAAAATAAGGCAATATAGTTTCATCTTGACCAATGCGCTGAATAAAAGCATCAACCAAGCGTTCAATTCCTTGCCGCTCACCAACGTCGTAATATAAATTATTTTGACTCGTTGCTTTATTACCACTGCAGCCACCAATAAGGGCCAGTAATAGTATTATCAGTATACTGTTAAAATATTTAAGCATTAATAAGAGCCTGAGAGTGAAAGATACCAGCCTGTTTGCTCAGGCACTGCGGCAATAGTGCCTAAATCAACGTAAGCTAAAGTTAGGTTAATATGTTTATTAGGAAACCAGGCAATAAAAACATCACGCCAATCACTTTCCTTTAAGCCTAAATTATCAGGCTTTTGCCGATACTCTGTACCAATAGCAATATGCTTATTAAGTAAGACTGCAACCGATGCTTCTAGCTGTAATGCACCAGATTCAGTAGGACCACCAAAACCAAGCAACCCCATTTCATTGGCTTTAGTGTATCGAATAGATGTATTCCACAAAACGTTATACCCTGCCAACAAGCCTAAATGTAGTTTGCTTGCCGCTAAATAAACATCTGTACCGCTATCTTCTTTAGCGCCTAACGCATAAGCAATGTCATTATCTGCAATAGATTTATGTTGAAGACCTAGTGACAACTGTGGCCAAGAGCTATAAATTAAATCACCATACAACCGTAATTTAAGGCCGATAATATTTTGTGAAAGGGTTAATGATAGTGGATCAACATCAAAATTTTGTTGAGCAAACGAAACCTCTACCCTGTCGTATAAATTAACTTGTGCACCACAACTATTTAATTTAAAGTCGCTCACCGTTGCCTGAGTACAAAAAGCAGACAACGCAATTTCATCTTCGCTAGCATAGCCCGCTAATTGTGCCCATGGCACTAAACCGCCGCCGCCAGCTCCCTCAACTTGTGCAACCCCTGGCGTCGCTAGTATTTTTCCCTTAGCAGTACTCAGTGTAGGAATCATAGCCAGTGATAACAGTAATGCGCTAAATAGATGGTTCATAACTTTCATACCACTGAATAAATTTCTCCGCAGTTACAGGGCGAGATAAATAATAGCCTTGCACATAATCACAATTAAATTTAGCGAGTAACGCCAAACTTTCTTTATTTTCGACTCCTTCAGCTACCACTCTAAGCCCTAGTTTATGCCCTAAAGAAATCGTTGATGACACAATGTCTTGATCTTTTTTACATTGATCTAGAGCTAAAATGAACACTTTATCTATTTTTAACTCATCAACTGGTAAGTTTTTTAACTTAGCTAATGAAGACTGACCAATACCGTAGTCATCAACAGATACCTCAAAACCCAAAGATTTCAAGTGTTCTAAGCGTGAGGCTACTAATTTTTCGTTTTCTGCCAAATCTCTTTCTGTTAACTCTAGCGTTATTTGTTGGGGTTTAACCTGATAATCCCTAACCGTTGTCAGTAAGTACTCAATAAATTCCTCATGCTGAATGTCTTGCGCTGATAAATTAATTGAAACCTTAAAATAATGTTCAGCGTGATTCCAGTGCGCAACCTGTTGAATTACATGTAAAATAACCCATCGAGTTAAGGTAACAATTAAACCTGACTTTTCAGCTAAATCAACGAATAACTCGGGGTTAACAAAGTCACCTTCTTTATTTATCCAGCGAATCAATGCCTCAAGTTTATCGACTTTCCCTGTAACAAGGTTGAGTTTAGGTTGGTAATTCATAAAAAGCGGACTGACTTCACTTTCTAAAGCCGACTTTAGCTCTTCAATTAATCGTAAATTATACAGGTAAGCTTCATCTTCACCTTCTTGATAAAATCGTAAAGATAGTTGCTCTTGATAAGCAGAAACAGCCGCCATAGTAGAGCGCCTTATTAGACGTTGCGAATCAACGCCGTGCTCTATTGAATTTGCAACACCAAAATATAGCGACAAACTAATTTTAATATCATCAACCCAAAAAGGTAGGTTGAGCTCGATTTGTAATAACTCAATTAAACCGTTTACTTCACCCATACTTTCAATGGGCATCACTAGTAAAAACTCATCGGAGTTAGTACGTGCGGCAACAGCCTCATTTAACTGACCAATATTCAAAGCAGTAAGGTATTTAGTAATTCTAACGGATATTTCTTTCAATATGCCATCGGCATTGGTCACACCAATAGTATCGTTAAGCGCCTTAAAGCCTTTAATATTAAAAGTGACGAGTAACAAAGGAACATTATTACTTAAATGCGCTTCTATTTTACTGACAATTTTATGTCTATTATACAAACCGGTTAATAAGTCGTGATCTGCTTGGTAAATAATTTCTTGCTCACGGTGTTCTATTGCCGAGCTCATTATTGAAAAACCTTGATATAATTCGGTAAATTCAACAGGGAGTCGTTTAGCGAGCTTAGGAACACCAAAATCACCTTGACTCATCTTTTTTGTGAGGTTCATCAAAATAGTTAAAGGTGATGCTAAGCCTTGTGATAACAGGCGGGATAAAACAATAGCAATAAAAATAACAATTAAAGCGATAATTAAAATAGCCGTCACTAACTGGTTAAAGTCTTCATAAATACCAAGTAATGAAGCTGATAATATGGCTTGTACTTTATTGGCATTACCTAGCTGAATTTTTTTATGAAAATAATTAGATTTTGCTGATAATAGGTTTACTGATTGTTCATTCGCGCTGTTAAGCAAAGTTTCCTTAATGACAGCGTCCTCAATACTTGACTCAATGATGGTATCACCATCAATTAAAGTAACATCAAGAGCAATTAAATTTTTAAATTGCACCAATACCTCTTTATCAAATTTAAAGCCGATAACTGTATAAGCTATGGTTCTAGGAGCCTTTACAGGAACAACAATCACTTGAAAGACATTATTATTAATACTTAGTAGTCGAGCATGTATATCTCGAAAGGGCAATTTATTGATGTTTCTTTCAATCATTTGGGCATTAAATACATAAGATGAGCTACTGGTGATTAATTTCCCTTCAACATCTAATAACATCATTAAGTCGGCATTAATGCGCTTACCATGATTAAGTAGTGCGCTATCTATCGTTTTATTATCAAGCGTCGCTACAGCCTGTTTAAAACCAAAGTCTGCGGCTAATACATTGGCTGCAGTAATGAGCATTTTTTCTTGTTGATTAAGGTTTTGCTCTAGCACATTTTGTGCGAAGTACATTTGGTTATCAATTTGTCCCTCAGCATAATCAGCAAATCGCAGCCAATTACTTACCGTTAGAAACACTACCGTCAGTAAAATTAAGCTGGTTGATAGCCAGGTAACTTGTGCTTTGAAGCTAAGCTTAGTGAGCATGTGAAAATAAATCTTCAAAGCTATTGCGCTCTACTGGAGAGTTAACAGGCAATACTAATTGTACTTCATTATTATTTATCAATAACTTATCAAACGCCATTAAAGTGCGATTATCTATTCCAGCTTTAGCATTAGCATGCCAAAGCTGTAATTTATCACCTGTAGATAATGTAGTATTAATTAACGCTTCACCTTCTTCATTACTAATAAAAACATCATCATTATTTGAAACATATATATAACCAACCATCGCATCATGAATATTACACCCCATAACTACAAGCCCTTCATTATTAAATAGTACTGGCTCTTTAGGTTGGCCTGCATAAAGCTTTAATTCAAAGGTTTTCGCAGCAGAAAAAGAATAAACATGGTGACGAATATCATCACTATTTGGAAAGCTAACTAAACTATTTTTGGGAATAACAAGTAAGTCAGGTACAAACGCTTTATCAAGCTGGTCCATCACATAAACTGGGGGAGAGTTTTCTTTCAAGTTTTCAGCAGGCTCTGCTTTTTTAAACTTAATATTAGCGGGCAGGTACTCAATAACAACATTAGCTAAAGGAGTATTATGCTGATCGACAACTTTAATCAGCGTACTACTTAACGCAGCTTTAGTGGAAAATAGCATGACGAAAAATATACTAACGGCGGTGGAGATCTTAAAAATGATCATAACAATCCTAGGTATTTACGTACTATAAGAGCATAGCGACACTTAAGCTAAGTGTCTAATCAATTAAGGTTTATTCTCCAGTATAGTCAAAATATATTAGGGGTTGTTGATCTTTCGAGATTGTTTTTGCAGCTTTTTGTTGGGTATTTATACAAGGCAAAGCCTTTGTCGTGTGGTTA